>JBFMDN010000036.1:0-55820 GCA_040753915.1 Thermodesulfobacteriota bacterium | reverse complement strand
CAGGGGGGAGAGGAAGGTGGCACTTGGAGGGGGCTGAGGCGAGCCCGGGGGGATAGCTCGTCCAGAAACACGCCCGCGTGAGGGGGGAAGACATACGTTTGGAGGGGGAATGCCACACGACCCAAAAACGACCTCATGCGTAGGCCACAGACGCTTGCATGAGAAGATTACAGGGTCCACACGACCCACACGTCATCGTAGACCGTGGATTCTGGAGGGGAGCCGGCCTTGCACAGGTTGGGGATTGCTGATATTCTGCCAGGACATGCCGTGCCCCGGCCCCTGAAAGCTCGCGTGTAACAACAATGTTTTTTCTACAGGGAGGGACGGCGATGTCGTCGGTGTCCTGTTGATCATGTCTAAGTGCCGAGGATGCTGTGACAATACGCGATATCAGGTATTCTATCCGACGTCAGCCCCCAATGCGGGCCATGTTGATTGGGCTTCTGCCTTGCACGGCAGTCGGAGTCTATCTCTTCGGCTGGCGCACCCTGGCACTGGTGCTGTTTTGCTGTCTCATAGCGTACCTCATTGAAGTTATATTCGAGACCTACCGGGGAGGAACCCCCACCGAAAGTCTCTTTGTTTCGGGAGTACTCTTGGGACTGAGCCTGCCCCCGTACACTCCCTTCTGGATCGCTGCCGTTGGAACCATTGTGGGACTTGTCTTTGGGAAGCAGGTTTTTGGGGGGTTCGGAAAGAATGTCTTCAATCCGGCCATACTGGGACGGTGTTTCCTGTACGTGTGCTTTCCGATAGAGATGACCAACCGATGGATGAGCCCACCCACCGAGTCCTGGGGCAGAGTGCTCTCGTGGTCTGACGCGGACGCTATCACGTCTGCCACCCCTCTCATCTCGTTCAAGCAAACGGGGGCGTTTGCAGACCTTCCATCACTCCTTCTTGGATCCACAGGAGGGTCGATAGGCGAAACATCTGCCCTTGCTGTGCTAATCGGTGGAGCCTACATTCTGTACAAGAAAGCCGCGGATTGGCGGTATCCTGTTTCTTGTATTCTCGGTGCGATGGCACTGAATACCCCGCTCTTCCTCATGGGGCTTCCGAACGTTATGGAACCGATCCATAGCCTATTCGCGGGCAGCCTTCTGTTTGGGGCATTCTTCATGGTAACCGAGCCGGTGTCCGGCTGCGTGAAAAAGGAAGCCAAGTGGGCGTATGGGTTTTTGATAGGGGTGCTGTGGATATTCATCAGGTCGTTTTCGAGTTTTCCTGAGGCCACCGCGTTTGCCATACTCCTGGGCAACACCTTTGGTCCACTATTCGACGAAGCCGTCATGGAGTGGGAAAACAGAAAGAAAGCCCGCACCCCCGCTTAGGTGACCCATGAGACTTCTTAAAGAGCTGTTGTTCATTTTTCTCGTCTCTCTCTTTTTTGCAGGACTTACCGTGTCTGTAAATCAGGCTCTTTCGGGCCGTATCTTGCTCAACGAGCAGACTCGCAATACGAAAAAATTGTTGCAAGTGTTCAAGATTCCGTATGCCGAGAACGCGTCCCCCGAAAGCCTGCGGCAGTTAGAGGCGAAACGTATTGATGAGGGTCGGCTCGACGGTACTACGGTCTATCGTGGCCTTGATGAGAAAGGGGAGCCCCTCGGGTACGCCATTCCGATCAGTGGCAAGGGCTTCTGGGGAAGAATCCATGGATTTCTTTCCCTGGACAATGATTTAAAAGCCATCAAGGGCATCGTCTTCACCAGCCACAATGAGACTCCCGGACTAGGCGCACGAATCGAGGAGCAATGGTTTCGCGCGCAATTTGAAGGCTTGCAATTGGCTAACGCTGTCCGACCGGGGAAATATGTGGAGATCTCCAAGTCTGACGATTCCGGCAAGAACAAGCTGGACGCGATAACGGGTGCGACCATGACATCCGTTGCACTGGAAAAAATAGTAAATGACGATTTGAAGTCCTTTGTCGCGAACCAAGACAAATTTCGGAGGATCGAGTGGGAGTCTCCCCAAAGAAAATAGCGCTGGACGGAATTTGGAACAACAACCCGATTTTCCGACAGGTCCTCGGGATCTGCTCGACCTTGGCTGTCACCAACCTTGTAACCAATACCTTGGTCATGTGTATCGGGTTGATTTACACTCAGGCAATGTCGAGTCTCACGGCATCTTCTTTGCGCACGATCACACCGTATCGGTTGCGGATCATCTCATCTACCCTCATCATTGCCGCATATGTGATCGTGCTGCACAATGTGCTCCAAGCATACTTTCCTGAAATCAGCACTCAGCTCGGCCCGTATGTGGGCCTGATCATCACCAATTGCATCATATTGGGCCGGGTAGAGGCCTTTGCCGGGAACAACCCGCCGATCCCCTCCTTCTTGGACGGCCTCGCTTCTGGAGTTGGGTACTCGTTCATCCTCTTGGCGATTGCTGTCGTTCGGGAGGGCCTGGGCTTCGGTACAATCATGGGCTATCAGCTTCCCTTCGAGTTCACCCACTGGACGATCATGGTGATGGCGCCGGGAGCGTTTTTCATGCTTGGGATCATCACCTGGCTATGCCGATGGCTGGACGCTCGGGCCGAATCCGCTGCGGCCGCGTCAAAGAAATGAGGGCAGGTCATGGAAGAACTGAGCCCCTTTGTCATTTTCTTCGCGTCAATCTTCACGAGCAATATCTTGCTGACCAACTTTCTGGGTATGTGTTCTTACCTCTCCGTATCACGGGAACTGAAAACCGCGTGGGGATTGGGACTCGCTGTCATTTTCGTGCTCACGTGCACATCCGCGGTGAATTACTGGTTATACTACTACCTCCTGGTTCCGCAGGGTCTCGAGTATCTCCAGTACATCGCATTCATCATTGTGATAGCCGCCTTTGTGCAGGTGGTGGAAATGATTGTGGATCGAGTATCCGACCGGTTGTACGCCGCTCTCGGGATTTTTCTGCCTCTGATCACCGTGAACTGCGCGATTCTCGGAGGCTCCCTTTTCATGGTCATTAGGAAATACGACTTCGTTCAATCGCTCATGTTCGGCGCTGGCAGCGGAATCGGCTGGGCTCTTGCGATCATGGCTCTGGCAGGAATTCGCAGGAAGATGTCGCGGCGCTCGGCGGTCATTCCCGCTCTGGAAGGTCCGGGAATCGTTCTCATCATTACCGGAATCATTGCATTGGGATTCATAGGGTTCAGCGGGGTGGTTCAAATTAACTGAGCATCGATTCGCAGCACGACTGGGAATCCTCTTGAAGAAAAAAGACACGTTCGTTGATGACACAGATTATCTTGCCTGCACTCTCAATAGCCGCATTAGCAACGGTCCTTGCCGTAATAATCCTCATCGTGGAACATTACCTCATGGACTATGGGGAAGTGGATCTCACGATCAACGACGAACGAAAGTACAAAGTTACGGGTGGCAGCACGTTGCTCAACACGCTCAAGAAAGAAAACATCTTCATTCCCTCCGCATGCGGGGGGCGCGCGACGTGCGCGTATTGCAAGGTGAAGGCCGTGCGCGGCTTCGGCGAGATCCTGCCGACCGAGGAGCCGCTGCTGACCAAGGAGGAGATCGCCCAGGGAATCAGACTGTCCTGCCAATTAAAGGTTAAGAACGATGTCGCTATAGAGATCCCTGAGGAGCTGTTCTCCATCAAAGAGTTCAAAGGCCGGGTCGAAGCGATCGACGATCTCACGTACGACATCAAGCTCTTTCGTTTTCGTCTCAAGACTCCGGAAACCATTGATTTCAAGGCTGGGCAGTACATACAGTTTCAGGCTCCGGAATATGGAGACATCGATGAATCCGTGTACAGGGCTTATTCCATGTGCAACGTGCCATCGGATCAGACCTCGGTAGAATTGATGGTGCGGCTCGTCCCAGACGGGATTTGCACCACGTACATGTTCAATTACCTCCGTGTAGGTGACGAAGTGACCTTTACCGGGCCCTTCGGTGACTTCTACCTTCGCGATTCCGACCGTCGCATGATCTGCATAGCCGGGGGGTCTGGGATGGCGCCGCTGAGGTCCATCCTCAAGTCCATGTCTCCCGAAGAAATCGCCAAGAGAAGGCCGATATTCTTCTTCGGATCCCGTGCAAAAAGGGACCTTTTCCTGATGGACGAGTGGCGTGCATTCGAGCAGGAACATCCCGATTTCACGTTCATTCCCACGCTATCCTCCCCGGCGCCGGAGGACAACTGGGAGGGCGAGACAGGGTACATCCCCAGCATTGTCGAGAAATACGTTGACAACGTGGCCGAAGCGGAGGGGTATCTCTGCGGCAGCCCCGGGATGCTCAACGCGTGCGTTGATATGTTGGTGAGAAGCGGCATGCCAGAGGAGCGTATCTATTATGACAAGTTCGAGTAAACGTGAGTCGCGCCACGCCGGTGATCCTCACATGGATCGGATCGAAGAGGAGTTGCGCCACGGGAATTATCTGAGGGGCGACGAGCGCCGTTTGCAGCGTATCATCGACGACGACAAAGCCGAGGTTACCCGCCTCGGAATGGATCTTCACGAGATCACTGACAAGATGCAACGGCTTTTCCAAGAGGGTAGAAAAGGCCTGGGGGATCCCGTTGTAGTTGATGAAGCCTATGAAGTAACAGTGCTGGAGTATCGCGGGATCATCCCCAGCCCGTGGATGGATCACTATGCAGCTCCCAAGATCGTTGTAGAGGCAAGCAACCTGAAGACCGGTCAGAAACTGAGATTCTCTCTCTTGAGCCTCCACTTGATCCGCAATTACGGATTCTTCCAGGGCAAGGGAAGTCCTTTCCGGATCGAACCCCGCGACCTGTATGCGTTCTTCCAATGAACCGAATCAGAGCAAGGTTTGTTCCTTCTTAAGCGGAATGCTCGGTCTTGACTGCTATTAGGGTGCGACACAACTCCTTTTCCGCTGCTTGTATCTTCTCGATTTCTTCTGCACCGATCGTATCAGGCACGAAACAATCATAAGCCAACAATGTTCTTCCCGTGTCCTTCTCGACAGCTCTCACGACATCGAGAGACTTCTCCTCCAACGTGGCAAATGAGCACATCATCTTCTTCACTCCTTTTCGATCCAGTGTTCACCTGATCGAGTGGCTGGATTACTTCAGCTCACGCGCAAAGAATAGGCACGATTCTGGACCAGGGAAGAGTGATAGAGCCACCGAGCACGCTGCATCAGCATGGGGCAGAGGTTGCCCGCTTGCCAAACTTGCGAAAGCCGGGCCTGTTCACAAGGGCCAGGACCTCTGGCGATCCTGCCCTGACCCCGATCGGGAAGGCACCACTGACAGCACCACGTACCTACAGGGAGACAATGCGTGCTAGTGCCAGGTGGAGTAAGAATCCCAGCACCCTTTCCTCATCATTGTCCTGAAGCTGCCGCACGATGGCGCCTAGTCTTTTGTGTCCGGCCAGTCCTTCGATGAGGTGCCTCTCCAGAGGCCCCAGTCGAATCGGAGAGAGCTTCGGACAAACGAGGTAGTGTTCGGGAGGAAAATCGTCGGCACGCTTCAGGGGTCTCGGAGAATCGTCAAGGTTAGTTATCTCTTCCAGGGGAAAGGGGGAGCGATACACCATCGCGTCCGGGGCAATCCTGGGCGTCAGCGATTCAATCGCCTTTTTTCTCGACTTTCGATTTTCCGTCATCAAGGATTGTCTCAGTTTGAGGATCCGGGCACGTTCATCGTGTCTGAGGCGTTTGAGCACGTCCGGGCCCTGACGAAAATAAAGAAAACCATGATTCGTGGAAAGCGCTCCAGCGTACGGGTATTCGTTGATAGCAAAGATCTCCTCCAGGTGCCCCAGTCTATGATAGAGACGTCGAACAGCAGCGCTGGAGATCCTCTTGTCCGACCTCCATACCGGGAGCGGCGCCATGAGCTCGTTGCCCTCATAGCTGACAGACGTCACGCCGTACGCTTCAGGCGTTTCATGCATCCGTGAGCCGGGGACAACCATGAGCAGGCCCACCACATAATAGGATATGCGATCGGTGTTCTCTTCCAGGAAGCGAATCGTGAGCTCGGCCTCGTCTTCCGTCTCGCCCGGGAAGCCCAGGATGCCCATAGCCTGCACAGCAACCCCGTGATCGTAAAGGTCCTTCATTACGCGGCGGACATCTTCGACGCGTTTACCCTTGTTCATTGCGTCCAGGGTACGCTGGCAAGCGCTTTCAAATCCTATAGCCACGCTGTTCAACCCAGCCTTGGCTGCAGATCGACATAGCTCGCGTGTAATGGACTTTTCCGCGCGCAGATCGGTGTTCCAGACGAACTTCTTGCCCGACGAAAGCAAGGCTTGGCTGAACCTCCTCAGATACGCCGGATCCAAGACGTCGTTACTGAAGTTGAAGTGGTTCGTTCCGTGACGTTCGGAGAGTTCAGACATTTCCGTGAGGGCTTTCTCCACCGGAACGGTCTGATACCTCCGCATGCGACTATCCCCGTAACGATTCTGACAAAAAGCACACTTTCCCCAGTAACATCCTCTACTTATCACATATGGAATTACGGGCGTCGGAATGAGATAATCCTCAAGATCGAGATCCGAGAAATCTGGAACAGGCAGCTTTTCGATGTCGGGATACTCGAGCTCTCTGAAGCGTGTTACCTCCCCGGAGCTCGGGTGTCGCGCGAGGAGGTTAGGAACCTCTCGCACGTCTCCTTGTCCGGCAACACACTCCAACAAACGCGTAAATGACTCCTCACCTTCTCCGCACACCACTGAGTCGGTGCACGTGAACAGCCGGCCGAACTGGGCGTCGCCCATCAAGAGGACCCATTGTGACAGGTATGCACCCCCCATGGTCACATGGACACCGGGAAAACGCTCTTTGATCAAGTTGCCCAGGGCTAAGGCCTGCACCGACTGAGATGCGAATTCGAGAGAGATTCCGACTACGAGGGGATTCAGTTTCTCCAACTGGGCAAACAGAACGTCCTCGTAGTAAGCAACATATGGATTGACCGAGCGATTGCGATGGGAAAGAACCCGGTCAAATGAGTTCATCTCCTGGGCAGTCGGATACTCGGAAGCCGTGAGGACCGTGGGAAAGTGGACGGCCGAAAGGAGCTCGAATAGGGCATCCAACGCTCTGCACGCGCTTTTGTACGTCCGGTAGTCGTGAAAGGTCCGACGATTACGAAACCAAGCCAGCCTCTGCAAGAGAGCCGTCGGGTTTCCATCCAAGGCTGCGAGGGAAACCAACAATGCATACTCCCGCTGCTCGGTCGGTGAGAGGACCGGCTGGGATTCCAGGTGACCCCTTCGTTGGGCTGCCTGAGCAAGCACCGATCCGAGCCGGTCTTCTTGGCAGAAGAACCAGAGGGCATCTATTCCCACGTCAAGGACTCGGACTCGATGACCGTGAGCTTCCGCATAGGCCTTGATGTACGGCAGCGCCGGGTAGGGACCGGTCAGATCGCCTGGTGGAGGCTGGATAAGCGCGGCCGAAACGCTTTCGGGTTCCGGAAGAATAGGGTGCATTCATTCCACCTCCCCGAGAAGAAATGCGAGGGGAGAGTCCTGGACAGATCTACGATCGACAACCCGATACGAGGGAGCATTGAGATTCTTGTACGCTTCGGAATGGCTCAACACAGGGACTGTGCCAAAGTGCTCGATAAAATCCGCGATGTCCTTGAGAAATGCATCGACTCTCTTGGGGGGAAAGGCGAACACTCGGCCTCCAGCAACAATTTCCCCTTCCGAGTTGACATCTCGAAAATCGGCCAGCGTGCAAAGAAACGTTCCTATGCTGCCTGTGGCCAAGGATGCTGAGTGCAAACAAACCCCGAAAAGGAGCGCCGCACCCGTGCTTTCGTTCCCGATGAATCGCTGCCGATATGGCCCCAGATTCACCCGAAACACTGAACTGTTCAGAGAAACGTTTTCGAGCACAGGCTTATCTCCTCGCAAGACTGCGCCAAGGAGCTCTTCGGTCAGCCTGCGTCCAAAGCTCACGGGATTATCTATGCTATGGCCGACCCCAAATTCCCCTTGATGGAGGCACTTGTACACGTCCGCGACGTCGTGAGCCAAGGGAGCGGTTGGGGCAGCGTCTTGTTTCGGAAGGCATTCAGGGGCCTTGTGGTGACTGGCTTCATGGAGCTCAAATTGCCTTACCAGCAATTTGACCAATTCGGCTCGCTGGGCGGATGCAGGGCCTTTAGGTGCCGGAAAATCCATGATGTGCTCCTCGTCCGACAGTCAGTCCCACAACCCTACGAATTCCTTGACCTTGTCAATCAGCGAAGACTCGCAGGCCATAAACGGATCATCCAGCCGCAGGTCCAGACTTTTTCCGATGCGCTGCACTCGATTGAAAGGATGAGATGATGCTGTCGTGTTTGGAGAGCGGGCTGTAATGAGTATCCGCTCCCAGTTGTCGCAGAATACCTCGACATTCCTCTGTGCTGCCATTTGGATAACGGTACCTCTCACCGCTGCCCTGGTAACTTCGGGAGGTTCAACCATGGCCCGCTTGATGGTAGCCTCATTTTCGAGGCGGTCGGTGAGGCCCAACTCCTCGCACCGCCGAAACAAGCCCGCTGCGGGATCCAAATCGTGATATTGCAGGTCCAGAATCTTCAGCGCCCTCCCCTTTTCTCCCGGCCCCTGTTGACCGAGAGTCCTCGTGATGAGCCAGAGCTTGAGAACCCAGTCGATCCTTCCCTTCAGGTCAGCAGGATCGTCTTCCAGTCGAGCCTCGTCTTGGCAGATGCGTAGCCGCTCCAATCCATCAAGTGTGAAGCTCCAAAGCCTCAGCATCTCTCGATCCCGATCTTGACCCGATCCGCTTCCGTAATACCGGTCGACCTGTTCCAGATACATTCGCTGAACATCGAGAGCCGTGAACGTGCCGCGCCTGCCTTCCAAGGCGATCGGGGCATTGATAGAGCTGGATACATTCCTGAGGGCTTCCACTGCCGAGGACACAACCGGTGGATTCTTCAGGCGCCCTTCTTCCAAGAGGGTTAGGACAAGGGCCGTGGCGCCGATTTTCAGAGCGATGGAGTGGTGGCACAGGTTGGAATCGCCGAAAATGATGTGGAGACGACGACTTTGCCCTTGTTTGGGTATCTCGCGCTTGCGCACATTGATGATTCCTCGCGTCTGGGACGTGCGATCGCTGAATACCCGATTGATGAAATCTGCCCTTTGGGAAAGTTGGTAGTTTGCAACGGCCTCTCCCTCGAGCTGCACCTTGCCGGCTCCGGCATATATCTGTCGAGTCACGAGAAACGGGATGAGAGCGTGGATGTTGTCCATCCCATGTGGAGTTACCAGATAGTTTTCGTGCGCACCGTACGTTGAGCCGTGCCCGTCGGTGTTGTTCTTGTAAACGTGGGGTCGCCCGACGCTGCCTGACCGGGAAAGGAGCGCACGAGACTCTTCCACCAGGTCCTGCACAATTCGATCGCCTGCAGTCTCGTGAGCCACCAGCTCACGTACGCTGGAGCATTCAGGAGTGGCATATTCGGGATGCCCCCCCCTGTCTATGTAGAACCGTCCGCCGTTCCCGAGGAATTCGCCGGCATGATGATAGCCTCTGAGCTGAAGAGACTGGACAAGCAGCGGGGTCACGGACTTCATGTGAGCGAGCAAAGCCTCGCTATCAAGCCCCGACGTGTTGATGACCCGCCCCCCAGAGTGCATCAGAGCATATTCACACTCGGTCCCCACGACCCGCGCGTCCACCCGAATTATTCCCCTTCCACTTGTCGGAATTCCTCGAGAAAATCATCACCGGCCTTTTCCAGCACGTCGTCTATGAATTCGTCCAACTCCTTGAGCTTCTGCCTCTTTTCTTCAGTCATGGACAGGGAGCCTTCGATGCTACTGTCTTTCTCTTCCGTCTTCACCTTCTTCTTTTTTATGGGTTTCTCTATGAACCTGGTCTCAGCCATGTATCGACTCCGATCTGGTGAATGCTGATTAACGGGCACGTGCCCTCGATTGAATACTCTTTATCAGTTCTTTCGAATTTTCACAGTCCTCGAAAAGATCTTCCACGTGATTCTGCGTCCCGGACAGGGGGTCCAACAGTGGGATCAGCCGGTTGACATTACCATGATCGAATCCTACTACTTCCCAGTTGATCAGGTACACCTCACGAGGGAATCTCTCAACGCACTTTCCTCTGAAATATGCCCTTGTGTCGGGTGGGGGCGTTGATATGAATCGGTCAATATCTGCGTCATTAAGGATTCTCTCCGAAAGTCCCTCGCTTTCGAGCTGCTTGAATATTCCCGAGACGCCCGATACGTTGTGATACTGGAGGTCCAGGACGCGGAGCGCTGGCAGGTCCCACTTTCCGCCTTTGCCTTCTCGATAACGGTTCAGAAGCCATAATTTCAGAAGCCAATCGAGTTTGGGCACGACGTCCAAGGGATCCCCATCAATAGCGAAGTCAGTCGTAATCCTCAAGTGCTGCAACCCCTCCAGCACGGAACCCCATACGTCCAGAATCTTGGCAATGCCCGGGACGTGGTCGACATCTTTTCGGAGCGAGAATTGCTGGGCCTTTTCCAGATATTTTCGCTGCACCTCTAACGGTTCGAGACTCCTACCATCGGCTAGGTCAAGCCGAGACCTGAAATCCGCTGAAACCTGCTTAAGCGATTTAACCGGATCTCTGAGAGAGAGATCCTCGTCCAGGAAAGCATCTTCTATCATCTGCAGCACGATCTGCGTAGATCCAATCTTGAGAAACGCAGCACACTCGCACATGTTCGCGTCGCCCAGAATGAGATGAAGGCGCCGAAATCGCCGTTCATCTGCATGGTGCTCTTGTCTGGTATTGATGATCGGCCGAGCGTACATGGTTTCCAGGCCAAAGACCGCTTCCATATAGTCTGCCCGCTGGGAAACTTGGTAGGAGCTGTCTCTCGTTTCCGGGGCTTCAGACCCGACCTTCCCCGCTCCTGCAAAGATCTGCCTGGTTACCAAGAACGGAACTAGAGTTGAGACAATCTTTTCAGGATTGCGCACTAGGTGGTCTTCGTGGGCTTGCCGGTCCATGAGGTAATTTTCGTGTGAGCCGTAGGAATGACCTTGGTAGTCTACATTATTCTTGAAGAGAGTGATCTGCATATCGGGCACGGCAGAATGTGCCAGTTGAATGGCCCTGCGCAAAATGACTTCACCTGCTTTGTCGCATGCCACAACATCTCGGGCGCTGATGCATTCGGGGGTGGAATACTCGGGATGGGCATGGTCAGTGTAAAAGCGTGCGCCATTGGGAAGGGCCACATTGATACGGAGGTTCTCCGACTCGCTTACGATCTCCTGCCCCACCACCTTGCGAAAGAGCTCACCGCGGATATCATGGTACGGCGTCTCGTGGCCGTAGTCCCACAGCATCTTGACGCCGTCGTCTCTCAATCCTAAATCGCGGGCCAGAGCATTGACGAGAAAACAGGAAGCGTGGAAGGGCGACAAGTCACCCCTTCCCTTTACGCTGATAGCATATTCCTGTTCGATTCCAACTACTTTTGGTACACTCATCCGGCCTCCTCAGGCCGCTTTCTGCCGAGTCCTGCCGCACGTTATCCCAGTTCAACCACTTCTTCGGCCTTCCTCTCGGAACACATCCTTTCCTGGTCCTTACGAAACAATGATCGAATTCGGATGACCCGCTCTCCGCCTTTGCCAATAATCCGATACCATTCGCTCGGATTGGTATTGCTGGGAAGCTCTTCATTCTCTTCGTATTCTTCCCGAAGCGCTTTCAGCAGGTGATCGAGCTTGATGCCCTTTTCCCCCTTTTTGATAAGGTCCTTCACGGCAGAGAGCTTCGCCCGGCTGACAATCTGCTCAATGATCGCTCCGCTGGCGAAATCCTTCAGATAGAGGACTGTCCTGGTTCCATCTGCGTACGTGACCTCGAGAAACTCATTTTGAGTCTTGAGACTATACATCTCCTCTACAACCTGTCCGATCATCCACTGGGTGAGCAGGGACGGGTCTCCGAAATCAGCCATAATTTGGGGATCCAGAGGAAGATCCGGGGTAAGGTACTTTGAGAAGATGTCTTTCGCCGCATCTTTGTCAGGTCGAGCTATTCGTATCTTCCGATCGAGCCTGCCGGGTCGCAAAATGGCAGGGTCAATCAAGTCCTCGCGGTTGGTTGCCCCAATAATGACGACGTTTTCGAGAGGCTCCATGCCATCCAGCTCTGCAAGGAATTGTGGCACTATGGTAGATTCCATATCCGATGAGATCCCCGATCCCCTCACTCGAAACATGGAATCCATTTCATCGAAGAAAATGATCACAGGGGTTAGGTCGCTGCTTTGTGTTCGAGCTCGTGCGAACAGGTCCCGAATCGCCCGCTCTGTCTCACCCACGTATTTGTTAAGCAGCTCGGGACCACGGACATTGAGAAAGAAGCTCTGTCCCTTATTCCCCGTGTGCTCTGAAATCCGCCTGGCTAGACTGTTGGCCACTGCTTTCGCGAGAAGTGTCTTTCCACACCCCGGGGGACCGTAGAGGAGAATCCCTTTTGGTGGCACCAAGTGATGTTCCTGGAAGTAGTGGGGATAGAGATGGGGAAGCTCTATTGCATCCTGGATTTGCTGCACGGCTTCGTCCAAGCCTCCGACATCCTCATAACTGATGTCCGGGACATGCTCCAGCGAGAGCCGAGCCACATCGCTTCTCGGCAGCAGCCTGTAGGCGAACAACGCTTCGGGATCGCATTCCAGCTTGTCGCCTTCCAAAATCTTAACGTGGTCCAGCGTCTCGGCCCTGGTCACAACCAGGGTTTCATCGCCCACTGTCTTAACCAGCAGCTTCTGGTCACTGAGAACTTGTTCTACGGTTCCAAGAGTACCGCAAACAAGGTCGAAGCCTCTGGAATCAACCACTTGGAGCTCGTTGTTGAGCAACAGCCACTCGCCCCGCTTGAATCGAGGCCGAGAACGCTTCTCCGCTTGTTGACGAAGGGCATGAAAGGTCCCCTTCTTGGAAGGAGATCCCTGTCCACGCTGATCCTCTTCCTCGGAGAGGATTCGAGCCTCGTACAGTCTGCCGTGATGTCGAATTATGACCGTATCACTGTCCTTGCCGTGCTGAACAAACACCCCGTAGGGGAGGGCTCGATCCCCTTGCGTCTCTGACTGCGGAAACAGCCTCCGCAGCTCCATTCGAGATGAATGAAGAGCCTCCGCAAGCAGCAGCCTCTTTCGTTCCGATTCTTGTATCTTGGCCTGGAGCTCCTGTGCATTGGGCTGCTCAGCCAGTTTCTCGCTATCTTCGGCTGCGCGTACTATCTCCTCCACAACTCTCTGCCGAGCAGCCCGAACTTCGCTGTTATTTTTCCTTTGGTCGGATTCCATGATGTCCCATCCTTGACCACAGTATTATCTCACTTCTTCCTCCCCTTGCCATGATAAAGCTTCTGGGTCATCCGGTCAAATTGAGCCCTGTGAGCCAGCCAATCTATTGATTCTTGATCGCTCCATCCACGACACTGTGAGACGAGGTCAATCACGGTTCCCCCAACGTCGGGACAGGTCTTGCATGAGAAAGTGTTCTTAGCAGGGTTGAACAGGAGGGTAAAACTGCTCTCGTTATCCGTATGCTTGTCCGATCGGAAGCACTTGCCAACGCTCCCTCGAACTTTAATACCCAACTCAATGGCCACGTTCACGATAGGACTGGACATTTCCAGCTTTTTCACTTCCTTCTCATCCATCTGGCACCTGCTTCGCAGTCTAAGACGTTCTAATGAATCGTAACCCTGCTGGACTTGAGCCTGCTAACCCGTGCAAGAATGTCCTCATGGTCCTCCGCATCAGGAGCCAGCTTCAGGTACTTCTCAAAACTCATGAGCGCAGTATAGCCGTCACCAAGCTGCTCGTTAATGAGCCCTTGATCCCTGAAATCCACAGCAGAATATGGGTCTAGAATCAGGATCCATTCAATAGTCTGCAGGGCCTTCAACGGCATGTCCAGGCTCCAGTATATTCCCTTCAAGTTACGAATCAGGCGAGCTAGTATCTGTTTCGGCCATATGGGATCGAGAAAACGAGGACTGAATTCCATGCCGGTATGCTTCAGCATGAGACGGCACGACTCTTCGGTCAGGATCCTGCCTCCGTAAAACGGATCGATGAACATTCGTCCCGTGTCAGTAAGCATCCCTGTGATGAAGTGACCGGGGAATCCTACTCCATACAGCGGCAAGCCGTTCGCTCTTCCAATCTCAATGTATACGATAGAGAGTGTGATAGGAATTCCGAGCTTGCGGTCTAGAACTCTGTTCAAGCAACTATTCTGAGGATCATAGTAATTTCCCGAATTCCCTCGAAATCCCTCTTCTTCGAACAATATCCGATTTATGCGCCCAACGATTCGGGAAGGATCGCTATGGTCGCTTGTCGAGATCCTTGCCCGAGCCCCCAGGTCTTCGAGCCTTTGGATGTACGCGTCTTCGTCGAGATGCGGGTACTCGAATGCCGCTATTTTCAGAGCCGCAGGTGCGAGCCGAATCTCGTGATCCGGCTTCTCAGCCAACTCTCGCATACTTCTCGTAATGTCCTCAGGCCCCACCATGGTGGCACGTCCCCTCCCCTTTCTCAGGTGCATCCGATTCGGAGCAACCGGCATGCGTTTTCGCCCAACACTTTTCGCTTTTCCTTCTCAGTCAGAAAACTGTTCGCCTTCAGGCTCATAACAAGATAGGCTACGCTCACCCCCGCAGTGAGAGGAAGAGGATAATCGGTTCCGAACAAGATCCTATCAAAGCCTATTGTCTTTCTGATCTCCTTTACCACAATCTCTCGATCCAGCAACCAGTCCACGGCAGCCAGATCGGCGTACACGTTTTTGTACCGTTTGCCGAGCTGCAGAGCCTCCTGCAGCCAGATACCCGGGATATGAGTACTGTACGCACCGCAGTGAGCCAAGACAAGCGGGACGTCGGGGAATTTCTTGACTATGGGCTCCCAGAGCGCAGGATTCGCGTTTCTGCTCAGCTCGAGTATCTCGAATGGACCGGCCCCGCAACCTGTATGCGAAAGCACCACAGAATCCGTTGCCTTGCAGTACTCAAAGAGTATTTCCACGTTTTCATTGCTGGAGGGATCAAAAAACTGAGAGTACGGGAGGAGCTTAATGCCTCTCAATCCAAGGCTCTTGATTTCATGGATCTTTTCTTCAACATATTCTCTTTCCCTCGACAGGTTGACTGACCCAAAACCGATGAGAAAATCCGGGTAGTCGTTCACCCAGTCTGCGACATCCTGATTGGTCACGTGGGAGGGAGAATAGAGACTGGCTCTGATATGCAGCAGCATCTTTTCTGCGGGAACGCGGAGCGACTGAACCGTGGTGCTATAAATCTTCAGCAGATTTTCCACGATTTCGGGACGATCCAGATCTGCGGGATCTGTGTCCGTGGCAAGGATCACTCCGTGAGTGACACCCGCCTCTTTGAGATCCCCAAAGAACTTCCTATCGGGTGCTTTTGGGTGGATGTGAAAATCCACGATGGAGAACAGCCCCGGGCGAGCATTGAGAATGTCTGAATCGATTTGACTGGTAGGATCCAGCTCCGAGAGATCGAATGCTCCTCGCCCTTTCACGAGGACGTAATCATCGCGTGTGTCCCCCTGATGAAGGGCTTGAAGCGCTAGCATGATCCGAAATTTCACGCGAAAATCCTGGACGGTGCTCAGGTGCGGACGGAGGCGAGCTATCAATTCATCGACAATGGCCGGTTCTTCAATGCGAAACAAGGTCCTCACTACCCGCCAACGGATGTCCGGCGGGTCGTTGAGGAGAGCATCAACGATAGCGTCCGTACTCTGAAGCGGCGGAAATCCTCTATAAGCTGTCACTTCTCTCATACATGCTCTCAATCTGAATAGCTCATGCCTATCGGTTCAAGCCAAGAAACGATTGCGCCGCCTTGGATCGGACCGGAAGCAGGCGGCGCAATGCTTGACCCTAAAACGGCAGTTGTCCAGTGACCATCAGCGAGAAAGCGGGAAGCCACAGCCCCACAAAGGCCCACACGATCAGGGACCACGCCAATGCCCTGGCAGGGAAATATCCATAAGAGTTAAGCCACACTTCGATGGTAAGAATCGCATATCCCAGGCACGCCAGCGCAAAGAAGTTGCTCTTGGCTACGAGCTGCTTGCCATCGGGCAACACTGGTCCGCCGGTGAAGAAAATGACCATGTAAATGATTGATACAATGGCCACCGTGAGACTGACATTGCCAACGGAGCGCAAATCTTCCAGTCCGGTAAGCAGTGCATAAGCTACGGTACAGTACAGGAGGCCGTGAGCGAACAGCAGTCCCGCAGTGAAAGGATCCTTGAACACCGCGGCCTGGAGTACGGCGCCGACCACTACCACGGCCCCCACGAAGGCCGTGGCCGCGCCGGTACCTTTCGGCTCCCCTTTTCCGAGAAACAAGATAGCGACAGGCAGCCACATCACGCTGATGGCTACGAGAACAGCCAAGGTCATGTTCACACCTTCCTTTGCTTAAAGAGGATGATACAGATGCCCTATTTGCTTCCCTTGCAAACGGGGCCCTCGTGCTGACCGACCTCATTCTGCTCGTCGAAGTTACCAGCCCCCTCTCATAGCGGATGTAACCAAGGTCTGCCGAACGGGTGGATGAACTAGTTTCTCAAGCTATAGGTTTCCGATCATTTCATAGTCTCTTGCAAGATATGCACCAGCCACTTCGTCGCTACCATGGGGATCCGGCATTTGGCCCGACGCCCTTCACTGTCGTGTATCTAGTCGTTTTTGTTGTCGAAAATTGTATCGGGTGCGTGACTCCAGGATTCGCTTGCAGGCCCTCCTCAGTCTTGAGGATGCCTCAGCTCAGGGGGAATTCAGCTCGAGAACCCGGATTTGCCCCATATGGCCCCACTGCTACCTTAAATTGTATTTTCAATTAGTTACTCATGCAGGCTGCCCCACTCGTGGGGTATTGATTCCCACTGCGTGGTGCCCAATGCGGTCGCCACGGCCACTCATCCGGTGCGTCGGTGCTCTCAGTTCGCCCACTACTTATCCATCACCTGCTCCTGGCACACAAGTTGCTTTACGGTGTGCGTGCGCTGCGAATGCATGCACCCACAGGAAAGGGTCCGCTCTCCATGATCGATCATCCACCTCTTCATCGGATCTCTGGCACTCGAAAGAAGCACGAGCGGGCGATTCGGACCGTCTGCCAGGAATGCAGCGTCGGTTGCGGTATTATTGCCTATGTGGACGATAACCGCATCGTGGACGTGACAGGCGACGAGCGTCATCCGATCAGCTCGGGCAGGCTGTGCTCTCGAGGCATCGCCTTTGTGCAGGGAGTAGAGAACCCCCTGCGTGTCACCGCTCCCTTGTATCGGGAGTCGACTCAGGATACGTTCACACCCGTCTCGGACTGGGATAAGGCGCTGGATCTTCTTGCAGATCGGCTCAAGAGAGCACGGGAGCGCCATGGCCCAGAATGCCTGGCAATCGCGTGCGATGCTCACGCGGGGTTGGATTTCAGTCTCGGAGCGAGACGTTTTGCGCGATTGTGGGGAACTTCCCTTGTGTTCGATGTTCGCGAGCGACCCTCCGGCAACGGCTTGCCGTCTCATCTGCATTCACCTACCGTCTCGTGTACCGAATGGATTCGGAGCCGGTGCCTCTTTCTTGTGGAATCGGACCTGGCTGAAACCCACCCTGTTGCGTGGAGGTGGGTAGCTGAAGCCCAGGACCGCGGGGCTAAAGTTGTGGTGGCGGATAGTCGGTTCACGTCATCCATGGCAAAAGCTGACGCTTCCATTGCAATTATGCCGGGCGGCGGAAATCTTCTGGGAGCAGCTCTATCGAGAATAGCTCTGGATAAGGGGAAATTCCGGAAAGACTTGTTGAAAGAGGCATTTCGTGACCATTCGGCCTGGCAGGCATCCTTTTCCAATCTGGAAGCCGTGGACCTGGAAAACGTGCTGGGAGTCTCTCTGCGGGAATTGGAAGACCTTCAAGCACTATTGACGTCCGAAGAGAGGGTCACCGTTATCACCGGTCCGTCTCTGGCATATAGACCCGGCCATGGAATATGGCTGGCCATGGCCACTGGCCTTGGTTGGACCAGGCAGCCGGGCGGCGGCTGGTATTCTGTGGACACAGGACAACCATCGTTTCAACCAGATGATTCCGGGGAGGATAGACACCCATCCGTACAGTGGTCTGCTGGAGATCACTCGAGTTTGGCTCAGACGGTTATAGAGGAAGCATCAGCGGGAAGAAGAGCTCCGGTCAGAGCGCTGATCACTACAGGTAACAGTCTTGGCGGATTTCTCGCTCCTTTCTCTTCCTGTGCAGAGGAGTTGGAGGTGCTTGCGCATTTTGGCTCGTTTGCAAACCCAACGCTGAATCTGTCTCACGTGGTCTTTCCATCCGCAGTCTGGGCAGAACGGGACGGTCTTTTTTTTTCCAATGACAGGGTGATTCACTGGGCCCGCAAGATAGTGGAACCGAACGAAAACTGTCGGTCAGGTCTGGACTTCTTGATAGGCCTGGCCGAACGATTCGGATGGGCGTCGTCTGAAAACGACACCGAGCCGGAGGATCAACGGAGTTTTGGAGACTGGCTGCTTGGAAGCAGCCCCATGACCCGAGGCTGCTCCGTGGATCTCCTTTTGGAGGCTCATCATAAGGGTGATCTGGTGCGATGGCCATTTCCAGAGGGACGGCTCGTTCGCCGCGATCCCCCCTTCTTTCTTACCGCCGATGGAAAGATAGACCCAGAGCCAATCCCTAGTCAGTGGGAGGTACCGACAGGAAGCGAGCGGTTTCCCTTGCTTTTCCTATCAACCGGTACGCCCGCGAGCGACCTGATTGGCTCGTGCCCCTGGATCACGGAGCTTGAGAGCGATGCGATCCACATCCATCCCGACACTGCAGGGGCGCTGAGAATAGAAAATGGCGCGAAGATTATAGTCGAATGTGCAACTGGTGAAATCGAGGCATACGCACGGCTCACAAGGGCCGTCCCCACTGGGATGCTCGCTGGCACCCAACGATTTCATAGTCCCCAAGTGCTGGTCCGAACACCGGACCAGACTTCCGAAGAAGCTCTGGCGATTCTCACGGAATTGCTTCGTTGAATGAGGAAAGCTCAATGTCGTGTGACAAGAACATTCTGGCAGTGGAAGCGTACCGGTGCGTGGGTTGCCATGCGTGTCAGGTGGCGTGCAAATTGGAACATGGGCTGCCGCCAGGACCCCGCACGCTTACTGTCACTCGGTTGGGGCCATTTCTCCACGGCGACACTTTGGCCATGTCGTTTCTCCCGACAACGTGCTTCCATTGCGACAAGCCGGCCTGCGTAGCTGCGTGTCCTACGGGAGCCATGCAGAAGCGGGAGGACGGAATCGTCTTTTCGGATGCCCAACTCTGCATTGGATGCCAAACCTGCGCTGTCGCATGTCCCTACGGCATTCCCAGATTGAACACCGATACGGGCAAGATCTTCAAATGTGATGGGTGCAAGGACCGGATTAGCGAGGGACTTTGGCCGTCCTGCGCCCTCGCCTGCCCTACCGGTGCGCTCATTTTCGGCAGCAGAGGAAGAATGGTGCAGGAGAGACGGCACCGCGAAGCTACGAGGGTCGTCCAAACGTTTTCACTCACTCAGGACCAGAATAATGTTCAGGATAACAGGTGATCCGTCAGAACGTCTTTTTCTGGACGAAGTCGTTAAACGAAGCCGCCAGAATCTTCTCGAATGTCTCCAGTGCGGAAAATGCACGGGGAGTTGTCCAGTGGCTTCTGCAGAGGTTGGGGGACCGCGGCTCGTCATCGCCCAAGTTTTGTCGGGAATGAAGCAGGCCGCGCTTTCTAATCCGATGTGGTGGTACTGTGTGAGCTGCGGCTCCTGTGTCACACGTTGTCCGGTGGAGATCAATGCGTACGAGGTAGCCACTGCTCTCTGCGAGATCGCAGAGGAAGAAAATGTTCCTGCATCCGAGCCCGAAATCCATTTGCTCGACGAGCTCTTCCTGAAATCGGTGAAGAAGTACGGACGCCTGAAAGAGCTTCGCTTGGTCGCATCGTACAACCTCCTGGCCAAGCAGCCGTTTCGGGATATGGGTAAAGCTCTCCGACTGATGGCTAAGGGAGCCATATCGCCGTTCGAAATAATCAGGGGCTGGAAAAAGGACCCTCGGACAACCCGAATTTTCGCCCGAGTGGATCAAATCAAGCGGGAGAGTGCTGAATGAAGGTCGCCTATTATCCAGGATGTTCTCTGGAGGTTACGGCTAGAGCATACGATCTCTCCACCCACCAGGTCTGCCAGGACCTGGATGTGGAGTTGGAAGCGGTCCCCGAGTGGATCTGCTGCGGTGCTTCCCCCGCTCTCAAGATGAGCCGGCTTCTCTCAGTGTCGCTTTCTGCCCAGAACCTCGCCCTCGTTACGAAGCAGGGTATCCAGGACGTGGTCGCTCCCTGCCCGTTCTGCTTCAGGCGTCTTCGCAGTGCTCAGTCAGATATAGAGAATGATTCCACATTAAGAGCGCAAGTGGAACGGGTGATCGAAACACACGTCGAAGCGAATCTCCATATCTACAGTCTCCTCGAATACGTTCACGCACACGTGGGGTTGGAAGCGATTCGGTCTAGAGTGGCTAAACCTCTGACAGGGCTTAAGGCAGTTCCCTATTACGGATGTTACCTAGTACGTCCTCCCAAGACCGTTCAGTTTGACGATCCGGAGCATCCCACTTCGCTGGACACGGTACTGGAATCGTTGGGAGCAACGGTGGTCGATTGGGATTTCAAGGCTGAATGTTGCGGTGCGGCGCTATCCCTCAACAAAACGGATACGGTGACGAGACTCAGCGGTCAGCTTATCAGGGAGGCGGAAAGGCTCGCGGCAGATGTCATCGTGGTTGCCTGCCCACTTTGCCAGGCCAATCTCGACCTGCGGCAGCCTGATGTGAGCGCGTTGGACGGGCAAGAGCACCACATGCCAATTCTCTACTTCACGCAAGCCATGGGGATAAGCTTCGGTCACAGTCCCCGTTCTCTCGGCCTGCACGGCCACATGATCGATCCGCTCCCGCTGCTCAAAGAAAAGGGTATTGTGCAATGAAGAAAGTCGGAGTCTATATCTGTCATTGCGGCACCAATATTGGTGGTACGGTCGACTGCCACAGAATTGCGGAAGAGCTTGGCCAGGAAGTAGGCGAAGTCGTAATCTGCCGAGACTACAAGTATATGTGTTCGGAGCCAGGGCAGAAACTCATTCGCGATGACATCCGCGAGCTTGGCCTGGACCACGTGGTCGAAGCATCGTGCTCTCCCAAAATGCATGAGCCCACTTTTCGAAACGCTTGCTCCGCTGCAGGCATGAATCCTTATCTGTTTGAAATGGTTAACATCAGGGAGCACTGCAGTTGGGTAACCGAGGACCCCGAAGCGGCAACGCAAAAGGCGAAGCATCTTATCAGAGCCGCTATTGCCCGCGTGGTTCATCAGACCCCTCTCAAAGGATCCACAAAATCGGTCAACCCCACGGCCATGGTGGTAGGCGGGGGCATCGCAGGGATCACGGCTGCACTGAAAATCGCAAATGCGGGGTACAAGGTCTATTTGGTCGAAAAGGAAGAGATCATCGGTGGGAAAATGGCTCAATTTGACAAGACTTTTCCCACACTCGACTGTTCCGGATGCATCTTGACCCCGAAGACCAGCGAGGTCGGACGGCATCCAAACATCGAAATCCTTACCAAGTCCGAATTGTTGGAGGTGAAAGGCTTCGTCGGGAATTTCACGGCCCGAGTGCTTCAAAAGCCTCGGTACGTCAGTATCGAGAAGTGCACGGGCTGTGGCGACTGTCAGAAAGTCTGCCCGGTCGAGATATCGAGCCCGTTCGAGCTGGGCATGACAACCAGGCACCCCATCAGTCGTCCGTTTCCTCAGGCCATCCCGAATACCTATTCCATCTGGCGTGCTGGAATGCCTCCATGCCAGGCGGCCTGCCCGGCAGGCGTGAATGTTCAGGGCTACATGACCCTTACGGGCGCAGGAAAATATGGCGAGGCCTTGGCGCTCGTGCGGGAGAGGATGCCGTTCGCTTCTGTCTGTGGCCGGATCTGTGCTCGACCGTGCGAGGACGCGTGCAAACGCGGCCAGGTGGACGCCCCTTCCGCGATCTGCTACACGAAGCGTTTTCTCGGGGACTATGAGAAGGAACAGGGAATAGACTGGAATCCTCCCAGGAAAGACCCCAGAGAGGAGAAAGTGGCAGTAGTGGGTGCAGGCCCGGGCGGGCTTTCCGCCGCGTACTTCCTTGCGCTGGAAGGTTATCAGGTGACCGTCTTCGAGAAGCTGCCCGTATTGGGCGGCATGCTGGCCGTGGGTATTCCTGATTACCGGCTTTCCAAGGAAGTGCTGGACGCTGAAATCCGGATGGTCACTGACCTCGGGGTAACGGTGAAGACAGGTACAGCTTTTGGCAGGGACGTAACCTTTGAGAGCCTGGAGCAGGACGGGTACAAGGCAGTGTTTCTCGCTACGGGCCTCCACGTAAGCCGAGGGCTCAATGTGGAGGGCGAAGATCTGGAGGGAGTGACAGGAGGAATTGAGTTCCTCAGGAAATGGGCTCTGGATGGGGATGTCACGGTCGGCAGCTCCGTAGTGGTGATCGGCGGCGGGAACGTTGCCGTTGACGTGGCACGGACCGCGGTGCGTCTCGGCGCAAAGAAGGTAGAGCTCGTCTGCCTCGAGTCGAGAGAACAGATGCCGGCTTGGGAGCGAGAGATCCTGGAAGCAGTCGAAGAAGGCGTGGTCATCCATAATTCCTGGGGCCCTAAGCGTTTTCTGGAGAGCAATGGGCATGTGAGCGCTGTCGAGCTCAAGCGGTGCACCTCAGTGTTTGACGAATCCGGCGCGTTTAACCCGTCCTACGACGAAGCCGAAGTCTTAGAGTTACCCTGCGATTCTGTTCTGGTGGCCATAGGGCAATCCTCTGAGCGATTGCTCCTGGATCAGCTCGGATTGGAGATCGCCCCAGGGGGAAGAATCTCGGTGGACCCCGACACGCTCGCGACGAGCAGACCCGGGGTATTTGCTGGCGGAGACGGTGTCCTGGGGCCGGCAACCTTCGTGCAGGCTGTTGCCCATGGTAGGCAAGCAGCTCGCTCGATCCACAGTTACATCGAGTACGGAGGGCTCAGGCCGATCGAAGCCAAAGAAAAGCCTGTTCCCCCCGAAATCAGCGAAGCCGAACGGCGTCGAACTCCCCCCATCTCTCGACATCAAATGCCTATGCTTGAGCCTGAGGTGAGAAAGAACTCTTTCGCCCCAGTGGAGCTCGGCTTTTCAGAAGAGATGGCCCAAAAAGAAGGACAGCGGTGCATCGAGTGCGGAATCTGCTGCCAGTGCGGGGAATGCGTACGTGCGTGCGGTCCCCAGGCGATCGACCTGAGCGAACGAGAGCGAGTGAGGGAATTGGAGGTCGGCGCCATCGTGGTGGCCACAGGGATCGACATCTTCGATGCAAGCAGATACCAGGAATATGGGTACGGAAGATACCCCGACGTCATAACCAATCTGCAATTCGAACGGCTCTGTAATGCATCCGGTCCCACTCAAGGAAAGGTGCTCAGACCCAGCGACGGAACAGTGCCCCAAAATGTTGTCTTCGTCCAGTGCGTGGGCTCGCGTGACCGAGCAAAGGGATATGAATATTGCTCCAAGGTATGCTGCATGATTACTGCCAAGCAGTTGAGCATCTTCAAGCATCATAATCCGAACGGACAGCCCTATGTCTTCTACATCGACAACAGGGCCGGAGGGAAAGGTTATGAAGAATTCTTAAGACGAGCGATCGAAGAGGAGGGAGCCCAGTACATTCGGGGTCGAGTAGCGAAGATTTATCAGGAGGGAGGACGCCTTGTCGTTCGCGGTGAGAATAGCCTGGTGGGTGCGCCAGTGGAAGTTGAGGCCGACCTGGTGGTGCTCGCCACGGGACTCACCCCCCAAAAGGACTACACGAGTGTTTCCAGAGCCCTCAACTTGGCCACAGACAAGTACGGCTTCTTCATGGAGCTCCACCCGAAGCTCGGCCCTGTTGAGACGGCTTTGACCGGTATCTATGTTGCGGGAGCTGCTCAGGGCCCCAAGGACATACCGGAATCTGTGGCTCAGGGAGGTGCAGCCGCAGGAGAGGTACTCACTCTGTTCAGCGTTGGACAGGTGGAGATTGAACCCACAGTGGCTCGGCTCGAAGAACGTTTATGTACGGGGTGTAGGACGTGCGTAGAGCTATGTGCATATTCGGCCATAAGTTTTGACGATTCGAGAAAGACGGCTTCCATCAACGATGCACTCTGTCAAGGCTGCGGCACCTGCGCGGCAGCCTGTCCGGTAGCTGCCATCAGAGTACAGCACTTCACGCCGGATGAGATTTATGCCCAGATCGAGGGGATTCTCGCATGACACAGTTTGAACCGAAAATAGTCGCCTTCCTCTGCAACTGGTGCTCCTACGTGGCAGCAGATGCTGCGGGAGTGGCACGACTTGTACAGAGGCCCAACGTCAGGGTCATAAGGGTGTTCTGTTCCGGAATGGTGGATCCCGGTTACGTCTTGAAAGCATTCGCCAGCGGAGCCGACGCTGTCCTGATTGCGGGATGCCACCCAGGGGACTGCCATTATATTTCGGGAAACATAAAAGCCATGAGACGATCGTTTCTCTTGCACAAGCTCCTAACGGATCTCGGCGTGGAGAAGGAGCGTTTTCGTCTTGAGTGGATTGCCGCATCTGAGGGCCCCAGGTATGCGACGGTCGTCAACGAGATGACAGAGCAGATTCGCAAACTTGGCCCCTTCAGGCCTGCGTCTGGAAGCAAGCCGGAAAGGAGCGAGCTGACGTGCCGAAAAGAAGGGTAGCTATCTATTCGGCCACGGGATGCTCTGCCTGTGACAACTCCATTCTGGGTCTTCACTACCAGGTAGGAGCGTTCACCGGATGGGCCGAAATAGTGTTTTGGCCCTACCTCAGGGGGGATTCCTGGCAGGTACTGGAGGATGATCGCCAGATAGATGTCTGTTTCTTTTGCGGATCAATTGCGACTGAAGAGGACAGGCACGCGGCTTTGCGGCTCCGTGCCGCAGCGAGAGTCCTCGTGGCCTGCGGTGCCTGCGCAGCGTTCGGCGGATTACCCGGTCTCGTCAACCTCATTCCCGCCGACCCAACTGAGATGTCGACGAGCTCTCAAGATACCTGGCCACCTCTGCCCCGAGCGAAGTCCCGAGTTTCGGGGTTACCTGGGATCGTTCCCGTGGACTATTTCGTCCCCGGCTGTCCCCCGACACAGCCTCTGTTGTGGGCTTGCTTCCAAGCCCTTGTTTCCGGAGGCGAATCTCAAATCCGCGCGTCCTTCAGCGCGGCGAGGCTTCCCGAGGCCATCTCCACGGCCGTTGCCGCCGGGGTTCTGCCGCCGCACGGAAGTACGTTCGCCGGAGAGAAAGCGGTTTGCGCAAGTTGCTGCCGGGCAAAAGAGGAAAAGAAGTTTTCAAGACTCTATCGCGGCCATGAGCTCGATCCCGATGCCGGCCGATGTTTGCTTGAGCAGGGGTTGATTTGCCAGGGACTGGCAACTCGCGAAGGTTGCGGAGGGCTGTGCACGGCCGTTGGAGTCCCTTGCAGAGGTTGCTTCGGAAAGGCAGAAGCGGTGTACGACGCGGGAGCCAAGATGGTCTCCGCGATTAGCTCAACCTTTGATGCAGCCGAAGCGGGGCAAGCTTCGGAAATGGCCGCTCGATTCGTTGACCTGGCGGGCACGTTCTACCGTTACACGCTGGCTGAACAGTGTGCATTGCTGGCGGGAGCGTCCGAGGAAAGAAACGATGCAATACACGGTTCTTGAGCCTTTGAGATGGCAGGATAGACCGGCGAGAATCTCTGTTGAAGAGGCCGACGGCCGTCTCAATGCCTACTATCAAATCACTGTGCCGTGGCAGGTTTCCCGAATGTGCCTTGGACGGCCTGTTGAGGAAATTCCTCGAATCCTGCCCATTCTTTCTCCGGCCCATCACATAGTTTCGGCCATGACACTGGACCGCCTCTTCCAGGTTGAACCACCTCCTCTCGCGGTGAACATGCGACAGGCGCTCATCTCGACGCAGTACTTCGTTCATCACATGCGCAAGCTCTACTTCCTTTTCTGCTCCCAGATCGATCCCTTCCGGGAGTATCACATCCGCGGGAATGACAGCGGCAAGCCATTCGTTTCCTCAAGGGTCCTGGATGCCATGATGCATGGTGTAGCCCTGGCCGAGGAAGCGGCGACCATTCTCGGCGGGCGACCGGAACACCCCGTGTCTGTGGTTCCCGGTGGAGTGGGGCGATTCCTCAAGCCACCTCATTATGAGCGCCTCGCCGAGATCGCGGAACAGAGCCTGAAGAGAGCCATGGAGGCCGCACGAGCCTTCCATGAACGATTTGTGAATGGTTCCGAAATTTCCACGGGGATACTCGAGCTTCATCTAGAGCCCGTAGCCTCGCTTGCTCTTTCGAGGGACATGAGTCACATCCTGGTGACAGATGAAGCAGGAAACGAGAAGGCCCCTATCCCTCCGGAATCCGTGTTTGAAACGGTAGGTCTCCATTTCGAGCCATGGACGTACCAGCCGTTTGCATACTTCTTGGAAAAGGACTGGAAGGGGCCAGAGGAAGGGATGGAACGATTCTTTGTTGTTGGATCCCTTGCTCGTCTGAATACCGGCCGGCCCTACGATCACTCGTTGGCCGAAACAGAGAGGCAGCTTCTGCTGAGCACTCTTGGCTCCCCCCCACACTTTTCTCTGATAGCGGCTTTCTGGTCCCTGGTGACAGAGCTGATTGACTCGGCAGAAAGCATGAAGGAGCAATTTACACAAGAGAAGCTGACCGGTCCAGCCATCCGCTCTGTGCCTGTCACCATGGGTGAACGAGGCTTTGCCTCGATGGAATCTCCGGAGGGCTTCATTGCCCATCGCTATGAAGTAAACGACCAAGGCCTCGTGCAGAGCATTCAGGTGCTGGACGCCGCGTCCGAAAACAACGCGGTGCGATGCGCCATTGCCCGCGCGGTGATCGAAGCTTCTCGATCGGGAACCGTCGAGAGGGACCGGACAAAGGCCATGATTGAGGTAAGCCTTTTACCGTTCTGATTCCTTTCGAGCCAGACTCGAAGACGGAATCTCGTTTTTCGTCCGCCCATGACTGAGGGGAATCGATGATGATCAAAACGCTTGTATTAGACGCGGAGAAATGCTCCGGATGCAGGTCCTGCGAGGCATACTGCTCTCTGAAGCACGAGGGCGAGTGTGCTCCCTCCAAGGGACGGATCCATGTGGTCAAATGGGAGCAAGAAGGCCTTTTCGTGCCAATTAACTGCATGAGGTGCCAGGAGCCAGCCTGCGAGATGGTATGCCCAAAACGGGCAACTTTCCGCAACTACACCACCGGCGCCATGGAGGTCGATCCGTACCGATGCATTGGATGCATGAGCTGTGTTTTCGCTTGTCCGTTCGGTGCGACATTCGTAGACAAGGACACCGGGAAGGTGCTCAAGTGCGACCTATGCGACGGCGACCCCACGTGCGTCAAAGTGTGCCCGACCGGAGCTTTGACCTTCGAGGAAGTATCAAAGGAAACTTACCTCAAGCTTCTCGCAAACGCGGATCGAATCCCCGGACTGGTGCGAAAAGCTATCGCAGTGGAGGAATAGTATGTTCGGATGGGTGGGCAAGATCTTGCGGGTCGATCTGACCGAAAAGAAAATCACGACCGAGCCGACCGAACCCTACGTGGACGACTATATCGGCGGGCGAGGTCTCGGCGTACGTCTCATTTACGACAATTTCGTTCCCGGGACCGAGCCGTTCGATCCCGGCAATCCGCTCATCTTCAATGTGGGCCCGCTGACTGGTACCGCGATGCCAGGCTCGGGCAGGGTGGACGTCACAGCCCTTTCGCCCATGAGCAGGCTCCGCGCGAAATCCAACTTCGGCGCATACTGGGGCCCTGAGCTCAAGTACGCCGGGTTCGATCACCTTGTCATCACGGGCAAATCCGAGAAGCCATGCTACCTATTTATCAACGACGGCAGCGTAGAGATCCGGGACGCAGACCACCTGTGGGGCAAGGACACGTTCGAGACTCAGAAAGCAATTCAGGCAGAGCTCAGGGATTCGGAGGTCAAGGTAGTGTGTATCGGACCCGCTGGTGAACGATTGGTCACCTTTGCCTGTTTGATCACGGAAACTGGGGATGCAGCGGGACGAACAGGCATGGGCGCGGTCATGGGCTCCAAAAATTTGAAGGCCATAGCGGTTAGAGGCTTCGGATCTGTAAAGGTCGCAAAACCCAATGAGCTTCTCGAATTGGCCTTGAGCACCGTCGCGGAAATGAAGGAGCACCCTGCATATCAGGAGCTTTCCAACTGGGGTGTCGCCAGATCCATGCAAATGATGTACGACTTCAGCTTCTTCCCTGTGGGCTACTTCGAAGACGTTCATTGGGAAGAAATCATCCAGAATTACCAGGGAGCTGCCTATGTGGAGAAATATCAGATCCGCAACATGGGCTGCTTCTGCTGTCCCAACCGCTGTATGAATTTTCTCGCAGTTCCGGGCATCGGCAAGGGTCTCACATCCTGCGAGCCCTGGAGTGGCTTTACCGGCGGCGTCTGGAACCTGGACATGGACGTTTTTTGGGAGGCCACACTCCTAACAAACCGATTAGGCATCGACTGTACCGAAACGTCAGCCTCCATCGGATTGCTCATGGAGCTCTACCATGACGGCATCATCACCGCCAAAGATATCGATGGCGTGAAGATGGAGCGGGGAAGCAAAGAAGCCATACTCACCACTATTAAGAAAATTGCAGCTCGGGAAGGCTACGGTGATTTGCTGGCCCAGGGGCAGAAGGCAGCAGCGAAGAGCTTCGGGTCGGCCGCGATCGAAAAGGTGGACCAGGTCAAGGGGCTTGCGCCCCATGCTTATGAATTTCGCGCTTACAAGAGTGCTGCTCTCGGCCAGGCCGTGGGACATCGAGGCGATCCTCTTCCGCTCAGGGTCAACCTTCTTGAGGTCGATTGGCACCATGCACCCGAGTGGTTTCAATCAGTTGCAGCACAGCAGTTCGGAAGCGAAGAGGCTGCCATTCCCTCTTCCTACCAGGGAAAAGCCCTTGCAACGATAATTTCCGAGCACATGGAGCGGGTCCCAGACAATATGGGAGTCTGTAAGTGGCTGTATGGACTGTTCCTTTTTCAAGACGTCGAGCGGGTCACCGCATTCTTCAATCTCGTCACAGGAAAGGAACTTGAAGTTCCTCAGATTCTCAAGATCTCGGAACGGGTCAGAAATCTCGAGCGCATGTTTGACGTCCGGCAGGGGCTTCGACGAGACGACGACGCCCTGCCCAGGAAATTTTTCGAACAACCGCTAAAAAAGGGCAAATACAAGGGAGCGGTACTCGAAAAAGAGAAATTCGAGCAGATGAAGGACGAATATTACTCTCTACGGGGATGGGACAAGAACACCGGCGTGCCGACGAGGGAAAAGCTCGAAGAGCTCGGATTGAAAGATATAGCCGATGAGGTGCTCGAAACACTGTAACAGCACGCGGCGGCACGTGCCGTCAGCGCCACACTTTTTGAAGGAGCCCCAATGAAGACCGACATCGTAGACAAAGGAGCAATCCTCCAGCAGCAGGGTGAGACGTACGCCATTGCTCCGCACATCCCCGGGGGCTTTATCGATGTCGTCACATTCAGAAGGCTCGTGGATGTGGCAGAAAAGTACGGGGCACAGGCACTGAAGCTCACATCAGGCCAACGCATTGCCATTATCGGGCTCAAGGAAGAAGATCTCGATGCAGCATGGCACGATTTGCAGATGGGCATTGGGTACGCGATCGGTCTGTGCGTTCGCATGGTCAAGTTCTGCCCGGGCACCACGTATTGCCGCCACGGAAAGCAGGACGCCATGGGAATGGGCCTGAAGCTGGACAAGCTCTATCATGGGTTCCAGCTTCCCGCGAAGTTCAAGATCGGGGTAGCAGGCTGCGAATACGGGTGTGCGGCCCCTTTGGTAAAGGAGATCGGCCTCAGAGGTATGCCCGAAGGCTGGATAGTGACCGCAGGGGGTACTGCCGGAGCCAAGCCCCGCTTCGGAGACATCGTTGGCGAGCGTCTCACTGACGATCAGGCTGGCGACTTGGTTGAGCGCATCATTCGCTTCTTTAAGGGATGCGACTGGGCCAAGAAGACCCGACTCGGCCGGGTTATCGACCAGATAGGGCTCGACGAGTTCAAGACAGCCATTGGTGTTGCGTAATTCAAGATGAGTCGCGGATTGACAACCATGGCCTCTCGTTAACCATGGGGCTTGTCCTGCAAAAAAGGGCCCAGTCATGAAAGACGATATTCCGAGCAAGGCGGCCATCCTTCAGAGAGACGGTGAAACTTATGCTATCATGGCTCCGCTCTTGGGTGGTGTGCTGGACCTGGAAACCGCCAAGCGTGTAGCCGCAGTCGCAGAGCAGTACGGGGCGAAAACGCTCAAGATAACAGGTGCCCAACGGTTGGGACTCATAGGCATCCGAGAAGAGCACCTGGACCAGGTCTATGATGCCCTGGGGGTCAAACCGAAGCCTGGCGCCCACCTCTGCCAGCAATATGTCAAGGTCTGCCCGGGAAACACCTTTTGCACGCGAGGACAGCGCGACACGATCAGTTTTGCCAAACGTCTGGTGGAGGAATTTCACCCGTTTCCCAAAATCACCGCCAAGGTTAAGATTGGCGTGGCTGGCTGTTTCAATTCCTGCGTGGAACCGGCCATCAAGGACATCGGTCTGATAGGGCTGAAGAATGGCTGGATCGTCATGGTCGGCGGAGCTGGTGGGAAAGAGCCCATGCTGGGAGAAGTGATCGCAAAGGGGCTTAGTGATGATCAAATCATGGAGCTGGTTGAAAAGCTGCTGAAGTATTATAGAGCAGCGTCCGGTAGACCCCAGACCAGGAATCTCAGGCTCGGCGTCATCATGCAGAAGACCGGAAAAGAACCGCTGCTCCGGGCTTGCGGCTTGGCGTAGTCCGCAAGGAAAAAGGGAGGTCTTCTATGGAAAAATGGGAATGCACCGCGTGCGGCTACGTGTACGATCCTCTTGTGGGAGACCCTGAAAACAATATTCCGCCAGGAACAGCTTTCGAGGCTCTTCCTGACTCCTGGTTTTGTCCAAACTGTGGGGTCGGGAAAGAGTTTTTTGAGAAGATGGCATGAGGGGGCAGATATGGACATCGAGAAAGACGAGCAAGTTTGTGGCTCCTGCAAAGATTGGAAGGGAAAGCGACAGCTTGTTGACGAGGCGTTCTTCCGGGTGAGCACGTCGACCCGAGGCCAATGTGGGAGACTCAACAAGCCAAAACCCCCACACGGCGGATGCGGCGAGTGGACCCCCTCAGAGGAGGAATGATATGTCGGCAAAGAAAGTGACGGTTTTGGCGCGTTTCAGGGCCAAGCCCGGCATGGAGGACAGAGTGCGGGAAGCGGTTATGGCGCTCGTCGGACCGACTCGGCAGGAAGCTGGTTGTATCAACTACGATCTCCATCGGTCGCTCGATGACAGAGCGACACTTTTCCTGTACGAGAACTGGGTCAGCAAAGAGGACCTCGATGAGCACCTTCAAATGCCCTATTTGAAGGACTTTCTCGGCAAGGCTGATGAGTTGCTCGCTGAGCCGGTCAACATCACTCTCTGGGAAATGATCAGCGAACCGGAGAAATAACAGGGCGCGCAGCCTTTCGAGGAAACTTCCCACAGGTTGCAGATCGGGCTTCGATCAGAGACTGGAGCAAGCCAAATCCTTACTGGCCCGCATACTAGCCCCATTTTCACTGGGCAGCACTCCGCGGTAACGGATTTGAAACGAGCTCTCGGATGGTCTCAAGAAGCTGCTCCATTCGTATGGGCTTGGTAATGAGTCTGTCTATTCCATATTCTGCCAGGTGCTCAGGATCGATGCCGTGGTCCCAGCCCGTATACGCCACGAACGGGGTCTTGCGAATGCCCCTCTCGCGGCAGGAATCCCTGATCACTTGTCCAACTTCCCATCCGCTCATTTCGTCCATTCCGAGGTCACACAGGACAGCGTCTATCTTTTCTTCCAAGTAAATTCGCAATCCTTCACGACCTGAAGAAGCACCGAGAACTCGAATCTCGGAATCCTGAAAGAACATTTCTATTGCCTTGATTATGTACGCCTCGTCGTCTACCACCAGCAGGTTGATCTCCGGCCACTCCCCTTGGGCTTCGTGCGGGACTTGGACGGCCTCTTCCTTCACGGCTTCCGGGAGCCGGACGGTAAACGTTGCCCCCTTCCCTTCCGAGCTATCCACCTGGATGTCTCCCCCATGGCTCTTTACGATGCCATAGCTCGAAGAGAGGCCCAAGCCGCTGCTCTTGAGACCTTTCGTCGTGAAAAAGGGATCAAAGATTCTCTGCAGATTATGCCGCGGAATGCCAACTCCCTCATCCGACACCTTAAGAAACACCTGGTGGTTTGCCCTGCTTGATGACACCTCCACGGCACCACCACCGGGCATGGCTTCCAGGGCGTTTCTTAAGAGATTGACTACCACCTCGTAAATCTCTGAAGGACGGCCCCTTACGAAAATTTTCTCGAGATTACTGACGCGGACCTCATACTTGCGGGAACCCGTGGGATCTTTCAGAAGAGGCTGTATAAGCTCCACCGCTTCCCGAACCAGCTCGCACAGATCAAAAACCTGTGCTTCGCGCGCGGCTCCGACATCCTCTTGGGTAAATTCCTTGATCCGTTTGACAATATCTGCCCCGCGTTCGCAGGAACCAAGGATCGTGTCAAGGGCCTTGCGACAATTGTCGATTCGCCCCGCGTCGAGCATCGCGATGGCGGCCTGTCCCGCGGCCAAAATCATTTGGAGGAGATTGTTGAAGTTGTGTGCCACCCCACTTGCCATTTCACCTACAGCAGCCAACCGCTCCGTCCTGATGAGCGTTTTCTGCAGCTTCTTGCGAACGCTTAGATCACGAGCTACGCTCAGGATGGCAGGATTGCCTCCGTAATGAATACTTCTTGCGTGAATCTCAAAGGGAATAAGGTCTCCCGCGCTTGTTATCATGTCCAGCTCAAACTTCACCGCTTCTTCCACTTGAAGACGTCCGAGGCTCATAGTAAGGCGAGCCTTTTGCTCCATCGGAATCAGGTCTTTGACTGCTCTCGATAGTAGTTGATCGCGGGAATAGCCGGAAAGGGTACAGGCGCCTTCATTGACCTCGAGGAACCTGCCCTGGTAGTCATTGATGAATACCGGGTCGCCTACAGTGTCGAACAACTCCTTATAGCGAGCCAGCTCTTCCAGTTGCCGATGTTCCGAAACGTCTCGGACGAGGATTGCAAGGCTACGCTTTCCTTGGTATTCTATGCTCGCGCCCGTCACTTCGGCATCAACTCGCGTGCCATCTTTTTTCCGGTATCGCCGTTCTTGGACCCTTACAATTCCACGTTCCATGGCCTGTCGGACATTGGCGCTGATATCGCGGCCGCCTGCACATACCAGTTGGTCCATCCGCATTGTCAGCAGCTCTTCGCGGGAGTACCCGAGCCAGTCCACCATGAAGGAATTGCAGTCGAGAATCTGTCGTGTGTCTGCATCAATTATGTATATTGCTTCAGGAGCATGCTCGAAGACCGTACGGAAGTTTCGTTCCGAGCTCGCGACAATGTTAAGGGCTCGCTCAAATTCCGCGTTGGCTTCTTTGAGAAGATTTGTGAGAATGTCAGCCTTTCGCTCCGACACTTCGACAAGATCGCCAAGCTCTTTGACCCGTTCCCTCAGACCGTTTATTTCGTGCATCTTCATGCCCCGATCACCGAGATCGTCACCGTTTCATTGTGGAAACAGTTTTGTCTCCCTTTGACCGGACAGTATTCGCCGTACGTGTAGAACCCGACGATCGGAACCGTATTGCCTACGACGGCCTTGATACGCTCCAACTCTTCCCCTGTTCGCCTTCCGAGAACTATCTTGCGCGCCATACACGAATATACGAAGACGATTCCGATGGGAATATCGCCAAGATCTTTGACAGCATGGTGCGCAGCACTTTCTGCGGCTGCCAGAATTGAACCGTAATCGCCGCATGTCAGTCGTACTAAAGATCCCTCCGGAATCTCGCCGGCAAAAGCGATCGATCCTTGGTCACGGTTCACCGACATGGTAGCTCTGAGAAGGAAAAAGTCCTCTTCTTCAACATCTGCCTGCCCTGGGACCAGACCGAGGGGATATTCCACGCCCACTGCAGGAAGCCTGTTTGCGTGCTTGCCAAGGAAGCGCTCATACACTTCGAGAGCAGGCTGACCGTTCAGCTCATAGACTACGTTTTCCCACGCTCGAGTAACCCTCTTGGCAATGCCAACCGGAGACCAGCCGCTTTGCACCCCGGTTCCAAACTTGAACTCTCCTGTGAACGCCATGCCCACAATTGCATCGGTCAGGATCTTCGTTCCATCGAACTGAAGAGTGCGCTCGAAACGCCCGTCGTCTCCTGCGGTCCCTCCGTGGATGCAGACCCCCTGTCCAAGGACTGACTGGATCCCCCGAATGATGGCAGACCCATTTCCGGTCAGCCCGTCCGAGAATACTTGCAGATAGGTTACCTGAGGCGGGAACTTCTCGGCGAGCTGTCTGCCTGCCACTTCACCTTCCCGTGCCAAACCTGAGGCGTGCGCCCGATGAAATTGAATCTCGTCGGTAGCGATGCCCGCCAGAACCGCGGATCCCGTGCTGAAACCGTCACCCGACAACTCCCCGTCTGTCGTACATCCTATCAGATTATCACACTCGCATGCTTCGATCACGCCTCGGAGGAGATCCTCCACGCGTTTCTGAGTCGAGCAGAAGAGCCAACAGGCTGCAGGAATTTCCCCGAGCGTACTTACCAGACGATTTCCCAATTGCAGACCGATTTCCCGAGAGTACTCGCCCTTGAATGCCGCTGTGGCCGCCTTGAGCATCGGTTCCTCCCTGACAGCTTTCTCTATGGAGTGACAACGAGGCGCACGAGATCAGATCCTTCCTGAGAGAGGGTTTTGCTCAGATGAGCGGGCTCCACCTGTCGATCATCGACTCGACATGCGCCGCAGGCTTTCCAGAAATCGCCCGTCTGATCGGCGAAAAGACGGGCTATCCTTCCGGCTTCGACCAACACACCCGTCTTGAGAATGTCCGGACCAAGCTCGGAGACCACCATGTTGTACAGCTTCAACCGCAAGCTTCCTTGTTTTCCAGGCGTACAAGGATTGTCACCTCTATGAGTGATGCCGTCGCGCATGGAAGCAAGAATTCCGCCCTTGCGCATGGTCGCGCCAACCAGGCCCGGCATGGCGGCCGACAAGGCCAAGCTGGACCCGTCCCGCACCATTGATCTGTCCACGTCGTCCACCGCTCTTCCATCAAGAAAAATGGTGTTGATTCGGTTGTCCACGTATTCGCCTGGGATTCCTAGCTGATCGCACAACAAGCGCCGTATGCTGCACCCTGTCTGAGCCGTGAGGAGCACCCCTTCTCGCAAGATTGGGAAAAACGCCTCCAAATTTTCACCCTGCCACGAAATACGAACGACAGTCTGGGTTGTACGTGCTGACATGGTACCTCTGTCTGATTAGTGGAGATGGGACAGTGAAAAGAATCCGGTCCAGGAGGGCCTTCAGAAAAGGCCCTCTCCCGGATCGGACACACGAACGTCTACCAGTTGAAGAGCTTGTCGAGATCCTGGTCTTTGACAGTGAAAGTCACGTTGTGAGGGGGCAGAGTCTCACTCTTGAAGAACTCCGGCAATCGGTCATGAGCAGATGTGAAGCCAGCTCTCTCGTTAAAGTCTCTCTCGTTTTTCAGAACCGACTTTCCCAGCTCTACCACGCTGTCAGCCGTCAGGCTGAGTCCGTAGAAGGCATTGATCATGTCAATGAGGGCCTGGAACGTATCCGGCTGATCCAGCACTGCAAAAGCGACAAACAGGCACATGCCCGTTGAATCCACCGCTGCCGTTGCGATTTGGAGATTCCGTGAGAGATCCACCTGTCCCTCAGGCTTGAGGGGATCCACCGATCCGCCAACATTCAATATGTTCGCGGCCACCGCGTACCCTGAAGTGTGGTCCGCACCCATGGGGCTCGTCGCATAGGTCACTCCGATCCCCATGACCGCTCGAGGATCGTATGCAGGCATAGACTGGCCCTTCACGACCGGTACCCGCTCAACGCCGAACACCTTGCCGGTGACCGCGGCGCCATTTCCCAATATCCTCCCCAGTGGGGTTCCCTGGCCCACTTCGTGCACCAAGTTGATGGCCGCCTGCGCGTCACCGAACTTCGCGACACCAGCCTCCATCGCAACCCCTATGGTAGCCCCCATTTCTATTGTATCGACGCCATAGTCGTCGTCAAGTCGATCCAGCATGGCAATAGCGTCAAGATCGTCTATCCCACAATTGCCTCCGTGAGACCAGACCGTCTCATATTCCGGCTGCTTGGTGAGGTAATTACCATCCTTGTCGTTAAAGATTCCCGAGCACTGGATGATACAGCCCCGATGGCACCCGTGCGTGGCCGACCCCTGACGCTTGACCTCCAAGGCAGCCTGGGTTTCTCCGCTAATCTTGTCGTGTCCCTCGAAGCGTCCGGACGAGAAGTTCCGAGTCGGGTAGCCTCCGGCTTCGTTGAGAACGTTAGTGAGCACATTCGTGCCGTACGCCGGCAGTCCTTCTCCGGTGACAGCGTGACGCTTGAGACCTTCAACCCATTTCTTGTTAGCTTCTTGGAAAGCAGCGGGGTTTGAGGGCTCACGCATCTTCGTGCCACTGTCGTCGAGAATGATGACCTTAACACCTTTCGCGCCCATTACCGCGCCAACGCCCCCGCGGCCTGCGTGTCTGGTAGGTCTCATCTCCATGTCCGTGCAAGCTACCGACGCCGAGCTCATCTTCATTTCACCTGCGGGGCCTATGGAGATGCACGCCACCTTGTCGCCATACGCCTGTTTAACCTTATCGATGAGGGCATAGTTGCCTAATAATTTCAGCGTGTTGTCCGGAGTTATCGTTACTCCGTCTTTGTTGATCACAACCTTGTACACGGAATCATCTTTTGGCTTTCCCTCGAGCACGATGGCTGCATACCCCAACCTCGCCAAGGTTTGGGCAGCCTGTCCTCCTGCGTTGGCTTCCTTTATTCCACCTGTTAGAGGGCTCTTGCACCCCACAGAGAGTCGGCCTGACACCGCCGCGATGGTCCCGCTGAGAAGCCCGGGAGCGAGGACCAGCTTGTTGTCGGCGCCCAATGCATGGCAAAGCGGCGGGACTTCTTTTGAAATGATTGCCGAGGTCAGAGCACGGCCACCCAGTCCAGCGTATGGTCCCACCGGAACTGCGCTGGCTTTGGGTCCACCTTCCGCCCCCATGTCAATTCTCAGTATCTTGTCCATAATCTGCAAACTCCTTCGCAAGCAGGGGATAAATCGGGTTATTCTCGTATAATGAGAGAATTGGAGTGATGAGGTTACGACTGGCCGTGAGAGCAGCTTTTAAGAGGTAAGATCATGATACCCCTGGCAGATGGGCAAGTCAAGAGAAAAGAAAACGGAAAAAGTAATCATATTAGCCAATTATGTCAGCCTTGTCATAACGTGGCATAAATGAAAAGTACGTGCCAACTATGCTTGAAAGCTTGATTTTTTACCCCCTCTCTCTTACGCTAAACTTGACGTGCATCGGGCCGGCCACAATCGGTTGTCCATGTTGCCCCTACGCTATGGATCTTCAGCCGGCCTACACACCTGCTTCCGAATGGTTTCCCGTCGCTTGGAGAGCTCGTGGTCCAGAGAAAATTGTATGAGTTGTTTGTGAGGAGCAATTGTGCGACTCGGCAAACGAGAGGGGACTGAGCGATGCACCGTGGAAAAATTCTTGCAATCGATGACGAGGAAAACATCAGGCGTCTGTTGCAGAATGAATTGGGTCTGGAAGGTTACCAGGTCACGACAACCGACACGGGCGAAGAAGGACTCAAACTTGTAAACGAACAGCATTTCGACCTCGTCCTTCTCGACATCAGGCTCCCCAACATGGACGGAATCGAGGTTCTGAAGAGGATCAGAAAGAAGGCACCTCGCACTGCCGTCGTCATGATAACCGGGTACGGCGACGTTCGAACCGCGGTTGATTCAATGAAGCTTGGAGCAAGAGATTACGTTACGAAACCGTTCAAGCTATCCGAGTTGCTCGCTCTGATCCAGCAGTTCACGCAGGAAAATGCAAAAGCTCCTGCCCTGGGCACGTGGCCCATGTGGGAAGCGGCGAACGACGATGGTGAATTCGTCCGATGCTCGAGCCCGGCGATGGGTGAAGTCTACGAACTGGCCCAACAGGTAGCTCTGACCGACGTAACCGTTCTGATCCAGGGAGAGACCGGTGTAGGCAAAGACGTTCTCGCTCGGCAGATTCATTCTCTGAGTGCAAGGCGCGATCAGCCGTTCGTGGTAGTGGACTGCGGCCTGCTCAACGACAATCTGGCTGGAAGCGAATTGTACGGTCATACGAAAGGGGCTTTTTCTGGGGCGAGCGACGCCAAGAAAGGGTTGGTAGAAGAGAGCAACAAGGGAACGATTTTTTTCGATGAGATCGGAAATATTGATTTGGACATGCAGAAGAAATTCTTGCGCTTTCTCGAGACCAAACGGTTCCGTCGGCTGGGCGAGACACGCGAGAGGGAAGTTGATACGAGAATTGTGCTGGCCACGAATGTGAATTTGCGGGACGCCGCGGCGAAAGGAGCCCTTCGTCAAGACCTCTTGTACCGAATGGACGTGGTCAGGATCGCGCTTCCGGCTCTTCGCGAGCATGTGGAAGACATTCCGGCGCTCGCTGACCATTTCCTCAAGAAAAACGGATTCCACAAGGCAAGCAAGCGGATCAGTCGTGAGGCGATGCAGGTCTTGCAATCGTATGGATGGCCGGGAAACGTTCGAGAATTGAGATCGGTCGTCGTGAAGGCAGCTATCCTGTCGCGCTCGCCCGTGATCGATCCCGATGACTTACCGTCGCACGTCTTTGTCCACTCAAGACATGTGGCGCAGGAACCCCGAAGCCTGGAGGATCTGGAAAAAGAGCACATCATGAAGGTACTGGCAGACACAGGTGGAAACCAAAGCCAAGCTGCACAGATCCTCGGAATCAACAGGAAGACGCTTTATAAGAAGATTCACAAGCATCGACTGTTTGTCTGAAAGCACAGACCGCGATGCTCCAGGATCCGAATCGGTCCCGCCCTCGATAATCTGAGGCCAGGTGTCCAATTAGACCCCACCGAGCGAACAGCCGCTTTTACAAAACAATAACGATATGTTGACGATGATCCTCGGCCCGCATGGCTCACCTGGTGTCCCGGTCTTCGCTCTGTCCTCATGTCGTCAAAGGGAGGGACGCCGGGCTCAACGCGCCACTTGAGGCGAATTGTGGCACGGACCACCTTTATGTAGCTGATATTACAGAGCCTTCATGGAATGTGACTCCAATTTTCCTTCGTGCTCATGTATGGGCACAAACATTGCATCGCATCTATCGAGTTCGCACTGACGGCCGGAGATCCCGTTTTCTTCCGCTGGAGTCTCGTCTCGTAATGAAAACCCGGAGCGGAAGGGAAGCGTCGCGGGAAAGAACCTTCACGCTTGTTTGCGCCATGCCGCAAAACGGAAATCGGGCATCCCGCCAAATTCGGACAGGAAAGGGGGCTGGTACGACCACATTTGCCGGGAGAGCGGCGTCTAGAGGTACGATGCATGAGTGGCGGGGCTGCTCAATCAGCTCGGTCGAACCAGAAGCCCATCGTGTCCAAAAGCGGGCACGAGCAGAACAGGAGGAATCATAATGCCGGAAAAGGTCTCAAAAGTCTGGTACGCGGGGGCTAATGCCACCAACTGGACTGAAAGCACCATATGCAAGGCAAAAGACTTATTTTATCTCGCCGAGCTCGACAAGTGCATAGAAAAGGACGACAGCGTGGCGATCAAGGTCCATTGCGGCGAATGGAACAGAACACACTGTCTGAGGCCCGAGTTCGTTGCGGCCATCGTGGAAGAGGTTAAGGCGTGCGGTGGTCGGCCCTTTGTAACCGATACCACCACATTGACTTACCATCTGTACAATAACCGGTGCACCGGTCAACTGCTCGTAGAAGGAGCCAATCGCCACGGTCTCAACTTTGCCAGCCTCCAAGCACCGTACGTAGTGGCTGACGGATTCTCCGGGGAAGACGACTTGAGAGTGGAATTGCCCGAGGGGAACATCCTGAAGGAAACGTACATTGGACGGGGAATATATGAGGCTGACGCTTGCATCAACCTCGCCCATGCAAAGGGTCATCCCATAACCGCATACGGCGGATGCATCAAGAACTTTGGCATTGGCGCGCAATCCAAGAGAGGCAAGTATCAGACCCACCTCGCTTTCTGGGGCGATCCCGACGACGCAATAGGGTACCCGAAAGTGAACAAGGAAGGCTGCAAAGGAACCGAGTGCCCGTATGCCAAGATGTGCGAGGATAGCTGTCCAGAGCAGGCTATCTCTGTCAAGCCAGACGGTGTCCAACTTGATTACAGCAAGTGTGCCTTGTGCTACTCGTGCCAGGTGACATGCATGTTTACCGGCATGGAGGGTATCGGATTTCGGGACGACTATTTCCCGCTCGCCCAGATCGCCATGTCGGATGCTGCGCTGGGATGCATAAAGACCTTCAAGCCGGGCAAGATCGGTTACCTCGCATATGCGGTTGACATGTGCCCTGAATGCGACTGCTTCCCGTGGGGGGGCATGCCGGTGGCACCAGACGTGGGCGTATTTGCTTCCAAGGATCCCGTGGCCATTGATGCCGCAATCTGCGACGTCCTCGACAAAGCGCCGATCATGCCGGGGTCACGAGCAGAAGAGCTCGGTCTCAAGCCGGGAGAGGACAAGTTCAAGGCGGTCAATGCGTTCACCCCGCGTATCCAGCTCAAGGCCGCTGAGCGGATTGGTATGGGAACGATGAATTACGAGCTCATTCTCTATGAGCCCGAGCTCAATCCAGAAAACATCGGCAAATGGCAGATCCGGAAGACTCCTATGACTGTACATCCCATGAGACAGATATTCCGAAATCACCATTTGGGACGAGAGTTCGAGTTCGGTCGCCACAAAGATCTGAAGACCTGGATCGGGGAGTGGAAAAACTTCGATCCCACAGCGTAGGAACGTTTCTCCATAGTGCCGCGCGTTGCGAATTGCGGTCCGGCCGACGATGCCGAGAAAAAGGGTGTGGCTGAAACCCGCCCCTGCATGCCGCGAAGCTCGACGCGTCGCACAGTCAACGCGATCAGCAGGAGGGCGGCCTAGAGTCGCCCACCTGCTCTCCATCTCCTGGAGTCTCGTGCGAGTCGGAGTCGGTCGAGACTGGAAGAGCGCGGTGGGATTCTCCGCTCACACATGCAAAGGATGAAAATGTCGCGGGCTTATTGGATCAAAGGTCGTGCAAAGGGAATTCACCAGAGCATCATCGCTAAGATCGGCGCCGTTCTCGATATCGACGAGATGGCCAAGCTTATATCCCCAGAGAGAAGCCTGGCCGTGAAGATAAATCTCAGCGAGATCGGATACAGCCATTACCTCCATCCCATAGTGGCAAGCACCTTTTTCGAGAAACTCAGGGAGGCCGGCGCTCAGCCAGTGATTACCGACAGTTGTTCTTTGTTCAAGGGGTCACGCCACACAGGCTACGATTGGGTCCATACCGCTCTGATTCAAGGATTCAGTACCGGTGAGACCTTTGACAGCCAGATGATGCTTGCAGGCGGGTACACGGGCGAGGAAGGCAAGTTCTATGTAGCCGAAGGCAGAAACCTTGGCGGGGTCGAACTGGGCAGCTTGTTGACCGATACCGGGGCGCTGATGGTCCTGTCTCATGTAACTGCCCATCCACTCATGGGGTTTGCGGGAGCCACTTACAATCTCGGAGCGGGCCTTCTGACAGGCACAGGAAAGCTGAGAATCCACTCGGTCCTCGAAATCGTATATCACCGGGAGCGATGCGACAATTGCGCACTATGTGTTCCCTATTGTCCCACCGGCGCGGTATCCATGGACGGGGACGCGCTCGTATTCGATTCCGAGATGTGCAACAAGTGTTTGGGGTGCTTTTTTTCCTGTCCTAACTCGGCCATGACGGTAAGACCGGAAGGGATCGTTCCTTTTCAGGAGAGCGTCGTAGAAGCAGCCCACACTGCGTTAGCTAACCTGCGGGGACCTGCATTCTTCGTGAATTTCCTGACATCCGTAACCCCGCAGTCAGATGACTATCCTTTTTCCGACATACCCTTCATTCCGGATCTCGGGATTGTGGCGTCGGACGATCCCGTCGCTGCTGACTGGGTCACATATCAAATGATTACGAGAAGCCCCGGCATTTCTGGGTCCGTGGCTGAGGCCCTGAACGTCTTGGGCAAAGGCGAAGACAAGATCACGGCGATCACCGGAGTTACGCCCGAACTATGGCTCGAATATGCACAGCAATTGGGACTGGGAAGCGTAGAGTGCGACTTCGTTGCGGCCCAATAAAGCATTGACGACGATCTTCAACAGAGGGAGGTCCCCAGTGAATCACAGCGATGTAAAGGCACCGCAGCAACATCACGGGCACGGTGGTCACCATGGTCATCACAGGCATGGGCCAATAAGTGACGCCATGGCGCACATCAACTACAAGATCGCCGTCATCAGCGGAAAAGGGGGCGTCGGCAAGACGAGCGTCGTGGTGAATTTGGCCGCTGCACTCAAGCAAAAGGACATGGCTGTGGGGATCTTCGATGCCGACGTGCACGGCCCGAGTGTCCCGAAGATGGTGGGGATAAAGACCGAGATGCGTGACATCTTGCATGGAAGCCACGGCATTGATCCGGTGATCACGGAACACGGCCTCAAAGTCATGTCAGTCGCACTCATATGGCCGACCGACATGACCCCTATCATGTGGCGCGGTCAATACAAGGCACGGGTGCTCAGACAATTCTTGAGCTCGATCAAGTGGTATGAGCTTGATTTTCTCCTGGTGGACTTGCCTCCCGGCACGGGGGATGAGCCCATCACCATTATGAAATCCATTCCCAACCTGGACGGTCTGATCGTTGTCACGACCCCCCAGGAGATTTCGACCATTGTGTGCAGCAAGGCAATCAACGCTGCCAAGGAATTGAATGCTCCAATCATCGGTCTGATCGAGAATATGAGCTCATATCAGTGTCCCGACTGCGGTCGTATGGAGTACATCTTTGGGAAAGGGAGAGGCGAGAAGCTCGCAGCAACCTTCAAGCTCCCATTCCTCGGTGGCATCCCCCTTGATTGGCAGTACTCTGAGGCGGCAGACTCGGGGGTCCCCATTGTCTTCCAGCACCCTGACTCTCTCACCGCGCAAGCCATGTCGACCATCGTTGAGGAAATAATCAAGCGGCTTCCTCCCAGAGAAAAGGTCGTCGTCAAAGAACATGCCTGGGATGAAGGGAGGGACCACCATCGTCCGAGACATGGTTAACAGGGAATAGGGTGCCCATTGTCCGAAACGCTAGTGCGCACCAGTGACCGCGGAATGAGGCGATTCCGCCGCGCAAATATACAAGACCAGAGAGGAAGGAGTATCACATGTCCGATGCCAAGAGGCCCGACGTCACCGGGAAAGGTCCAGCGCTTATCAGGGAGATGTTGGAGGTGTTCAAGGAAATTAACGAACGAGACGCTTCGATGTCTCCTGAGCTTGCACAGAGGATCAAGACCACCTTGCTCGCCAAGGGCGAGCAAATTGAGCCCTTGTTGAGCCGCGCGTACATGAAGACCGTGAAAGCTGGAGAAACGTCGTGGGCCTGCAAAGAGCTGGCTCTGAATCTTAAACAGAGCGTGGAATCGTGCAATGAGGCAGAAGCTCTGGCGAAACTCGATCAGCTCGAGAAGGAGCTTGACGGCCTGACCCACAAGGTGAAGACCTTTGTGGTGAGGATGACGTAAAGGGGTACTTCATGGCCGAAGACAGGCTATCGGATGATCTCGTAAGTATCTTGAGAATCATCAAGGAGCGAGGGGGGACAGATTGTTCCGGATCGTGCCATCACCGAAAGCCGGGAGAGTTCCATTGCCACACCATTGCCCAGGAGCTCAGGATCTCTTCTTCGGGGGTCAAAGAACGGATACTCTCGCTCTTGCGAAGAGGACTGCTGGACCGTCGCCGGATTACCAGAGAGGGAACCTATCCTCTCACACGATTCATCGTCTCGAAGGAAGGAAGCAAGATTCTCGATAGCCGTTACGGGCGAAAACAGGGGGCCTCTTCATGAATCACCCCATGCACCAACGGGTGGTAGCTCTGATTAACGAAGCTGTTGCACTTATGGACGACTTGCTCCGGGATCGCATCGAGATTGACCGGTACGCCGCGGAACTGAGGAAGCTGAACGTCGACGACGTACTCGTGGCCTACAAGGAGGATTTCAAGAAGGATGCGACCCTCGTGTACTACCTCGATGCTTTGATGCTCCTGTCATCACTTCAGCACGAAATCGAGTTCCAGGTAGCGGAATACGGAGCAAATGTCGCGCTCGAAGATATGCGCAGCTTACAGGAGTTAATGACCAAATTCCCCTCGAGTTGATCTGCGCATTCTTCCCAGCGGACACAAGAGGAAGGGAAAGGAGGGTTCACCGGATGAAACTAGACGGCAAAGTGGCCGTTGTCACAGGCGGTGCCAGAGGCAACGGTTATGCCACTGCACGGCTGCTGGCACAGGAAGGGGCCGACATCGTTATCGCGGATATCTGCGAGGATATGGAGACCATTCCGTACTCCATGTCCACGTATGAGACCATGGATGCAGCGGTGGGAGAGATTAAAAAATTGGGTCGCAGAGCGATCGGCATCAAATGCGATGTCCGCAAGGCTGCCGACGTGGAAGCCATGGTCTGCAAGTCTTTGGAAACATTCGATAAGATAGATATTCTCGTTAACAATGCGGGAAACTCGTCCATGATGGCAGTAGCTGACATGAGCGAGCAGGAGTGGGACGAAGTCGTCGACACTCACCTGAAAGGCACGTTTCTCTGCTGCAAGTACGTCGTGCCCCACATGATAGAGCGCCACAGCGGAAAGATCATCAATATATCGTCCGTGGGCGGTCAGCGAGGATTCGGGCTGGGGGCTCATTACTGCGCCGCAAAGCATGGGATCATTGGCTTGACGAAGGCGCTGTCCATGGAAGTGGCAGATCACAACATCAACGTAAATGTCGTATGTCCCGGAACGGTTTGGACTCCCATGATGCAGGGTATAGCCAGGTTCTTCGGGATGGAGGACGAAGAGGCTAAATCACAGTTTCTTGCCGGGCACTCATTTCAAGACAGAGAGATAATGCCTGAAGACATAGGAAGAGCGGTAGTCTGGCTCGCCACTGAGGACTCACGGTGCATAACCGGTCAATGTGTGACAGTGGACGCCGGTTGGACCGCTCGGGCACCATAGAGCGGTTTCAGACATGTTGGGAATTGGCCCACTAAAGCCGGGAATCTGCCCGGCCCAGCGATAAGAAGGAGAAGCATATGGAAGAAGAAGTCAGAAATCAAGAACATATCGTAACCGAGGTTGAAGAAGCGTGTCCCGAGCAGCCTGCCATTCTGGAAGAGATTACCGTCGAAGAGATGGCTGTTGACGGCATCTGCGGAATCTACTGAACACTGCCTTGGGCCGGCTTTCTTTCCAGCGCATGGAAGGGATGCTCAAGCGGGGGGAAATCCCTACCTCCTGAGGTATGGAACTTTCCTGATAGCGTTTCACCTGCGTGGTTTGCAAAGCCGGCCCTGACCGGGGAAAAGCCCATGGGCTCGAACACTGCGTACAGGATGTGGGACGGCGTACAGGTCCGAGAGGAGCAATTCGGGCTGTTATTCTACGATTATCGCGGTCCGAAGCTCGTCTTCCTTCCCAGCCGGGATCTCATTTCAGAGAGCTTCTTTTTTGGGGAGCACACGGCGGAAGAGCTGATAGAATCTCTCTGTGCCAGATTTGGTGAAAGATCGAGGGATGAGATCCGACGGCACGTACAGAGAATTCTGGACATGCTATTGTCGAGAGGCCTCATATATGAGCAACCAATATGTTGAAATGGGGCTCCGCGCCCCAGTGAACGTGACATGGGAAGTCACGTACGCATGCAACCTGTCATGCCTTCACTGCCTGTCCGACTCGGGCCGGCGCGAAAAAGAAGAGCTCACCACCGACCAGTGCCGCAGCGTCATCGACTCGATGGCAGCCAACCGCGTGTTCCAGTTCAGCATTGGAGGAGGAGAGCCCTTCATGCGGGAGGACTTCCTCGACTTGATGGATTATGCCCACGAGAAGGGGATTCTGACCTGCATAAGCACCAACGGCACTCTCATTGATGACAAGGTGGCGGAGAGACTCGACCACAAGCTCGTATATATTCAGGTGAGTCTCGATGGTGCTACGCCCGACTCGAACGACTCTATCAGGGGAACGGGAAGTTTTTCCCGAGCAATAAAGGCGGTCGAATGTCTGAGAAAAAGAGACATTGCAGTTAGTATCAATACCGTCCTCACCAGGATCAGCTTGCCGCAGCTCGACGCTCTGTCTGATCTTGCCCAATCCTTCGGTGCCAAGTTCCGCGTCTCCCGGTTCAGACCTTCGGGGAGAGGAAAGGCAAACTGGTCCAGGCTAAACGTCTCACCGTCCCAGATGGTTGCTTTCTCCGACTGGCTCAGCGCACACCAGGATGTTTCCACCGGCGACTCCTTCTTTTCCGTGTCCCACGAAGATCGACGGCACCTGGGCCTCAACATGTGTGGGGCGTGCAAGCTCACGTGCTGCATTTCACCCACCGGCCACCTGTACCCGTGCGCTTTCCTCCAAGAAGACGAATTCCTTGCAGGACGACTCCCGCAAGAAACCTTCTCGCTCATCTGGAATCGTTCTCGTGTCTTTCAGGCCTTTCGCAAGCTTGAGATCAAGTCGTGCGAGAGCTGCCAAAGATTCGATTTCTGCCACGGTGGATGTCCTGCAGTGGCGTACCACACGCAAAAGAGATTGGGACATCCTGACCCGGGATGTCTCGCCAACTGCGTTTCTGAAAAGACTGTGGCCGCGAGTATCGTGTGATGACCCAGCTCGTTACAGGGGTATTCCGACTCAAGCAGGGGGTCCGTCTCATTTCCCAAGGCTCTGGCGGCGTCTTGCTGCGAAAAAGCCCTCTGAGGGCCTTTCGGGTCAATGCGGCCGCGTTTTCTGTTTTGCAGAGGTGTCAGGCCGGCCTCTGCCTGGACCACGATCAAATTCCTGAGGCCGGTTGCTCTCAAGAGGCGCTTCTAGCCGTCTTGGATCGTCTCTTCCAAGCAGGAATTCTCGATTGGACTCCGTCAGAATGCCTCCAATTTCCCTCCGTGAGCGTCATTGTTCCGGTGTACAACCGTGAAGAAGAGCTCAGCGAGTGCCTCGACTCCCTGGCGGCTCTCGTTTATCCAGCCGATAAGGTTGAGGTGATCGTCGTTGACGATGCTTCGACCGACGGCTCAGCGGCGATAGCCGCACAGCACAAGGCAAGACTTGTCAAGCTTCCCGTGAATCGCGGGCAGTCAGCCGCTCGCAATGTGGGGGTGATGCACGCGTCGGGAGAGCTTGTTGCATTTATAGACAGTGACTGCATAGCCGATCCGGCCTGGCTTCGCGACCTTGTGCCCTTTTTTCAGGATTCGAGAACCGCTCTCGTCGGGGGTTATGTCGCGTCTTTTTTCCAAAACACCTGGTTGGACAGATACGAAGAGGTGAAGTCTCCTTTATGCATGGGTTCGGACCTTGCGATAGGATCGGGGCCGGACTCGGATTTCTACGTCCCGACATGCAACATGGTGGTGAGGAAGGACGTGTACCTCAGGGTTGGCGGCCTCAAGGAAAACCAGCGCGTGGGTGAGGACGTCGATCTTTGTTGGAGGCTCAAAGAAGCAGGATTCCGGCTCATCTACGTTCCCAAAGGCGTTGTGAAGCACAAACACAGGAGCTCGTTCTCCGCCACATTTTCAAGAAGATTTCAATACGGTACCTCCGAACCTCTGCTCCACGACAATCATCCCCATGTGTCCAAGCGCTATCCGTGGAATCCGGCATCCATGGTCATCCTTGCTGGTTGCATCGGTGCGGTGGCGCTCCAGAGTCTCCTCGCTGCATTGTTAGTTCCCGGCACTGTTCTTCTGGACACGTTGCTGAAGAAGAGACGCTACGAATTGCAGATAGGGGTTCCCATTTCCATAAAGGAGGTTCTCCGCTCAACGGCGGGGACTCATTTCGAGCTTCTTTTCCAATTGACCTATCATTGGGTTCGATACTACCTGATCTTGATTCTCCTGGTTGGAGCAGTATTTCCGTCGCTCGCGCCTGCCGCAATGGCCATGATCCTGTTCCCTTCCTTCGTGGAATTTCTGCGCAAGAGGCCCAAGTTGTCGTACCCCGCGTTTGTCTTCTTCTTCGCTTCAGATCACATCTCCTATCAAGCGGGGGTATTGTGGGGCTCAATCGTGCGGAGGAATTTCAGGTCGTATAAACTCAGGTTCGTGACGGTTGGCCGTCGCGAGACGCCCAGCAGAAGGGCAATAAATGAAGTTGACCGGAACCGGCACGGCTCTCAGCCGCTGGGAGGGAGAGACAGGGCGAACGAAGTGACAGCGGGCTCAGGGTCTCTGGAAGGTTTAAGACCCAGCAATCTGTCCTGAGTCGACACTCCTGGACAATCGGCTGTCTTCTTGTCTCAATTCACGGCGAGCGATTTTTCAGAGGCGGTCTCGACCGGTCCATCCTTGCACGGGGTCAAGAACATGGATACACTTCAACTCAGACACCTGCTTGAGCAGGTGCGAGCCGGCCAAGTCTCTTTGGACGTGGCGGTGCACAAACTCAGAAAGCTCCCTTTTGACGACCTGGGATATGCCAAGATCGACTATCATCGCTGTATCCGGCAGGGAGTGCCCGAGGTGATTTACTGCGAGGGCAAATCCTTATCTCAGATTCAAGGCATAGTTCTCCGAATGAGCAGAGAGCATTGCAACATTCTTGCTTCCAGGGCTAGCCCTGAGGTCTACAGGGCCATATGCGAGGTTGCAGAAGAGCATTGTTATCACGAGCAGGCTCGCATGGTGATCATAAACCCGAGGGAAGTGGAAAAGATCGGGAATATTGCCGTTGTGAGCGCAGGCACTTCGGACATACCGATTGCGGAGGAAGCAGCAATAACAGCCGAGACGCTTGGGAACTACGTGCATCGATTGTACGACGTGGGAGTGGCCGGCATTCATCGACTACTCCATTCTTGTGAAGAGCTTTTTCGGGCCAATGTAGCGGTGGTCGTAGCGGGAATGGAAGGGGCTCTTGCGAGCGTGGTTGGCGGGCTTGTGTCCTGTCCGGTGATAGGGGTGCCGACCAGCATCGGATACGGCGCCAGCTTCGGAGGGGTTGCAGCGCTCCTGAGCATGCTGAATAGTTGTGCGTCAGGAGTATCTGTCGTCAATATCGACAATGGCTTCGGCGCAGGGTACCAGGCTAGCCTTATTAACAAGCTGGCTGTCGGGAAATTACACGACCACAGTGTGCATGCACGAGAAAGAATCCAGCGAGAGTCCGCAGCGACCCTCTGACGAAAACGTCGACCTTGAACAAGGTGCCTCAAGTATAAGGAGAGACCCGTGAAGGTGGCCTATTTTGATTGCTTCTCCGGAGCCAGTGGAGACATGATCCTCGGATCCCTGTTGGACGCCGGTCTGCCGCTTGATACCCTGAGCGGCGAGATCGCCAAGCTTAATTTGAGCAATTACGACCTTCAGGTCGAGAAGGTCACCAGGAGGGGGCTGGGAGGCAGCCAGGCCCTCGTGCATATCGACCACGATCATCATCACCACCATCACAGACACCTTGACGACATCGTCCGGATTATTCAAGACAGCAGCCTGGCCGATCCGGTCAAGGAGAACAGTCGGAAGATATTCGAGCGACTGGCTCACGCAGAGGCCACCGTGCACCGCACATCCATCCACGACATCCATTTCCACGAGGTCGGCGCGATGGACGCTATCATCGATGTCGTAGGATCGGTTGCCGGCCTGTACGCAATGGGAATAGAGAAGGTTTACTGTTCGCCTCTCCATGTGGGAACGGGCACGATAGAGTGTGCCCACGGCATCTTACCCGTCCCCGCTCCCGCAACTGCAGAGCTGATCAAGGGTAAGCCATCCTATTCGACAGGCATTAAAGGAGAGCTCTTGACTCCGACGGGAGCCGCGATCCTGACCACCCTCGCCTCTGACTTCGGCCCCTTACCCCAGTTAACCGTGGAAAAGGTCGGGTACGGAGCAGGGAGCTCGGACTTCGCTCTTCCGAACCTCCTCAGGGTCATTATCGGGTATACCGCAGAAGATATGGGAGACTATCTGGTAGAACGCGTTGCCATTATTGAATCGTGCATCGATGATATGAATCCCCAGATCTACGATTATCTCATCGAGAGAATGCTCAAGATGGGCGCTTTGGATGTGCTTCTCTTCCCTATTCACATGAAAAAGAACCGACCGGGAATTCAAATCTCGGTCATATGTCCGACGGAAATGCTTGGCGAGTTATCGGATTTTCTCATGAGAGAGACTACCACTATCGGCTTGCGGTGGAGGATTGACAACAGGATTAAGGCGGAGCGGTCCGTCCACGAAATCGAGACACTCCACGGCCCGATGAAGTTTAAGGTGGCTGAAGCGGGGAAGACAATAATCAACGTGTCTGCAGAGTATGATGAGTGCAAACGCGTGGCTCTGGAAAGGGGGGTTCCACTCAAAGAGGTCATCGACGAGGTAAGGGCGGCTGCCCTCCGAGTCGGGCAGAAATTGCGGCAATGATTCGGGAGACAAATGCCCTAACCCAAGACTGCGATCTCCTTCCCCCATCTGAGGAATCAGCGCTTTTGAGCAGAAGTTTGCGTGCTCTGCTCCCTGCGATCTCTACCAGGAAACCTACCCGCTGCAACCGAGAACCCGACAAACGCGGATCTCGTTCACAGAACCAAAGAAACTTGAAGGTCTTCGGTGGTCATGCAGTCTTGTTTACAATCAGGAGAGGCGGCGAGCCGCTGGGTGCTGAGAATACATCGCCCATTCTTCCCCTCTGCCTTACGAGGGGACCGACGAACGGATCGGACATATGAAGACTGCTGCACTACATGATTTTCTGGACTCGTTGGAGAAGCTGCTCCGATCGGAGCATATCTCCTCGGAGGCGGAGTACCGGATCCGAAAGCTCTTTCAAAGGTCAGTTCCTCTGGCTGACAAGATGTTTCTCAAAACTGTCAAAGGCGGAGAGCTCCTCCAGGAGTGCAGGCAAAAAGCCCTTGATCTCCGGAAACATGTTGATTCCGGGACCGATGACATGTACCGGCTCCTGACGGAGCTCGAGCACACTTATGAGGAGCTCGTGCAAAAGACCTATGAATTTCGGGTGAAGGCCGGTTGACCGGCGGAAAGTCGGCCGGGCAACGGAGTGTGGGCGAGCGTAATGCTCGTTTCAGCATGACAGACATGGTATACTGCCGCGCATCCAGCTTCGCGATAGAGGTTCCATGGATGGGGTTGGGGTTCAAAGCCTCCCCTACCTCAGCATCATCGCCCAGGCCGCCATCTTCAATGCGCACCACGACAATCTGACGCGGGAGCCTCGCCAGTTCGAAAACAAATGGATAGCGGAGGACGACGTTGACACAGGATAATTCACTGCTCAAATTCGAGGTGCCTGAAATCATCTACGGACTCGGAGCGCTTTCAGAAATCGGGAATTGTGCGAGAAGATTGGGCGGAGAACGGGTCATGCTCGTTTCCGACCCCGGGGTTGTCGAGGCCGGCTGGGTAGATGAAGCTATCAAGTACCTGGAACAGGAGGATCTCGGGTACGTGGTGTATGACAACGTGGTAACCAATCCCAGAGATTTCCAGGTCGAGGAAGGATTCAACCTCTATGCCAAGAAGAAGTGCGATGTCATAGTGGCAGTGGGGGGAGGCAGCCCCATTGACACTGCCAAAGGAATCGCTATTGTGGTTACAAACCACGGAAGGATCCAGGAATACGAAGGATGCAACCAAGTGGTCCATCCAATACCTCCGCTGGTGTGTGCTCCGACCACAGCCGGGACTGGCGCTGACGTCTCGCAGTTCGCCGTGATAACGGACACCGAGCGGAAGATGAAGATGACAATCTTGAGTCGCGCGATCATGCCCGATATTTCCCTTGTGGATCCTCGACTCCTGCAAACGAAGCCACCCGAGCTCATGGCAGCTACAGGAATGGACGCGCTGACTCATGCCCTGGAAGCCTATGTTTCCTCCCTTGCCTGGGCCATGACCGATCCTCACGCCATTCATGCTATCGAGCTCGTTGTCGGCAACCTGGTACAAGCGGTGAAATTCAAGACTCGGGAAGCGCTGGAAGGCATGTCCATCGCGTGCCTTGAATCGGGAATGGCCTTCTCCAACGCGATACTCGGGGCGGTCCACGCACTGGCTCATCCGCTCGGGGGTCTGTTCGACATTCATCACGGGATAGCCAACTCGGTACTCTTGCCCGGCGTCATCCGGGAAAATCTTGAGCATTCAACAGTGAAATATGCTCGAGTAGCTCAGGCAATGGGAGTACAAACTGCAGGGATGAAAACTGAACAGGCAGCCGAATGCGTTCTCGAAGAAATTCTCAAGCTTATTGAGGCGCTCGAGTTGCCAACAAGCCTTTCCGCGTTGGGAGTTAAGGCGGAAGATATTCCTCGGCTGGCCGAAATGGCTCAACAGGATATTTGCATGCTCACAAATCCGTACTGTTATTCAAGGGAGGAAATCGAGCGTCTTTACAGAGCCGCATTGTAGGGGTTTTTCATGACTGATAGAATGAGGTTCAGCCAGTATGACTTCAAGGGAATAGGCTTCTCCAAGATCGGTCACTTCAAAGAAGTGCGCTCAAAAATTAACGAGCTGGAGAAGCTGAATATCGAATTGGCGATGCGCCATAACAGGCTCGAAGCGATCATCAATGGCATAAGCGATGGGATGGCGATACTAGATCGCAACCTGAACATCACCTTTGTGAACAAAGTGCAAGGGGAGATGTTTCCCGAGAGAGCCCTCGTGGGCAGACGCTGCTTCGAGGCCCTTTTTCGCAAGACTGAGGTTTGCAACAACTGCCCTGCCCTCAAGGCGCTTGAAACCCATGAAACGTACAGGGGAGAGGTCCTCATTAAGGGCGGAGTTTATGGAGGACATCACTACGAGTGGACCGTTTCTCCAATAGTGAGCCCATTCGGAGCGGTCAACGAGATCATACTCCTTATGCGAGACATAACGCGACGCAAAGAATACGAGCACAACCTGCTTCAGGCGGACCGTATGGCTGCAGTGGGACTTCTTGCGGCAAGCATTGCCCATGAGATTAACAATCCGCTGACTTCCATTGCGGGATTCGCCGAGGGCCTCCTAAAGAGAATCAAGAGCCTCGACGAAGCCGGCGGCACTCTGAAAGCAGAGTCTTTTCGAGAATATCTCGAGATCATTCTCAGTGAGTCTTACCGCTGTAAGGACATTGTTCAAAACCTGCTACAGTATGCTCGCAAGCCGGTCGATGCACCGGAAATACTGTCCATCGACTCGATTCTTAACGATACTGTTTCGCTTCTCCGACAGCATGCGAAAGACCATAAGATTAGGCTCGGCGTCCGGAACATGTTGGCCGCAGGACTTGGCAACGTTTTTGGCAAGGAAACGCAGCTCAAGCATTTGTTTCTCAACATCTTCAACCTGGCGTTTCGCGCAATGGAGAAGGGTGGAGAAATTACTGCTCTCCAGAGGAACGCCGGCAGTCTCATTGAGGTGGTGATTTCCATCGAATCTCACGAGAATTTTTCTCCGGCATGGGAAGACCTGTCGGTTTCGTCTTGTTACGGGGACAAGTGGCCCCAAATATCGCCAATAAATCTTTCCGTCTGCTACACCATCATGCGAAATCATAACGGAGAGCTGTCATTCGAGCGCCTCGGAGACACTAAAGCAGCCTTTAAGCTCTCGTTTCCCGCAAGTGTGCTCGAACACTGCGGACGAGCCCAGGAGTCTGTGACGTAGCTTCCATTCAACACGGCATCATTCCCTTGCGCCGCCCCAATGCAGACGGGTCCAGGGTAGCAGCCCGGCATGATAATGCGGCCATCTTGCGGGTGACTCGTTTGTAGTGTAAACCTATGGCCGAGACTGGACGTAAGTCTGCATAACGCCTTGGAGGGGAGCCTGTTATGGATATTACCGAGCCGACTATCCGACGAGACGAGATACTCACTCTTTCGGACGAAGACTTCAATTCACGAAACGTGTGTATCGTGACTGGAGCGGGAACGGGGATTGGCCGAGCCACTGCAGTGGCCGCAGCGGCCAACAACCTCATAGCAGTGGGCCTGGACATCAATGAGGAGGAAGGAGAGAAGACCAAGACACTCGCGGAGGAGATCGGTGGCCGGATGGTTTTTCTCAGGACGGATCTCACGAACGACCAGGACATTGACAAGGCAGTTTCGCAGGCCGCCGAGCTTGGCCAGATAAAGTTTTTGGCCAATATTGCGGGGATTCAGCACATCGATTCCGTGGAAAACTTCCCGATGGAAAAGTATGACCTGATGCAACGCCTCATGCTCAGAGCTCCCTTCTACCTTGCCAAGCTCACTATTCCCCACATCAAGAAGTCCGACAACGGATGCGGTGCCGTGGGCAACATGGGCTCGGTGCACGGACACATCTGCACCAAGAACAAACCCGTATACAACATCACAAAATTTGGATTGCGCGGCCTGACCCAATCCATTGCCGCTGAGGGCGAAGGAAAGATCCGTTCGTTTACCGTGAGCACCGGCTACGTCAAGACTCCTCTCACCCTGTACCAGATTCCGGCTCAGGCTCAACAGCGTGGCATCACACAAGAGGAGGTGGTCAGGGAGGTAATGATGGGGGCTTCCCGGGTAAAGGAGATGATGTCACCGATTGAGGTTGCCAATCTATTCATGTTCGGATTCTCGAAACACTCTCGGTATCTAGTAGGTGGAGATTTACTCTTTGACGGTGGCATGGTGCTGACGTACCAGAGTTCTTAGCAGAACCTCGATCTTTGGGGGACCTGGCAGCGAGCTTCAAGATCCCGGCCTGGGGGACAAGCCGAGACATTACGGCCGCAACACCACGCTGTGCCGTTTCCCGTAGTTCCGGCATCTCGCCGGCATCTTCACCACGGTTAAGGGTCACCGGCAAGATGCCGGCGCGACGAAATCACTCGATCGGCAGCACCCTCCTACCACTGAAATCGCCGTGCAAATATCCCCTCGGGCCGGCGTCTCGCCGGCATTCTTTTTCGTAAGCTTCCTTTCAGGAAAGGGCGGGCTTGAACAAACTGTATCAAGACTCGGGAAACAGCAGAGAAAGTGGTGCGGTGAGGGAGGATAGTGCTCATGGAGCCCTAACCCCACCCTCTCCCAGCGGGCATAGGCGTTAAGTTAGAAGTGGAACGGCCAATTGTTCGTCATTCCGGCGAAAGCCGGAATCCAGTCCTTCCAATATGTTATGGACCCCGGCTTTCGCCGGGGTGACGGGGTCCTTGTTAAGTC
>JBFMDN010000035.1:0-57036 GCA_040753915.1 Thermodesulfobacteriota bacterium | reverse complement strand
ACCATTCTTGGGATCTTGTCAATAGTGTATTAAAAACGTGCGCGATATCGCGCGACTGGAAAGGACCGGCAAAACGCCTGAACGCCAAAATCAACCCCAACCGGGGGGATCGCGGTGAACGGTTACCACTGAAGGCTACCGTTAGAAGGAAGAATAGACCCGACGCACCTACGAGCCCGAACGGTCTTCCGTGGAGCTCACAACCTGCCATTTTACCGAAAAGCGGAGCAATCAATGTCGCAACCGCCAAGATCAGTGTCTCATATATCATGACCATGAAAGGATCCCTCCCTGTTCAACAAGCTCTATCAGTAAACGCTAGTCATTAGTCCGGACTCGTCAAGATCCTATCAACAACGTGTAATCGTTTATTTCTCGGTCGTCTGGGCGCGCCCATTCCCGACGATGGGCAGCCCTGTAGTGCAGGCTTTTAGCCTGCATCTTAAGAAATGGCAGCCTGAAAAGGCTACCCTACATATGGGGCATGCCGCAGCCCTGTAGTGTAGGCTTTTAACCTGCATTTCAAGAATTGGCAGCCTGAAAAGGCTGCCCTACATATGGGGCATGCCGCAGCCCTGTAGTGCAGGCTTTTAACCTGCATTTCAAGAATTGGCAGCCTGAAAAGGCTACCCTACATATGGGGCATGCCGCAGCCCTGTAGTGCAGGCTTCTAGCCTGCATCTTAAGAAATGGCAGCCTGAAAAGGCTACCCTACATATGGGGCATGCCGCAGCCCTGTAGTGCAGGCTTTTAACCTGCATTTCAAGAATTGGCAGCCTGAAAAGGCTACCCTACATATGGGGCATGCCGCGCACATAGGCCGGCGTAGACCCTGCCGCAATTCCTTTGGTTTGCACATTGGCTGACAATGCCCATTCTATGGTGAGAAATTATGGAGGATACTATGACAGAGCTGGCGTTACAAATGCTTGAGCCAAAAGATAAGAGAGGGTTGATCGTGGTCATCACTGGAAACGGAAAAGGAAAGACTAGCGCAGCTCTCGGCCTTGTGCTGCGCTCTATCGGGCACGGTCTTAAGGTCTGCATGATACAATTCATGAAGGGCGATATGTTCGCGGGAGAGATAGAAGCTCTCCGCATGCTTTCTCCGCAGGTGGAGCATCATCTGACGGGGAAGGGATTCTGCGGTATTCAGGGCAATCCCTATCCCCACAAAGAGCACCGTGCCAATGCCCAGGAGGCGATCAAGCTGGCCAAGGAAAAGCTGGTTTCAGGAGCCTTCGATGTCGTCATCTGCGATGAGCTGAACAATGCCCTCAAGCTCAAGCTCGTGGACCTCGACCAGGTGCTGGACCTAATCCAAAGCAAGCCCCCTCTCGTTCACTTGGTTCTCACCGGTCGCGATGCCCATCCAGACGTTATCTTGCGAGCAGACACCGTGACCGAAATGCTCGAAATCAAGCATGCATACCGTGAAGGGATCGAGCCGCAGAAAGGGATAGACTATTAGGATGGTGCATGGCGATCGTAATGCCCTGCGATGATCTGGACTCATCCTCGATTCACGAGGTAGATTCCGCCTGCAACCAAGCCCAACCCTATCCAGAGGTACAGAGTAAGTGGCTCGCCGAGCAGCAGTCCGCTGAGAATTACTCCGAACAAGGGCGTCAAGAAGGTGAACGCGGACAGGCGGCTCGCCTGGTAACGATGAAGAAGCCAAAACCAGCCGAGATAACTGGCAAAGGCCACTATGAAGGTCTGATAGAACAGGGCCGCAACAACGGGCTGAGTGAGAGAGACAGGAGCGCCCCATTCAAGAAGCACGAATCCGAGACACAGGACTGGAATGGAGAAAAATAGCTGGGAAAAAAGGGTTTGAAAATGCGTAATCGACGTGTTCCAGACAAACCTCTTGATGTAGATGGTTGTCGCGGCCCAGAGAAAGCCCGCGGCCACCTCCATCAAGTCCCCCACCCAGTGGTTGCTCCCCAATTGTCCAGGGTTTGATCCGAAGACGAGGCACAGGCCGACAACGGCAAGAATGACCCCTGCGGCCTTCGAGAGCCCGAGACGATCGTCCGGCAGAAGCAGATGCGCAAGCACGGCGGTCCAAACGGGCTGAGTGTAGAGGAAGATAACTGCCCGGGATGCATCGGTAAACTGAAATCCCCAGTAAAGGAACAAGAATTCCACACCGAAGAGGAAGCCGACGGCAACCCCGTGCTTCGTCAAGCCGGCAGGGAGAAAGACGCTCTCCCGCAGGGCAGTGGCATAGCCCCACAGCAGGAAGCTAGCTACGATGGACCGCACCGTGGCCGCGAGAATGGGCGATATTCCCTGGTTACTCACCTTGATGCTGACAATATTCGCTCCCCAGAGCAGGCAAAGAAATGAAAGAGAGAGAACACCCCCGATCGGGAGGCGTGTGGGAGGCTTCTGGTCAGAGTTCAAGGCATCTCCATGGGCGAGTATTGGTGGAATACTGGACCGGCGATCACCATAGCCGATTCGGCGCACAATGCCAACCCCACCCCGCGAATAGAGCGGAAATCTCTTATGCACGATGGATCATGACATATTGGATTACTCGAATCTCAGGGCCGTCGCGATATCCAGTTGACTGGCTTTTGACGACGGGTACATTCCCGCCGCGACACCGATGGCACCTGTAACGACGAGATCGAACAGTATGCTGCCGGAAAGCATGTAGTTTGAGATTGCCACCTCCAGGAAATCCTTGAGCACAATGACGAAGATCACGCCTCCGACGATTCCTATAAGAGCTGCGCTGAAGCTCACTATAACCGATTCAATCATGAATTGGGCCTTAATGGAGTCGTCTGTGGCACCAAGCGCCTTCCGCAGACCAATTTCCCTTGTTCTATCCTGTACTGCCCCCAGCATAACGTTGGTGAGCCCCGTTTTTCCCAGAATGAAGATGGCAACAAGCGAAGCGTAGCAGAACAGCTTGACAAGAAACATGATCAAGTTAACCCTGTCCACTCTGGACCCGTGATGGACCACGTCGATTCCATCGGCAAGGCTTGGATGCAAGGCCGCCAATTTAGCCCGTGCTTCTTCTGCTACCTGGCGCACTTTGTCGACACTGTCAACTCTGATCCTCATACGAACAATTTCTCGGTGTTGCCCCAAATGCTGAGTAGCCAGAGAAATGGGAATAAACACAGACCGTAGGGCCTCGTCATCCTGGGGCCCCCCCAGAACACCGACTACGGTGTATCGATATCCCAGCACGTCGATAGCAGAGCCCACCGGATCCCTATTGCCATACATTTCCCGAGCCACGTCCGCACCAATCACACATATTTGTCTTGCGGCCGCAACATCCGCTTCGTTTATGAGTCGTCCTCGATCGGCAAAGCCGGAGACGGTTTTCCAGTATCGGGCGTCGATAGCCGTAAGTTGGAAAAGCAAACCTTCCACCTTTCCCTGGAAAATTGTCAAATCTCGGTTAGTAGCACGAAGAGGCGCGACGACCTTGACATGTTCGATTCGAGAGAGCTCTTGTGCATCCCTTTCGAAGTACTCCCCGGGGTGGTGCCAAAACAATCGGTCGTCCCATCCGGCCACTATGACAGTGGCCTCACCTATCAATTCGAGATTGCTGGATATCTTTTCTTCCACAGAACGACTGAGCGTACCAAACATGACGAAGCCGATCGTACCCATGCTGATGGCAATCATGACCGCCCGGTATCGAGCGATATTCCTCAACACCATCCGGAGGCACGAGACTAACAGATCGTCTTTCTTCATGAAACTCAACTCCTAATGCGCCCCTGCCTCATTCATTATATCATTGGCACAAAGCCGGCACGATGAGTTTCTGTGCTGGCAGGGCTGCCGTTCTGCCTCTACTCGAATCGGAGGGCCTCAACAGGATCCAATCTGGCTGCAGACTTTGCCGGCAGCACGCCTGAGGCCACACCTGACACAAACCCGGCCAACGAGGCAACCAGGATCGATATCGCGTACATGAAGTAATTGATTTCGTACTTGAGAACATATTGGGAAAGGATGACCACCGCCACAGTCCCAAGTACTATCCCTGTTACCGCGCCGGCAAGCGCAACGATCAAAGACTCGAATATGAATTGTTCGGTGATATCTCGCGGGGTAGCGCCAACAGCCTTTCTCAATCCTATCTCCGGGGTCCGTTCCCTGACCATCGCAAACATGACGTTGGCCACGCCCCCAGAGCTCACAATGAGCACGGAGACGATTCCCACGTAGAGGATGAGCTGGAACACTTCGAGGATATTTCGCACCAGGACGACTCTGGCGCGGTCGAAGAGGACTTCGCACCTCTCATCCGCAGGTCTCCTGTCTTTCAATATCTGTTCTACCTGCTTGTGAACGACTTCTACACTGTAAATGTCCTGCGGCAGGATCGTCAGCCGTCTGATATCTGACATTCCGGCTATTTTCTTCGTCGCGACGCTAATCGGAACGAGGACTACTTCGTCAAAGATCCTGTTGTCAGAGGGTCCCAAAACCCCCACGATTCTCAGATGCTCACTACCCACTTGGAGCGACTCTCCCACAGCTTCATCGTCCTTCCCAAACAAGAATTCCCTTACATAGCGTCCCACAATGCACACATCACTCGCATCCTGCACTTCCGCTTCCGTAAACTGTCTCCCTTCAGCGATTGGCAAGAATGCGGTCATTGCAAAAAACGAACTGTCTACCCCCATGACTCGCACGTACTTGAATTCTTTCTTCTTGTAGGACGCGTGGAACTCCAGGTTCGTCGGCCACCACGAGTACACCGAGGGAGCGACTGCTTGCACGGCCGGGATCTGCCGAAGGTTCTCGATATCTCGGTCGGAGAAGAATCTGGGTTCTTCCGGATACTCTGGAGAGACAAGATGCAGATTCGCCTTGATCAGAGTCGCCCCTCCTAATATTGCAAGATTGCTTCCGATGTTCTTCAGTATAAGGTCCCCCATGGTGATCACGGTGACCATGGAAGCAATACCCAGGACCATACCTAAGAATGGACCGAGGTACCGTTTGCGCTTCCGCGCAACCTGGCTCCAGGACAACCGCAGCAAATCTCTCGTCGTCATGCGCCCCCCCTCACCAGATTGCTTCTTCGTTCAGGGAATCTCGCATCATCCTCTGTCGTCCACTTGGCGACCGTCGCAAGGAAGCCCAGCAGGGAAGAGTTGGCAGAAAAAAGAATAGCCCCAACACGCTCATGGCCAAATTATATAACGGCAGAGAGTCTTCGAGTCAACGGGCGCGCGGAATACCCCTTTCTGCTCTATTCACCACTGGGGTACGATCGGTTTTCCTGGCAATGCGTCCCTGGGGGTCGTGACAAGTCCGTCTCCCTCGCGTTCGGCCGCTGCTCGGCCCACAGAATGACGGCTGGTGTCGATCCGGAAATTCTCTCTGGCAAACCTGCAATCCCAGAGGTCAAAGTAAGCATTCACTTGTGCGGGGCGGATAGAATAAAATCGTCAATGATTTCTGCTAATCGATCCTCTCCTCCCGCTGAAGAGTGAATGCTTACAGGTCAAAGGAATTTACCCTTGATCAGTGCCCTCGTCTTGGCATACACTGACTACCTTCCGCAGACCATCCAACAAACGGCCGTACTTGGCGCCTGGTCTGCATTATCGAAAAATCGACCCACATTCTTAAGTCCGCTTTCGCGAAAGACAACGGATAAGGAGGTACTCGCGAGATTGAGAACTCCCACGATTAAAGCGACACTTATCGGTTTTGCCGTTCTGGCAGTACTTGTTCTCACCGTTCCGGCAGTGCTGACCGTGGCCGGCTTATCTGACATTTCGACGAGTGTTTCGGTGGCCATCAAGGAAAGCAAGATTGGTTCAGAAGCGATCGCTACGCAGAGTGCTCTTGCAGAAACAGGGAGCGGCTTGAAAGAGTATCTTGAGGTCGGAGGATCCGGAAGTCTGAATCGTTACCGGCAGGGCGTCGAAAAAACTAAGGCGGCATTTTCCGAGCTTATCAGGTCTCTCTCCGAAAAGAAGGATCAAGAGAGCCGTGTCCGTGAGGCGGAAGCGCTCTTTGTTCAGTGGATAAACTCCGTGGCGGACCCTGCTGTCGCGTCCCGCGGCCGAGCTGGTGATTCCTCTGACACGGGAGGTCAGGGATCACGGTTGAGCAAGGGGTTACTGGATCCACCCGTCCAAGTGCAGACCATCCTCTTGTCCCTCGCAGACGGACAAACAAGGCTCACCACCTCCCGTCTCGCCACGATGGCGGAATGGCTCAATAGAGTGAGGACCCCAATGTACGTTGGAATACCCGTATACGCGGTCCTCCTCCTCATCGCCTGCTTCGTTCTGGCACGAAGAATCGCCAAGCCCATAGCGGACGCGGCGGGGTTCTCAGAGGCCTTGAGGCTGGGGGAGTTGAGTAGGCGTTTGGAGGTTCAAGGCCTCGATGAGGCCCAACGACTCGCCCAATCTCTCAACGAGACTGGTGAAAGCCTGGCACGGCATAACAGCCGCATACTGGAAGGAGTGGAAATTCTCACCGCCTCAGTCGCTCAGATTGCCGGGACAGCATCCGAGCTTTACGCAGGCGCTGCCCAGACGGCTTCTGCGGTGAGCGAAACAACGGCCATCGTGAACGAGATGGAACAGACAGCCAAGGTCGTGAACGAAACCGCCCGCCGGGTGGCGGAGCAGGCCGAGCAGTCCGACGAAATTGCGAACGCGGGAACCAGAGCCACTGGCGATACGCTTGAGAAGATGAATATCATCCGGGAGAAGATGGAGATTGTGAGCACGTCGGTGGTGGAGCTGAGCAAGAACGCAAAGCATGTAGAGGTCATAGTTGCAGCAGTCCAGGACATCGCAGATCAGTCGAACCTCCTGGCGGTCAACGCATCCATCGAGGCCGCTCGGGCAGGAGATCACGGAAAAGGGTTCGCAGTGGTGGCCCACGAGATCAAATCACTGGCCGACCAATCACGGGAGGCCACCCAAAACATAACAAGAATTCTTCAGGAAATCCGCAAGTCCGTGGACTCGGTGGTGATGGCCGCCGAAGAAGGGGGCAAGGCGGTCATGAGAGGGGTCGAAGAGTCGGAGTCGGCGAGAGAATCCATCGCAAGGCTCGCGGACAGCATAGCCCAGTCTTTTCAAGGGGCAAACGTCATCTTCACGTCGAGTGAAAGACAGTTTGCCAGGGTCGAACGGGTTGCAGCGGCCATGAGGAACGTGGAGTTGGCGATGAACAACAGTCTCGAAGGAACAACTCACCTGGAGAATGAGGCGAAAAGACTAGAGCAGCTTGCTCTGTCCCTGGATGGGCTGGTGCGCCAGCAAAGGGGCCAGGAAATGGCTGCCTGAGCGCCGATTGGGGGTCAGGTCTTTTTTCTTGATCTTGCTGCCACCTTTTGAATGAGCCTGCTCGGTCTAGACCAGGCCAGTGGCCTATTGACAGACCATCGTCATCATGGATTCGTCAAGAAACAAGACCTGACCCCATTGCGCAACGTGGCCTATAATCGACTTGCGGAGGTCCCAACGGAACTCTTCACATCGTCCAGACCGGCAAGGGTTCGTGATCCCGACGAGACAGGTCTATTTTGACTTCTTGCTCCGCTTTGCCTTCCTGGGCTTACAAGGCGCCATCGCGGGCGGAGGACCTATGGGTTGGGCGTAACCGAATGCACCGTATTCCACTGGGACGCAGCCTGGCACCCCAGGCCCACCCCTGTACCTGAATTGCCACTCCGCTATCTCGGAATAGCTGACTCCCTCCAGTCTCGGTACCTGGGGGCTTTGCGCCAGAACAGGATCGGTGTTCGAGCACAACAAGCTTATGACGAAGGCGACACACACAAACTTCCCCACCCTCAACGAATCCTTCAACATGGCTTGGGCTCCTTATTAGGTATAGGCTTCCCGAAGTTTTCTCAAGATCTCGCAACAAGCATACCTCAGAGCCCTGGAAAAGACAATCTGCAAATGGTGGCGTTGTGATTCGCAACACTGCCTAGCCTGAGATCAACGCATTGAGCTCACCGCTGATCGCCAAGAGCTTCTCCGCATCGGTTTCGGCAAATTGCTTTTCATCCTTTGCAAGCTGCTCTTTGAGACGGGACACCACAGCTTCCAGATTGGCAGTCATCTCAAGCAGATTCCGGCGCAGAATCTCCCGGTCTGCTCCGACGGGAATTTCCTTGATCCGTTCCCTGGGAACCAGCCGGAGAACTTCTCGCCAGCGGGGCACGATGACGTCCAGATTCCATGTTTCACGGATCGCTTTTGCGAACGTCTGGCTGGTCAAGAGCTCTCCGTGAATGACAAAAACCCGCGGCCTGGATTTCTGCGCAAAATGCCCGATCCAGCGCAGGAGGTCCGCTTGGTCGCCATGGGCGGAAATGCCGCCGATGGTGAACACCTTCGCCCGGACGGCGATCTTCTCTCCGAAAATGGTGACCCTCTCGGCACCGTCTACAATCTGCCTTCCTGTTGTTCCTTGGCTTTGGAAGCCGGTAATGACAATGCTGGCTCCAGGCCGCCAGAGATTATGTTTCAGGTGATGCTTAATCCTTCCCGCATTACACATTCCGTTTGCAGAGACAACGATGGCGGACCCATTGAGCTGGTTGATCTCCATCGATTCCTTTGCAGTCAACGTAAATTTCAGGTGGGGCATGTCGAAGGGATCAACCCCTTGGCGTACGAGATCTCGGGCATCTTCGTCGTAGTACGCTTTGTTCTTGCGGAAAATTTCTGTGGCTTTGATCGCGAGAGGACTGTCCAGGAAAATTGGGATATCGGGCAGTTGTCCGGATCGAGAAAACTCCCCGAGAATGTACAGAATCTCCTGAGTGCGCTCAACAGCGAACGCAGGAATGATGACTTTCTCCTGGTGAGCATAGGCATATTCAATGGCCTCCAGGAGCTCGGCCTTGCTTTCTTCAAAGGTCCGGTGGAGCCTATCGCCGTACGTGGATTCCACGAAGAGGTAGTCTGCTTCTTCTACGGGCACAGGATCTTTCACGATAAGAGCATCCTGTCTTCCCAGATCGCCGGAGAAAACTATTTTCGTTTTTTTTTGGTCTTCTTCGATCCACAGCTCGACGATGGAGGCTCCGAGAATGTGTCCGGAATCTCGTAGCCTGACCTTCACGCCTGGCTCAGGCTCCACTATCTTGTCCATCTCCGTACTGCAGAAATATTGCAGGCTGTCTTCAGCGTCCCGGGTAGTGTAGAGGGGCAAGACTCGATGCTTGGCTTGCCGCTTGTTTTTCTTCGTGCGCCACTCAGCCTCCATCTCCTGGACGTGAGCTGAATCGAGCAACATGACTTCGCAAAGATCGACGGTAGGGGGGGAGGCGATGATTTTCCCGCGGAATCCGTCCTTCACCAACTTGGGTATCCGCCCGCTATGGTCGATGTGCGCATGGGTAAGCACCAGGAGCTTGACTTCACGGGGATGGTACCCCCAGTCTCCCCAGTTTCGACTTTCCATCTCCTTGTTTCCCTGAAAGAGACCGCAGTCTACAATGAGTTTCTTGCCACCGGGAGTCTCCACCAGGAAATTGGAGCCCGTGACCGAGCCGGTTGCCCCCAGACACGTAATCTTGACCATTATTTGTTCTCCTCCCATGGACAACGGGTCCGGTCTTGTTTCTTGATCTGCCTGTCACCTCTCAAACTCGCCTGCTCGGTCTAAGCCAGGCCAGTGGCCTATTCACAGACCATCGTCTTCACAGATTCGTCAAGAAACAAGACCTGACCCCTAGTAAGCGTTAGACCCGGAAAACGGAAAGAAAGATTCAGCACTAATATACGGTCGGTTCTCTGTCAAGGCGCGTTTTCCCCGGACAGTTGGTTGCTCGGGCACAGCAATCCGGTCTCTCCTGTCAGGCCGAAGAAGCCACTGAGTCCTGTGTCCTGCGGCATTGGCCGCGTCTCCTTTCGTCGCTTTCACGTGAACAGGGCGCGGATGAGCACGGAAACCCCTTGACAGAGTCCGGTAGCCCTTATATGGTTCCATAGCAAGCTTAACTTGTGTTTCCCCAGTTGACCTCTCGTCAGGAATACGGGCGTTATGCAAGACTTAAGATCGAAGAACCGAGGCGCCCGTGCCGTGGATTTTGTCGCATTTTTGAGCCGTTATATCCCGCTCGTCAAAAGCCCTCGTTCGTAAGCCAAAAACGGGCCCTGGACGTGCATCTTGGGCCGATTCCATAAGGAGTATGCACATGAGTATCAACATCTACGTGGGAAACCTCTCTTACGAGGCAAATGAGGCGGAACTGCAAGGGCTTTTCGAGGGCTATGGTGAAGTTGATTCCGCCAAGATAATTACGGATCAGTTCACGGGTCGGTCTCGAGGATTCGGCTTCGTCGAGATGAGAAACCGCGAAGACGGACTCCGGGCGATCGAGGAGTTGGATTCCCGAGATCACATGGGCCGAAGCCTCAAAGTTAATGAAGCTCGACCGAAGGGGAACTCCGGAGGCGGACGCCGCGATCAGAGTAGATCCCGCTGGTAAGGATCCCGGCTGCCACGCACTGAATCTGCGTGCTGGTCGTCGCAGTTGAAAGCCAATGAGCCTTCGATCAATATGTGGTCATGACATAGGCCGAGATTTCCCAACAACGTTGGTGGAATTCCTGGCTTATGGCCAACAGGAGAGTGGAGCGCGGCCAGTGCTTTCAGGCTGTCGTCTGTGGCTCAGTTTACGAATAAGGTTCGAACCTGTTTTGTGTGCGCTCCACTCTTGCCCTCCGGGATATAATTCAAGTCGGAAAGAGTCTGGCGTTACGGCGCGACTCTTTCCGGAGCCCCACCCGTTGGCGCCCTGAGGGAGAGGCTCTGGAGCCCAGATGTTCAAACACGCCTTGTGCCTCCATCCTTATTACCGGGACAGCCATTCCGGGTCATTAGGTCTTGCTGTATTTCCTCCGACCGGCCTCGAGTACGTGGCATCGGCTCTGGAGCCGTACGTGGAACGGGTCACCCTGGTCGATCTACGGCTACCGGGGCCGATGCGGGATTTGGAATACCTCAAGCGATTCATCGCCGACAACGTAGACCTTCTGTGTATCAGCATCAATTGGGAGTACCACTACGCCGAAGTGTGCAACCTCGTGAACTCCCTGCCTCGAGGAGTGTTTACCGTGGTGGGTGGCAAACAGGCCACCGACTACGTTGAGGAAGTACTCTCAGCATGCCCCGGTGTTGACATCGTTGTACACGGCGAAGGGGAAGAGGCAATAGCCGAGATAGCGCAGAGGGTGCCGCTAGAGAACATCACGGGGATCTCCTACCGGAATGACGGTGGCATAGTGCACGGTTCCAGGCGGCCTCTCCAGAAGGTCGAGCGTTACCGATTCCCTGACCGGTCCCTGCGGCAACAGAAGTACCACTTCAACATGGGCGGATTTGCCCTACGGGGAGAAGAATTCGACATCATCATCACTGCGCGCGGGTGCCCCCACAACTGCAAGTTCTGCACGTTTACCCTCAACCCGTGGGGTCAAAAGCGAACCTATTCCGCTCGATCTATAGAATCGGTGATGGAGGAGCTACGCCAGATATCGGCCGGTATCGTGCTCATTGCAGATGAAGACTTTTTCGTCATTCCTTCCCGTGCCAAGGAAATCTGCGAGCGAATCGTCCAGGAAGGAATTCGAAAAAGATTCATAGTTCAGGCCAGAATAGAAGTATACCGACACCCCGAGGTCTTGGACGCCGCGGTCAAAGCCGGCATCAAGATCATGCTCCTGGGCATTGAATCTCCTACAGACCGCATCCTCGAGCAAATGTCAAAAGGTTTTGACACGGCAACTCTGAGAGAAGCCTTCGAGACGTTCAGAAAATACCCGTTTTATTGCCATGGCTACTTCATCTACGGTAACGTGGGTGAATCAGAAGAAGAAATGATGCAAATCCCCGTCTTCGCTCGGGAGCTGGGGCTGGACTCCATAACATACCAGAAGCTGCGTATCGAACGGTATTCACCGCTCAGAGAGCTCGTGGAATCAACACCAGGCTATTATATCGGTGACGACCAGATCGTATACCGCGAAGGTTTCGGACGCCCCGGACTCAAACGGATTAGCTCCAGGATCACTCGGGCGTTCTACAAGCCTCCACAATTGCTTCGCATTGTCTGGAAGCTCTTCCGCATCCGCCTATTTACGCCCCGAAACATTGGACCCTTGTTAATGGCGTTTCCCATCGTTCTGGGCCTTACGGTCGGCCGAAAAGTCAGTAAGGCTGCCAGCCGCGTCAGATCTCGTCGGTCAACTCTTCACTAGGCTTCAGGTGACCGACAGGCAGCATTGGCTTGCCAGCGGGGATTTTCCATGACACGCTGGTCAACCTATGCTAAGTACCTTGAATTAACGGAAATGGAGACGTCCGCATGGGACTCAAACTGGTTATTGTAGGAGGCGTGGCCGGAGGCGCAACAGCAGCGGCTCGGGCGCGCAGGATGGATGAATATGCTGAAATCATTGTATTCGAACGAGGAGAGCACATCTCGTTCGCAAACTGCGGATTACCCTATTACATTGGGGGCGTGATCCAAGAGCGAAAAGATCTCCTGGTTACCACCCGGGAATCGTTCATGAGGCGCTACCGCATCGACGTCAGGACTCAGTGCGAAGTTCTGGCAATCGATCGATCCAACAAAGAGATCAAGGTGAGGGAGCTCCATTCAGGGCAGTCTTACAGACAGGCGTACGACAAGTTGATTCTTGCTCCCGGCGCCGAGCCTGTGAGGCCGCCTATCCCGGGAATAGGTCTCGAAGGCATCTTTCATCTGCGAAACATACCGGATTCGGATCGGATCAAGGAAATCCTCGATCACCAGCAGCCAGATTCTGCGATCGTTGTGGGAGGAGGATTCATCGGCCTCGAGATGGCTGAAAACCTCGTGCGTCGGGGAGTCAGGACAACAATCGTGGAAATGGCCAATCAGGTCATGATGCCCCTGGACCCGGAAATGGCAGCGATGGTTCACGCTCATTTGCGCGACCAGGGGGTGGCTCTGGAGCTCGGTCAGGCTGTCACCGCAATCGAGAGGTCAGACGGCAACCTGGTCGTGTCCACGTCTCTAGATAAACGGCTCCCCTGCCAGTTGATCGTATCCGCGGTCGGTATCGCGCCGGAGAACAAGCTGGCAAAGGATGCTGGTTTGGCGCTCGGTCCTCGCGGGCACATCTCTGTCGATGAAACCATGGTCACCTCCGATCCGGACATCTATGCAGTTGGCGATGCAGTGGAGATCAAGGATCTGGTCACAGGCTACCCGCTGTCCGTGGCCCTTGCGGGGCCTGCCAACAAGCAAGGGAGGATTGCCGCGGACAATGCCATCGGACGGAAGTCCTTTTACAAAGGAGCCCTCGGCACCTCCATCGTCAAGGTGTTTAAGCTCACGATAGCGGGAACAGGCCCGAACGAAAAAACTCTCTCGCGGCTGGGCATCCCTTACCAGGTCAGCTACACCCACGGCGGGTCTCATGCCTCTTACTACCCCGGAGCCTCTCTCATGGCGATAAAACTCCTCTTCTCTCCAGAAACCGGAAAGATACTCGGAGCTCAAATCGTGGGTGAAGAGGGGGTTGACAAGCGCATAGACGTCCTGGCCACCGCGATCTATGGCAATATGACCGTCTTCGACTTAGAAGAGCTCGAGCTGGCCTATGCCCCGCCCTACTCCTCCGCGAAGGATCCCCTCAATATGGCAGGCTTTGTGGCCGCGAACACTCTCAAGGGGGATATGGCGGTCGCTCATTGGAACGAGCTCCCTTCGCTCCAACGCAATGGTGCGATCCTCATTGATTTGAGAACCAAGAAGGAGATTGAAACAGCGGGTGCGATACCCAATTCGATCCACATACCCCTGGACGAGCTGCGCAGCCGCCTGGAAACTCTTGACAAGAACGCTGAGTACGTCCCGTACTGCGCTGTGGGCATGAGAGGATACCTCGCCCACAGGATATTGCTGCAGCACGGGTTCAAATCGAGGAACCTGAGCGGTGGATACCGGACCTTCGTGGGCGCTCGCGAACAACTGATGCTCGAATCTCCAGATCAGAAGCTGTGGCTGGCGGAGTGAGCTCTCAGCACGCGGGCTCGCTCGATCAGCAGCCGTCTTCGCCCATTGCTTCCATGACTCGTTCGAGACTCATGGGCATGTGACGCATCGAACGCCCCAGGGCGCGGCTCACCGCTCCGGCGATGGCTGGGGCACTCGGGATCAGCGCCGGCTCGCCGACGCCTTTGGCTCCGAAGGGACCGGTCTCTTCAGGCTCCTCCACAATGATTACCGGGTCGATCTCCGGCATATCCTTAATGGTGGGGATGTGGTAATTCTCGAAATTCTCGTGGAGCCCCGGAACGAACTCTTCCATGAGAGCCATACCGAGCCCCATCATCACGCCACCGCAAATCTGGCCTTCCACTGCCTTTGGATGGACGGCCCGCCCCACGTCGTGGGCAGCGGCCATGCGCTTGACTTCTACGTTACCCGACCAGCGGGTGACTTCCACCATGGCTAACTGAGCTGCGAAAGCATAGGTGCCGTACGGAGATCCTTGGCCGGTTTCTGCATGCAGCGGCACGGTTATCGGATCGAAGTCCCCCGCTGCCTTTGCCACGCCCCCTCGATCCACTATTCGACGTACTGCCTCCTCGACAGGCCTCCCCATCTGCGGCGATCCTTTGACCCAAACTATTCCATCGCTCATTTCCAAATCAGCTCGGTCCGCTTCCAGAAGCTCCTCGAACTCTGCCAGGATCATCCCTTCCAGCGCTGCTGCCGCATTGAATGCCGCACGACCCGATATGTACGTCTGGCGGCTCGCCGAAGTCGCTCCCGCGTCAGTCGTCAGGTCCGTGTCCGCTCGCACCAGCGTGATCCGGCTTGGATCGACCTTCAATCGTGCAGCGGTCACCTGTCTCAGGGCAGTGTCCGATCCCTGCCCAATCTCAGCCGCTCCCGTATAAAGGATGATCGTCCCATCAGGCCTCCATTCAACCTGGCCGCTGGACGGATTCTTTACACCTGTATTGCCGATGCCGTAAAACATGGCTCCCACACCAACGCCGCTGCAGATGCCCGGTCTCGAGCGGCTGTCCGACAACCATTGCTCATAGGTGGGCCTCAGTGCTTCAAGGCATTTCACAAGCCCAACGCTCTGAGTCAGTACCTGTCCGGTCGCAGTGGCTTGTCTCGGTCGCAATGCATTGATCAACCGGAACTGCAGCGGGTCCATTCCCAGCTTGTCGGCCAGAGCGTTCATCTGGCCCTCATGAGCAACAGCCACCTGGGGAACTCCGAAGCCTCGCATGGCGCCAGTCCACGGATTGTTCGTATAGGCCAGACGGCAATCGACGAGCACGTTGGGCACGAAATAGGGGCCGGTGGCATGGACAGCGGCTCTGGTGCACACTGCCATCCCATAGGAGGCGAATGCTCCCGTGTCTCCCACCAAGTCTATTTTCATTGCGGTCAACCTGCCGTCTCTATCCGCTCCGCTCACATATCTCATCCAGAATGGGTGACGTTTCCCGGTTCCAAGAAAGGTTTCCTCACGGGTGTACGTCATTCGCACGGGTCTCTTCAGTAGCCACGCAGCTAGCCCAAGGTACGGCTGAACGGAGACGTCCAGCTTTCCGCCGAATGCCCCGCCGGTCTCAGCCTGAATCACTCGAATGCGGTCCGGGTCCAGAGCCAAAAACTTTGCCAGCTCTGCGTGGTCGTAATGGGCGTTCTGTGTACAGGCCTTGACGATAAGCCGACCGTCTTCTATCCACGCACGGCCCCCCTCAGTTTCGAGCGCAGCGTGTTCGATGAAGCTCGTGGTGTATTCTGCCTCGTGAACTACTGCAGAGCGAGCGAGAGCTTCCTCCACGTCACCTTTTTTAATGACCCTCCTGTTCATGAGATTGTCCGACTTCTTGTCCGGGTGGACTAGAGGGGCCCCTTCAGCCAATGCTTCGCGAGGATCGAAAACCCCCTCCAGCTCGGTGACCGCAACATCAATCAGCCTGGCAGCCTTTCTGGCTGCTTTCTCCGTTTCCGCTGCAACGAGTGCAAATGCCTGGCCTCTATGACGGATGTACTCTTCCGCCAAGAATTCTTGATCCTTGGTCGACGCGATAATACCCAGACGATTCACTCCCGGAATGTCCGCCGCGGTGAAGATCCGAACAACGCCGGGCACGGACAGTGCCCGAGTCACATCGATGGCATCAATTCTCGCTGGTGCCCGCTCGGCCCTGGCGCAAACCAGGACGAGGTCTCCCTGCTCACCTTGATCTGCTCCAAACCTTACCGAACCAAGCACTCTCTCCAATGCCCCTACTCTTGCAGGACTCTCACCTATGATCATCGGGCACCTCCACCTGCTCCCAGGCAGATTCCAAGGCGTGGGTCACCAATGCGGCCGTCACCGGAGTCTTGTACGAAGCGGAAGCCCGCCAACCGCACACCATGACAAACTCTTTCGATGCGACGAGTCCCGCTTCCTTCCATAACGTCGGTCCAGGAGATCCCGACGCCAGGAGGGCCTCCACAGCACTTAGCCGCCGGGGAGACGGAAAACAGGAGCCCACGACTACGCGAGGATCCGACAGATCCCGACCGAGACAAACAGCCACATTCAATCTCGCTATCACGACCGCCTGCCTCCGGCCGATCTTCCTGAACACCTGCGCCGTCCCGCGTACGGAACGATCCAACTCAAAGCCGACGATTATTTCTTCCGGAGAAAGATTTGTTCGATTAGGTCCCGTGATCAACTCCTCCAACCGTTCGGTACGCGTGCCTTCGGGGGACACGATCTTTGCCCGCGCCCCCAGCGCGACCAAGGCTGTTACGCCATCCGCAGCGGGAGAGGCATTGGCTGCATTCCCGCCTATAGTCGCCAGCGTGCGAATCTGAACCGAACCCACCGTTGCAGCGCATTGAGCCAAGGCTCCATACAAGCTTCTGACTTCCGGGGAGGTCTCGAGCCGTCGGAAGGTGACCGCTGCCCCAACAAAGGGGAGGTCAGAGGACAGGTCCAGGCGATTTAGCTCCTCGAGACGAGAAACGTCAACAAAGGCATGCGAAGGCTCGTCCCCGAACAGTCGCTCCCGGCGAACATGAATCATGAAGTCAGTCCCGCCCGCTATGATGCGGGCGCCATGAGACACCTCGTCCAGAGCCCCGTCAAGGCTCCTGGCAGTCACGAATCTACTCAACTGATCCCTCCCTCGCCTTTCGGGCGGTCAGCCGAACCGCTTCAACGATGTGCTTATATCCTGTGCAGCGGCAGAGATTCCCCTCCAATGCCGTCTTGATCTGGTCGTCATCCGGATTTGGGGTTCTCTTGAGAAGAGCGTACGCAGCCAAGATCATGCCCGGCGTGCAGAAGCCACATTGGATAGCCCCAGCCTCAACGAAAGCTTCCTGAAGAGGATGCAGACGTCCATTTGTCGCCAATCCCTCGATGGTTGTGACTTCTCGGCCCTCTGCTTTCCATGCGTTAGTGAGGCACGAATTGACCGGTTCCCCGTCAAGCAGGACCGTGCAAGCCCCACATTCGCCAACACCGCATCCTTCCTTCGTTCCCAGCATTCCTAGTCGGTCTCTGAGCACGTGGAGCAGATTTTCATGGGGAGGAACATCGGGGACAGATTGGTTCCTACCGTTCAGGATGAATTCGAGATTCATGAAGTTAGCACCTGTGTCTTCGAAATCGCGGGCCGCAGATCGCTGCCCTGGATGGCTGGTTTTGTGTCCGTCCTCGATTGCCTGGAAGAAACGAAAATTTCTGGTTGACAAGGCCATACTTAACTGCTAGTTCAATTTTTTATATATATTTCATTCATCCCCGTCAACGCTTTTTTTTATGCGGAAATTATGAAACTCGGACAACTGCTCAGCACATGGCGGAAACAGAAGGAGCTGACCCTCCAGCAATTGGCAGACGAGATCGGCGTGACCGCCTCGTACATCTCGCAAATCGAGCACGGCAAAGTTTCACCGTCGCTTGCAACTCTGAAGAAATTGGCAAAGGCTGTCGATCGGAAGACCGTTGATTTCTTTGTCGATGAGCTGATAGACGACCCGATAGTTCTGTCGGAAAAGGAATGGACGCGAGTTTCGCACCCCCACTGGGACGCCCACGTGCGCCAACTTGTTCGCATCGTAGGCAACAAGCTCATGCAACCTTTCTATACCGTCATCGAGCCGGGCGGAGGAACACGCGAGCCGTATTCTCATTCCGGCGAAGAGTTTGGGATTGTCTTGGATGGAGAGCTAACGCTGCGCGTTGGCGACGACACTCATGTGGTTCCACGGAATTCTTCGTTTTACTATTCTTCTCTGATTCCCCATTCTTGGACCAATGAGGGCAAAGAGCCATGCCGAGTGGTGTGGGTAATCAGTCCACCGTCCTGGTGAAGGAGGCACGTATGTCGGTTACGCTCATAAGAAATGTGGGCTTGATGTTGTCCGGGGACGTGCAAGCCCCGGTATTGGATGCGGATTCTCTGATCCTTCAAGACGGCACGATTCAGGAGATCGGGAAGGGGTTGGGAGCTCCGAGCGGAGCGGTGGTGATTGACGGGGGCGGTTGTGCCGTCTGCCCTGGATTCATCGACTCTCATTGTCATGTCGTCCTGGGGGATTACACTCCGCGTCAGCAAATGCAGAGCTTTCTCGAATCCTCGGTTCACGGGGGAGTGACGACGTCGATCTCTGCCGGGGAGGTCCATTTGCCCGGCCGTCCCAAGGATCCTGCTGGTACGAAGGCATTGGCCATACTAGCAGCAAAGGCATGGACAAATTTCCGGCCGGGAGGGATGAAAGTTCTCGGGGGAGCGGTTATCCTGGAAAAGGGTTTAACCGAGGCAGATTTCGATGAAATGGCCCGGGAGGGGGTCAAGGTGGTGGGTGAGATCGGTCTTGGGTCCGTCAAGGACCCGGACGAGGCAGCCACGATGTGTGATTGGGCCAAACAACGGGGCATGGTCGTCATGATGCACTCTGGCGGCACATCCATACCCGGCTCCTCAGTGGTTGGTGCGGATCAGATTACAAGGGTCCGGCCGAGTGTCGTCTCTCACATCAACGGTGGGCCCACAGCCATGAGCTTCGAGGAAGCGAAACGTGTTGTAGAAACCACCGATGCGGCGATCGAGATCGTTCAATGCGGGAACGTGTACCGTGCAGGGCAAGTGGCCCGATTAATCCGGGAGCGCGGGGAGTTCGGCCGTCTCATTCTGGGCAATGACGCTCCGTCCGGTACCGGCGTTGTGACCCTCGGCATTCTGCGCAACATTTCGTGGCTCGTTTCCTTGGGTGGGATCGATCCGGCGCTTGCGGTGTGCGCAGCTACGGGAAATACCGCGAAGGTGTACGGTCTGAATCGGGGTCGGATTGCTCCGGGATTCGAGGCAGACCTGGTGTTCGCTGACGCGCCAATGGGATGCACTGGCCACGACCTTCTCTCTTGCCTGCAGGAGGGCGACACTCCAGGTGTGTCCATGGTCTTGGTCGATGGAAAGATAGTCGTGACCCAAAGCCGCAATACACCGCCGCCGAATCGAAAGGCCAAAGCGGTTTGACTCGCGGTTCCACGCATGCAAGAATGAGGAGAAAAACCATGGAGATACGCAAGTTGGTCACCGTAGTGGAGGAAACGCACCGGGAAATGGACCGCCCCGTCACCCCGCCCACCCGTAAGGCTGCTGCAATTGCAGTGGTCAAGAATCCGTTTGCACGCCAATATGTGGAAGATCTGACTGAGCTGATGGACATGGGTGCGGAGTTGGGCGGTCTCCTGGGCCACCGGTGCCTGGAAGCCCTGGGAATCGGACCCGAAAAAGCAGAGAGCTATGCCAAGGCGTGCGTCGTTGGCCTTCGAGGAGAATTGGAGCATGCGGCGGCAATTTTGCACCCCAAACTGGGCAAGCCTTTTCGCGATGCGCTGGGTAGGGGTTTGGCGCTGATCCCCTCGGTGAAGAAACGCGGCCCTGCAGGCTGCACTGTGGACGTTCCCATCAACCACAAGGATGCAGCGTTCATTCGCTCGCACTTCGACGGCATGACAGTATCGGTGGAGGACGCACCCCTTCCCGATGAGCTGATGGTGGTGCTTGTCGTCACTGATTCGGGTCGACCGCTCCCAAGGGTAGGCGGTTTGACCATAGCGGAAGCGAAATTCGAGGACGGTCTGCGGTAGCACGCAGCCATTCACACGGTCCATCAGCGAAAGGACGGACCGGAGAACACGAGAGGAGGAGCGTCGTGAAGAAAGTCGCTTGGCTATTGCTTGGCCTGTTCGTTTTGAGCGTGCCACTCATGGCAGCGAGCCCTGCCCTAGCAGAGAGTGGATCGAAGTTGCACCTCAAATTCAGCACCTGGCATCCCCCTGCAAGCCGGGAGGTAACGACCGTCTGGATTCCCATGCTCGAGGAGCTCAAGAAAAGGAGTGACGGGCGCATAACGTACACGATGTACGCGGGTGGAGCCCTGGGCAAAGGCCCCGAGCACTTTGACATCGTTCGCAAGGGTCTCTCCGACATGGGGTACTTCACGGCCACGTGGACTCCCGGTCGATTCCCTTTGACGGATGTTCTCTCTCTGGCAACGTGGGTCGACGGCAAGGAGCTGGCTACGTCCATCGGCAACGAGATGCACGATAAGCTACTCAGTAAAGAGTTTGAGGACGTGAAAGTCTTGGAGCTCAATGGATGCATCCAGGCCTTCATCTGGACCACCAAGCCGGTTCGCACCCTCGAGGATCTAAAGGGACTGAAGCTTCGTTCTCCGGGCGGGATGCAGACCATGTATATCAAAGCCCTTGGTGCGGAACCCGTCTTTATGCCGTTGGGCGACGTATACATGGCAATGGACACCGGCACCATCGATGGTCTCGTGACATGCCCGCCGCTGGTTCTGGCCTTCAAACTGTATGAAGTTGCCAAACACGGCGTGAAAGCCACCTTCGGATGCGTTTCCGAAGGCGTAGTCATGAATAAGAAGGTGTGGGAAAAGACTCCACCGGACCTCCAAAAGATTATCCTGGAAGTATGCAGTAATCCCTTTGCTACCACCCATGGGCTCAGCAAGAAGACGTACGCTGAGATGATGGAAGAGCTGAAAGCCAAAGGCGTGCAGATTTATGACCTGCCCAAGGACGAAGAGAGCAAGTGGTTCGAACGCTTTCAGGGAGCCACCAAGGAATGGGTGGCAGATCTGGAGAAGAAGGGGCTACCTGCAAAAGAGGCCGTAATACTGTTCGGCCAGGCAGCCAGCAAGCATGGGACCACGAGCGTCGCCATTCCTCCTGAATGGCAGGAAAAGGCGGCCAAGTAATCACAAGACCCGCAAAACTCGAAAGCGATCGGGGAAACGATGTTTGAAAGGTTGAAAGGTATCATTCAGAAGACCACTCGGGCGCTCGCCTACGTCGGGATGGCGCTGGTGCTGCCCATGATGCTCCTTACTTCGGCTGATGCCGTGGCACGGGACTTCTGGTCTCGGCCCATCCCCGGCGCTTTCGAGCTATCCAGCTACATGCTGTCCATCTTTGTTCTGCTGGGACTGGCATATGCACAGCAGACGAAAGATCACGTGCGCGCAACGATGCTCGTCAGTAGGCTGCCTGAGAAGGTTGCCGCGGCCATCGCTAGCGTCACCACTCTCCTGTGCATGTTCATCGTGGCAATTCTCTTCTGGCAAGGCATCGTTGTGGCGTGCGAGACTCAGTGTGTTTCCGACATGCTCCGTATTTCCCAGTTCCCCTTCCGATTGCTCGTGTCTGTGGGGGCTTTGTTCCTCTTTCTCGAATTCGGATTCGACCTGGTGGAATCCGCCCGGAAGTTGGTGTCATGAGCTCAGATCCAGTCGTAACAGGCATATTGGGCACGCTGCTCGTGTTCGTCCTCATATTCTTGGGCATGCCTATCGCCTTCGCCATGATGTTCGCGGGATTCGTGGGACTGACCGTGCTTTCGTCCGTTGAAGCCGCTCTTCCCGTGACAGCGAGCACCCTGTGGGAAGTGGCATCCTTTTACCCGTACACGGTGATCCCTCTGTTCATCATCATGGGCTCTTTTGCCGGCAGCTCCGGCATCACAACCGAATTGTACTCGTCCTTCGACAAGTGGACCCGGCGCCTGCCAGGCGGTTTGGCCATAGCCACCATCGGTGCCTGTGGCGGGTTCGCGGCTGTCTGTGGATCGTCGGTAGCCACTGCCGCGACAATGGGAACCGTAGCTCTGCCCGAGATGGAACGGTTCAAATACGACCAGCGTCTGGCCACAGGAAGCGTCGCGGCAGGCGGCACTCTTGGGTTTCTCATACCGCCCAGCATTGGGTTCGTGGTGTACGGAATGCTCACCGAGCAGTCTATCGGGAAGCTGCTCGTGGCTGGCATTCTGCCGGGCGTCCTCCTCACGTTCGCGTACATCGCTATCGTAGTGGCCTGGGTGAGGCTCTTTCCCAATGCAGCCCCCACAAATCCGGATCAGGTTACGTGGGGAGAGAAGTTCCGCGCCTTGTATGGCGTCAGGGAGCCCCTATTCATTTTTCTCTTCGTCATGGGTGGCATCTATTTGGGCTTTTTCACTCCCGATGAAGCAGGAGCGATCGGAGCAACGGTGCTCCTGCTGATATCCCTCATCAAACGAAAACTTACCCTGCCAGCCCTCTTTGTAGCCATGACAGAGGCAATACGCATTTCCGTCATGGTATTGATGCTCGTGGCCGGCGCCAATGTGTTCAGCTATTTCATGGCGTTGTCCACGATTCCCATGCAAGCGGCCAATTGGGTCGCGACACTCCAGGTTTCTCCCTATGTTATTCACGCGGTGATCATCCTGATCTACCTGGTCCTCGGCTGCTTCCTCGATGCGATCTCAATGATGGTGCTGACCCTTCCGGTCATCTTTCCGGTCATTCTGGCACTCAACTTCGATCCCATCTGGTTTGGGGTTATTGCGGTTTTGATGATGGAAGCGGGTTTAATCACGCCTCCTATGGGTCTGAACATCTTCACTGTGGCAGGGGTTGCCAAGAATACGAGTGTCGAAACCATCATAAAGGGTGTGACGCCGTTTCTTGTCGCCATCATTGTGGTGGCAGTTATTCTCACTGCGTTTCCTCAGATATCCCTCTTTTTGCCGGGCATGATGAAACGATGAGACCGCGTGCGGCCTCCAGTGACCGCGCAGCGGGAATCGGCACCGGGGAGGATAGGAGGACGGACGCCGACGAGACTGTCTCACAAACAGGCAGTACCACTGAATCGACGGACATGGTTGCAGGGGTGGTTCGTGAACCGCCTAAAATCAAGGCGCTTCTCGAAGCGCCCCTACAGACACATCTCTATGCCAAAAGAGTTCCAAGACGGCTTCCCCTCCTGCAGTCGGGAGGAGGGGCTGCATCTATTTCTCGGCCCATTGGTGAACAGTGGCTGAGAAAATTTTGCAACAAAGATTACGCTGCGGCTTCTAAGAAAAGGAGATTGAAATGGCTTTGCTGCCGGAAGTCAAGAAGCATTACGGAATGCTCAAGCTGCTTATCGATGGTGAATGGGTCGAGTCGAAATCTACGCAGATACACGAAGATGTCAATCCAGCAACCGGGGAGGTCATTGCGGAATTTCCCACAGCGACCACTCAAGAGGCTCGGGCCGCTGTGGAGGCAGCCCAACGTGGCTTCGAGGCGATGCGCCGTATCCCTCTTAGGGAGCGAGCCAAGATGCTCTTCGACATGCGCCAAAAGTTCGAGGAGCACTTCGACCGGCTCACCCGAGTGCTGACTCAGGATCACGGGCGCACTATCAAGGAATCTGTCGGGTCAGTTCGTCGGGTAATCGAGAACATTGAATCCGCGTGCTCCGCCGCGTACGGGCTCGTGAGCAGAAACGAGCACCTGGATGAGCTGGCCAACGGGATCGACATGTGGCTAACGTGGGAGCCTCTCGGTGCCTTTCTCATTGTAACTCCAGGCAATATCCCCATGCACGCATGGTCGTCATTCGTTCCGTACGCCCTTGCCGCGGGATGCTCCGTTGTGGTCAGCCCGAGCCGTCAGGACCCGGTCGCTGCTGAGTACATATGTCGAGCGGCTCTCGATGCAGGCTGGCCTAAAGGAGCTATAAACCTTATCCACGGCGGAAGGGAGATCAACAAGTACATCCTGCAACAACCCGAAATCCAGGGCCTGGGATTTATCGGATCGACACATGCCGGATGGGAGCTGTTCAAGCTGTGCGGAGAGCTTGGCAAGAATTCTTCCATCAACGGAAACGGAAAAAACACTGTGGTGATCATGCCGGATGCGAACGTTGACGCAGTGGTCCCCTATGTCAGGCAGGGATGCTTTGGTATGACAGGTCAGCGCTGCCTCGGTTCGGACAACGTAGTAGTCGTGGGCGCTGTGTACGATAAGTTCAAGGAGCGCTTTTCAGCGGAAGCCCGGAGCATGAAGCTCGGCTACGGACTGGACGAATCCACGGCCATGGGTCCGTATTGCACAGCAACAGGCAGGAGCAAGGTCCAACAGTGGCTCGAGCGAGCTTTGACCGAAGGCGCTGCCATGGTTCACGACGGGAGAATTCTGCCGCCTGAGCTGGAAAAAGGCTTTTTCATGGGACCCACGATCATCGAGAACGTGCGACCGGACATGGAAATTGCCAAAGAAGAAGCCTTCGGCGCGGTTGCCAGTCTCATTCGAGCCGATAACCTCGACGAGGTCATTCACTGGATAAACACTGCCACCGACCTCGGCCACTCTGCATGCATCATGACCGAAAGCGGACGCCACGCTCGAAAGTTCGCTCGTGAGGTGAATGTGGGAAATGTCGGCATTAACGTTGGGGTTCCCCAGCCATATGCCTTCTTTCCCCTCGGGTCAAAGCGCAAATCGTTCTTCGGAGGAGCCAAGAGCAGAATGGCATCCATGCGGTTATTCCTCGATGAGAAAACCGTAACTGCCCGGTGGGTTTAGGCCTTTTTTGCAGGAACAGGGGTTCTCTCGAACAGCTCCCGAAAGCGTCTTCTGCAGAGAAGGTGCCGGAAAACTGTGTGGTATGATGAATCGGTCCCGTCTTCTCGGGACGGGACTCCGCATCCCAAGAGCTCTCCCCAAGGTTTTTCTCGGATGTCGCGGAGGCCTTGAGGACGTGCCGGCTCGTTGTTGATATGGAATTCCGTATTACTGGCTCGCCGGTTAAAGGCGCTTGACTTTGCCTGAGACCGACAATAAGGTGAAACGAACACGTCGGCACCAGGGTCAGCTATGATCAGACGCCTTTCAGAGGAGTTTTTTGAGGAGTTTCATCGGCTCGACCAGCGGCTCTCGGAAGATGAAACGAAGCCGAAACGTGTAATACAATTTACATCCTCACGGTTCTCAGAGGGGGTAACATCGGTTGCGTTAGCATTTGCAACGTACTTGGCCGAAACCCATGGATCTGGCAAAGTGCTTGCCTTAGAAGCCAATTTGAGAAGTCCTGCGTTTTGTCATCTTCTCGGCGTCGCTGCTGAACCATCCCTCGCCGCAGTGTTGAAAGATGGATCGAGTCTGCAGGACGCAATTCATGAGGTTCCGGGCTTGGACTTTCAGGTGATCCCCGCGGGAGCAACACCGCTCGAGGATAGTGATTTGCTGCACAAGTCCGCGCCCCAGAGGATCAAGATATACCTGGAAGAGCTCCGACAGCGCTTCCAGTACATTTTGATCGACAGTGCACCCGCTGGGAAGATGGTGGACTCAGCGATTTTGTCGCGGTGTGCGGACGGGGTGGTGATCGTTGTAGAAGCCAACGTGACCCGATCGGAAGTACTTGAAAACACTATCAAGATCCTAAGAACCCACCGGGCCAACATCCTGGGAATCGTCCTGAACAAGCGGGATCTCCACATTCCGAAGTGGCTTTACCGTTTCTTGTGAGCCGAGCCCGCTGGGGTACAGAAATACGACTGGTCCAAGGACGAAGTGAAAGCCTTTTTCGGGGGGTGGGAGAAAGGACTTTGTCTCTCGGGCATGGGTCGGTGAGCGCTCCAATGGCAATCCATAGCCCTTCCCCGTGGTCTCCGCTTCGGTTCTGTATGGTTACAAACAGTGTGTACGCGCGCGACGTGCGCGTGAAGAGGTACGCAGAGTATCTTGCCGATGACGGCCATCGGGTGGACATAGTTTGCCTGGCCTCAGAAGACGGCTTGCCACAAGATGGTCACCCGGGTGTAACGGCTCATCCCATAGCGCTGACCCGTCGGCGACAGGAAGGTTTTCGGCTGGTCACGAACTGGGCGGAGCTGTGGACCTTAATGTTTGCCAAGGTGTCGCGTCTGGACCTGCAGGAGCCCTACGACTGCATACATATTCACAATATGCCGGACTTCCTTGCCTTCTGCGGTCTAATTCCCCGTCTACGAGGTTGCCCCCTCATCCTGAACATTCATGACCCGGTACCGGAGGTGGCGCGCTCGAAACTGGGGCTCTCGGCATCCAGCGGCATGGTAAGGATCCTGGCCCTTATCGAGAGGGCCTCGGTGGCATTCAGCACGCACGTAGTGACTGCCACACCGGCATTTCGGAGAGCCCTCATCGCTCGGGGCGTACCGCCGGAAAAGATCACCGTGATTGTGAATGCTGCTGACACCAGGTATTTTGATGGAAACATCCGCCACAGAGTTCCCTCTGAACCGTGCGAAAGGTTCGTCGCCCTCTATGTGGGAACCGTTGCCAAGCGGTATGGCCTACACATTTGTGTCGAGGCATTACCTTTGCTCAAAGAAGCAATTCCGGGTCTCCAGTTGCGCATCGTCCCGAAGATTCGCGAAGAAGGGAAGGCTCTTGACGAGTGTCTGCAATTGGCGGATCGCCTGGGAGTGCGGGATCTAGTCCGAGTCGACGATCCTGTCAGCCTTGACATGATGCCAACCGTAATGGCCGACTCAGACCTGGGCGTGTATCCGGCTCTTAGTGACTGCCACATGGACGTAGCTCTCTCTCTCAAAATTCCCGAAATGGCCATGGTCGGGCTTCCCATTGTGTCGACAAGATTGCCTGTGCTCGAAGAGCTCTTCGGTGAAGATGCGATCGCCTTTGTCCCACCGGGCGATCCGACCGCGCTGGCAAACAAGATCCTCGAGCTGTACCGTGACCCCGGTCTGAGGGAAAGTCTGGCGCGGAATGCCGCGAGACGATCTGCCGCTCTGTCGTGGAAGCTGCAATATGAACAGTATTGTGCCCTCCTGGAAAGGATTCTGCAGAAAAGGATCGTTCTTGGCGCACAAGGAGCGACCGAGTTTTCCCCCCAACCTGATTCCTGACACCGAAGGGACCACGAACCCGCGTCTTTCGCCCGTATCTAAGGGCGACAACGGCAATCGAGAGGGTTCTCTCCGAAATGCCGCCGATCCAATTGACGGAGCATCCTATGCGGATCTTGCATATACTTCATCGTTCGGTTCCCGGTACTCACGGGTACGCAATAAGGAGCCGGGAAATCGTTGAGAATCAACGAGCACAAGGACTGGAGCCATTCGTCGTGACTTCTCCGTCTCAGGCGCCCCAGGGCGACCTGGATGAACAGGGAAGTGAAATCATCGGAGGAGTCCGATACTATCGTACCTGCGGACGGCTTCTGGAGCCAACGAGAGAAGTCCATGACAATAGGCCCGTCAGGTCTGCTCTGAGAGTGGCGCAGAACCTCGTGTTGCTGAAGCGAGCCTCGTGGCTCGCGCGAACGTACCGTCCTGCTGTCATCCATGCTCATTCGCCCTTTACATGCGGTATTATCGGAGACCTCATTGGGTGGGCGCAGGGAATCCCGACTGTATACGAGGTTCGGGGTATATGGGAGGATTCCCATGTGGGTCGATTCGGCTTGGAGGAGCAATCGATCCGGTACCGAATGGTAAGACACTTGGAAACCAGAGCGGCCAAGGGTGCCGACCGCTGCTGTGTCATTTGCGAAGCACTTCGGGATGAAATGGAATCTCGCGGGGTGCGCACAGACAGATTGGTGATAGTCCCCAACGGTGTGGACGTGAGCGCGTTCTCACCAGGGCCTGCCGATCCTGCTTTGAGAAGAAGCCTCAACCTGGAAGGAGCACTCGTCATAGGGTACATAGGGTCCTTCTTCAATTACGAGGGCTTGGATCTTCTCGTCAGGTCCGTAAAGCCTCTGAGCAAATCGTTTCCCCAGTTGCGCCTGCTCCTTGTGGGCGGTGGAGAGGCCCAAGCAGACCTCGAACGGATCGCACGGGAGACAGATGTGGCGAATCGTGTGGTTTTCACCGGATTGGTGCCCTATGATCTCGTACCGGAGTATTACAGGCTCATTGATATTCTTGTCCTTCCAAGGCGAGATACGCGCGAAACCCGTCTGGTCACGCCCTTGAAACCCATGGAGATCATGGCAATGGCTAAAGCGTTGGTGGCGAGTGACATCGGGGGGCACAGGGAGATCGTCGTCGACGGCGTCAATGGATTGCTGTTTACAGCGGACGACGTCGACGATCTCGTCAGTCGGTGCGGCCAATTGCTCAAAAATGCACAGCAGAGGACAGATCTCGGAGAGAGAGGAAGACGCTGGGTCACGGATCACAGGGACTGGAGGGTACTGGTAAAACGGTACATTGAGTTGTACCGACACTTGACTCCCGAGACCGCGCAGCCGATGACCCATGGCGGCAGGCGTTCAGAATAGCGGCTCAGGCGATGTTGAGCCGAGGGCAGGTTCGAAACCCGCTACAGCGGGATTTCTGGCGCTAACCTCTCGTAGCACCGGCGTGGCACCGGCATTCATGTTTTAGGGTGCAGCGCTTTTTCATGGTGAAGCTGGCGACCAGCGCCATAACCGACTGATTTTCTGTAGCCGGTTCCCCAGGCTGGGTAGATTTGCCACGCAAACGCGCCGCACCCCATGTTTTATTCCCTCTGCGAATGATTCTTTACGCTTTCCATGTGCCGAGAACATCTATGGGATATCCGTAGACCCGTGGGGCGGGCGTCTGAAACTGTCTCAAAAGCCGGCAGTCCGTGATAATCGTGGCACACCCCCTCTCCCTGACCCTCTCCCCCGAAGCGGGGAAGAGGGGATTGCTCAGGCTCCCTCTCTCTCTGGGAGAGGGTTGGGGTGAGGTGCCATTCCACGCATCGACGCTCAATCGTGCTACGATTTATGGTGTGTCCCGAGTTTTGAGACACTTTCGTCTCGCCCCTACTTCCGTCGTGAACTTGTCTTCAACCCTGTCAGGAGATCCCCGCTCAATGAGTCGTGTGAAAGATTGTCGTTGAGGGTACTCCCCCAATATGGTACGATCATGATGGAGTGGAGTAAGGTTTTCATCAACTAGACAACAGTATTATATCTGTCGGGTCTTGTAGGAGCAGAGAGGGGAGCCTTTCGCCCGGTTCAGGGGGACCGGCCCTCGTCGGTCAATGCTCCGGAGATTCTGCAAAGGCAAGTCGCCGAACACTTCGGAATGCTTTCGATTGGAGGTGGGGCTCATGAGATCATGTGCATGTTGGCGTGTGTTCTCCTTTGCTATCTATGCCTTGCTGTTGGCCATCCCGTGCTTTGACTCGACCCCCTGTTCAGCACAGGGACAGGTTAACCTCGGACAGATCAACCACCTCGAAGGCTCGGCAAAAATCAAGAAAGAGAAGAAGGATTTCAAGGCCGCAAAGCGGTGGGAGTCGGTCCATCTCCATGACACGCTCACGACTGACCCTCAGTCAAAGCTCTATCTCAAGATAAGTGACAAGAACCACATCTCACTCGGCCAATCATCGGAGCTCTACCTGTCCGGATTCGGCCGGCAGCAATCCGGATCGTACTTCCTCGCTTACGTTGGCAGCGGCGCGTTAAGATTTGTTGTACGGGTCCCCGAAACCACACCTCGGTCTTCTTACGTTATCACCACCCCCACGGCGTTTATCGAAGTCCCGCCTAGCAAAGATGAAGATTCTGATTTCATTGTGGAAGTCCTTAATCCCGCGCAAACCGCTGTCTCCGTGGTAAAGGGAAAGGTCACGGTGAAGAACATTTTGGCGACCTTTGGTCCCGAGATCAATGTGGAGAACCTTTCTCGCGAGGTGGTCGTCACTGCGTGTCAGCGGACATACGTGGATGCCCGGAACGAACCTTCCGACCCAATGGGCGTGTCGCCGGCCATTCTGATGGCCCTTGTGGAGGCGACCACTATAGACAAGACTCTGCCGAAAGCGGTCCCCGAGTGCCCCACGTCGCCACCAACCGAGCCACCCGTGGAGCAGCCGCCCGTAGACCAGCCGCCCATTGAGCAACCGCCGGTACTTCCGCCCGGGGTGATTCCGCCTATCGACTTTCCGCCGATCTTCCCACCGCCCGTTATTCCCTTTCCGCCGGGCTGTCCCTGTCCTCCCGGCTGGGCCGTGGATCCGTTGGTTGGGTTGTGCAAGCCCTGCAATTTTGCTGCAGGAGCTATTTACAATCCCAATTCGTGCCTTTGCGAATGCCCTTGTCCTCCCGGCCTTGCGTTCAATCCCTTGGACGGTTCCTGTGTACCCGACTGTCCCGTTGAGGCACCCGTCTGGGTGGACAATAGCCTGAATCCTGACCCCTTCAGCTTACCGAGCGACGGGTGTCCGGTCTGTATCACGTGCACTGAGTCAGACGCGGGCTGTGCCCTGAGCGACCCGACCGACGCATCATGCCCCACTTCGCCGAGATGCGGAGCTTGCGACAGGAGGATATTGGCCGATCCCGCAGTAGGCCGTATGGATGACATTTGCGATCGCTGCTCTGATGCGCAAACCGGTGGGGGAGCGCCCTGTGCCCTCAATGTGGCAGGAGTTCCTTCTGCTGATCCGTGCTTCGACACTACAGGAGCGCCGACGGGAGACGCGTGCGCTTCCCCGCTGGACTGCCTGCTGAATGAGGGCTCTCTGGAGATCGTTACAGATCCGATCACCGGAGTCCAGCAGATTCTCTGTTTGCCCAAACAGCTCCGTCCGTTGTTGGCGCGCGCTCTGTGTGATGAATGTCAGCAATGGGAGTTCGGTGAATGCCGGGCAGACAAGAAGAAAGCAGGGAGAACATGTCGCGACCTGTTGGGCAACTGCGGAGAATGCCGCGATGGTCGCTGCACCCCCTTGCCGGATTGCCCAGCGGGAGAGAAGCGCGACCAGAACTGCGCGTGCATCAAGGTGGAGCCCGAAGAAAAACCGCGCCCTGAATGCACTTCTGACAAAGAATGTGCTGACAAGACGCTGTTCAAGCTCCCGTGCTGCCGTGACGGAAAGTGTCAGGGGCAGTTGCGGTGTCCGGATGGTACCATGAGGTGCACGTGCGAACCCCCCGCGCCGCCTCCTCCTGTCGGTCCTCCGGTTCCGCCGACCGAGCCCCCAGTCGTAGTCGTGCCGCCGCCAACGGAGCCCCCCGTCGTCGTGGTTCCACCCCCTCCGACCACAGGAATAATAGAACCCCCCATCGTTTGCGGCCCCTGCCAGGTGAGACGAGGACATCGCTGCATCTCCTGTCAGGAATTGGGCGCAACGTGCGATCACCACGGACGATGCGTCTGGAAACCCCACCCGTGTCCCCGATGTTCAGAACGAACACCTGACGGCAGGTGCGTGTCATGCGAGGCCCTGGGTAAGATCTGCGTGTCCGGGCTCTGTGTGGGCAAGACAGACAAGTGCGGCCCGTGCCAAATCAGGTCCGGGCACCTCTGCGTTTCGTGTTCCGAGCTTGGTATGCAGTGCGTCCACGGCAAGTGTGTCAAGGTAGATCCCTGCGAGAACATCAAGTGCCCGCCGGGTCAGAGGTGCGTCAAAGGTAGGTGCATCGGTGACGATCCATGCGCCAACATCAAGTGCCCTCCGGGCTATAAATGCGTCATCCCGGCGCATCGGGCCGGCGTCAGGGCATTTGTTGCCAATCCGTGCGTCAAGATTGAACCGACCGACCCCTGTGCAAATGTGCGATGTCCGCCAGGACAAAAATGCCTGAATGGAAAGTGCGTCAAAACAGACCCATGCGCAAACGTCAGGTGTCCCCAGGGTCATAAGTGCGTGGACGGCCGATGCGTCAAGGTCGACCCCTGCGCAAATGTGCGATGTCCGCCAGGGCAAAAATGCGTGGACGGCAGGTGCGTAAAGACCGACCCCTGCGCAAACGTTCGATGCCCCCAAGGTCATAAGTGCGTGGACGGCCGGTGCGTCAAGGTCGACCCCTGTGCAAATGTCCGCTGTCCGCCTGGGCACAAATGCGTGAACGGCAGGTGCGTAAAGACCGACCCCTGCGCAAACGTTCGATGCCCCCAAGGTCATAAGTGCGTGGACGGCCGATGCGTCAAGGTCGACCCCTGTGCAAATGTGCGATGTCCGCCTGGGCACAAATGCGTGAACGGCAGGTGCGTAAAGACCGACCCCTGCGCAAACGTTCGATGCCCCCAAGGTCATAAGTGCGTGGACGGCCGATGCGTCAAGGTCGACCCCTGTGCAAATGTGCGAAGTCCGCCTGGGCACAAATGCGTGAACGGCAGGTGCGTAAAGACCGACCCCTGCGCAAACGTCAGGTGCCCGCAGGGTCATAAGTGCGTAAATGGCCGATGTGTCAAGGTCGACCCCTGTGCAAATGTGCGATGTCCGCCTGGGCACCGCTGCGTTGGAGGGAGGTGTGAGCCTGTTAGAAGGTGACGCGTGACAGATGCGAAAACCCGTGTGTGGCAGGGGAGAGGAAACTGTCTCGGAATTGCGGCAAATGTTAAGATCGTGGCACACCCCCTCACCCTGACCCTCTCCCCCGAAGCGGGGGAGAGGGGATTTTTCCGGCTCCCTCTCCCTCTGGGAGAGGGTGGGGTGAGGGTGCCTTTCCACGCATCGACGCTCAATCGTGCTACGATTTTGTGGTGGGTCCCGAGTTTTGAGAGAGTTTCAGATGCCCGGCCCACCGCTAAATGCCCGTCCCTGAATAGAGGATGCGACTACGCAACCGAATTCAAGAAAACCTGCACCAATTACACCGTTTCATAAATATGGTCGCGTACTTGCTTCAGCCCTGTTCAGTTAGGGGCGGGTTTGAAACCCGCCCCTAACTCTACTGTTCCGGAACTTCTACCTCAACGAGCAACGCTTCACCCCACAGTAGTAGGAGAGGTTTCAAACCTGCGCACCATTGAAAGAGGCTCTGAGCCTGCCCTTCCCTAAAGGGAGCGGTTTGCCTCAAAGGAATCCACACTTATGAAATCCTATGCTGAGTTTTTCCCTGATCTATTCGATATTATTCGCTCTTCCTCAGCTCGCATGCGCATCTTGCGAGAAGCATTTGCTGGAGGCATGTGTCCGAGACTCGCGGTCAGCCACCAGAACAGCCGCTCTCCAGCTTTGCCCGAGGTCCGAAGGTCGTGAAGTAGATTGTCACAGCACCAGCGTTTTCGATCACGCCCGCGGTAACCGGGTCTGCAATTAGGCTGACCCCATCCACTTCGTATCTCAGGTCTTCTAATTCCGGCTCATCCAGAACCAGCGCGATTCCGCCGCTGGCTCACCCCGGTCCGCGGTAAAGCACGCGCACCGCCTTGGCTTCACCGAGCTCTTCCAAGAAGTATTCACGAGCTTCCCGATCGATAGTGAACATTCAGCCCTCCCCTACTCGGCTGGCGCCGAGCTCGCATCTCTCGAGCACGATCGTGCGCGAGCTTGAAATCTTTGGGGTCTTCCGGAGCACAGCAGAGGGGCGGATGGTTTCCCCCACCTCGATGAAACTCGTCTCTTTCGTCTCCACAGCCCCAGCATGGATAAGACTGCTTTCAGGTTCGTAAACAGCAAGCCCTCTTTGGGTTGGAGACTAATCACCGCGCGGGCCGCGGTCAAGCACGATCTTTTCAGAGCTCGTCGTCCGAGCCCCGTTGAGCGGTTGTTTTCGCAAACACGGTAACGCAGTTGCTTCAGCTCTGCAGATGGAGGGGGTGGTGCGGCCTGACTTCGTCCATTTTTTTTGGGGGGGTTAATTTTGGTGTTGACAATTCCTACGGGTCTTCTGTAGACTGTAGACCGAAGACAGTAGACCTATTGAAACCCCTGAGATCTTCGAGTCGGCCTTGATTGATGAGAAAAGACGAAGTGAGAGGCGCCATGCTGGTAGAAATCAAATCCGTTTCAGACACCGTCGTTGATTACCTGAGAACTCAAATCATCACCGGCAAAATGCCTGCCAATCAGAAAATCAACGAGAACGATCTCGCCACAAGCCTTGGCGTCAGCAGACCCCCAGTCAGAGAGGCTTTCCGCATCCTTGAAAATGAGCACCTGCTCGTCAGTATTCCCAGGAAGGGCACGTACGTTTCGGATGTATCTATCGAGGACTTGATCGGACTGTTTCAAACGCGCGAGATGATAGAAACATACTCCATCGATCTTCTCAAATTTGTCGACAGCTCAAAATTCGCCCAGGTGGAATCGACATTTGAAGAAGCCGTTCGACTGTCCCTCCCTTCCGTCGAGAATCCCGAAGAAATGCTCCACTTCCACCAGGTCTTTGCCGGATTTCACGCCAAGCTGGTGGAATTAACAGGCAATTCACGAATAATTCATTTCTATAAGACCATTTCGTTAAACCTGACGCGATATCAGGTCATGTATCTGTTCATGCCGGGCTCAGTGGATAAGTCGCTGCAAGATCATCGGGAGATCTTGAACCTCATAAAGAAGGGCGAATTCGATAGGGCAAAAGAGTCCCTGCTCAAGCATCTCGAATTCGCTTCACAAGTCTTAAAGGAGAGGATCCAACAGGACCTGCACCAAGCGGGAACCCAACTCCCTGGCTCAGGCCAACACACTGGTCCTAATACAGGAGGAATCAAATGAAGTTCTGTGGTTACCCCAGGGCTGACGGCACGGTGGGGGCGAGAAATTATGTGGCCATTATGCCTACCACCGGCTGTGTTAATGCGGTGTGCTACCACATCGAAAAACTCATCAGGGGAACAAAGGCCCTTCCGCATCATCAGGGCTGCCTCCATCCGTCCCAGGATACTGAGCAGGTCACGAGAACCCTCATTAATCTGGGAAAGAACCCCAACGTAGCCGCTGTTTTGCTCGTAGGGCTGGGATGTGAAATGGTGCTCGCTGAACAGGTGCTTGAGGGTATCAGGGAGTCGGGCAAGCCGGTCGAGCTGGTGGTGGTTCATCAGATTGGCGGGATGTTGGACACCATAAACAACGGAGCCAAAATTGCCGCTGAAATGGTGCTCGAGGCGAGTGCCATACAGAGAGAGGAAGTCGGCCTCGACAAATTATGCTTTGGAACCAAATGCGGCTCCTCCGACACGACCTCCGGGCTGTCGTCCAACCTCGTAGTGGGCGAAGTGTGCCGGATTATGACGGAGAATGGAGGGAAGTTCATCCAGGGCGAAGTATGCGACATTATGGGTGGAGAGTACGCTCTCAAGAAACTCTGTGTAGCTGAAGAGCATGGGGAAAGGATAGTCGATTTCGTTCGCGATCTCTATCTCCGAGGGATTGCCGTTGGCGCAGACGTAAGAGGCTCACAGATGACGGTCGGAAATGTGGCCGGAGGCTTGACCACGCTTGTAGAAAAGGCATTGGGTGCAAACGCCAAGGGAGCGGATGTCCCTATTCAAACCAGCGTTCGATACGCCGAAATTCCCGAAGGTCCAGGAAGACACATTATGGACATTCCGGGCCATGGCTTTGAGAATCTGGTGGGATTGGCCGCGGGCGGTGCCATCATACATCTCTTCACGACCGGTAGAGGAGCGCCTAACGGAAATCCACTTCTTCCCACGATAAAGGTGTGCGGAAACGCAAAGACCAACGTAACCATGCGAGAGCATATCGACGTCGATGTCTCCTCGATAATAGAGGAGACAGAAACTGTCTCCGAAGCGGGCCAAAGATTATACGAATATGCCATCGACGTAGCCAACGGTAAGATGACCAGGGCGGAAATTCTCAACTTCGACGGCACGATGGAGATTCTCATTAAAGGACCTGTTATCTAACTGGAGGTACTAAAATGAAGCTCGCGAAAATCGTCCATGAAGAAGACAACGTAGCGACAGCTCTCGAGGATATTTCCGCAGGCGAGCAGGTGAAGTCTCGGTTGAAGGACAATGAGCTTATCCTTATGTGCAATCATGATGTTCCATTCGGCCACAAGATAGCGATAGCGGAGATCAGATCCGGTGACAAAATCGTCAAATACGGACATGCCATTGGAAGCGCTACGCAGGACATCGAGAAGGGGGACTGGGTCCACGTGCACAACGTCCGAGACGACTACAAGGTTCTCGACAAAGAAGGCAAGCCCTTGCCGGGACAGGACGGCTGAGCTGGCTGTCCCGTTTTCAAGAGTGAGATTAGGATGATTCTTACACGAAGCGAAGAAGACATGGCCAGTGGAAAGCATGGCCCCGGACTTGAGAAATGTATGCACATTCTGATTAAGTTCGGCGAAGCCATGGGTGCGGAGCGACTGGTGCCCATCTCCAGCGCCCACACCATCCCGAGGGAACCACCCGACCTTCTCATGGAAATGACTGAAGGCGTCGGGCAAACGGGAACCTTCACTACCCTACACGCTTTCATGTCCGCATTTGACCCGCAGCTTTGGGAAAGGATGGGGATCTCGGAGGAATACGCAGCGAAAGAGATTCCGGTGCTCAAGCAACGGATCGAAATCTATCGCAGGCTCGGGTTTTACGAAACGTACACCTGCCTCCCGATGCTCGTGGGAAACCTTCCACGAAGAGGAGACTTCATATCGTGGATCGGTTCATGCGCTCAGCTTTTCGTCAACTCTCTTCTCGCCGCGAGGACCAATCGAGATGGAGCGGTCCTTAATCTAGCTGCAGCAATAACCGGTAGGGCGCCTTATCGAGGACTGTTTTTGGACGAAAATAGGCTTGGCCAGGTTGTGGTGGAGCTGGAGGGAGTGGACCCGCACGGGATCACGTACACGGACCTTGGTGCCATAGGCTATTACGTCGGGTCACGAGCCCAGCAACGAAACATCGTAGTCAACGGCCTGGCGCGCGAGCTGGATATCTCCTACTTGCTCGCCCTTATGGCACCGCTCCCTGCTTCGGGATCGGTCAGCATTTGTCATGTTGTTGGGTGTACGCCTGAGGCGCCGACTCTCGAACGGGCCTTGGGGAATCAAGAACCTGCAGAAATCATCAGGGTGGACAAGAAAGCAATCGCAGAAACAAAGGAGCTCCATGCACTGAGCTCCAACGACACGGTGGAGATGTGCATATTGGGGTGTCCTCACTGCACAATACAAGAGATTCGAAACATAGCTACTAGACTTTCCGGAAAGAAGCTACGGCCGGGAAGGAGATTGTGGATTGGATCAGCCTATCAAACCTACTATCTGGCACAGACCATGGGATACAGCCGCACTATAGAAGAGGCGGGTGGAGTGGTTACCAGCTCGTGCATGGCGACGATCCCGGATTCCCCTATCCCCGATGACGTAGGAACCCTGGTCACCAATTCGTTCAAAGCGGCCCACTATATCTCAAGACTTACCAAGGGAAGGGTGAAAGTGGCCGTGATGGAGATGCCCGATTGCATTGATGCAGTCTCGGCATAATGGCGCCATCAAATGTGACCTTTCAGATGAGAAATGGACAGACGCGTGCGGCAAAACGTTGATTTAAGCCGTCAGCTTGTGGTCGAGGAAGACAATGAAAATAAAGGGCAGAATTGTTAACGAGGGAAACGCAGCAGGACAGGCTGTAGTCTTGGACGTCCCCTTTTCGTTCATAGGTGATTTTGATCCAAATACGGGAAAGATCACCATACTAAACCACCCCATGTTTGGGGAAAGCATAGCAGGAAAAATCCTGGTCTGTCCGTCAGGAAAAGGGGGTACGATTGCTCCCTTTGTCGCGTATGAGGCGATGAAGAAAGGAAATGCGCCCGCGGCAATACTTTGTCGGGAAGCAGATCCGATCCTTTGTGAATCGGCATTGGCTATTGATGTTCCGATGCTGGATTCTTTTGACGAAGACCTTTTCCAGATGGTTAAGACCGGCCAAGCCGTTTCTATCGAGAATGGTGAAGTATCGGTAGAAGAACAGGCATAGCTTGACAATTCTAAACCGCTCGAAGGACTCACGTTGAGAAGGAGATTCGCTGCTGAAGGCTCACTGGCTTTCAAGTGTGACGAAGACCACGCATTTTCTGTGCGTGGCAGCATAGGGAGGTAAAGGGAAAATGAGAAAATCGAACGTGGCATTGATTCTAGTGGTCGCTGGGCTATTCGCAATCAGTCCTTTACTGGCCTTGGCGGATATCGGAGCGGAATACTCTCCGAGGGGAAGCGGCAACGTAGTGGTCGTCATTCAGAACGGAGACCCCGAGATGATCTACTTCGGGCTTCTGTATGCATCGAGAGCTATTAAAGGCAAGTGGATGGATAACGTGAAAGTCGTTCTCTGGGGCCCGGCCGAAAAGACAATTGCAGGTCTGCCGCCTGACAGCGAGCAGATCAAGCTGATCAAGGAAATCCAGGGATACGGCGGTAAGGAAGGCAAGATCTGGTGCTGCAAAGCGTGCAGCGATCGCTACGGCATCACGAACAAGATGCTGGAGCTCGGCTGCGAGGTGTTCCACACAGGTGAGGCCACTTCCTATCTGCTCAAGATGGGTTATCGCATGTGGAACTGGTAAACACGGCAATAGCATTTGATCGTGGGCGATTTTTGCTCCACGGTCCCCAGAATACCCGATAAACGCCACCGTACAGTGGCTTTTCGCAGTCATCGGCTACTGGAAAGCTTAAGGAAAGGTGACGAAGATGGAAAGCAGGAGAAAGTTTTGTGCAACAGTTGGAGCCGCTCTGGTAACCGCACCGGCTTTAGTTGCTACCCAAGGGATCTCCAAGGCCGAAGCCGCTGAAGAGACCTGGACCTGGAAAGGGCAGGCTTTCTGTTCCCGAGCCAACAGGCTCTACGAGCTGGGCGAAGATTTCGGGGATATAATCACAAAGTACACCAATGGCCGGGTCAAGATCCAGTTCCATCAGGCCGGCGAAATGGTGCCCGCTGGCCAGGTCTTTGACGCCACGGGTCAAGGCATAATCGATTTCGGTCAAGGCTGTCCATGCCTCGCAAAATCCAAGGCTTACGCCGCTCAATGGTTCTGTGACGCGCCGGGCGCTCAGAGCCCCATCGAAAAGATCATCTGGTATTACAACGGCGGAGGCAAGGAGATCCTCGAGGACATCTTCCATAGGAAATACAATTCGCATCCGCTCTTCATGGTCGCGATAACGGCGGAAATCTGGTTGTATTCCAACAAGAAGATCAACACGATAGATGACCTCAAGGGCCTGAAGATGCGTGCTGCAGGAGTCAGAGGCGAGGTTCTCACGAAATTCGGTACGTCGGTGGTAGTTCTCCCGGAAGGAGAAATGGTCCCGGCAATGGAGAGAAAGGTGATAGATGCTATGGAGTACTCTAGCATCAACTGTACTTATCCCGTGGGTTTCTGTGATGTTACCAAGTATCTCTACATGCACCCAACAAAGAGTACTTCACCGATCAACATTTGGGCGATCAATTTGGACAAGTGGAACAAGCTTCCTCCAGAGATCAAGAAAGCAATCGAAAAGGCAAGCAGAGACGCTACGCTCCGTTCACTGGCTTGGGGCATCGAGCAGGATACTTTGACTCTGAAAAAGGCTGTGGAGGAGAAGAAGTCAGAAATCCTGATGCTTCCGCCAGAAGTGACCAAGGCCGTAGACGAGGCTTCGGCCGATTACTACTACGAGAAAGCAAAGTCCGACAAAGACCTTGCGCGAATTCTCGCATCATGGGCCAAGTTCAAGCAGGACTATGGGAAATACGGCAAGTGGATTGATTACTTCAACATGACCGGAGATCATGTGGGCTTGGTAAAGGGCGATGCTTGATACCGGATTTCGAGCAAGCGATCACCGGATATACGGCTGGGCCTGACTCCCCGATCTGTTCCCACCTGCGGACCGTAGAAGCGGGGTTCCTCCCCGCCCGGTCCGCTGCCAAAGTGGTGGGGCGCTTCCCATTCGTACGGAGTACCCTCCATCCCTGTCGAGCTCCGGGAAAGGAACGACAAATGAAGCTCCTGAACATAATCGACGGCATAAGTATCTGGAGCGGAAAGATCGTGCGTTGGCTGGCCATGCTCCTCAGCCTCGTTGTCCTGTATGAGATAATCGCACGATACGTATTCAATCGACCCACGATATGGGCCTTTGATCTGGCAATGATGATTTCTTCCACCATGTTCCTTATGGGCGCGGCGTTTATTCAGCAGCAGAAGGGACACATCAGGGTTGACGTAATTTTCAACATGCTTCCCGACCGCGTGCGGACATTGCTGGACATCGTCTTTTTCCTCTGCTTCTTTGTACCTTTTGCCGCAGTGATGGTGTGGTGGGGAACCAAAATTGCTTATAGTGCGTGGATTGCCGAAGAAATAAGCAATACCAGCCAATGGGGTGAACCAGTGTACCACTGGAGATTCGTTATTCCTGTTGCGTTCTTCTTGTTCTTTCTGCAGGGGCTCGCAGATTTTATCCGGCTCTTACGGTCACTATTTGCCGCTCCAGAACAGAAGATCGACAAGATCCCCGTGCCCGGGGATGTGGGGAAAGTGGCGTGATCCGGACTCTCACTTCCGACAAGCTGAGGGGAGCATCCGTTCCTATTCCGATTGGCTTGCTATCTTGGTTGACCTGCACAAGGAGAAACGACAATGGGAGCTGAGACTTACGCCCTAATCATGCTGGGAACGATCGTTTTCGCAATCGTCATCGGGGTGCACGTGGCTATTGCACTTTCTGCAATCCCCCTGATTTTTGGACTTATCTTCATGGGCGAACGGGTTCTTCCCATGTATCCGGTCCAGGCCTTCGGGATGATGAGCAACTACCCCTTCGTGGCTGCACCCTTGTTCATTTACATGGGTGCTCTTATGGAGCATGCGGGTGTAGCTGAGAAGCTCTATGACGCATTTTACCAGTTGCTCGGTCCGGTGAGGGGAGGTCTGGCGCTGGCCACAATAGGAATGGCGATCATTTTCGGCGCCTGCACAGGGATCGTGGGAGCTGGCGTGATTCTCATAGGATTGCTCGCTTTGCCGTCAATGCTCTCCCGCGGTTACAATAAGGCGCTCGCTACTGGCAGCATCATGGTGGGGGGCGGTTTGGGAGTCATGATTCCGCCGAGTATCATGCTGATCCTTTACGGCTGCGCTGCAGGCGTATCCATTTCTCAGCTCTATATAGCCTCGGCAATCCCTGGCGTGCTGCTCGGCCTTATGTACATGGCCTTTGTATACATTTGGGCAATCGTCGATCCTAGCATAGGCAAGCCCATTCAACAAAATGAGAGAATCAGAGGAAAAGAGCTTGCCAACCTGGTTGGAAAGTCTCTTGTCCCTCCTGTTGTTCTCATCCTGGCAGTCATGGGATCCATCTTCTTTGGTCTCGTGGGCCCTTCCGAGGCAGGAGCCATGGGCGTCCTGGGCGCTCTGGGCCTGATCGTCCTGGCAGGCAGGATGAACCTGGATGTCCTTACCAGGGCCACTACCTCCACACTAAAGATCACGACCGCGGTTCTCATGATATGTCTCGGAGGCCAGCTTTTCACAGGTGTTTTCATATCTATGGGTGGGGATGTGGCCCTGAGAAAAATCATACTGGGCTTTCAGTTCGGCCAGCTCGGGACAATCATCATTATGCTCCTCATCGTGTGGCTCTTGGGATTCGTCATGGACTGGATCGCCTTGATCTTCATTTTGGTACCCATATTTGGCCCCTTGATCACTACCGTGGGTGTGGACCCGCTCTACTTTGCGATACTGTTTTGCTCCACGCTGGAAATCTCGAACATGACCCCGCCCTTTGCATATTCAGCGTTCTATCTCAAAACGATCGCGCCTGAAGATGTAACAATGGGGACACTCTATAGAGGGTGCGTACCATTCTTCTTTGTAAATATGGCAATGGTCATTTTGCTGTTGATGTTCCCTTCGCTGATTCTTTGGCTGCCGAGCCTGATGAGGTGACAATGTGACGAATAGGGCAAGAGGCTCGAACAGGAGGATAGACTGCCATCCTATTACCTGCTCGAGCTTTCCCCGTACATTCTCCTGACTCCAGTTAGGGCATCGATTGCCACACACCCTCTGGACAATCCTTGCCCTTCGGTTCTCCTGGATAGTTCGGGGTGGAAGCGGCAAGTCAAGAAACAAGACCTGACCCCTTGGATGTCGCAGGTCAGTCTTCCGAAATGATCTCACCGATCAGATTGTCAACAAGCACCGGCGTGGCGAAATACTCCACAGACGGCTCTGAGCCATATTTATCCGCAACGAATTTTCTCCACTCCTCCGTATAGAGTCGTTCAGCGTCCTCACGGGATTTCCACAGGTACACGCCTCCCGCCGTGGCTCCATCAGCCGAGAGGATATAATACTTGCGAACAAGTCCAGGGACGTCTCTGTATCTTGGTGCCGTGCTCGAATAGATTTCCCGTGCTTTGTCTCGCGTTACCGGTTGGGGAAGCTTGAATTGAACAAACGCTGTAATCATGCTTTACTCCCTCTGCGCTGCTGTTGTAGACTGCGGTCAGCTATTCAGGCCCGCTGCCCGGTACTATACCGCGGCACGGTCCGGTTGCCAATCAGGATGAAGAGGCACGGACTGCTGAAGCGCGGGCCCTCGCCAGGGGGAAAAAGATCTCCTTGACGAAAAAATTCTGCAACGTCTGACCTCATCTGTCATATGACCCTCCTATACTGGGTCCAACCATCCGAAAATCGGGGAGCGAGATCCTGTCCGCAGGCAAGATCCGATCCCCCGCGGCAAAGGAGAAATTACATGTCATCAGATAGCGAGGATTTCACCAACAAGTACGGCGGATTCCAGAAGCACTATTCTGAAAGCGACTTCTGGTCTCGCCTCAAGAGCCACGCAAAGAAGCTGGGAAAAGGCGGCCTCCGGCATGCGTTGACACTCTACTACACTCTGCAGGAGCCCAATGTGCCGACGTGGGCAAAGACCGTCATCATAGGGGCCCTGGGCTATTTCATATTTCCGTTGGATGCAATCCCGGACTTCATTCCAGCCATCGGGCTCACCGACGATTTGACCGTCTTGGCTGCAGCCATAGCGGCTCTGGAAATGAACATTCCTCAGAGCGCACGGGAAAAGGCAGACGCAAAGATGCTGGAATGGTTTGGGGAATGAGGGGGATAATTGCGGGACTGGGTTAGCCGGACAATCCGGCGTCTTCGGTTGTGGAGAAGACAGGGCAGCCCCTCAGGCAAGAACATTCGGGGCGAAGTGTGATCCATCTGTCGCTGTCGGAGCATGGCATTTCGCAAATGAGGTTGCGTATCCCGTCAAGGCGCACTAGGGGACTGGAGCTCTGAAGGAGAGCACCTTGATTAGCCACGGGGTTCCACCCTTGTAATACAGCTTGAGAGGTCACCATGGATGAGACAGTATTGAAGGTCGCTTTAGCAGCTTTCACGCACGACACCGGCAAACTGGTCGATAAATCAGTTCTTGGTGTTGATTCCGAGTTCGTGAAAAGCAACGAGGATCTCTACCAGCCAAAGCGTGACGGCAGACCGACTCACGTGCATGCATTATGGACCGCCGCCTTTATCGAGAAGATGGCAGAATTCCTGCCGCCGCAGCTCAATCGACGCGAATGGGGCGTCGGCGACGTATTCATCAATCTGGCTGCTGCCCACCACAAGCCAGAGACCCCTATGCAGTGGGTTATCGCGACTGCTGACAGATTGAGCAGCGGCTGGGATCGAAATCGTTTCGAAGAGGGGAATCGGAGCGACATTCACTGGAGGGATTACCGCAAAACCAGACTTTATCCTGTCCTCGAACGTCTGACCCTAAAGGATGTTCCAGGCAAGACTCGTCAGGCCAAGCACAGCTACTGCTACCGGTTAGCCGAGGTGTCGGCACGATCGATCTTTCCCGGACTTGAATCGGAGATCGTGCCTGCATCAAACGAGGAGGCAAAGGAAGAATACCAATCTCTGTTTGTGAGGTTTTGCGATTCGCTGAAGAAGCTTCTCCATGTACGGGACAACGTGGCGCTCTGGTTTGAGCATTTTGACAGCCTGATGATGTCCTTTGCGTCCTGTGTGCCAGCGGCGAGGGGCGGCGATGTTGTGCCCGACGTGTCCTTATATGATCATTGCAGGACCACAGCAGCACTGGCGGTGGCAATGTATGTTTACCACCGTGATCACGATACGCTGACTGTCGAGGCCTTACGCAATGATCATGAGCCGAAGTTCCTTGTCATCATGGGCGACTTCTTTGGAATCCAGGATTTCATCTTTAGCAGCCACGGCGACACAAGAAAGTACCGCTCAAAGCTTCTCCGTGGCAGATCCTTTGCCGTGTCCCTCTTTTCCGAGCTTACTGCCGACATGATTTGCCGCGAGATCGGGTTGCCCTTTTCCTCGGTGGTTCTCAATGCAGCCGGAAAGTTCACCATTGTGGCTCCCAACACCGCCAGTGCGCTGCAGGCAGTGGAGTCAGTCGAGAAGTTGACCAACAGGTGGCTCAAGGACGTGTCGCACGGCGAGAACTCTATAGGAATGGCTGTCGTGCAGGCCTCGGGCGAGGATTTCACTCAAGGAAAGTTCTACGAGCTGTGGAATTCTGTTCAGGCAGCAATGCGGAGGAAGAAGGTCTGCAGGCTAGACCTGAACGAGCACGGGGGCACCATCTCCGGGTACCTGGACGGATTCAACAACGAGCTAAAGCGTCACCTCTGTCCCCTGTGCGGAAAGCGACCATCCGCTTTTGACACAGACGACCACCCCATCGTACGAGAAGCGATTTCGGTCTGCAGGACATGTCATGATCACGTCTTCTTGGGCAAAAACCTTGTTCAAAAGACGCGCGTGGCAGTGTCCCTCGCGGACGAGCCGGTCGGAAGCAGGGAAAATCGTCTCTTGGAGCCGATCTTCGGGAGGTATCAGATCTCCTTTTTCGACGAAGAAGACGATCTGAGGCAGAGTGCACGAAATGGCCGGCTAATAAGGTGCTGGGATCTTGCCATCGAGGATGGGGAAAGGATTCCTCACAGGGCAACAGCAAAGCTTATCAACGGTTACGTGCCACGGTACTCCGATGAAGACCTATATGATGACCGAATCTCCGATCGATTAGGGTCGGAAGAAGAAGTGACGGTCGGGGACCCTATGACTTTTCATCACATGGCCGCAAGAGCGCTGATCCCGTCGGACGAGAACGGCCGCCAGTATCAAGGAGTGGCAGCCCTAGGTATCCTCAAGGCCGACGTGGACAATCTGGGGGCCCTCATGTCCCGGGGACTGGCACCAGAAGGCAACCGAGCGCTTTTTACTATATCGAGACTAGCTACCTTGAGCCGCCAACTCAATTTCTACTTCTCTCTTTACTTGCCACACCTGCTCAAGACGGATGACCGGTTTCGTGAAATCTACACGGTCTTCGCGGGGGGAGATGACCTCTTTCTCATCGGCCCCTGGAACAGGACGATTGATCTGGCACGGCACTTGAGAGCGAGCTTCGCTGAGTACGTCTGCAACAATCCTGAGGGACATCTCTCCGCAGGCATAGCGTTTGAGAAGCCGCACACACCGGTTGAGCAGATTGCCGAGGCCGCGGAGCACGCGCTGAGGTGCTCCAAGGACGGCGGACGCAACAAGGTGACCCTGTTTGGCGAAACGGCTGACTGGGACGAGCTCTCGAATTTGGCTGCTGTCAGAGACACGATGCGGGATTGGCTAGAACGAAAGCTGGTGACCAAATCCATGCTCTACCGGCTAAATGGTTTGATCGAGATGGTTGCCCGAGAGAAGATCGTGGCTCCTGAGAGATTGATGCTACTGAAGGACATGGGCTGCACCAAATGGCGAGCGTATTTGGCCTATACCATTGAGAGAAACGCGGCGAAGAATCTAAAGGGTGAGGAACGCGAACACGCAGTTGAGAGCATTTCCCGGTCAATGGCAGCGTGGATGACCGAATATGCAGGCAAATTGAGAATCCCTCTGTGGGAGCTTCTCTACGACATCAGATAGGAGGATGAGATGCCTGGAATTCATCTGTGGAAGGACAGAGAAAAGCAAATCTTGGAGCCTGTCCTGTTCTCTGCGATTGCGGAGGGTCTGGCAAAGCGCATAGCCGAAGCCGGTCAGAAGAGAGATAAGCACGGAAACCCTGTGAAGGACGCCCGTGGTGAGATTCAGTATGAGAGAAATAGGGCAAGCCAAATTAGGAAGTTCTACGATGAAGTCATTCGACTGAACATAATGTCGAGGGTCAGAGAAGCCGAATGGGAATTCATCTTGCCGATGGTCCACATGGTGACCGCGAAAGCGGCCTACGCCGAAGGCCGAAAGCTAACGAGCCACAATTTCACGAAGTTTATCCAAGACTGTGTCGGGCAAGTGAAGGATCGGCGGGACCTGGATGTGTTCGCGAATCTATTCGAAGCATTCATGGGCTATTACAAGCTCCATGGGCCGAAGAGCTAGAGGAGGACTGGCACCATGCGACTGAAAGAAATAAGAGAGATTAAGGGAAAGATTATCCTCAGGAGCGGGCTGCATATCGGCTCAGGTGACATGGAAATGCGCATCGGGGGCGTGGACAATACCGTCGTGAAACATCCCCATTCCAATGATCCGTACATCCCCGGCTCATCAATTAAGGGAAAGGTGAGATCACTCTTGGAGCTAAGGAGCGGCCTCATGGGACGGACTCGTGGAAATCCCGTTTCACTCGGATTGCTCAGGGAGCTTAAGGGCGATGAAAAGGACCAGTGCGAGAAGATTCTCAAGCTGTTCGGATCGAGTGGTGCAGACAGTGACGAGGAGTTGTCGTTGGGACCCACCAGAGTCTCTTTCGCTGACTGCCCTCTCAACCGGGAATGGAGAGAAGACGAAGCAAAACACAACGGCGTGTTTACCGAAGTCAAGTCTGAGAACCGTATCAACAGAATCCAGGGGACGGCGAGAGATCCACGTTTCACCGAACGGGTCCCGGCAGGCACTGAGTTTGACTTTTCGGTCACCCTCAAGGAGTTCGAGGGAGACGGAGATCTCCTCGAATTCCTTTTCAAGGGCCTGAAGCTCCTGGAGATGGACTCGCTCGGAGGGAGTGGCAGCAGAGGCTACGGCAGGATCTTTTTCGAATTCATTGACGAGGCCATGAAGGAAGAGTTCGAGAAGGTCACACCGTGATCGCCAGGAGGGTAGCGTGGTGAAACTCTATGAAATATCCCTCCAGCCCATAAGCCCTGTGGCAACACCGCTTAAAGGTGACACTCTCTTTGGGCAGGTGTGCTGGCAGGCGACGGAAGATCCGTCCTTGCTGGAGGGCGGTCTTGAAGAACAACTCCGGCATTACGAAGAACGGCCCTTTGCAGTCTTCTCGTCAGCGTACCCAAGGATCGTTGGGCCTGACGGAACGGTGTCTTATGCCTTCAAGAGACCCGACCTCCCGCTGGAAATGCTCTCTCGTCTGAGCGGGGGCAAGTTGTCCTGTGACGTTCTGCAGGCCAAGGAACAGAAGGCACGGCGGTGGATGATCGTACCCGGAGACTTGGAGCTAAACCCCGAACATATGCAATTCCTTACAGATGCGGAGCTCATCCAATCGGTCCGGGCTGGCCATCCAGCGGAGACCCTCGTGGACGTTCCCACCTACAGTCCGCCGGCATTCTCGGCAAGGTTCGTGCAAGCCCACAACACCATTAACCGGCTGACCTTCACCACAGGAACCGGTCCCTTCGCTCCGTACACCCAGCAGGCCATCGTGTATTCTCCAGGTGTGGAGCTGGCCGTCTTTGTGGTCATCGATGAGGCAGCCACGGACATCTACAGAATGCGAGAAGCCTTGCACAGGATCGGGAAGTGGGGATTCGGCAAGGACGCGTCCATCGGGTACGGTAGATACATAGTTCCCGACTGGAGAGAGGTCGCACGCCCCTCCTGCGAGGGCGTAGAAGCTATGTACACGCTCGGCCCCTGTGTGCCGCAGCCCGGGTCGTTTACCGAGTCCTTCTTCGTCCCCTTCGTCAGGTTCGGAAAGCACGGCTCGGAGCTCGCACGCCATGCAAATCCCTTCAAGAACCCGGTGATCATGGCCGACGAAGGAGCCGTGTTCGTGCCAGCTTCCAGAGAGGCATTCGCTAGTCCGTACTTCGGACGACCTGCGAGGAACGTTTCCAAGGCGCAAAAGGAGGCCATTGTGCAAGGGTATACCCCGTACCTGCCTTTGAGGTTGGAGAATTGACATGACTGTGACACCAGACAAATTTCTCATAAAGGTTCTCACTCCTGTGCACATCGGCTGCGACGAAGTGTACGAGCCTATGAGCTTCGTGGTGGACGCAGAACATGATCGCATGATCCTGTTCGATCCTCTCGACTTTATCATTTCGCTCGAGGAAGCCGACCGGAAGCGTATCTCTGAGATCTGCCGACAAGGGACAGTCGGGTCTATCCTCGAGCTCTACAAGTTCCTCAGGGGGCGACCCGCCCAGGGCCGTGATGTGGCCTTATGCTCCGGGTTCGTGCAGCATTACGGACAAGCACTTGAGATTCCACTGTCGGACGAGGCAAGGATCGGCAGAGAGCTCAACGAGTTTTCAATCGCGAGGACAGCCTTCCTTTCATACGACCAACGGCCATATCTCCCTGGCTCCGGAATCAAGGGCGCGATGAGGACAGCGTACCTCAATGCTCTGGCAACGGGTGCAAACATACGGATTGATGTGAGGCGTCCGGGAGCAGACCGCGAATTGGAGGAGCGGCTTCTCCAACTTGACCGCGGCTTCCGGGGGATCGTCCAGGATCCCTTCCGACTGCTGAAGATCTCGGACTTCGTGCCTGTCGGCGAGGTAAAAACGAGGATTGTCTATGCAGTAAACGAGAAAAAGGTTCCGTCCAGCTTTGAGCCAAGCGGCCCGTACCAAGTCCTGGAGGTTGTCGAGCCCGGCGCGGAGTTCACCGGCACGATAAGACTGGAAATGGCCGAGCGGGGCTCGCCGATCAAGTCTCCGTTACGCATACAACCCCTCCTGGATAGTCTCCATCAATTCTTCCGGAAACAGAAGGCCCTGGAAGACGATCAGTTACGGAAGATTGGCGTAGGACTGGAGAATCGGAACGCGGTCAACGGTTCACACCTCCTGCGAATTGGGCGGCACTCCGGTGCGGAGTGTGTCACGGTCGAAGGGTATCGCAACATCCGGATCATGCAGCCAGGCACTACAAATGCGCGGTGGAGTGCCAGCGCTACGACCCTGTGGCTCGCCGCGGAATCCCGGAAGCCGATGTCAAAGTCGGGGCTCCAACCGTTCGGTTGGGTCGCTCTCGTTCCCCTGAAAGAGGACCAGGAACGCAGGATGGAAGAAATCGAGCGGGACCGGAGGGCCGAGCGCGAGCTCCGGGAACGGATCAGGTTGGACGATCTTCGGCAGCGGATCGAAGCCGCTCAAGAGACCGCAAAGAGATCGGCACAGGAAGCGGAATGGCAGCGCATTGAAGAGCGGTGCATAAAAGCGAAGAAAGCGCAACAGCAAGCGGATCTGGCAAGTATGACCAAAACCGAGCAGGCTGTTGCGCTTATCCAAAGTGCGGATGTGACTGAGAACGAGGTTGTGGCAATCTATCAGAAGATCGATGAATTCGAGACCAACGAAGCGGTGGCCGCAGCGCTTAAGGATTACTGGATCAGAGCGGGCAAGTGGAAGAAAAAGGAATGCTCACCGAAGCAACTCAAGAAGGTCGCAAAAGTTAAGGAGATTCTGGGAGAATAAGGCTCGCGGTTATCTGTGGCTAAAAGGGCATGTGAACCAATCCGCTGCACTTGCGGGTATATGCTTCGCGCCTTGAAACCCGCTCAATAACCGAAATTTACAATCTTCTCTTCCAAGACTGGAGAAACCCGACGAAAGGACTTTCATTCATGGCATCTAGGATGCTTCTTCTGTTCAACCATGCCCTCACACCGAAACAGCAATTGGACGCTTCAACCGTCCTGGGTGTCACCGAGATTGTGCCCTTGCCCCAAGACCTGCAGCGAATATGGACCTCGGTCCCTGCGACCCTTACGGCACTCGGCGACTGGATTGCTCCTGTCAAAGAGTGGGTCATGGATTGTGCCCAGGCCGGGGATTACGTTCTCGTGGAGGGCGACTTCGGAGCAACCTACCTCATGGTGAGTTTCTCCCTGGAGCACGGCCTGATTCCCATATGTTCCACTACTGAAAGAACAGCTACAGAAGAACGTCAAGAGGACGGCTCCATCAAGGTCCGTCGCTTTCGCCATCGCTACTTCAGAGAATACGGGGTTTGATCATGGCAAACGTCTATATTTCAGTGCTGGGCACGAATGATTATCTCCCGTGCAACTACTACGCGAGTGGGAATCTCGTGGCCGAAAACGTCCGCTTTGTCCAGGAGGCAACCGTCGCGTATCGGTGCAGCGGATGGAGCGACAATGACCGAATTCTCATTTTCACCACGGACGAAGCCTACAGGAAGAACTGGCTGGACGACGGTCACAAGGAACGCAATGGAGCTGTACTGAAGCGACAGGGCCTGAAAAGATGTCTCGAGGCTATCGGAACGAGCGCGACCATACAGAACGTCCTCATCCCTGAGGGCAGGAACGAAGATGAAATCTGGGCGATCTTCATGTCCATATTCAGCCGCCTCGATCAGGGTGATGAGGTCGTGTTCGATATCACGCACTCGTTCCGGTCGATCCCCATGCTGGTCATGATCGTTGTGCATTACGCGAAGACGTTGAAGAAGGTGACCCTGGGAAGTATCGATTATGGAGCCCTCGAAGCCCTTGGCAGCCTCGAAGCAGTCAGAGCCATGGACGTGAAGGACCGCAATGTACCAATCTTTGACCTTACACCGTTTGACAAGCTGCTCGACTGGACGCTTGCAATTGATCGATTTCTGGAAACAGGTGACGCTCGGGCTGCCGCAGAGTTGGCTCGCACGGAGAGCAGCCGTGACTCTTCAGGCACTGTTAGTGAAGTGGCCGAGAAGATGCTCGAGTTCACCATGAACATTGCCACGTGCAGAGGTCGCTCTCTCAGTGACAGCGCTATGGCGCTCAAGCAGGCCGTTCGCGATTGTGAAGCCAACGATGCCCGTCCCGCTTTCAAAGATTTAATGCACCTGCTGGAGCAAGGGCTTGACGATTTTCGAGGAGACGAGGTCACTGATGGTATAGCGGCGGCTCGATGGTGCCTTCGGCACAAGCTTATCCAACAAGGGTTGACCATATTGCAGGAAACCCTGGTGTCGCACTTGGCCAGGTCTGCCGGACTTGATCCCCATGACCGTCGTGTCAGGGAGACAGGCCCCGGCTCTGTGGTTTGCGTGAACAAAAATGAAAAGGATTGGACCGGCAAGTCCGCCGAATTCCTTGAAACAACACGAAAATACGTCGAGACTCTTCGCGAAAATTCGGAGCTGCGAAAGCTTTTCAAGAAACCGTGGAATAAGCTCAAGGCGTATCGCAACGACGTGGACCACGCGGGGTACGGAGATAACCCGAAGAAAGCGGACGAGTTCGAGAAGGCCTTGGAAAATACAATCGAGACCACAACTTTCTTGATCAAATAGATTTCACGCCACTCCCCTTGGTCCAAGACATCGGCCGAGGGCGATGCACGTGCATTGCCGGCTCTCCTGCGGATATGGCCAACCGCTTGGCCGAAGGAAACCTCCACCAAGCCGTCTCACTACCCAGCACTCCCAGGACTGAAGCACCCACGATCAGGGACGCTGCCTGAACCGGGCGACCGTCCTGGGAGAACCGACACGCACGAATGAGGGCGTCGGCAAGCTCGTGCAGCCTTCCGGGAGAATCCGGATTCGCTGGACATCTTTCAGTGACTGGGGTAGTTGTTCTCCATCCAGGGCATATGCACGTCGGAGTAAGGGACCATGTCTGGGGTGGTGGAAAGGGGCTCTGGACGGGATGAACGGGAGGACAGAGGGGTGGAGAGCGCGTGCTGCGTAGCATTTGTCCAAAGTTCATGCCACACCGCGAGCGCGATTTTGCGTTCTCGCTTTTTCGGCCAAGTGCTTGGAATAATTAGAACGGGTGAAAATTACCCTCGTTCTTATATCCTATTGAGATAACTCAGGAAAGGGGGATTTTCGAAAAATGGGTCGCGCCTTAGCGTACGGTACCCCCTGGGGTCCTCGTTTTTTGCTTGCAAAGCGTGGTGGTTTTGGTAAGTTAAAGGGGGTGGGGTCCGAATCGATGCCCTGACTACGAAGGGATTGCGACCTTGGGTGGATGCCGGCCTCGGCATCCCATATTCTCATGGTCCGAATCGATGCCCTGACTACGAAGGGATTGCGACCCCAGTCCAAGACCAAAAAAAATCTACTCGCAATCGTATGTCCGAATCGATGCCCTGACTACGAAGGGATTGCGACGTAGAGCTCTGTGATGCCGTCTATGTGGACGGCATCGAAGTCCGAATCGATGCCCTGACTACGAAGGGATTGCGACACAGCTTGACCATTTCATGGTCAAGCAGAATTGGAGTCCGAATCGATGCCCTGACTACGAAGGGATTGCGACAATGCCGCGCTTGGGAAATGTCGTCACTGTTTCTAACCAGTCCGAATCGATGCCCTGACTACGAAGGGATTGCGACTTCGGTGCATCCATCGCGCGGCCGCAATGGTGGCAACGGTCCGAATCGATGCCCTGACTACGAAGGGATTGCGACTTATGAAAATTCCTACGTGGGCGTACTATGTATCTCAGTCCGAATCGATGCCCTGACTACGAAGGGATTGCGACGTAACTTTTTCCAGTCCCTTACCACAATCGCTGCGTACTCAGTCCGAATCGATGCCCTGACTACGAAGGGATTGCGACTGATTATCGCCGCTAGTAAAGCAATTATAAATAGCAGTCCGAATCGATGCCCTGACTACGAAGGGATTGCGACTTCTCAAGATACCTAAAAAGATTCCCATAATGTTTGGCGTCCGAATCGATGCCCTGACTACGAAGGGATTGCGACTAAGCTTGGAGGGTTGTGCTTTTTAAAGTTCCGCGAAATAGTCCGAATCGATGCCCTGACTACGAAGGGATTGCGACTTTATGCCGAGCGTCAAACCCGGCTTTGACGCTTTCCGTCCGAATCGATGCCCTGACTACGAAGGGATTGCGACTTCTCAAGATACCTAAAAAGATTCCCATAATGTTTGGCGTCCGAATCGATGCCCTGACTACGAAGGGATTGCGACTTTTTGGAGCGGAAAGTTCGTACCTCAAGGCCTCGTGGTCCGAATCGATGCCCTGACTACGAAGGGATTGCGACTAAAATGTGCTTGGGGTGCTACCATAACCCCGGAAGCATGCGTCCGAATCGATGCCCTGACTACGAAGGGATTGCGACCTATCTTTATTGTGAGACTGTCCCCTTTTACTGTGAATTGTCCGAATCGATGCCCTGACTACGAAGGGATTGCGACTTACCCAGCCAGCGCGAGATATCTATCGATTATCTCGCTGTCCGAATCGATGCCCTGACTACGAAGGGATTGCGACCTTTGACTTTTCCTAGTACGGTTTTGTGTTCTCCTACAGTCCGAATCGATGCCCTGACTACGAAGGGATTGCGACGCTGTGCAGTGGTCGGCAATTGCCTCGACTACAGCCAACAGTCCGAATCGATGCCCTGACTACGAAGGGATTGCGACCTCGACCACTGCTAACAAGCTGTAGTCGTTAATGATGCTGTCCGAATCGATGCCCTGACTACGAAGGGATTGCGACCTCTGTCATTTCAATCTGATACCCACCGGCTCCGAAGAGCCGTCCGAATCGATGCCCTGACTACGAAGGGATTGCGACCACTTTCATGCGGTATCCGGTGTCGTCCTTATAGTCCCGTCCGAATCGATGCCCTGACTACGAAGGGATTGCGACCCTTGACTTCTTTCCGCTCCTGGGTTATCACTATGCCCAGTCCGAATCGATGCCCTGACTACGAAGGGATTGCGACGTAGGTTGAATCATAGATCCCTGCTTTCCGACAGAGCCGTCCGAATCGATGCCCTGACTACGAAGGGATTGCGACACAGGACCTCCGTCGATATCCATCCTAAAGGCGTAATATTCGTCCGAATCGATGCCCTGACTACGAAGGGATTGCGACATTGTAAGCTGATCCCCTTTTACCGACACTTCCACATTTTGTCCGAATCGATGCCCTGACTACGAAGGGATTGCGACACCACCGGTTCGGCGGCTCACCTTCGGCCGCTCGGAGGTCCGAATCGATGCCCTGACTACGAAGGGATTGCGACTCTGCCTTTGCTCACTCGGTAAAAACTTCATTTTTTGTCCGAATCGATGCCCTGACTACGAAGGGATTGCGACCGAGGCGTAGTCGGGCTGTTAGAGGTCACACCTACCGTCCGAATCGATGCCCTGACTACGAAGGGATTGCGACACAGCCTGCCCTTGCAGATGATCACATGCCTGTGGCCGAAGTCCGAATCGATGCCCTGACTACGAAGGGATTGCGACGATAATCGCCGCTACCAACATAATCAGGAAAATTGCTCTGTCCGAATCGATGCCCTGACTACGAAGGGATTGCGACGTTTAGTCGTCCAAGGTTAAGGTTAGGTCTGGTGACTCAGTCCGAATCGATGCCCTGACTACGAAGGGATTGCGACCTAATTCCCTCGGTTTAACACTTCTGTTGGTATCTGTCCGAATCGATGCCCTGACTACGAAGGGATTGCGACCCTTTCCCTCTCTTTTCCCTATCCCCTCAGGGGTTGTTGTCCGAATCGATGCCCTGACTACGAAGGGATTGCGACCGCAGGGGATCAAGTGCCGCAGCGGCACTTCGGGTGTCCGAATCGATGCCCTGACTACGAAGGGATTGCGACTTACGCGGATTTGTTTGTGTCTGGTATCGCACCCGGCCTGTCCGAATCGATGCCCTGACTACGAAGGGATTGCGACTTCAGCTTCGCGAGCATCCCAGCAATCTTCGCACAATCCATCTGTCCGAATCGATGCCCTGACTACGAAGGGATTGCGACAGTCTCACACGGTGGTTGACCCGCCCTTTGGAGATTTTGAAGTCCGAATCGATGCCCTGACTACGAAGGGATTGCGACATAGTCGGAAGTGGTTTTTTCTTGCCAAAAAAACTCCCCCGTCCGAATCGATGCCCTGACTACGAAGGGATTGCGACGATATTCCGTTCGATCCCCACTTAAATTAAAAACCATGCTGTCCGAATCGATGCCCTGACTACGAAGGGATTGCGACGTCTTCCTTGGTCTGCATAATTGCCCTATCACGAATGGTGTGTCCGAATCGATGCCCTGACTACGAAGGGATTGCGACGTCGGTCCGAGACTCGGCCCCTTTCCCCTTCACTTTTCCGGTCCGAATCGATGCCCTGACTACGAAGGGATTGCGACTTTTTTTCTCATTTCTTTTGCCCTCTTCTAGAGGGAGTTGTGTTCGAATCGATGCCCTGACTACGAAGGGATTGCGACGTCACCGTACTTGTTGCCCTGGTCGACGTTAGTCGCGTCCGAATCGATGCCCTGACTACGAAAGGATTGCGACTTTCAGCGTACTGGTGCCCCCCTTCGGGGGCACAATTCTGAGTCCGAATCGATGCCCTGACTACGAAGGGATTGCGACCATGCCCGCAATTCGGGCATGTTTTCTGCGAGTATTGGTGTCCGAATCGATGCCCTGACTACGAAGGGATTGCGACATCAACTCTCTTCCGTAGAAGTCTCTCATTTTTCCCCGTCCGAATCGATGCCCTGACTACGAAGGGATTGCGACTTCTCAAACACTCCGAAATTCCCTCCATTGGAATGGAGAGTCCGAATCGATGCCCTGACTACGAAGGGATTGCGACAAGTGTGATGCCAAAAAAATATCCTCTACCATCTGGGTCCGAATCGATGCCCTGACTACGAAGGGATTGCGACCACGTTGCGGACGACTACGATAAGTTCTTTTCCATAAAGTCCGAATCGATGCCCTGACTACGAAGGGATTGCGACATTGGTGCCCCCCTTTGGGGGCGCAGTTCGGGTGAACGCGGTCCGAATCGATGCCCTGACTACGAAGGGATTGCGACCTTAAAGCCATTGGCATGGGCAATGCTCGTATGACGTCCGAATCGATGCCCTGACTACGAAGGGATTGCGACGTCGGTCCCGGGGTCGGTCCCGGGGTCGGTCCCGGGGTCGGTCCGAATCGATGCCCTGACTACGAAGGGATTGCGACCACCTTCAACTGCTCTGGAGATCCTGTTTGGCTCGGTTGTCCGAATCGATGCCCTGACTACGAAGGGATTGCGACCCCCGTATCCCGCTGTATTCACACTGTGACTAACGTCCGAATCGATGCCCTGACTACGAAGGGATTGCGACCTCGCCACAGGGCGCGGAATATCGGTACTCTGTGTGGTCCGTCCGAATCGATGCCCTGACTACGAAGGGATTGCGACGCCCCGACAGGCACGCGGCGATGTAATCGCCGTCGGCGGTCCGAATCGATGCCCTGACTACGAAGGGATTGCGACCTCTGGGAAGCTCTCTACGAACGCCCATCGCGCTATAAGGGTCCGAATCGATGCCCTGACTACGAAGGGATTGCGACGATTCACGTCGCCGCCCCGCAAGGGGCGCCTGCAGACTTGGTCCGAATCGATGCCCTGACTACGAAGGGATTGCGACCTGCTAGGTCAAGCACGTATTTCAGGTGCTCCTTGACTTCGTCCGAATCGATGCCCTGACTACGAAGGGATTGCGACACGTTGAAAATTCCACCCTGAGCTCTTCGATTTTCTTTCGTCCGAATCGATGCCCTGACTACGCTTTGACGCTCACCAAAATTGACCCGCCTGTGCTCTCGAAAACTGACCCACCATTATGAGTGCTCTCCAAGATTGACCCATCGTTGAATGGATAGGGAAAGAGGCATCCTATTGGCCAACTATGGT
>JBFMDN010000034.1:0-60620 GCA_040753915.1 Thermodesulfobacteriota bacterium | reverse complement strand
AGTCCGTTGACTTAACAAGGACCCCGTCACCCCGGCGAAAGCCGGGGTCCATAACATATTGGAAGGACTGGATTCCGGCTTTCGCCGGAATGACGAACAATTGGCCGTTCCACTTCTAACTTAACGCTTATGCCCCAACCCCCTCCCAGAGCGAGCGGGATCCTGAAGAATCTCCTCTCCCCCGCTTCGGGGGAGAGGGTCACGGTGAAGGGGTGTGCCACGATTATCACGGACTGCCGGCTTTTGAGATACTTTCTTTTCGGGCTCCCCTTTCGCTCGGAACAGCACAAGGGAATTATGTCATGGAACACGACATGAGAAATGTGAAAAATACGTGAGCAATTTTAATATAATAGGGTTGTGTTGTCTCCTTAAGAGGTACAACTGTCCGATTGATGCAACAGTTTCCCATTGTCAGCCTGTCTCTGGATCTGTTTGATTCCCGTATTGTGTAAACATGTCAATATATTACGCCAAGATCGCTCCTGGCATGTTGTGGCACGGAAAATGCTCGAAATGCCCATCATGATGTTCGTGCATTGCCAAATGGCGACTCAGCACCGTCCACGCAGATCAGGAGGTGAGCGCATGGGGATGCCGATGCGCGTAGTGGACGGCCGTAGCGCGTCTACTCCGACAATCGGTGCACGCATGACGAGAGCGTTCGTCGGTCCCTCGGGGTACCGGATAATCCACCCTGAGTGGTCGGATACGTTGTTCGGTTTCCGCAACACTGGAGGGACGCGATGACCGCAAGAGGCTCCTCCTTTCGGTGCGGAAGCGGGCTGAGAGCGTATTTTTATCTGTTGATGGTCATTTGGACGGCCAGCGTGGCTGCATCCGTTGCCGTGGGCATCTACGAGCTCAAGTCCGGGACGATCCGCATAGCGGATTTCGTCGCTCGAGCACACGTGGACAAGGACCAGGCAATGAGATTGTGGGTCGCTTCACACGGTGGCGTTTATGTTCCCGTCAAAGAAGGGACTTCCCCGAACCCTTACTTGGCCCACGTTCCTGACAGAGACATTCAGACTCCATCGGGTGTGAGGCTGACCCTTTTGAACCCCGCGTACATGCTTCGACTCATTCATGACGAGTTCAACCAATATTGGGGTGTGCAAGGCCATATAACCAGCCTCACGCCATTACGCCCGGAGAACGGGCCTGACGAATGGGAAGTCAATGCGCTGAAATCCTTTGAGGCCGGGGCCGCAGAGGCTATTGAGATCGCAGAGAATGGCGGCAAACGACATTTCCGATTCATGAAGCCTATGGAGGCCTCAAAATCCTGCGCCAAGTGCCATGAGGAGTGCTCCTCGGGAAAGCGTGTGAGGGGAGCGGTGGCAGCTAAGGTACCCCTGGAGCCGTTTCTTGAGATCGAGCGCCGAGAAATAGCTACCCTAGCCATTTCACACGGATCCTTGTATCTCATTGGAATGCTCGGGCTGGTTGTGGGAATGAGACGCCTGGAGCGCCGCGACGCAGAGCTGGAAAGGGCACATGAAGCGGTCAGCGCAAGCGAGGAGAAATACCGCGCTCTCTTTGACGATTCCATGGACGGGGTATTCATGACATCGCGAGAGGGCAAGCTGATCGAAGTGAACCGGGCACTTGAAGAGCTGTTGGGATCAACCCGCAAGGAAATGCTGGGGGAAGATGTCCGCACCCTGTGTGACGATCCTGAGGATCGAAACTTGCTGATCGAAGCGTTGGAGCGAGAAGGTCGTGTTAAGGACCACCCGGTGCGTCTCACGAGGACTGACGGGGCAGTAGCTGACTGCGTGGTTACCGCAACGGTTCGTCGCGCAAACGACGGTTCCGTTTTGGGCTACCAAGGAATAGTGCGAGACGTCACCGAGCAGTGGCGAGCCCAGAGAGCCTTGGAAAAGCAGACCGCAGAGCTGCAGCGCTCGAATTCCGAGCTAGAGTCATTTGCATACAGGGTTTCACACGATCTCCAGGAGCCGTTGAGAAACATTGTGAACTCCGTGCAGCTTCTGGAGAAGAAATACGGCGCCAAGTTAGGCCCTGAAGCTGATACCCTGGCAAAGTATTCCACCACATCCGCTTTCAGGATGAAAACGCTGATCGACGATTTGCTGGCGTACTCGCGAGTGGGCTCCCACCGGGCCGTGTTTGATCGAGTAGATTGTGAATCGGTCTTGCGGGCAGCTATGGAGAACCTGACAACAGCGATCTCAGAGAGCGGGGCTGAGATAACCCACGATTCTTTGCCGACTATCATCGCGGACAAGATCCAATTCATCCAATTGTTCCAGAACCTGCTATCAAATGCGATCAAATTCAGAGCGGTAGAGAATCCCAGGATACACGTGGCAGTGTCGAAGCAGAGCTCCGGATGGCTTTTCTCGTTCAAGGATAACGGCATAGGAATTGAGAAGGACTATGTTGATCGCATCTTTGGTCTGTTTAGTCGTTTGCATTCCCAACAAGAGTACGAAGGAACAGGACTTGGACTAGCGATCGTGAAAAAGATCATTTCATTACACGGTGGCAAGATTTGGGTAGAAACGGAGCTCGGCCGCGGCTCTACGTTTTACTTTACCATCCCGGATACGAACATGAATAGACAGGAATAGTATATTCACTAAAGATTCTCAATAGATGCGCTTCGACTTCTCCCAGGTGACTCGACTATAAAATAGCAAAGTTTCCGGCATTCACTTGCGATGAATGCCACGCATGTTCAATGCGTGGCAGCCCGGGAAAAACAAGTCCGAGTACTGCGGAAATCCACCGCGAATCAGACAGGCTATTCGCTCCCGGTCTGCATTGTGTACCCGCCTTACTGCGATTTGACCACTTGACAGACGGCCGGTGGGTGCCCAAATACCTATGGTAGGGGCGGCACGTAAACGTAATGAGCTAATATTATTATGGTTTATAAAGAGGTGCGAGTGGTCCCACGCCCCTGTCTTCACGAACATCTGTGCCGCTGGGTCAATTCAGCGGAGCCGTGAGGCATGAGACAGCGCCGAGAAGATCCTGCAGGAGGTGAAGTTGACCGACAGAGATCAGGAAACAACCACAGTGAGGGCTTCAGAACCTGAGGAACCATCCGAAATCACGACAAGCGCGTTGGAGCAGCACGCTCGCTCGGACGTACAAGCGATTGAATCTGAGAGTGCAGGGGAGCACGTCGCGAAGGAGGATGAAGTCGACCCGCTCGAACAGGCCCGCAAAGAGGCGAATGAGAACCGAGACCGCTGGATGCGTGCCGTTGCAGAGCTGGAGAACTACAAAAAGCGGGTCGCTCAGGACCGAGGCAGGTGGCAGAAATATAGACACGAAGATCTTCTGAAAGCTCTTCTGCCTGTCGTGGACAACATGGATCGCGCAGCCCAGCATTGTTCGGAGATGGACGAATCCAACCCGGTCGCTGAGGGAGTAAGGATGATTGCCGGGATGTTTCGTGATTTACTGGCCCAATACGGTGTCACCGAGATTCAGGCGCTTGGACAGCCCTTCGACCCACAGTTTCACGAAGGTATAGGCCGCATGCCGTCTGAGGATGTGCCACCGAACACGGTAATAGATCAGTTGGAGAAGGGATATATGTACCATGATCGCCTTCTTCGACCGGCCAAGGTGGTGATATCGGTCGATCAAGGCCAGCCCTAAGATCGTTCGCCCCCAGCGGGCAAGAAAAAGAAATAAGAGCTCTAAGCATAGGCATCAAGCAGCATTCAGGAGGATAATATGGCCGGAAAGGTTATTGGCATAGATCTGGGAACCACCAACTCATGCGTGGCTATCATGGAAGGTGGTGACCCTGTCGTTATTCCCAATTCGGAGGGCGGACGCACCACGCCGTCAATGGTGGCGTTCACCGATTCAGGCGAGCGGGTGGTCGGGCAGGTAGCCAAGAGGCAAGCCATCACCAATCCGGAGAACACGCTCTTTGCCATCAAGAGGCTTATAGGCCGGAGATTTACCTCTCCCGAGGTTCAGCAGGATATCAAGATCTGTCCGTTCAAGATTGTGCCTGACAAGAACGGCGACGCGGCAGTGGAAGTACGGGGAAAACAGTATGCCGCGCCAGAAATTTCGGCCATGGTCCTTCAGAAGATGAAGCAAACCGCGGAAGACTACCTGGGAGAAGAAGTTACCGATGCAGTCGTGACGGTTCCCGCCTACTTCAACGATTCGCAGAGACAGGCCACTAAGGATGCCGGCCGCATTGCGGGATTGAACGTCCTCCGAATCATCAACGAGCCAACGGCAGCATCGTTGGCGTACGGACTCGACAAGAAGAAGGAAGAGAAAGTTGCCGTATTCGATCTGGGCGGCGGGACCTTCGACATCTCCATTTTGGAAATCGGTGAGGGGGTGTTCGAGGTCAAGGCCACCAACGGTGATACTCATCTTGGTGGGGAGGATTTCGACCAGCGCATCATAGATTACCTGGCCGATGAGTTCAGAAAGGACCAGGGAATAGACCTTCGTACGGATAAGATGGCTCTTCAGCGCCTCAAGGAAGCTGCGGAAAAAGCCAAAATCGAATTGAGCTCGTCCATGGAGACGGACATCAATCTCCCCTTTATCACGGCTGATGCGTCAGGGCCCAAGCATCTGACCATGAAGCTCACTCGGGCCAAAATGGAAAAGCTTGTCGAGGACCTGATCGACAGGACTGAGGGCCCGTGCCGTACGGCACTGAAAGATGCGGGGATATCTCCAGCGGACATCGATGAGGTCATCTTGGTGGGGGGCATGACGCGCATGCCTGCGGTCCAGGCCAAGGTGAAGGCCATCTTCGGCAAGGAGCCTCATAAGGGAGTCAATCCCGACGAGGTGGTCGCCATCGGCGCTGCCATTCAGGGGGCTGTCCTCAGAGGGGAGGTCAAGGATGTGCTCCTCCTCGATGTGACACCTCTATCGCTAGGCATCGAGACTTTGGGCGGAGTATTCACTCGGTTGATCGAGAAGAACACCACCATTCCTACTCGCAAGAGCCAGATCTTCTCTACGGCGTCCGACAACCAGCCGTCTGTTTCTATCCATGTGCTCCAAGGTGAGCGTGAGATGGCAGCCAACAACAAGACGTTGGGCAGGTTCGAGCTTGTTGGTATTCCTCCCGCTCCCCGTGGCGTTCCCCAGATCGAAGTAACATTCGACATCGATGCCAACGGAATTGTACACGTTTCCGCGAAGGATCTGGGTACGGGGAGGGAACAGTCGATCAAGATCACTGCTTCCAGCGGATTGTCCGAAGAAGAAATCCAACAGATGGTGCGGGATGCGGAAGCTCATGCAGATGAAGACCGCAAGAAGCGGGAACTTGTGGAGGCCCGGAACCAGGCCGATTCGATGGTCTACATGACCGAAAAATCATTGAAAGAATACGGCGACAAGGTGGATTCGGGCACGAAAAGCGCTATTGAAGCTGCCATAAGCAAGACGAAGACAGCCATGGAGGGCAATGACACCCACGCTATCAAATCTGCCGTGGAAGAGCTCCAGCAAGCTTCGCACAAACTTGCGGAAGCCATGTACCAACAGGCCGGCGCAGCAGCGGGCGCTGGCGGTGCAGGGACTGGACACGCATCAGGGGGCGGGGAAGCGCGCGAGCAGGCTTCTTCCAAGGGAGCGGAAGACGTGGTGGAAGCAGAGTTCGAGGAAGTGAAGGACAAGAAATAATTGAGCTTTGCTCAAGATCATTTCTGCCAAGCTCCGCTTGCTGAGGAGCGAGAACTAATTACGTCATTTCGCAAATGGGGCGTCGTAATCACGGCAACGGGGTTGATCCGAATGCGGTGGCAGGTGTTGGGAAGGGCGGGGAGAGCTACCATCTTCAATCGAAGGCGGGTTTCAAACCCCGCCCTTCTTGCATAGATCTGGGAGCGACGTGATAGTCGCGCCGGGGTCTCGCCGGCATTCTTGTCTTGAACTGGCTTTGCGGGATAGGGCTGATTCAGAGCCTGCCACAATAAAAGGCGGATTTGAAACCCGCCCTTGCGGCCGGTGGGAGGGTACTTCTGCCGCAAAGTTGACGCGTCCCGTTGCACTTTTCGGGGCGCTTTCCTGACCCGCTCGTGCCTCGGCATCGCTCCCCCCTGATCTCGAAATCCCGTCGGAATTTGCGAGAAAACCTTTGCATTGCCCGTTGAGCCCTCGTATGCTTTGCCGTGCACGGGGCAGAAGCATTGCCGCCGCAGGGACTATCCGAGCGGGTCTTGGGCGCTGTGTGGATCTCGAGACCGTGGCTGGTAACCTGAATGCCCCAGCCAATTCCAGTTTTTTCTGGAGCTTTCCATGGTTAGATTCTCCAAAGTCCTTGGCACTATAATAGGCCTTTCTCTCATCCTCATCCCCCCGACATGGTCCGAGGCTCCCCCAACAGCAGGCCGCAAGGCCGCTCAGCCAGGCGGAATGGGTGAAAGCCTGAGGCCAGCAACGGACACGTCCGATCCCGCGGAACTGTCTCGTCCGCAACCTTCTCCCCATGAAGGGACGTCCGAGAATCTGCCCCCTGCGCCTCCCCCTGCCGAGCCGGCCAAAGACAATGACAAGTTCCGGGAGCGATATACACAAATCCTCGACGACATCTTCAAAGGCATCTACGAAGGAGACTACACCAAGTTTGGACGCAACCTGACGGAACAGATGCGGGCTGCTCAGACCAGACAGAGCTTTCTGGAGCTCCAAACCAAGGTCCAAACCAATCTGGGCAAGCTCTCCTCCCTCGAATACTTGGGGTTTTATTCTCAGGGGCCGTACACCATGGTTCTGTTCAAGGCGAAATTCAAGAAGGACAAAGACGACGTCTTGATAACGCTTGTTTCAGATCGGCAAGCCGCGGATCCCAAAGTGGGCGGTCTGTGGCTCGATTCCCCCGCCCTTGAGAAATGACCTCTCGGTGATCTGAAGAGCGTGGGGGTGTATCACCATATGATGAATTTACGACAATCAAATCGGAGGGGGTCTGCATGAATTGGAGAATTGCCACTGGGTTTTGGACGGTCGTGGTAGCTGGATTCGTCCTGGCGGCTGTTTCGGATGGCTATGGGCAACAGCGCCAGTGCGTGATCGTCCGGGATTACCTGCAATCCATCCAAAATCATTGCATTTACAGATTCGGGGAGGAGCGGGAAAGAGCTCTTGGCGAAGCCAAGGCCACGTTCCGGCAGCAGTTGAAGGACATCAATGTGACCCTGGACGCCACGGTCGATGAGCTTATTCAGCGCTATACAGCGTGTGCTACGCTCGGATATGACAAGATGCGAAAAGGCGATACGGTCTTGGTCAAGAAAGCCCAGGATTTGGCTGACCGAATCAAGGCGCTGTGTCCTTGGGATTGACGTCCGCTATCGAGGAATGAAGCAGCGCTTTGCCGGATGGTTCCCAGAATCGGCGTCCTCAATTGTCTGCGGAGGCGTCCTTTCTCGAGAGATGCCTGTGAGAACCGGAATCGACGAGAAGGGTCAAAGTGCCGCTCCCGGGTCGCTTCTCCACGGATTGTCAGGGAAGCAGCAGCCCTCGCCTATGGCCAGTATGTGCTCATACCGGTCCGGATCTTGCCGGTAGAGGGAACACACGTACCGATTGCCGTTCCGCTCCAGCGCAGGACAGGGATTTGTGTAATGACCGTAGATCATGGCCCCTATCCTGCAAATCACCTTGGTGCAGCAGAAACCGCATCCGATACATGAAAGATCTCTCGTCAACTGCTGCGTCTGACCCGCCCGTTCCGGATGAAGGGTAATGCTCGCACTTCTCTCACTCATTTCGTACCTCGCTGGATTCGTGAACCGCTAAAGCGATATGGCCCCAGCTTCTTGCCCCAAAAAAGCCGTGGTCGGACCGGCGTGCGCTCGAAATCCGCCCGATCAGCGCGTGTGGCATTTCTTTGACTGCCCTCTTGGTACAGCACAGGTCCAAAACGATCCAGTCGCTATGTTTGCGCCCGTTCCTCGTCCAGCACCCTGCGAACAACATCCAGAACCTGGCGAATGTCATAGGGTTTATTAACGAATCCCTTTGCGCCAGAGCTCAGAGCTTCTTTGGTAGGGGCATCTGCAGAATAGCCGCTTGCAATAACCACTTTCACGGCTGGATCCAGACCCAAAAGCTCATCGAGGCACTTTTTGCCCCCCATGTGCGGCATGATCAGATCCAGAATGACGAGAGAGATCTCCTGTCTGTTCGCCTCGTACAGCTCCAAAGCTCTCTTGCCGTCAGAAGCAGTGATCACCGTGTAACCTGCTTTGGTCAGGATCCTCACCCCGAGGTCACGAACCAACTCCTCGTCATCTACAAGAAGTATTGTCTCCGATCCACCTCTTGGAAGAGGCCTTGGCACACTCTCCGTAAGTTTTTCGTCTCGGACGAGCGCGGGAAAATACATCTTGAAGACTGTTCCCTGCGAAGGCTCGCTGTAACACATAATGTGCCCCCCATGTTGCTTGACGATTCCGTAAACCATGGCGAGCCCCAGACCGGTGCCTTCGCCCGGGCGTTTCGTGGTGAAGAAAGGTTCAAAAATGTGCTGTACGATCTCCTTATCCATGCCTTTCCCGGTATCCGACACAGAAAGCAACACAAACGGACCCGGCTTCGCACCGAGGTGAGTCTTGGCATAATGCTCGTCAAGGGTGACGTTTTCAGTACGGATGCATAGTTTGCCCCCGTCAGGCATGGCGTCTCTCGCGTTGACTGCAAGGTTCATCAAGACCTGTTCCATTTGCGTCGGGTCCGCATTTATGGGGGCCAGATCATCCGCCAATACGAGCTCTATTTCTATCATCCTGGGTAGGGTGCGCGAGAGCATTTTCTGCAATTGCTCTATTCGTCTATTCAGGTTGAGGGGACGAGGCCTGGCTTCAGTTTTTCTGCTGAATGTGAGTAGCCTTTGAACCAGGTCGGCTCCGCCTCGGGAGGCCTGGAAAATCTTCTCCAGGTCAGCCCTATACGTCGCGGGAAAGTTGTCGTCAGAAAGAATTAACTCGGAATATCCCAAAACAATCTGGAGAATGTTATTGAAATCATGAGCAACTCCGCCCGCAAGGGTACCGACTGCCTCCATCTTTTGGGAGTGGAGAAGCTGTTCTTGCAAGAGCTCCCTTGCTTCCTCAACTCGCCTTCGTTCAGTGGTGTCACGCGATATGGACAAAGCAGCAGGCCAACCAAAGTAATTGAATAACCGGACACTGCTCTCCACGCTTATGTGTCGCCCATCCTTTGCCACATGAACAGCGTCGAATACGGTCCTCCCTTTTTCTATGAGCTCTCTCCTCCGATCCTCAATTGCCTTGTAATCATCTTGAGCACTGATGTCTCTCGGGGTCAATTGCAGCAGTTCTTCCCTTGTGTAGCCCAAGCATTTGCAGGCCTCATCATTGACTTGGATGAAACGGCCGGGGGAACCGTCCTCATTCACGTAATGAACAAACAGTGCATCGTTAATGCTCTCGAACAGGACACGATATTGTGCCTCACTCTCTCGCAGCGCTTCCTCAGCACGCTTGCGCTCGGAAATGTTGTCAAACACCGAAATGAAGTATCCCCTTTCAGGACTGTAAACAGAGGCGGAAAACCATGCTCCGAGGCTGTCCACGTACGTCTCGAATTTCTCTGGTGCTCCTGTCTGAGCGACTCTGCCGTGAATTTCCAGGATTTCCCGGTCATTCTCCTGCAGCCCCGGTATCACTTCGCTCGCTTTCTTGCCCACCACATTCTTCAAACCTGTCAATGTTTCGAACGCCGGGTTAGCGTCCAGGTACGTGAAGTCCTGTGGTCGACCATCTTCGAAAATCATCTTGCAGTATACATATCCCTCAAGCATGTTCTCGAACAACGAACGATAGCGTTTCTCGCTCTCTTCCAACGCCCTCTGCGCTTTTCGCTCTTCTGTCTGATCTCGGAAAACGAGTACCACCCCGGTGATTGCCCCACTCTCGTCGGAAATGGGCGCCCCGCTGTCCGCAATGGGGTGTTCAGATCCGTCCTTGGCAAGAAGGAGGGTGTGATTTGCCAGGCCTACTACGGTTCCTTCACGCAGCACGCGCGCGACGGGATCCTCGTTCCTGGAGCGTGTTTCCTCGTTCACAATGTGAAATACCTCACCCACAGGCTTTCCTCTCGCCTCGTGCTCCAGCCATCCTGTCAGCTTCTCGGCAACCTGGTTCATCTGCTTTACGAGACCCTCGGTGTCCGTGGTGATCACTGCATCCCCGATACTGTAGAGAGTGGTACGAAACTCTTTCAGTGCGGCCATCTTCTCCCGTTCGGATCGGTAAAGGTCTCGATAGAGTCGTACCTGCCGGTATCTATACCGATAAGCAGTTACGCCTCCGGCGAGGACGATGAAGAGTGCAGCAAAGATCGCGATCACTGACCCGCGATAGCGAGCCTCGGCCAGGATTTCGCTTTGGTCCACTTTAGCTACCATGAACCACGACGACCGGGGAATAGGGCGCAGGTCCGCCAGGACTTCCACGCTGCGGTAATCGCGGCCATGGAACATCCCTTCTCTTCCCAAAACTGCCTGTACCGCAGGAAGATCGGTCGAGGTTAGCGGTTGTCGGAGGGAAAGAGCGCTCTCGGGCCTGTGGCGGAGGTCGTTCAAGAAGAGAACCTCTTCATCGTCCCTGCGGACTAGAAGCGTTTCAGCAGTCTTGCTCGGCGTTGGCCAGGTCTGGATCAATGGGTACAATACGGAATCAGCATTGCTCCTGAATACCAGAACGGCAATGGGTTGACCCTCGGAATTGAGAACCGGTCCCACCGCGTCCAAGTGGACAAATCCCTGGGGGCAGCGGTACGGATCACTCAACGTGGAAGTGCGGGTGGCCAGGGCCCGTTCGACAGCCTCCCTCGCAGGAGGGCTCAGTGAGTGTGGTTGTGGCTCAGAAGACAGTAGAATGCGGTATTCTGTGTCGAGAATCAGGACATCCGAGTACCCTCCTTCCTTCCGTTCGAGCAACAGCCTATCTTGCAGCTTCTCCCGAATGCCGTGGTTGTCCGGATCTCGCAACCACTCCAGCAAAGCCTGACCAAAGAACGGAGACTGTGACGACCTCCTTGCATCAGCAATCCTCTCACCCCGCCACTGTTCGATCTGCCCTGCCTTGAGCCTGCCGATTGCTGCTATCTCTTGGTATTTCTCGTCCCGGATTCGCTCATTCTCGGACCGGTAATGCCAGTACCCTCCAGCAAGGAGCATCAGGGTAGCAAGCACGAAGAGGACCACCCAAAGCCATCGGGTTCGGCCGGAGTGGACTCTTTCCTCCATCATATAACCTCCGTGTTTCCCTGTAAGAAATAGCTGATTACTCCCCTGGCCCAAGCCACTCTATCGGCTGACGTTCCGGTTGCTCGGCTCTCCCGCCGCGCTGCCACGACTCCCTTGTTCCGAGCATGCATCTCTCTAGGCGAGACCCCGCACCAGTCAATTGAAATGAAAGGCGTTTCGTCTTCTTGAGGATAGCTGAAGCACACCCTGCCGTCAAACTGCATTTCGTTCACACTTGGCAAATCGTGGTGGCATGCTTGTTTTTCGAGCGCGCCATTGACTTTCTCACTGGCGGGAACTACAGTTGCGACTGTGGGCTATGGATTGCGCTCGATTGTTCCGCGGGGGACCCTGTCAACCGTTTCTTTATCTGTAGTTTCTACGGGGAGAGTACATCGTGATTGCAGCGGCTATCATATTGAGCCTTGCCCTCGCGCCGGGATTGTTTTGGCTATGGTACTTCTTTAGGCTAGACAAACTGGAGCCGGAGCCGCTGCACGCAGTACGGGCGTGCTTCCTTTGGGGAATGGCTGCAGTAGTGCCGGCTGCCATCTTTGAAATGCCGTTCCTGTCTCTTTCCCCCATTGTCTCCACAATTGTCGTGGCACCCTTGATAGAGGAACCCGTCAAATACCTTGTTGTCCGGCTTGGAGCGTATCGAAGTGCTGAGTTCGATGAGCCAATGGATGGGGTGGTCTACGCCGTGGCTGCTGCCCTCGGATTTGCTTCCCTGGAGAATGTGTTCTACCTGCTATCGGAATACCAGCGAAGCATGGGATCGTTTGCAACGGTCACCGTGATGCGCGCTGTGCTGAGTGTCCCGGGGCACGCTCTCTGGGCGGGTATGTGGGGTTACGCTCTTGGATGTGCCAAGTTTTCCGACAAAGAATTCGGACAGCGTCTCGTGAGGAGGGGGCTGGCTCTCGCGGTGGTGTTTCACGCTCTGTTCAATCTGTTGTGCTTTTCCGGCCCCGTTTGGCCTCTTGGAATGTTGATACTGGTGCCGATCATGTGGCGCATGGTCCACAAAAGGGTCGAGGCTGCGCTTAAGGCCTCGCCACACACGGTTCTAACAATCGATTCGGGCAGTAAGCCCCGGTTTCCCATGTGAACAGTGAACAAGTCTGTTTTCTGCTTGACTTGTCCGCGATCTCACGTCTATGTGTGGCTGAAGAACCGGATTTCCGGACATGGGAACGAACGGTGATTGAGTGATCGGATGACAAGAAAAGAGCAGTTCCTGTGGGTAGTTCAGACTGGTTGTCTCGTGCGGGCTTTCAAAGATGGCTGGGACATGAGCCTACCGGTGAGAATAATGTCAGCCGCGGTACGAATCCCGGAAGAGGCTATTCCCGATGACATCGATGAGGCGGCGTTCGGGTTCCTTCAGTGGCAGTTCCAATACGGCTCTCTGGACTGCGAACCCCCCTCATGGCTTGCTCCGTACATCAGCTCCGAAGTCGGCGAAACCGGGTACTGGAAATTCTGAGCCATTCAGCCGCGCATGGAATACGCGTGCGAACCATTGCAATTGGGAGCCAGTGGGCCTTCGATGGACACATCGCAATGACGGGCGTGGCCTTCGAATTGAGACTGCGGAGCCCTTTGAGAGCATGGTCAACACGATAGTCGAGTGCGGACAGGGTTTTCACTCTGCGATTCGTGGCTCAGTCGATGAATTGGGCTCAGGCCCATTTTCAATGCGCCGCTCTATGCCGCTGGAATGCCTCCACCGACGGAGTGTGCCGTTACGATGTGAGCCGAACCCCCGGCAGAAATGCTCTCTTTTTTCTGCAAGAATGGGAATCGCGATGTTCCCTAAGAGGAGTCGACATAGTATAAGGGGATGCGACTCGGGACGTGTGGCTGCCTAGTGATTCGGCGGGAGCACGTCAAGCGGATCACCGGTGCCAACCGAATTTTCTCCGAGCGAGGGGGCCGCATATGAGATTTTGGACGATCATTCTCACAGTCGGTCTGTCACTTTTTGTCTTCCTTGCCTGTGGGCCCGCTTTTTCGCAGGGAGCTCCGGAAGCGAAAAAAGAGGCCGAGCCCAAAGCAAAAAACGATGTATGTAATCAGAAACCTCCAGAGCTCGCCGGCATGGAGAAGCTCAAGCAGCAACAGCTAGATGTGGAGCGCTCCAGAAAAGAGCTCGAGGAGAGCCGCAGCAAGCTCCGCAAGGACGAGCTCGATCTCAGACAGACCATGCGCAATCAGAGAATCGATCAACAAATCGTACAACTGCAGGAGCAAGCCAAGAGACTCGAACAGCAAATCCTTCAGTTGGAGCAGAGAAAGCTTGAGTTGACTCACAAGATGCTGAGGCTCGAGCAGCAGAAGCTCCGCTGAGAATGCTGGAGGGAGCGCCATTCGCAGGGGTAGGGGAGGAACTTGTGCCGAGAAGCTCAACGCGCCGCACAATAAGAGAGGAGCCCATTTGTGAGCTATGTGACAATCAAGCGCGAAGGGGCGGTGGCGTCTGTCACCCTTTCGCGAGGCAAAGTAAATGCCCTCAACGAAGCGGTGATAACGGAATTGAAAGCCGCATTCGACGAGCTCGAAGCGGATGAGGGCGTGAGAGCGCTCATCTTCACGGGAACGGGAAAATTCTTTTCCTTCGGATTCGACATCCCCGAATTTTTCCATTACTCCAGAGAAGATTTTACGAGGTACTTGAGGAAATTCGCTGACCTCTACCGCCATCTCTTTCTGTACCCGAAGCCCGTGGTAGCGGCACTAAATGGGCACACCATAGCAGGAGCCTGCATGCTCGCCACAGCGTGCGACGCAAGGCTGATGGTGGGCTCCGCGGCCAAGATCTCCTTAAACGAGATCACCTTCGGGTCGACCGTGTTCTCTGGCTCGGTGGAAACTCTGGCCTTCTGTGTGGGGCGCAAGAACGCTCAGCGAGTGCTCTATAGCGGCGCGCTGTTCTCCGCCCAGGAAGCCCTGGAAATGGGCCTCGTCGACCTTGTTGTTTCCGAAGAGATCCTGGCTTCGGAATCTCGGAAGGTCGCACAAGAATTCGCCGCAAAAGATTCGCGTGCCTTTAGAAGTATAAAGCTGCTCCTCAGGACACCGGTGGCAGACCTCATTCAGCTCAGGGAACAGGAATCGATAGAGGAGTTTGTGGACATATGGTACGCGGAGAGCACGCGGGAGCAGTTGAAAGGCATCACGATCCGGAGTTGAAGCGAGGCCGGCTTTGAAGGCCTGTAACAGCCGAACAGATGCCCCGTGGGAAGACTTGAGATATCGGGAACCAGTACATTTCCTCCCCGGATTCGCTCGTCGGGAAAAGAAGGGCTCCGCGCGGATTTCGGGAGAGGGAAATGTCTATCCACTTGAGCTCAGTGTGACGGACGCTTCCGTCTGTGGTCCATTATTCGCTGATAGCATTCCTGAATTTCCTGAAATCTCTTATTAGCGAATGAGAGAAAGTCCTCAGGCAACCCCTTTCCTTGAATTGTATCCGGATGATATTCCTTCGCCAGTTGCCTGTAGAGATTTCTTATATGTGTGTCAGAGTCCTCTTGGCTACACTTGAGCATAACGTAGCATGAATCGATATCGTCTCCTTCATCTCCAGGCTCTCTCTCCGAATCAAAGTTCTCGTAACGGTCACTACTTCGGGTCCACCCCACTTTCGCAGAGAACAGATCAAGCAGTTGCCTTTCCAGATAGTTTATGGGGCCGTCTGCCGTTGCCATCAACAACAATTCATCTCCAACGGTCTTGACACTCGCTCGATGGTTCCGAAAAAGCCTTGCAAATGCATTTGCATCGATCTTGAACGCCTTCAAAGCCATGTTATTGTGATTGGGAGCCCGGCCCGCCATGTGAAAAATGATCTCAGCGGCCTCTAACCAGTTGTTCCAGCCCGAGCCGAAAACAAATCGGCGCAAGGATGATAGCTCGGCACGTCTTGGTCTTCCGTCTATATAGGCGAGCTTACCCAACATGGATACCGAGAGAAACATCAGGGCGATGCTCAGCCTAACGCTCTTGCGAGCGTTGTTGACGTCCAAATGTAAACCTGAGGAAAAACGTCCGCTGTCATCCAAGACCTTACGAAACATTGCAATGATCGCAGCCAGCACTTCGCTATCGATTTCCACGGTCGGCTCGCTGGCACCCGCCTCCCGTAGAATGTGTGCCAATTCCTCGTGGTAGCAATCATCAGCCAGGGCCAACGCAGTGAATCCCTCCCTGTTGCGAACCGAGAGATCCGCACCATGTGCCAAGAGCTCTCTCAGCACACCAGGATAATCCCTGATGAAAGAGGGTTGCGGATCATTCTTGCCCAGTGGGGTGTACTGTGCCGCGCACATCAATGCGGTGTCTCCAGCGGCATTCAAGGCATTGACATTCGCTCCCCTACTAAGAAGAAAGCGAACCATGTCCAAGCATCCGTCGGATGCGTTAAACATCAACGCCGTCAGTCCCCCCAAGTCCGCAGCGTTTATATCCGCGCCGTGCTCCAAGAGGAGTGTGGCCACAGCAATAGACCGTGTCTCCATCAACGCTGTGGTAAGCGCAAAACCGCCCCTTCTGTCAGGAACCGCCCCTTTGTTGAGAAGAAGCTTGACCACGTCATGGTGACCGTTTTTAGCGGCAATGCCCAGCGGATGGAGCCACACATCCTCGAAGCGGCCCTTGGTCCCGTGCTGAAGGACCTCATCATCGCCATCTATCTCGGCGCCGGCATCCAACAAAGACAGCACCTTATTGGACTGTCCGGCACTACAAGCGAAATAGAAGGCTCTGTTGATTGCCTTCTTGGAACGAGTGAACTTTCTCAGAGGCGTCAGTACAGTAGAAACAGCCCTCTTGATCTCCTCGACGAGCCGCACATCATCGCGAGGTTGGGGTTGCGGCTGAGACGTTGCGCCCTCCGCCTGCAGCACTTGCTCTGTCCGCAAAGGAAGCTCGGGCGAACCGCCCTCCTGCACAGGCAAAGGCTTTTCCAAGTGGCTCGGCAGTTCGCGTAACTGGTGCCCGCATTGCCCGCAATATACATTCTGAGAATAGTTGAAGCACGCACATTTGGGACATATGTTCCTGGAACGGGAACGGCTAAGCCTATCCAATTCGGAGCCCGTTATGACTCCGGAAGCTAACAGCGTATTGAAAAGATCGGATAGCTTCCTTGGCGAGAGGTTGTACTTGCTCAGTAGCGCAGTGTGCCCGAATCCGGCGCGTATATCTCTAAGGAGCCTGTTCAGGACTATTTTTCTCCCTTGTTGGGCCATGCGAGTTTTTTCGACAAACAACTCCCGCCTCTCTCTGGCGGGACTTGTCGCCAAGGCGGCGCATCCTGCACAGTGCCTGACCGAAGAAGGCACGGTGGCGCCGCACGCCGGGCATGACCGTGAGAGTACCTCCCTGCATTGCCCACAAAACTTGTTGTAGGACGGATTAATGGCACCGCACTGGGAACAAGGAACGCCGACCCCCGAGAATTCCCTCATCGCGAGATCAACGTCTGTGATGACCTTTGCCTGGAGGAGCTCCTTGAACAATAAGTCCAGGCCTTGAGGAGCAAGGCGATACTTCGTCATCAATGCCGAGTCGTCCGCTCCAGCTATTACATCTCGTGCAACGGCTTTCGCACTTATTTTCCTCTTCGGCCGTGGCATCGTAAACCCCTCTAATCTTTAACATGCCACAGACTTCGGTACCTAGTCAACCGGATTTTCAGCTCCCATCCTCATTCCGGAGTGCTGACAGCGAAGCATCGGGAATAGGCCTCGAAGAAGCCCCGCGTCAGCGCACTTCAGTAGCCTGATACCTTGTAACCTCAAAAACCATGTGCGCAAGTTAAGTGACAGAGAGGGTCAGCCATTCCGGCGGAGGCTGAGATCCCAGGGTGGGGGCTGGTTTCAGCCCCGCCTTTTCCTGGAAACCGTGGCCCTCGCACCGCAAAAGGGCGCACTCGGACCCATCGTGCAGAAGGTTCGTGCTGGACGCAGACCTCCACCTTCAGCGCTTCCTGGAAGATCTGCTCTATCTTCGGCTGACAATTCTCTGTTCGAGTCCTTTGGAGGCCCAGGACAGCGTTGGATTATCCGTTCAGCCCTGGGCCGCACTCTGGAAGGTAGACCGGTCGCGGGGTCAATTCACGTGCTCAGTCTCGGGAACAAAAAATCGGGCCCGTTGCTCCTTGGTCGACTTTATCGTCATGAGATACTGCCTGAGCTGCTCTGTGATCTGTTCGCGTGTCCGATATCGCATTGCAGAAATTCCGACACCCACTATGATCAGATTACTGCACAGGGTTTCCCAAGTGTATTCCAGGTCGTCGCACAGCTTGAGCAGCGCTTCGTCCTCAACGGCTTCTCGCGCGATTCTCAGTCCTTCTTTTACTCGTTCTGCCATCTCGGTTAGTGTTTTCTGTTCTCCCATTAGAGGTTCTCCTCGTCCTATCCTTGACCCGATTCTCCCACCTCGTAAACCTCCTCACGCGTTGGATGAATGCGAGCATTATGGATATCTGTATCGAAAAGGTTGGCACTCGTCAACCTGTTATCAAGGAGGACAGCAATTTTAGTGCCAATCCCTTTTCCATATATTAACACCTCGTCCCCTCTCGTGCAAATACGGTCGCCCAATCGCTGCAACGCTGTTGGTCCGAGTATTGTGCAGCCAGAGGATGTCTGCGGCGAAACTTCCTTTGTGGAAATTATTCCATACCACAAAGGAACGTACTCCCCAGTACCTGAATCGAAAGCCATTCCAAGATGTTGTGGTTTAATCTCCACGCCGTCCCGCGAAGGGACCGAGGGAGGAGACCCGACGCCCCCGAGTGGGCCAACGTGTCCAAAACACAGCGGGCGGCCAGAGAGATCTGGCAAGTCCCCCTGGTACAGACGCGAAAGACCGCGTCTTTTCTGGGCACTTGCGCGCTGATGGAGTCGGAAATCCAATCGTCTCTCCCACTTGTTGTCGACTTTGAATAGACGGGGATGAGCCCGTGTTCCAGGCAGAGTCGGAAATCCAATCGTCTCTCCCACTTGTTGTCGACTAAGGGGGAATCCTACGAAAATGTAGTATTCTGATAGAGAAACGACGCGAAGGAAAGTTCCAAGGAAGAATCCGCTCAAGCCATCACACAGAATGCTCGTGAAACAGCAGCGCACAAGGATGTCGCTACCGATCAGCGGAAAATCGGATTCTCCCGCCGCTATGGTGGAGCGCGGTGAAAACAGCTCCGGTCCTGGGCTCTCACTTCCCATCCAACGTGAGACGAACCTGCTGCAACAGCTCCCCCTGCTGGAACGGTTTCCCGAGAAATCCACGTGCCCCTCTTTGGAGGGCCTCTCCCTCAGTGACTTCTCCCGAGTAGCCGCTCGCAATCAGAACTCTGACGCTTGGATCTATCTTGAGAAGCTCCGCAAGGCACTCGGCTCCTCCCATAGACGGCATTATGAGGTCTAGGATTACAAGAGAAACATCGTCTCTGTTTTCCCGGAAGAGCTCGAGGGCTTGCAGCCCGTCCACCGCAGTGAGCACTCTATACCCGGCTCTGCTCAGAGTCCGGTGGGCAAGCTCGCGAACCGGATCTTCGTCGTCAACTAAGAGGATTGTTTCGGAGCCCCCTGCGGGCATTTTGCAGTACTGGGTATCGGGAGGCTCCGCGGCGGCTCGAACCGCAGGGAAATAGATCTCGAAGGTGGTCCCGCTGTTGACCTTGCTCACACAACGGATACTCCCACCATGCTCGTGAACAATCCCGTAAACCATCGCTAGCCCCAATCCAGTTCCCCTGCCGATCTCCTTCGTGGAGAAGAATGGCTCGAACATGTGCTCCTGGGTCTCTTCTGACATTCCCTCCCCCGTATCCGACACTGAGAGCAGCACATGCTCGCCGGGGGTTGTTTCTGGGTGAAGCCTGCAGTATCTCTCGTCCAGGTACGCATTGGCGGTCACGATTTTGAGAGTGCCACCATGGGGCATTGCATCGCTGGCATTCACCGCCAGGTTCATGAGAATCTGCTCCATCTGGGCGGGATCTGCGCTAATATTGTGCAGATCATCGGCCAACTCCAATCGAATCTCAATCATTTTGGGAATCGCCCGACGCAACAACTTTTCTGTTCGCTCTATCTGCCTGTTCAGACTCATTACGATTGGCTTGGTTTCCCCCCTTCTCGTGAACATGAGAAGGCTCCGGACCAATTCCGCTCCACTGTGGGCCGCCTGGTGGATCGTCCGGAGGTCCGCACGTTCGGGGTCATCTTCAGTTTTTTCGGCCAGCAGGAGCTCGGAGTAGCCGAGGATTACTTGAAGTAAGTTATTGAAATCGTGGGCTATGCCCCCAGCCAATGTTCCGACGGCCTCCATTTTTTGCGCTTGATATAACTGGGAGCGAAGGTGTTCCTGCTCCGCTTCAGCCATTTTCTTCTCCGACACGTCGTCCACGATTGCGATGAATCCTTTTTGCGGATCCAGAGGGTCCACAGCCCTGAAACGCAGACGAGCATCAAAGACGGCTCCATTTCTTCGCACCATCCTTGCTTCTGTCTCTGTGACCCTGAATTCTGTCAGACTTCTTCTCACGAAGTCTCCCACCCGAGCAAATTCTTCGTCCGAAGGATATAGGGCCCTTGCGCTGTGCCCCTTAATTTCACCCGCCTCTCGGAAGCCGAAGATGCGGAGCCATGCGTCGTTGACCCACTGCATTCTCCTGTCGTCCGTGCTCCACCCAATTCCGACAGGAGAGGCGGACAGTATGCTAGTCAACATTTGCTCTCGGTCCTTGATGGTCTGCTCTGCGTGCCTCCGATCGGTGATGTCCTCGAAGAGCGCAACTCCTCCTAAAATAGTCCCCTCCAGGGAGAGAATCCTGCTGTAAATCGCTCTCATGGGAGTAAGCTTGTTTCCCGTGACGGATAGATAATCTCCCTCATAAAATCCCGTGCCACCCGCGAGACAACTTCGGACGGCTTCGAGCATCTTCTCGTCTTTCAAGCTCTCCAACATGTTGAATCCAAGAATTTTCTCCCGGGGAGCCCCAATGATCTCCGAGAACTTCTCATTGAAGTCGACAATCACGCCGTCCTCGTTAAAGTGCATTATGCCGAGGGGCGAGTGGGAAAATATTGCGCGATACCGCTCCTCGCTGGCTCGCAATTCGTGCTCGATCCTCTTGTGCTCGGTGATATCGTGGGCAGTTCCGAGCATTCTGAGGGGCTTCCCCCCATCGTCTCTCTCGACTTTCGCCTCGCTATGAAGCCACACTACCGTCCCATCGACTCTGAGTCCCCTATAGTCCAAACGAAAGGAATCCCCAGACTCCAGGGAGTCAGCGAGGGCCTCTTTCCACAATGCAGTGTCATCGGGATGCGTGAGCTGCCTAGCCAACTCGTAAGAGGGACGCCTTTCTCCTGGCTGCAAACCGAAGATCCGATAGAGCTCGTCCGACCAGAAGATGTCTCCGCTTACGATATCCCATTCCCAGGTGCCAACATGCGCGATACGCTGGGCAGCGTCGAGACGACGGTTACTCTCCTTCAGGGAATCAAGCAGATTGTTCCGTTCAGTCAAGGTCCTTGCCAGGTTGACATTTCTGTGACTGAGCTCTGAGACCATGCGGGCAAACTTGGAATAGAAGCTCATTACGGTTTCTACTGTCGCTTTGCTCCATCTCGGCACTCGTTCAAGAGCCGCGATGTATTCCTCTTCGTCGAACCCGTACTGCCGAGCCTGGGAACGAAAAGCTTCATAGTCTAGCACTTCGCTGTCAAAGAAAAACTGCCCGAGGAAAAGGTTGCCAAGGTGCTTTCCCCCGACAGTGATGGGCGTGGCAATGTCCCACATGTTGTTTTTACATTTGTATAGCTTGAAGGATCCTTCTTCGATGCCGTGAGAAAGCAGTAAGTCACTTTCCAGGCAGTTTCGAAGAGTCTCGGGATGCAACCGATGGAACTTGACGCAAAGATCCTGCCACCCGGTCGAGACGAGGACTTTGCCTTTCAGATCGATGATCCCGACGCCGATGTTGGTAAGACTGAAAAAGTCATCCATAAGGGATTGGATGGCCTGCACGTCAATGACATCAGCCAGCTCAAGAGTGCCAATGTCTCCCTCGGGGAGAATGATAGATTCAAGCTTTAGTCGGACACGGGCCTCACTTTCGCGAAGGGCCTGTTCAGTCCTCTTCTTGTTAGTGACATCTCGGGCGATTCCCTCTGTTCCAAGAAGGTTACCGTCAGCATCTTTGAGCAAGCGAGCATTTGTCGAAATCCAGACAAGGGAGCCACTTTTTGTCTTCACCTGCGTCTCGAACTGCTCCACATGACCTTCTCGATGTATAAGCTCAAGGAAGCGCTCTCTTTCGGAATTGTCTGCATATAAGTCCCGAAGAGGCTGTCCGATTGCCTCGTCTTGCCTGTAACCTAAGACTCTTTCAACGGACGGGGAAACACAGGTCACGATGCCTTTATCGTCGGTACGGTAATATATGTCGTAGAGACTCTCTATAATATTCTTATATGACTCCTCGCTCTGCTTGAGGGCTTCCTGAAGATCTGTCTTCCCAGAGACCTCTGAAATAGCAAGCACGCAGCGTTTCGTCGCATCGATGGCATCATCGAGTGCAATTCTTATACGCGCGTGGAACTCATTGCCATTTTTTCGTCTCAAACAGGTCTCGACTTCACGAGCATCTGTGGAGCTCTGTCCTCTAAAGAGGGTGCTCTCTGCACGCTCGCGCTCATCTGTGGAAGAATAGAGGATGGCCGTCGGTTTCTCCAGGTACTCTTCTTCACCATCAAGACCGAACATCAACCGTCCGGCTTCGTTCATCCACATGATCCGTCGGTCCTCCGTGAACAGCATGCCGACCGGAAGCGCCTCCAAGATGCCCTTGAGCGTCTCTTCCGTGTTGACTGCCTTTTCTTGTGACTTGCCGCGCTCTCCGATCCCTTGGGATGTTCTTTTCCACGCGTCGGCAAAGCTTCGGACAGTCACGTTCGTCACTGATACTGTTAAAGCGAGCAACAAAGTCAGAACGAGCCAATCGGACCAAGGCTGCATAGGATGGTAGTTGGCGACAAGATCCCCAGGGCTTGTCATCAAAGTTATACCAAGGCCCGTCAAGCCGCTGAGGACACCCACCATAGTAGCCGCTCGATGACCGGACAGAATGCCGGCAAGCCCTGTACAGAGGATGTAAGAGGCTACAGTGACGGTACGAATTCCTCCAGAGAGGACGATGAGAGCTGTGGAGGCCAACCAAAGTCCGTAAACCAAGACTCGACCTGCAAACAAAATGCGGCCGCCCCGAGCCAGGCCGTATGCGATCACCACGACTAACAGCGTCACTATCGGAAGAAGGGACGAGGTCGGTTTCCCGACCGAGAAGAAAAGCATTCCGAGAGCAAGCACTGGCAGAAAAACCATCATGCTCAGGCAGACGGAATTAGTCACCTTGGCCACGAGCGCCGTATATTCGTCGTCTTCCTGCACTGGCACAAAGACATGGCGCTTGATGGATTGCAGCATGCTATCCCCTTGTAATCCTAAGTATAGCGTAACTTGTGCGTCGCCGTGACACAGAATCGGACCTAAAGGCAAAATAAGGCCGTGAGCCCCTTAAGCACGCTGGTAGGACAGGTGACAACAGGAATGGCCGATCTGATAGGGAAGAATGTGCTGCACCCTCTTTGCCGTGTGAGAGCAGTGGTCTGTTCCTCCCGTACAAGCCTCCCACTTGGCAGACTACGCTGCCCAGTGCTCCGCAAATTGCCAAATCGACAGCACCCCCGAGCGTAGCCTCTTGTCTCAAGGCCCGATTTCCACGCCATCACCATTTCCGGAAATGACGACGATTCACCCCGGAATTACGCTCTCAATTGTTCGAGAGGTCATCTTTTCGATCCCGACATCTGCCTCTTTCAGCGCGTGAAGGTATGGACTCAGTTTCGCAGTATGATTCACGTTAGCTTTTCGCTGGCCAATTCGTCAACGAACATTGGGGTTCCCCCCTGCAAAGATCTTCTGCGAATCGTCGCGGAATAGAGCAATGGTGTCAAGAGCAATGAAAACAAGCTGGAGGATAATACCCCGACAGAAATGGTCAGGGCCAATGGGCCCCATAGATACGATCCGGCGCCACGGTCGATCGACATGGGAAGCGCACCGAGAGTGGTAGTTAGCGCTGTCATCAGTATCGGTCGCAATCTTCGGGTGGCACCGTCGATCACTGCAGGGCCCGGAGATTCGCCTGCATCCACGCGCTTGTCCATAGTGTGGATCATTACAATGTTCACGTTGATGACCAGACCGCACAGTACTATCATGCCCACGTACACAGGTATGTTCACAACGACTCCCACGAGGTGGATGGCCATGACAACCCCTGCTCCGGCAAATGGCACAGCAACCATGATGATCACAGGTCGCACGAACGAATTCGTTGCGGCTGCGAGCATAATGTAAATGAGTCCCAGAGCCATGGCAACTGCTGTGAACATCTCTCGTCGAGCTCGGAGAATTTCGTGAATCTCATCGCCCCAAGCGTAATTATACCCTTGGGGGAAGTCAGATTTGTCGAGAGCTTCTGTCACATGCCTGGCTACGACAAGGGGATCTGTGTCCTCGATCACGAGACTCAACCGAACCACTGGACGGCGGTTCTCTCGCTGCAATTCGCTGACCCGTATCTTGTGAATTGGGTCAAGGATATCACTTAGCCGGATATGTTCGCCTTCATCGGACCTAGTGAAGTACTGTTGAAAAGGTGCCAACCCTTCAGCACGATCCCGTTGTGCTCGTACTCGGACGTTGATGAGCCGTTCCTTTGAAGTGACCTTGGCTGCGATGGGGCCGGTCAGGTAAGCCCTCAACTGATGTGCCGCGTCAGCGGCCTGAACTCGGTGAAAGCCGGTAGAATCATGCCTCACTCGCATGTCGATCGCCGGCTCTGGGCTCCCTTGTCTCACAATGACGTCTTTGACTCCGGGAGCGTCTCGAAAAATGGGGCTCAGCGAGGAGAACAGCTCGAACAGGCCTTCAGCCGAGGGCCCTTGGAACAGGAGTGAAATGGTCTTCTCATCACCTCCCCCTCCCATGGGGACAATGTGGAATTGTGCCTTACCGCTTTGTTCTAAGGAAGCGACAGAGCCACTGAGGGCATTTATAGCATCCGCAGTGGGACCTGTCCGTCGCGCAAAGGAGACCATGATCTGAGCCTGACTACCCTGGACCTGCGAATAAACTCGTTTCACTCCGGGGATTCGGAGAAGCTCGTTCTCGACCTGAGTTGCCTGCGCGCTGACGTGCTCCTGGGATGTTCCGGGAACCATGATCATGAATATTTTGAATTCGCTGGGCTTGATTGCCAGACCTTGCCCATAGGTAAGGTTCATGGACAGCACGGCCCCGATCAGTATGAACGCGAGGGCAGGAACCACGGCCATAACCGGGTGACCGGTTATAAGCACAAGAACTTTCCTATATGCAGCCTCCAGCTTTTGCGTCGGGACCAGGCTGCCAACGTTCCTCATCGGTCTGGACCCATTCAGCAGAAAAAAGAGAACCGGTACGAGCACGAGGGCAGCGATCAGAGATGCCGCAAGGCTGGTGACCACCGACCACGAGAACCCCTGAAAAAACATCCGTATGTCCTGGGAAACGAACAACACGGGCACCAAGACGATCATTGTAGAGAGCGTGGAGAGGAGCAAGGGAGCAAAAACATGTGCGGTACCCTGGACGGCTCCTTCAACGGTGTCCGAACCGTCCTTCCAGTTTCTCGTCACCGACTCGATGACAACGATCGAATTGTCCACAAGTATGCCGAGCCCCAGGGCCAGAGCGGACAGGGAGAGCAAATCCAATCGTATATTTCCCAGGTGCATCAAGAGAAGTGCAACGAAGAGGGAAAACGGGACTGCCGCAAGAACCACGAACGTAGCGGACAGGGTCCCGACAAAGAGAAAGAGGACCGCGCCCGTGATCAGCGCCACTTGCGGCACAAGGACTTTCAGTCTATCGAGAGATTCCTGGAGATCTTGGGCCTGATTGAAAATCACCTCGACCTGCGGCTTGAATCCTTTCACGGCCATGGCCCCGTCCAATTCGCATCGAACACTGCGCCAAAGGGTGAGCAAATCCGAATCCGCTCTCCGGAAGATAGCTACTGTAATGAGATCCTTGCCGTTCAATCTTACTATTTCGATTGAAGGTTCGTTCGCGAGAGAGACGTCGGCTATTTGTCCAACGGTAAGAATTCCTCCCCCTCTGGTAACCTTGATGGGTTGACGGGAAATTTCCTGAATGGTTTCCATGCTTCCCACGGTTCTGACTGCCAATTGCTCGCCGTCTGCCACAAGGATTCCCCCGGGGAGCGTGCAGTGCCCCGTACGGATTGCCTCCGCCACGTCTCGTATGGTCAAGCCCGTAGCTTGGAGGCGCCCTGTGTTGCAGTCCACGACAATCTGAGAATCGGGAGCTCCGGCAACGCGGACTGCGGAGATGCCCTCGATCCGTTCGAGACGGGGCTTGAGAGTCTTGCTTACCCATGCACCGAGCGCATCCAAGGACGCATCGCCCGTTACGGCGAGCACCGCTAACGGAGCATCAGCGGGGCTGAAATGGTTTATCACCGGAAATCGAGCATCAGGGGGAAGATTTGGCACCAGTCTCCGAATTCTGCTGCGGACTTCCATCGTCGCATCACTTAGGTCGACGCCCACGTGAAACTGAACTGTTACAAGCGATTCGCCGCTGCGAGAGATCGACTGGATTCTGCGTATCCCGGGAACGTCCGCAACTGCTTCCTCAATTTTCTTGGTTACGAGAATCTCCATCTCTTCGGGATTTGTGTCGAAGAGGTAGGTGCTGATAGTCAGGATGGGGAATTGCGCCCGAGAGTAAAGGTGAAGCGGCATGCGGGTGAAAGCGAAGAGACCCAGAATGAGGATGCAGCCGCAGGAAGCCAAGGTCCCGATAGGTCTCTTGATCAGAAATGCTACGAGAGCCCGCAAGATTAGTCTCCCGGGGAGCTGTCCCTCGGCCCGCCCGTCGCAAAGCGAGCCACGAGACTATAAACGACGGGAACGAGAAACAACGTGAACACTGTGGACGCAACCAGGCCGCTGCCCACAGTCAACGCCAGCGGTCGGTTGAGAGGGGCAGCACCTCCCCACGCCAGACAAACCGGCAGTGCTCCGAATACCGTCGTAAGCGTTGTCATGAGTATGGGTCTGAAGCGCTGAACGGACCCCTCGACTATAGCGGTACTTAGCGGGTGCCCTGCCGACCTGAGCTGGTTGGCGCAGACGACGATCAGGATGGCATTGTTCACCGCTATTCCCAACAGGACCAGCACGCCGATCATGACCTGGATGTTTATGAAGCCGCCAGCAAGAGTCAAAGCCAAGCTGGGACCAACGATCGCCATGGGTATGGAGGAGAAGACCACCAGAGGCCAGAGCAGTGACTCGTACTGAACGACCAGCACAACGTAAACCAGCAGCACGGCTAGCCCGATAGCCCAAGCCAGATCGCTTAGGGACGAAATCAGCTCAGACTTCTCCATTCCCGATCTCAGCTCGTAACCCGATGGAAGCTCCACAGATCTCGACGCAGCCAAGGCTTGCTCCTCTCCCCGACTGAAGGAAGTGCCCACCACATTTGCGTGAAAGACCAGACTTCGGCGCTGATCGGTCCGGACTATTTCAAGGGGGCCTCGACCCGGTTCCGTTGAGGCCAACTGTCCCAGCAGCACCAATTCGTCCCCGCCACGCACCAGCATTGGCACCTGTTGCAACTCGTGAATGGTGGTGTTCTCGCCTGTACTCAACCTCACTCTAATGTCAGTTTCCGAATCGCTCTCGATAAACTTTCCGACGATCTTCCCCTGTATCGCAGTCCGGATCGTTTGAGCTATGTCCTCCACCGTCAGATTGCGAGCCGCTGCCTGATACCGATCGATCATCACCTTTAGCTGTTTCGTCCACACTATCCCAGTGCACCGAAGGTCGGAGAATGTGCCAGTCTTCTGTAATGCCTCTTGGATTGAGCGGCCCAACTTGCTCAGGACGAGAAGATCGTCGCCTACGAGAGTCATGACCTCTGGAGAGCCTCGGTCTCCGAACGCTTTTGCTAGAGGACCTCCGCGAAAAACAAATTCCACATGGGCATCCTGAACAGACCCCGTTCGAGATCGAAGATCCTGTATGATTGCCCGGCGCCGTTCGGTTCCCGAGAATTCAGGCTCCAGCGTCACGTTGATGCGGGCTTGATTGGTGCGTTCGACCTGAATGGCCGATTCGATAGTACTTCCGCTGCCTCCTCTCTCCGAGCCCGCCTCAGTCACGAAGCTCTTCACTCCCGGTGTGGCTGCAACCAGACGCTCCACACTGTCGACGGCCTTTTGCACGCGTTCAAAGCTGCTATCCTCAGGCAAGGTCAGCACAATGCGGAACTGTCCCGTGTTGACGTCTGGCAAGAGCTCGAACCCCGTTCGATAGACCAGGAGCAATGCTAAAGTGAAAGCTGTCACGCTGAGAGCCACCACGATCCATCGATGCTTGAGAGCAATTCTCAAAAGTCTGGCGTAGCTCTGCTCAAGCCCTGGAGGCGGACCGGATGACACACCTAATCCTTTGCCAAAGCGGCTAGTCCAATGTGCGATCGTTGGAACCAGGATGACGGCTGTCAAGAGAGAGAGCAACAGCGACACAGCGAGGGTAAATGCGAAATCTCTGAACAAACGTTGAGCGAAGCCGCTCATGAAGCTTATCGGCAGAAGAACCGCCAGGGTCGTGATCGTTCCGGCGGTGATGCTGGGAAAAACCTCCTTGACTGCTGTGGCCACCCCCTGGAACATGTCGTGAGCTGAATTCCGCTTTCGGTTTATGACCTCCAACACCACAATGGAGTTGTCGACCAGCATTCCAACACCCAAAGCCATTCCCCCGATAGACATCAAGTTTAGGTTGATGGAGAAAAAGCGCATAAAAGCAAAGGTAGACAGCACGCAGACCGGGATGGCGAGAATGATGATGCCTGCTGTGGAAAGCGCTCGAATCCCTGCCCACAAGACCACAAACGCGAGAAGAGATCCGATTATGATCTGATTTCTCAAGTCTTTCAGAGCGTTCTCAATAAACGGTGCCTCGTTGTCCACCACGTCCAGGCGGGTCCCCTGGGGTAACCGGGGTTCCAATTCCCGAAACTTATCAAGCACTCTCGCTGTCACTTCGATGGTATTCGCCGCAGGCTCTTTAATGATTCCGAGGAGCACCGCGGATTGGCCGTTCACCCTGCAAATGCTCGAGACGCTCTTGTGCCAGTCTTTGACTTGCGCCACGTCTGCCACGGTCACCGATCCCCCCATAGTGCCGCGACCTAGGGACACGGATCGCATTTCATCAAGGCTCTGGAAACGCCCCACCGTCCTGATGGGAATTTGGACGGGTCCGTCGAGAATCTGGCCACCGGGAAAGTTGATGTTGGCCGTCTCAAGTCGGCGTGCGACAGCGAGAAGATCGACCTTGTGGGCGGCCATTCGTCCGCGATCTATCCAGACGGCGATCTCGCGCGACAGTCCCCCTCTGAGACGCACGTGAGCAACTCCGTTCACTGTCTCCAGCTCGTTTTTCAAATTATTTGCCGCAAATGTCCTGAGGGTGACGAGATCGACCGATCCGCTCAGCGCCATGGTGAGTATGGGGGCTTCTGTGGGATCGTACTGGATAACTATCGGCAACTTGGCCTCGCGGGGAAGTTGGTCTGCGATGAGGTCCAGCTTCTCTCGAACCTCCGACGCGGCGGACGCCATCGGAGAGCCCCAGTCGAACAGGAGCGAGACACACGATACTCCTTGGGTCGACGTGGAGGTCATTCGTTTCACACCCGAAACCGTCCCCACCGCCTCTTCAACCTGGCGTGTCAGGAGCGATTCAATCTCTTCAGCGGATGCGTTCTCGAGAGATGTCAGCACAAGCAAGCGGGGATGTTTTAGGCTCGGAAGGAGGTCAATCGGAAGGAATGGCAAGGCCAGCGCCCCTCCCAACACCAGGCCGACAAAGATGGCCACCACTGCAACAGGATGCCGGAGAATGAATACCACGTGCTCTCCACCTAGTCGCGGTCATCCATAGTTACGGCAACGTCTTCCAGATTGGCAAGCTGCTCCTGGCCTTCGATCACCACGATGTCACCCCTTTCAAGGCCTTTGATTATCTGCAGAGCGTCTCCATTTCGATCTCCCGGAATCACCTCCTTCTGGAGCGCCACGCCATCCTTGACGACGAACACGTAGTTCTTGCCCGATTGGCCTTTCAAGACAGCTCGAGAAGGGACTGTCACGGGACCGTCCGTTTCCTCCACGAGGATCTCTCCCTTGGCGAACATACCGGGGCGCAGGGCGAGATCGGGATTGGGCAACCCCACACGGACCTTAAAGGTCCGGGCCTTCTTATCGATCTGGGACCCCACTCGCGACAAAATGCCTTGAAATTTTCTTCCCATAAGGGCATCGATTTCAACATTTACCCGCTGGCCGGGCCTCACCTTGCTGTAGAACCGCTCCCCCAATTCCAGGTCCGCATAAGCGTCGCTGCATCGGATGAGAGTGAACACTTTGTTGGAGCCAGGAGAAATCACTGCGCCCACGTCCAGGTGTCGCTGTGCTATCACACCGGTCACCGGTGCGCGGAGGATCCTTCGTTCCAATCTGGATTCTATGGTCCGAATTTCCGCTCTTGCCATTTCGAAGTTGGCTTCGGCCTTCTCAAGCTCCAGCTTGGCTTTCTTCACTTCGGTATCCGAAACGGCTTCCTTTTGGAGCAATTTCTCCTTCTTTTCAACCTCGTTCATGTGATAACGTACGTCCGCCTCGGCTGATTTCAGCTTGGCTTCGGCCGCACGCTTTTCGGCCGCAAGAACCGAGTTGTCGAGCCTGGCAAGAATCATACCCTGCTCGACCTTGTCTCCTTCGTCCACCAGTACTTCTGCAATGCAAGAAAGGTCCTCGAAGCCCAATTCCAGGCTTCGGGGGCAGTTGATCGAGCCCATGCCCGAGATGACACCCCGCACCACCTGCGGCTCGACACGGATGGCCCTCACTGGAACTCTAGCAGATCCGCTCTCCGCCAGGCTAACCATAAGGAACGAAGAAGCGAGCATTCCGACCATGGAAAGGGCAACGAGCCTCAGGAAGAAATTACGTCGATTCGTACGTCGTGACTGCACGATGGAGCTTCAGACCTCCTGCCCGCTCTCACGCGATTCTCTCGTTCATCTCTCGAAGAGACCGGCTTCGCGGTCCGCATGAAGTGGCGGCAGAGACGGATCGTACCTCTGGAGCGAAGAGGGTTGCCTGTTTACGGCAACGCTGTTGACCCGTGTAAAGTGGGGCCTCGAGAGCTGCGGCGAGGGCGGCAATGTTCGTGGAAAAGCGGACTTGACCCCATCCCTACTAGGGGATTCCCGGCGCGAATGTCACGTAGCGCCGGCGTCTCGCCGGTACTCTTGTCTTAAATCCGCCCCTACAAATGCTGCCACGGGACTCACGCATCAGAGTACTCTGCCAACTGCGTACTGAAGTCAATTGCTCCCGGCAGAGCCGGGCCCCGACTGCAATTCCTTCAATGCCTGTTTTGCCGGCTCGAAGTCAGGCGCAACTGCTATTGCGCGGTCAAGATGCTTCTTGGCCTCTGCCTTTCGACCAGCAGCCGACAAAATCTTGGCGAATTCAGTATGATAAAGTGCGAAACGAATCTCCGACTGAAAAATCGTTTCGAACTCCTTCATTGCCTTGTCCAGTTGCCCCTGCTGAGCGTAGACTCTGCCCAGATCGAAGCGGGCGTCGTCATTGTCAGGCGCGACTGATGTTGCCTTTTCCAAAAGCTCCTGAGCGAGCGACAACTTGGATTGGTCGAACGAATAAAGCTTCCCCAGCATTCCCATCGCAAGATAATTCTCCGGTTCCAGTCGAAGCACTTCCTTGAATTCCGCGATAGCCTTCTCAGCCTCATGTTTGAGGAAGTACACCATGCCGAGCCAGTATCTGACTGGACCGAACTTCGGGTCCAAGCTGACGCAACCGGACAACGCCTTCTGCGCGGATTCCAGGTCGCCCTTTTCCAATGCCTGCTGGCCGGTCGCAAGGCACTCGACGATCTTTGGATCCACATTACCCGACATCTGCACGCCACCTTTTTCGTCAGCAGCTTCTCCGAGGGAGTGGCCGACGAGGCAAGAGACGGTGAGAGATACTATGAAAACAGTGATCTTGTGACAAACAGTCTTGCTGAACATAGATATGACCTCAAACTTCAAACAAGATGGGAGCCCGGGAAATGCCTGAGCGCACTTGAGCAGGGTTGCTCGCAGAGGGTCCGCATGCAAGCTGCGCAGACCGGCCTGAATTGCACCCTCACTGGGGCTTTTTCTTTAGCCGACCGCTGAAACAATCGTCCTGGACTGATTTGACAATATGCAGGCTGTATTCTTCAATCCACTCCTTGAGGGCTTCCTGTTCCGCAAACGTCAGCTTGTGAAGACCTGCTGCGCGGTAGACATCGGTTCCTACAACGGTTTCCAGCGATACGTGCTTCATACCATCACTCCTTGCGGAGGCCGCCGGTGCCACGAAAGCGGCGGCAACTATTGCAGCGAAAGCCGCCGCCAATTCCCTCCTGGTAAAGTCCACAGACCAACCCCTTTGCGCATCCCCCGTCCTCGGGAAACTTCGTTCTTGTTTATCATAACAGAAGGGAAAATGAAACAAAAGGCGGCCGTAACCGCCTTTTGTCAAGAATCCCCACGGGGGTTGAGGGTTTGGCCGTAGGAGCCCACATTAATTGTAGAAGGAGTACCAGAAACTCCCGTACAGGTAAGCTGTGTTCTTGTAGGCCCCGTTTGATGATCCTGTGTAAATCCAGCCTGCATTGGCATACCGCCCATATGCATACTTGAAGGAGTACTCGAAGTAATACCGAGCCGTAGAATACGTGGCTGACCTCAAGTAAGAGCCGGCATAGGAGCTGTACACCTTCATCGCGTAGAGAAGCTTCTGCACATAAGGACTGGACGTGGTCAACCTGCCGCCAGTGAGATAATATCCTATGGCTCTGAGCTGCCAGATGTTTTGGGCCCTGAGGTTACTGTTGCTGGTTCCGACTTTGTAGTAGTATCCGGAACCGTACCAGGAAATCGTCGTACCCGTCTTTGCATAGTAGTACTTCAGATTTGACCGAATCTGACTGTATGCCGAGCTGCTGGTATACTTATAGTAATTGTAGGCGTAATCACCGGCGTACCAGGACAGGGCCTCAGTAAGAAACGTACGGTAGTAGAGGAGGTTGCTGTTCCAGTAATATGCTTTCGTGTAATTATAGAAAAGGACGTGAGCAGACTCGTGGGCTGTAACCGACCCCCACTTGTCATACGTGGTGAAATAATACCGGTTGAGATAAATGTTTTGTTTCCCCCCGTACATGTATCCTAGGCAGCCGTCCGCCTTGGAATAGAAGTAAATGTTCATCTTTCCCAGTCGGGCATCGTACCCTATTGTGTGCCTCGCAGCCCAAAAAGCCCTCCACAGATAGGCTCCAAGGGACTTAGCCCAATTGTATTGCCAGGTGTTGTAATAGTAGATGTTGTAATAGGTCGTGGAGTAAATGGCGCCTTGGGCTATTGGGACCGCCGCAAAAGCCACCAGCGCCGCCGCCAAAAACACAAGGACCCCTGTCTTGAGCGTCCGCTTTCTCATGACTGCCCTCCAACTCCTTCAGCTTGTTTTTCGTGAATAAAGAAACCTAGAGAATTCCGCTCTTCGAATTCAACTAGTTACTCCGCACCCCTAGACCAATCGTGTATCCTCACCCCCCTTGCTTATCTGTTGGACGCATTGTCTCCCATATCAAGCTTATCGCTCGCCGTTTTCCATGTCAATAAAAATGTTGGGCCGGAATCGCTGCCCCGACGACGAGAACTCTCCTTCTTTGTTACGCAAAATTAGGTACCAGAGCCACAGGATAATTCCTCCAAACAGCGGAGAGCTCAAAAATAAAATCAGTGGACGACTGTCCTTTGCTAAGATTGTTCGAGTGACCAACCGAGAGCAGTAGCAACAGGCCTAACTACTGGCGCGTACATTCGATGGGCGGCAGCATGGGGTACGTTTAACGGCAACGCCTGCCGCCATTTTGCGTGAACCGAGGCATTGCATCTATCGGTCTTCATCAGACGATTACGTGAGGGCTCGACATATATTGTGCTTGACAGGACTCCTGAGGGATTATATAGGCCAGTTCCGGGGGCGCGCCCTCGCAGATGGACCGAGTGGCGGTTGCCGCCAAACCTGGCCATGCTGAGCATGTCGTGATCGCCGACCCGGACTCCTTGCTCACGCATGAGAAGACCGATGTGCAACATTTCGCGCGTGTGCATGTACGGTGGGCTTTCAACGGACGGGTGCCGCGCTTTTTCATGGTAAAGAGGCGACCAGCGGTATAACCGACTGATTTTCCGTAGCCGGTTTTCCAGGCTGGGTAGATTTCCCACGCAAACGCGCTGCACCCCCAACGGACAGGGTTCACGCGAGGGACTGCCAAGGGGAAGCGAAGGTCCCTCCTACACAATATGATGTGGCGCGGATTCTCGTGGGGTTGGCTGCCGGCTCCTGCACGAAGCGACAGGTTGCTGCGGCGACCAGGGATTACTGTGATTCGTTGCTGCTTTGGGACTGCGGCGCTTCTCGCACACCTGAGTTTCGAGGGACGGGTGATGGGATGAAAGAAAAGGCTCGGCCAGGTTCCCATGGACACGGCGGCAGCAATATTGTAGAGCCCCGTAGCCCGTCCGCAATCTCAACGGACACGATAAACATAGAAAGCCTGGGGTTTCGCCCACTCAGCGAGACGGGAAGTTTTGATCTCAGGGAATTCCGGGTGAGCTCCGTTGGACGATTGTTGGATGCCTTGCCTATATCGGCCGTGCTGGTCGATTCGAGCCATGTCGTGATTTACGCAAACGAGCTTTTCAGAAATTTGGCTCCTGCCGGGGAGCACGTTTTGGGAAAGGGGTTTGCCTCACTGTTTCCACGCCCCGCAGATGCATCTAGATGCAGGGACATCCTGGACAAGGTCTTCGCGTGGAGAAAATTCCAAGTAGGGGAAGCGGGCTTCGAATTCGGGAGCAGCCGCATGTGGGCTCGCATGAATTTCAGGTCAATTCGTATCTCGCGCGCCACGTATGTTCTGATTCTCATCGAAGATGTGACCCTTGAAAACAAACAAACCCTTCTTGTTCGAAGGCACAAAGAGGTGATCCAGCGGGCTCGAGATCATTTTGAGAAAGAGCTGCAGGAACGAACAACCGACTTGAGCGTCGCCAACGAAAAGCTGGCACAAGAAATCGAGAATCGAACCAGACTCGAGCGGGCCTTGGCAAGCAGCTTGAAGAGCCTCAGCAGTCTCCTCGAGAAAACCGAAGATGGAATAATCGTGGCCGAGCCGGGTGGGAAGATCTTGTATGCCAACCGGGCAATAGAGACTTTTCTCGGCATCGCGCAACAAGAGCTTGTTGGAGGAGTCGCTCCATTCCCGCTCACGCCGGACAAAACCTCAGAGGTTGAGATTAACCGCTGCACTGGAGAATGCGGGACCGCGGAATTGAGTGTGGAGCGTATTCACTGGAGTGGCAGGACCGCGCTCATGGCAAGACTCCGGGACGTAACAGAGCGAAAGCGAAACGAGCATGCGTTACTGCGATCGCAGAAAGCCGAATCTCTCGAGTTGATTGCCGGGGGACTGGCTCACGATTTCAATAACCTGCTAACGGCTAATATGGCCAATATTTCCCTCGCCAAGATGCGTGCGACTCCGGAGAGCCCCGCACATGAGCCGTTACTAAAAGCGGAGAGAGCAGCTTCTCGGGCCAAAGATCTTGCTCAACTGCTCCTGAAGTTTACCAAGGGAGGCGCTCTTGTTAAGCGACCCTTCTACCTGCCCCCCCTGATTCGAGAGGCCAGTAGCCTGGCACTGAGCGGCTCCAACGTGAAATGCCAGTTAGATCTTCATGAAGGCATCTGGCTCATTGAGGGAGATCCCGCGCAAATCGGCATGGTGTTTCAGAATTTGCTGATAAATGCGCAGCAGGCAATGCCAGAGGGAGGTACCGTCAGAATCTCGGGAGAGAACGTCGTAGTAGGGGCAGATTGGCAGGACCAGTCGGTTTCCGAGCACCCAGGCAAGTACGTGCGAGTCTCCCTACAGGATACCGGAAAGGGGATAGCATCTGAAAACCTCGGCAGGATCTTCGATCCGTACTTCACAACGAAGACCAAGGGTAGCGGACTCGGGCTTGCCACGGCATATTCCATTGTAAAGAGGCACCAGGGAAGAATCGAGGTCGAATCTCGGGAAGGGGTGGGTACAACCTTCTGGATTTATCTGCCTGCCTCGGGACAAGAGACAGAAGACGGACCGTCCCCGTCGGATCAGGAACCGGTATCGGGCGAGGGTAGAATTCTGATAATGGACGACGAACCTGATATCCTCGAAGCAGCAGCCGACTTGCTTACCATACTCGGGTACGAGGTGGACTGCGTTTCCGACGGAGGACACGCGATCCAAGCCTACCGACAGGGCATTGATGAAGGTAGGCCATATCAAGCCGTTATTATGGACCTTACTGTGCCCGGCGGCATGGGAGGCAAGATTGCGGTCCAGAAGCTTCTTGAGATAGATCCGACCGCGAGAGTGATTCTATCAAGCGGCTACTCTGACGATCCGCTCATGTCAAGTTATGAGAAGTATGGATTTAAGGGAGCAGTCGCGAAACCTTACAATGCCTCGGAGATCAGCAGGATCTTGCATGAGGTCCTCATTGCTCGCGAATCGGAGCCCGGAGAGACCACTGCTGAATCCCCCGCTTAGCAGGAACGGGGTGCTCGACACTACCGCACGATACTGGATGATGGCCACGGGACGAACAGACGAGTCTTTGACCGCAAAAGGAGATTCTGTGACTAGCCAGGACATGCTCTTGATCGAACGAGCCATAGACGGGGTAACAGAAGCCCAAGAAATTGTAAGGATTCTCATCTCCCGGGGCACGTTGCCGGCCACGTGGCAAGAGATTGAAAGTGTGCTTGATGATATTCGATCGGAGCTTTGCCGCATGGAGCTGGAGCTCCGAGAGACTTCTGACACGATAAATGGCCGAATATTAGGAGCCTAGACTGCCAATGTCTTCGACGCCACGTCGTGGAATACGAAAGATTGATGGCCAAGAAGTATTGAAGTGCATCTTGATGGGGATGACCAGCTCTGAGCTCAGACGGAAATTCGGTTTGTCTTCCGAGGGATTGACCGCGGTGTTGAAGCAAATTCAAGCGGAAAGGGACAGAAGAATCGATAACATTGAGAAAGCGATTCGACTGGGAATGTCTGAGGAGGAATTGGCAAAGAAGCACGGGCTGTCAGTGGAAAGAATGCGTCGTGTCATCAGTATGGTAGAGGAAATAAGGGAGAGCGATTTCCTGGGATCCCACGTTCCGCAAAGCTCTGATGCCGTTCAAACAGAGGGTCAGGACAGACGCAGTTGCCCTCGCATCCACACCCCCATCTTGACTACAGTGGTGCAGGAGTGGGGAACTTGCCGAAAGGGGGTCCTGCACGACATTTCCGAACAGGGTCTGTCTGTCAGGAGCCTGAACGCCATTCCCGGAGAAATGAAGACCTTGGCCGTGTGGCCGGGCGACTTCGTCGAGATGGATCCCGTGATCTTGGAGTGTGAATGCAGGTGGTCAAGCGAGAGCAAAGAGCCAGTGATTGGGTGCGCAGGATTCAAAATAATCCATGTCCCTGACGCAGTGCTCTCTGATCTGCGGTGTTTGCTCCGAGCCGAGATTGAGTTGGCCGATACTTCGACCCCTCTTTGATAACTGACACACCGATGCCCCTTTTGAAGCGGAGGCATTGCCACCAGCCGTTATTAATGCCCTGGGCGCTCGTCCCGCATGAAAAACACAGGCTGGAAGCATCCAACGCGTTGACAATATTCTTTGACTCAAGAACGTGTTCGAGGTAATCTTTGGTAAGACGTGAATCGCTGCCAGAAGCTTGATTGACCAATTGTGAGAGGCGCTGATCCACGGTGGAGGGGGAGATGAATAATGACGCGGAATCACCTGAGAAGTTCGCGGAGGGCAGGGGCACTCCGTTCAAGCAAGGGGGCATTTCAACGGGCGAGAGACGAGAAAGGGGCCGAGATACACAGGTAACTGAGTCGGAACGGCCGGACACTCAAATCCTTGCAGAGATCTCCGATGATCTTCAGGCAACGCAAACTCTTGACCTGGGAAGAGTCTTTATTGACGAGCTCACGCCGTCCGGTAGCTTTGACCTCAGGGGAACGATATGGTCGACGTCGTTCGGCAAGGTCATCCAAGTCTTGCCTATACCGGCGCTCCTGATCAATAAGTCCCACAAGATATGGATTGTGAATGAGGCCTGGAAGAGGTTGAGCCCCGATTATAGGCAACTTCGGGGCGCCCGTTTCTCGGATCTGATCCCGGATCGGGCAGCCAAAGAGCGGACTGCCCAAGCCTTGGACAACGTCTTTAACGGCCGGAGGCCTCACGTCATAGAGGTGATACTGAGACTTGCTCATGGCTATGTGTATGCGAGAATTACTCTTCGTTCGATCAGAGTTGGCAAAGACAGATTCGTGCTTCTTCTTCTGGAGGACCTGACTGCCGAGAAAGTGCAGCTTGAAGAGAACAGGAGACTCCGGGAGGAGTTGGAAAGAAGGGTTGCGGAGAGGACCGCAGAGCTTCAGCGCACGAATGAAGAGCTGAGGCGCAAGATCCTGGAGCTTAGAAGAACTCAGGAGGCCTTGGAAGCAAGCGAGAACCGTTATCGCACCGTGGTGGAAGATCAAACAGAGATGATCTATCGGTTCCTTCCGGATGGATCGCTCATTTTCGTCAATCCAGCGTGCGCTAGCATGCTGGGGCGATCCCCGGAGGAGCTCGTCCGGTGGAATGTGTTTGACGGCATGCCGTCGGACTACGTCCGCAAATTGCAGTCCATGCTGTCTGACGTGAATGCAAAGGATCCGACCGCCGAGTTCGAGCATCTCCTTCCGAATGCCAGCGGCGAACACCGGTGGACGAGATGGACCACCCGTGCAATCCGTGACGAACATGGCAACGTGGCAGCAATCCAGTGCGTAGGGAGAGACATCACCGAACGCAAGGCAGCCGCAGAAGCGTTGCGCAAGAGTGAGGAGCTTCTCAGAGCTATCTTTGAATCCACCCGGGACCTCATCCTGGTCAAAGACAGGGACTTGAGGATCATTCGTTGGAATCCCGCGGTAGAGGAGGTGTTGGGCCTAGATGCGTCGCAGCTCAGCGGCAGGCGCGCTGACGATATATTCGATAGAAAAACGGCCGCAAACATGCTGGACCTGGACAGACGGGTCCTTCGCGGTGAGGTGGTCGAGGTAGAGACGACCCGTCCCTATCTGGGTGAGCCACTTACCTTTCTGGAAGTGAGGTCACCCTTGCTCGACTCGCAAGGCGACATTATTGGCGTATGCATGATCGCACGGGACATCACGTCTCGCAAGAACGTGGGTGCTTCGAGAGTCGCCAAAGCCGATCGGTTCCCGTCCCCCGCGATGCAAGTCACGATGAAGCGTGCGCGGATCGCAGCGAACACGGAGGCTACCATCCTGCTGCAGGGAGAAAGCGGAAGCGGAAAAGACTTTCTTGCCCGCTGGATCCACGACCATTCGTCCCGTGCGAGCTTTTCATATCTCGCCATTAACTGCGCGGCATTGCCGCCGGATCTTGCTGAGTCCGAGTTGTTCGGTCACGAACGCGGCGCATTCACCGGCGCGGTCACCAGCAAGCGGGGCTTGCTGGAGCTTGCGGAAGGTGGGACCCTGCTCCTCAACGAAATCGGGGAACTTTCTTTGTCGCTACAGGCAAAGCTCTTGACTTTTCTGGACACCTGGTCCTTTCGACGGGTGGGCGGCAGTCGAGAGATCCATGTCGACGCGCGTTTGATTGCGGCCACGCATCGGGACCTGGGAGAGGAGATAGCAGCCGGACGGTTTCTGGAGCCTTTGTATTACAGGCTCAATGTGTTGCGGATCGAGATCCCTCCCTTGAGAAAACGGCTCGAAGACCTTCCCATACTGGTGGATCGGCTCTACGCCGAGCTGACCTCCAAAATGCTGCCCTCTGACGTTCCCGAGACCGACATGAGCTCCATCGGGAATCTCCTGGACTATTCCTGGCCGGGTAACGTCCGGGAGCTCAAGAACGTGCTTGAGAGGGCTTTGATGCTGGCTCAGGGGAATCGGGTCGTGCTCAGACCGCCTGTGAACGAGGTCTCACGGAACGGCCTTCCTCTTGCCACAATGCAGGGGGAAACCCTCAGCGCTGCGGTGGAAAAATTGACGAAATTTATGTGCGAGGAGGCTCTCCGTGTCTCTGGAGGAAACCGGAAGCAGGCGGCCGAATGTCTTGGGATCTCGCGCGGAGCGTTTTACCGGTACCTCGAGAAATTCGGGTTGGATAACTGAGCGCACTCGGGGTCAGGTCTTGTTTCTTGTCGAATCTATGATGACGATGGTCTGTGAATGGGCCGCTGGACTGGTCTAGACCGAGCAGGTGAGTTTAAGAGGTGACAGGAAGATCAAGAAACAAGACCTGACCCCTTTCCCGCGAGATCAGGGGGTCAGCATCCCGAAAAAGCGCAGCGCATCTCTGAACAGAAGAACGGCAAAAGCTAACAGCAATCCTCCAAGAACACGCATTACGTAGCCGTAGCCTCTCCCCGCCAGTAATCGCCTCGATCTGGCGGCCATGACGGCCAGGGACATCTTGCCGCCTACCAAGCAGACGTAGAAACCTGCAAGGAATCCGACCGCAGTGAGGGGGCTCTGTCTCCACGCGTCCACCACGCTTGGCGCACCGATACTTATCCAAAAAAGATAAGGAGAGGGGCTGAGGAAATTCACGAGAGTCCCTTTGCCCAGGGATCGTGGCGCCGATGTTGCGACGTCCAAGTCGACTTTCGTCGTCTTAAAGCTCAAGTAAGCCAAGTACACCAAGAACACTCCGCCCACGACGGAAATAAGTCCCAGGATCTCCTGGAAATTGCTCAGTCGTGTCAGCGCGAAAACGGAGAGAAGGATGATCGGAGTGTCGGTGATGAAGGGAGCCAAAGCCACCTTGAGCCCTTCTTTCACGCCGTGCTGCAATGCCTGAGAAATAACGAGTGTTGTAAGTGGCCCCGGCGAGAATCCGGAGGACAAGCCCAGAACGATTCCTGCTGTCAAGAAAATGTCCATCATTTCGTGCTCATTCTGTCTGGCTCTTCGTGATTATACCAGTTACCACACGTCCCGTCAGATTCTCCTCTTCCCGAGGATACGTGTCTGCAGTATCCCAGTCAACCCTTCATGCCTGCGGAGAGCGTTAGCCCGATGGGTTCCGCAGCGGGGCACGCGCAAATCCAGAAAAACCCGAGACAAGTCCAGGGGGCTGTGATAACTTGACAACGTATAACTTGCACATGGGTCACTGCCATTGGGGTGCTCGTCGAGGCGACTCTGATCAGCTATACTGCCATGCACTGAATATGCATGGCAGTTACCGCAGCTCAAGGCCAGCGAGCCTTCGGGTGACTCGTCGTGACAACCGAAGCTGAGGCTTCCGAACCGCTGCCGTGGAGTCCCTGAATTGTGGTCAACAGAAGGGTGGAACGCTTACAGTCTGTTCACACGCTCAGTTGTGGCGCAACTTGCGAACTGGGGAGGGACCCACATTCAATTCGCGCCACTATAGCGGGAGGTTCTTTCCTCAAATGGATCTGTCCCTGCTGCTGAAGGGGTTCGCAGTCGGGTTTGCCATAGCCGCTCCCGTTGGCCCCATAGGTCTCTTGTGCATAGGAAGGACTCTATCGGGCGGACTGTCCTCCGGTCTGGCCACGGGGCTGGGAGCAGCGACTGCCGACGCTATCTACGGATGCATTGGCGGTCTTGGAGTAACCTTTCTTGCTCAGGCGCTTACAGGCAGGCAGTGGTGGTTCAGACTGATAGGTGGCCTATTTCTCGTCTATCTCGGGATGCGGATTTCTCATTCCAAGCCGACAGCGTCGGAACGATCGGCCGACGTTCGCGCTCTGACAGCGAGCTACGGTTCGGCCCTTCTTCTTACCCTTGCCAATCCAGTCACCATTGTCTCTTTCAGTGCAATATTCGCCACCTTCGGAGTGGGAAACTCCAAGGGAAGCTATTCGGATGCGGTAACGCTTCTGGCAGGAATATTCTGCGGTTCTGCGGCTTGGTGGTTGATTCTGAGTGTGAGCGTGAACTGGTTTCGAAGGCGAATTCAATTAAGTAGCCTTGGATGGATCAACAAGGTCGTCGGCGCGATCATAGCCGGATGCGGAATAGCGGCCCTGGCCACCCTTTTGGTATAGAAGTCGCCGATGAATCTCATCTCCTCTGCCAACGGAATACATAGGCGGAGATCTCGCTGTTCCGAAACTGCGGTCCTGGCTGCCTCTTCATCGGTAGTGCACGGCCTTGATGCTAACACTGGTGGACGCGGCGACACTTGCGGGAGATGACCGATTGAGAAGAAACTCGAATAAGAGCAGGCAATTCACCGAAATTGCCTCGTACGGCGTCGGCGAGCTTGATGCTTCGGGAATCGTGACTTTTGCGAACCAATCGTTCGCAGCAATGTACGGCTACGATCCGGAAGAGATGGTCGGAAAATCAATCCTCGACTTCCAGATCTCCGAGTCCGAGAAACAGAAGATAAGTGGTTACCTGGGATCTCTGATTGGACAACAGCCGGTACCCACGCCATGGGTCTCGAGACAGCGCACAAAGGATGGGAGACGAATTCGTATACAAGTGGACTGGAACTACAAACGAAACGATCGAGGAGAGGTCACGGGATTCATTTGCGTCGTCACTGACATTACGCAGCGTAATCAGGCAGAGAAGTCCTTGAGAGAAAGCCGAAGGATGTACCGGACTCTCGTGGAGTTCTCGCCGGACGGTGTTTTCGTGCACATCGGCGGTAGTATCGTTTTCGCAAATCCAGCCATGGCAAAGATGTTGGGTGCCCGATCTCCGGAAAGCCTTACTGGAATGAGGGTTCTTGACCTTGTGCATCCGGACTGCCGCGATGCTATCCGCGACCGAATGGCCCGCGGCTTCGATCTCGGGGAGCCTGTTCCTCTTTTGGAGCAGAAGCTTGTGAGACTCGATGGCTCGGTCTTCTACGCGGAGGCAGTTGCTGCGCCCATCACGTATCAGGGGCAAAAGGCCAGTCAGGTCCTGGTTCGAGATATTACTGAGCGCAAGCGTGCGGAAGAAGAGCTGAAGCGCTTCAAGTTCATGGTCGAGAATTGTGGACAGGAAGCTTATTTGGTGAGGCCAGATGGAAGGCTCGATTACGTGAATCCGGTAGCGGCCCGGAGCCTGGGATACACCGTGGACGAGATGCTTGCCCTTGGAGTTCCCGGCATTGATCCTCTTTTCGGGCCGGTGTTCGAGCAGCACTTTTTCGAGCTAAAGGAGAAAGGTCTCCCGGCGTTCGAGACCGTGCACCTCTCTAAGGATGGGAGAAAAATTCCTAAAGAGATCAAGTCCGTGTATCTCCGGATGGGCTCAGAAGAGTTCGTCTGTGGCTTCGGAAGCGACATCACAGAGCGGAAGAAGGCTGAGCACCGTCTGAAAATGTCGCTGGAGGAAAAGGAAGTACTCATCCGGGAGCTCCATCATCGGGTCAAGAATAACTTACAGCTCATATCCAGTCTCTTGAGACTTCAATCTCGCGCTTTAAGAGGGGCGTGTGCCCAGGTTCTGGGTGAGGCGAGTGCCCGCGTTCAATCGATGGCCTTGGTCCACGAAATGCTGTACAGCGTGGAAAACGTAGCCCACTTGGACATTGCGAAGTATATCAGCCGACTGACCAAGAACCTGTTGCACTCATGTCCGTGTCAAGGGTGTGCGATTGACGTGGAGCTGGACATCGGTGAAGTACACATCGACATCGAGTCCGCGTTGCCGCTGGGAATGCTCTTGAATGAAATTGTGTCGAATGCCCTTCGACATGCCTTCCCCAAGAAGAGGAATGGCAGGATACGGATTTCCCTTGGTTCCCCTGAGGCCGGTGAAGTTGAGCTGACAGTCGCCGATGACGGGATAGGGTTTCCCGAGGCAGTTAACTGGAAAGAGCCGCATTCTTTTGGCCTCCAACTGATAAAAACGGTGGTTGACCAGCTTAATGGCCTCCTGGAAATCACCCGAAACGGTGGAACGGTAGTTCGAGTTCGGTTTAAAGAGATAAGCCTCCTGAGACCGGTAGCCTAGTTACACCGAGACTACGGCAACACTAGTGGAGCAGAAACGTGGGAAAACCTATGAGCCAGCGTACTTGCTTTAAACAGTGAGAGACGTCTTGGATTCCTGAGAATGCTGAGAGACCGGGCCAGACGATCTTCCCTCTGCGCTTAAAATCATCTGAGCTTCGGAGGTGCGTGAGGAGGATGCTGCTCGAGTAGGTGAGTCAACAGGGTGACGCATGAAAAAGGGGATCTTTTCTGAATGGCATGTGGTTGCCATTCCCTTGGCAATATATGTAATTCATGCTTCTTTCTTTCGGGAATGGATCGTAGACGATGCGGGAATTTCTTTTGCGTACGCCAGAAACCTCGCTGAAGGGTATGGTCTCGTTTCACAGCCGGGGCGTACACCGATCGAAGGATTTTCCAATTTCCTCTGGACATTGATCCTGGTTCCATTCTTCGCAATGGGGGTGTTTCATCCCGTCGCTGTGCCCAAGATCCTCGGTTTGCTTTTTGTGGGAGCCTCCTACGCTGCTCTTCACAGGGGCTTGCGTATATTCAGCGACACTGATGCCACGAGTATTCTGATAGTACTTACGTTAATTTCCGCGAACACCGCCTTTGTGGTATGGACCACATCCGGCCTTGAGAACTCTGTCACCGTCTTCTTGTTGTCGATGCTCGTCCTCTTGACGCTGAAAAGCTGTCGTGGCGCGCGGCGCCGGTTTCTCCTCGCTTCGGTAATGGGTGCATTGGCTACGGGTCTGACGTTGACAAGACCGGATGGCATCATTTTTGTCCTGGTTTTTCCGATAAGCCTCGTACTGATAAGAGTACTTGCCGGACAATCCATAACACGGTCGGATTGGGGCGCAATTGGCATTTATAGTGCTGTATTCGCTGCTACTCTAGGGGCGTTCCTGGTTTTCCGTGTCTCCTATTTCGGGGACATTTTTCCCAATACGTACTACGCGAAGGACGGCCCTAATCTCGAGCAGGTGTTGTCCGTGTTGAGTCTGGAGCCATGGGTTACGGCACGGCTGATAGAGCTCATGGGCAGCGTTGCGGGCCGATGGGGGACGTACGTGCTCTTGGGCCTGATCGTCTTGTCCGCTCTCGGCTTTCAAACCCGATCGCTAGGTAATGGGCATGTGATCCTTCTCCTTTTTCTCTTGGCATCAGTCGCGAGCTACCTGCTTCTCCCACCTGATTGGATGAAGGAATACAGGTTCGCGACCGGCTTTATAGTACTCTTCTCTTCGTATTCGGTGTTGGTCGTGCGGCAAACCCTGATGCGAAACCCACCAAGAACCAGGTTACGTCACGCAACAGTTGCAGTCTTCGTTTGTACGGTACTGGGGTTTTGGGCGCTTGATTCGGTTCAGAGATCTGCGGCGTTTCTACAGGAGCCGGTGGTGGACTTTCGGTGGGTAGCAGAGAGGTACGGAAAGAAATTGAACAACTTCGCCGATGCATTGGACCTGAAGGACGGTTCAGCACTGCTCGCGGATATCGGAGGAGCTCTGTATTGCAGTCGTATACGGATCCACGATCTCGCAGGACTGTGTGACAAGACTATTGCAAGAACATTGAGGAGATCGAACGGTGCTTTCCGGGACTATGTATTTCGTGAGTTGCGGCCGACGTTCATTCATACCCATGGCTATTGGACACTAGCTGCCCGATTCTTCAAAGATGGCAGGTTTTCGAGGGATTATGTCCCGATAGACGAGCACGTGGACGAGTGGATACTGCAAAAGACCGGCCAGCAACTGCGATCAGGATACTATGTTCGGAGAGAAGTGGTGGAGCGTGACCCAGGAGCGCTGGCGAGGTTGAGAGCCATAAGATAGCACACGGACACTACTAGAATTGAGACGAGACGATTGCGGGTAGCAATATCCGGTTCGGGGGCGCTTCTTTTGCTGGTGCAGGAGGCTTTGTGTAGCCGCTGCCGAAGTGGTATCTAACGGGAATTTCCAAGGGATTCTCGGGGCGGACTTCCTGGAGCGGGGCATCTCGCCGGTCATCTGAATCATCGCAAAATATCGGCGAGACGCCAGAGCTGCTGGACGCGGTCCATTCCGACATAGCTTTCAACTGTAATGAATGTCACGCATATGCAATGCGTAGCAGCATAGAACCTTCTGTTGATCCTTCATTTCATGGTTCTGCTGGACCAGTCCAGATCCTTTGTTTGCTGTCCGATCTTGGACCATGTCAGATGATACTCGCAGGTACTGTCGCCCCTGCGGACGCATTTTGTCTGCTTGACGCGGCCGTCCGCTACACCGCACATTTGGAGGATGCCTTCATAGACTCCTTCGATAAGGATGCAACTATACCCGGGAGACGGGGCTTCCACAACGACATCCCCTTGGTCGGTTTTGATGAAACGCCTTGGGACAATGTCCGGACCTCTATGATTGTGTAAGAAGCCGTCGGCTTCAAATTTTACGAAGTCCAGCGGAGTTCGGAGATGTTCGGGCAGTCCGACGGTGGCTTTGATCGTTGGATACACGAGCTGTCCGATGACCTTGATCGAAGCCCATCCCATGATTCCTTTCGAATTCTGCTCGATGGCCTTGAAAACCGCCTCAAAGACTCCGGTATCGTACCAACCCTCCGGGTCCAATGAATATGGATCCTTCCCGGTCAAGTTCACCACCGAACTAATGGCGGCCTGTCTTGCCTCAGGCTTCGTCTTGATGAGGTCGCATGCAAGCGTAATGAATTTGCCTCTCACTTCTGCCATGGCCCTACTCCTTTCAACGCTCAGATATAGAATTCCCAAGGATCTACAACGACGTGTGCGGTCGAGCTCATTTGACGCACATGAAGCTCACCGGTTTTCTCTTCACGTCATTAGACATAGCCTCCTTGGTAACCGCTCATGAAATGGAGGGGACCGTTGTAGCGATCGCACATCCCCACCCGTTTCCGCTGCTTCGCGACTCTGAGGAGCATGATTTAGACGCGAATGCTCACCACGCGTGTATAAACAACGAGGAAAAAACCCCCGTGTCTCTGCTTGCACCCACCTCGTTCCCACCAGCCCGAAAGACTATCTGCGGATATCTCCGTACTGGGGACTGAAAGATTCGGGGCCTTCCGTTATTGTTCAGCCGTATCGAAACGTTTCTGCAAGTGCGCAGTACCATACGGTACAGCGGCAGAAATTTCAACCTCGCAATGCTAGGGCAGGGGTGATCTTCGGTCCCGCTCGTGATCAAACAGATGCTTGGTGGGACCTATTGCTCTTGCGCCGCCAGTACGGTCGCTGTATCTTGCTGTTCAACTCTGTAGCGGGGAGCACTGAGGAGTGTTCTCAACTGGGAGAAGAGCCACGTGGAGCAGAGGCACTCATGAAAACCGTAAGCTCAAGTAAGGTCGTAGCGGAACGAGCTCTTAGTGACTGTCACGTCCAATTGATTGAGGATTCCCGTGGTGCGTATCTTCTCAGGAAGATAACCCTAGACCGCAAGACAATATTATCAAGCGCTTCAATTCACGGTGATTTGGGGGAGCTGTCCGAAGCCAGGGAGTACTTTCCCGATCTCTTACCTCTTGGAGGCATGCCGGTCGATGCCTCGTGATAGGAGAAGGGGTCAGGCCTTGTTTCTTGAACTTGCTGTCAACTCTTGAACTCGCTTGCCCGGTCTATACCAGGCCATCGGTCTATTGACACACCATCGTCATCAATGATTCGTCAAGAAACAAGGCCTGACCCTACTGCGTCCCGCGTGGCCGTTCAGACGGAGGTCTTCTGGGGAGGCTTCGAGAGTCCATATCGTTTCATGCGTGCTCTGAGAGTAGGACGAGACATCCGCAATTGTTCGCATGCCTTGCCCAAATGCCATTTGTTCTTCTCCAAGATTCTACGGATATGATCCTTTTCTATGGCTTCCATGCTTCTGAAGCTCTCGTGAGAAGAGCTCGGCCCAGGAGCGTCGTGAAGGCATGCCGCGGTGTGTTCCTTTGACAATACGACAGAGGGAGTCAGGACTGAGGCCCGAGTCAGAACATTCTCCAATTGCCGGACATTTCCGGGCCAGTCATAATCCATGAGCAGATCCAGCGCTTCCGGTGCCAACCGTTTCGGTTGCGAGGCATTATGTCGAGCAATCTTATGAAGGAAGAATTTCGCCAGTATCGGAATGTCAGAGCTTCTGTCTCGCAAAGGAGGCACATTGATGGTCACAACTTTCAGCCTGTAATACAGATCCTCCCGAAATCCACCCTCTTTCACCAGTCTGGTCAAATCACGATTGGTAGCGGCAACGATTCGTGCAGTCGAGAAGATTGGGCTGGTGCCTCCCACTCTCACGAACTCCCGTGACTGAAGAAAACGGAGGAGCTTGCTCTGCATTTGGAGAGGTAACTCCCCGATCTCATCGAAGAAGACCGTTCCCTCCCCAGTCAACTCGAGACGGCCCTTTCGGGTATCGTGTGCTCCGGTGAATGCCCCTTTCTCGTAACCGAATAGCTCGCTCTCCATGAGGGTGTCCACGAAAGTGGAACAGTCCATTACCGTAAAGGGCCTATCGCTCCATCGGCTGTTATGATGGATACTCCTGGCAATCAGCTCCTTTCCTGTTCCGCTTTCCCCTTGGATCAACACAGTCACTCGGGATTCGGAGACCAGCGCGATCGTCTTGAACACCTCTTTCATGCCTCGGCTTCTCGCCACGATCTGGGGCCCTTTGTCATTTACTACCGCGTCTTCGTCCCAGGCATCTGGGTCAGGATGCTGGTCTGCAGTATTGGATTGCTCCAATCGTTGGACCACTGCATCCATCTCCGCGATGTCGATAGGCTTGTGAAGATAGTCAAACGCTCCGAGCTTTATGGCTTGGATTGTGCTCTCCATGCTTTGAAACGCTGTGATCACGATAACTTGAAGCTGCGGAAAATCCGACCGAATTCTTTCCAGCACCTCCAGACCGGACATGCCGGGAAGCCTGATGTCCAGCACTACCAGTGACGGCCGAATCCTCCGTACCAGATCAAGTCCCTCGGGTCCGCTGGCAGCAGTGAACACATCCCAGTGCCGCAGCCGGAAGTATATGTCCATGGATTCGAGGATCGAGCGCTGGTCGTCTATTATGACTACTCTAGGGAGCATAATGACCTTTCATTTTCTCGGCAGCCACAGCGTAAAGGCAACTCCCGAGGGCTTCCGCTTCGCGACGGTCACCCTCCCGCCGTGAGCTTCGACGATCTTCTTGACATTGCCCAACCCCAGACCAATTCCTCCCACCTTCTGGCTGTAAAAGGGATCAAACACGTACGGAATCTTCTCTTTGGGAATGCCGGGACCATCATCGGCGACCCGTATGTGGACCCAGGCATTTCCTTCTTCGCACCACTCCTTGGAGCTGACAAATATGCAGCCTCCTTTCGGGAGGGCCTCAAGCGCATTAAGAAGCAGGTTTACGAGAGCTTGCTCCATTCTCTCGGGATCCACAAGAATGTCTCGAACCTGTGAGCTGAGGCGAGTGGTGGCCCTGACGCCTTGGTGCTTCATTCGTTGGGCCACGATTCTCAAACAGCCTTGGACGAGCTTGAGCAGATTCGTCCGCTCGGACTTCAGACGGAAGGGTACCGTGAGGTCCATCATTTCCGAAATGCGTCTTCTGATCTGCTCAATCTCTCGAAGAGTCGATGAGAGGAGCTTGCTGCGAGCCTGTTCGGGCAACTGGCCTTCAGAGAACATCTGAACGTTCATCTTGATCGCTGTCAGCGGGTTGTTGATCTCGTGTGCCAACGATGCAGCAAGCTGAGCCAGCGCACCAAGCTTTTCAGCTTCTCTGGTCTTCCTTTCCAGCTCCACTCGTTCGCCTATATCACGGCAAATGCCTATAGTGGCAACCCGTCCTCCGTAGGAAGAGAGCTTTGCCATAATCTCCGTCGGTATGTGCCGCTCATCCCGGTGAAGTCGCAGGTATTCCAGACGTGAAGGCGCATGCAGACCTCTGTTGCTCCCCTGGTATGCTGTTTCGACTACCTCCCTGGATTCGGGAGCCACGAATTCCAGATACTGTCGTCCCATGATCTCGTGACATGCGTACCCATGCATCCGAGCAAAAGAATTGTTTGCGTACACTATCGCCCCTTCGACGAGTACAAAGTACCCATCGTTGATATCCTCCACGAGTATCTTGTACTTCCGCTCGGACTCCGCCAGCTTCCGCGTTCTGTCTGCAACTTCCTGTTCCAAGTACTTGGCCTGGTTTCGAAGAACCTCTTCATGGAGATCCTGAAAGTAAGTACTGAATCGAGTTACTGTGGACACCATACCTCGATGGAGGCGTAAGAGAGTCTGAGTCAGGTGCGCCGGCTCGACGTGCATGACTAGGAGCGGTGTGACCGTCTCCCGGTACTGCTCGAATGCCCGCTGCACCTCGGAAAGAGTGAACCCGCCGTGCAGTCTCTTGTGCGCGATAAAATTGATGAACTGACCCAGATAGGTCCAATCGTCTTCTACCAGCGCCACACGGAAACAGTACGTGGCATGGTCGATCAATCTCTGCATCTCGCCCGGGGGCTCATCCGAGTATCGCGACGACTTGTCGCTCAGTAAACGGTAGGCCCACATTGCCACTATCTGCTCGTGATAACGGGTCAGCACCGACGCGAGGTCCACGAAAGATCCCCCGAAATAGCTCCGCTCCCGCTCTTCTGTGCCCTTCCCCGGCCCCGAGAGGGAGAGACCGGAAATGAGCACAACAGCTTGGAGAGCGTGATTATGGGCGTTCGACCTCCATACTACCGGTGAAGCCATGAAGTTTTCAAGATATTTTCAATGAAGTTGAAAAAGTTTTTCAAATTTCCGGACTCGACTGTTTCCCAATTTGTGTCGTCACCACAAGGAATTAGCTCTCGAGACGGCCGGAGAAGCCGCGAGTCATCGATGCAGGCTGGAAATAATTTTCAATCGATCGAGCAGTTCTTCAGGACAATTAGCTGAAATTTCAGGTGATATCTACTGGCATGCCATTTGCTCTTAGCAGTAACCATCGTCACGTGAGGTGACCGATCTAAAAACTCACGAATGCAGGCTTGAAGAAAGTGTCTCAAAAGTCAGCAGTCCGTGATAATCGTGGCACACCCCCTCACCCTGACCCTCTCCCCCGAAGCGGGGGAGAGGGTATCTTTACGGCTCCCTCTCCCTCTGGAAGAGGGTAGGGGCCAGGGTGCCTTTCCACGCATCGACGCTCAATCGTGCTACGATTGTTGGTGTGTCCCGAGTTTTGAGACATTTTCTGAAAGCCTGCACTATGTCGGCAGTAACCATGTTCACGTGATGTGACTACCTCAGAACGCCCGGAACGGGCCTGATCAGCCATGACCTGGGATTTGCCTCACTTGCCTAGCGGGACGTTCGGCCGAACTTCTTGGGACCATCGGTGAGCTGTACTGCCACGCATTGAATATGCGTGGCATTCATTACAGTTGAAAGCCAATGAGCCTTCGGTCGACTGGTGGTCATAATAGAGGTCGAGATTTCCCTTCAGTGCCTGTGGAGCTCCTGAGTTATGGCCGACACGATAGTGGAGGGCATCCGTTGCCTTCAGGCTGTCGTTAATGACTCAGTTTGCGAATCAGGTTCCGACCTGGTCTTAATGCGCTCCACTTTGGTTGCGCCGAGGAGTAATACATGTGGCCTTCGGAGGTCTTCAATGTCTGAACGACAATTCCCTCACATCTTTGGTGAGGGAAAAATAGGAAAGTTCACCCTGCAAAACAGGGTAAAATATGCAGCGTGCTGCGTGAGTAATTTCAACACACGAGACGGGTTCCTGTCTGAACGAGAATTTGCGAGAGACCAGGTCATCGCCCAGACCGGTGCTTCTATCATGACGAACCAGGGGGCTTATCCGGATAAGTCCGGAGAAGGGAAAGCGTACCACAGTCAACTCTGCATTAACGACGACAAGTATATCCCAGGTCTCAAAAGAATTGCCGACCTGTTTCACGAACATAATGCCGTGGCAATTCAGCAAATACTTCACGGCGGACGGTATGGGGGAATTGACATAGGCTACTGTGTGCAACCTTCGGACACGCCGCAGACTCTGAAACACTTTCGCCCACCGCGGGCTATGACCAAAGAGGAGATCCATCTGGCTATCGAGGACCACGCAGAAGCGGCAAGCAGGGCGGTCAAGGCCGGGTTCGACGGGGTAGAAGTCACCAGCTTCCTGGGCTATCTGCTGAGCTGTTTCCTTTCTCCTTTCACCAATCGGCGAACGGACGAATACGGCGGTTCCTTAGAGAATCGCGCCCGGTTTATGGTGGAGATACTAGCGGCCCTGCGCAAGTCGGTCGGCCCGGACAGGCTCGTGATAATCCGTCTTAACGGAACGGAGCTCATGGATGAGTTTGGCGGAAACAACGAAGAAGAATGCATTGAAATAATGAGAATTGCAGCGGGCTGCGGCGCTGACATGATCAGCATGGTGATAGGATGGCACGAGTCGAGGCAGGGCGCGTTGGGACGTGATGTGAGCAGAACCGAATGGCTGTATCTGGCGGAGAAGGCCAAGAAGGCTATAGGCGATGTACCACTCGCTTTCGGCCCGCGTCTGTCCGACCCCTGGGAAGCGGAGAAGGCCTTAGCCACGGGCGTATTTGACTATTGGGAGATCTGTCGGCCCTTGCTCAGTGATCCGCTGATGGTTCAAAAGATTAAGGAGGGGCGCCCCGAACGCGTTAAGCCCTGTATCGGTTGCATGCTTTGCCTTGCCAAGATGTTTTACAATCAGCCGTATATGTGTGCGGTAAATCCGAGGCTCGGACACGAAGTAGAGCCCGAATACAGCATAACGCCGGCAGTGGTGAAGAAGAAGGTCATGGTGGCTGGTGGAGGACCGGCTGGCCTTGAAGCGGCAATTGCGGCCGCTCAGAGGGGCCACGATGTTACGATATTCGAGGCGTCGGATAGTATCGGCGGCGCTCTCATCCCGTCTTCGAGGGATATCAGCGGAGGAGAGGTCTTGTTGGAGCTCCTCCAGTACTACAAGTATCGCATCCAAGACCTCGGCATTGCCGTCCGCCTCAACACGCCAGTCAATCGTCGTGTAGCTGCCGAATTTGATCCCGATGTGGTCATTGTCGCGACCGGTGCAGAGGTGAAGAAACCGGAAATCCCCGGGGCACGTTCCGCAATTGTGGATGAGGCCGGAAAAGTTCTGAGCAACGGTTACTCGGGTTTGGGGCCCAATGTGGTGATCTTGGGAGGAGGTAAGATCGGCTTGACCGTAGCTGAGGTCCTTGCCAAGCAGGGCTGCAAACCGGTGATCGTGGAATCAAACAAGAGGGTGGATTTTGACGTGTCCACCACGTTCAAGTGGCGTCACAATGCCCTTGTAAAACAGTTGAGTATCCAGGTGCATACAGAGGCCGTGCCGCTGGGGATAGAGAACGGATCCGTGCAGATCAGGGACAAAGACAGGAATGAACACTATCTGCCCGCTGATAGCGTCATACTTGCCGGTCCCGTGGCGCCGAAACAGAATCTCGTCAGCGAGCTCGAGTACTTCTGTGATGAGCTCTACGTTGTTGGGGACGCCATGATTCCACGAAGCTTGTACAATGCAATTCATGACGGATACAAGCTTGGAACGCGCATCTAAATCTGTAAGCAGGGAGGGTTGTGGACTATGGAGGGCTTCACGCCTTGGCCCGCGGAATTCGCAGAGAGGTACCGTAAGGCCGGTTATTGGTTGGATCGTACTATCAGCGATGTTATTGATGAGTGCTGCGCGAAATATGCCTCTAAAACAGCTCTCATTACGTCGGACGATCGTCGGTACACATACGAGGAGCTTGGGAACCTCGTCACACGACTGGCCTTGCATTTCATGGATATAGGCATCAAAGAATATGACCGTCTGGTCTTGCAGATGCCGAATGTTGCCGAAGTGGTCGTCACCTACCTCGCTACCCTAAAAGCTGGGGCTATACCGATAATGGCGCTGTTTGCCCATAGAGAGACGGAAATCAGCTTCTTTGCCGATCTGGCCCAGGCCAAAGCTCTGGCTATCGGAGCCACCTGGAGAGGGTTTGACTATCAAGAGATGGCCGCAGAAGTTAAGGCCAACAATTCGTCCCTGAAACTGGTTCTTGTGGCTGGAGGTGACGCGAAGATCGGTAATTACTCCATTGACGAGATGCTGCGCGATCCCATAGAAAAGCGTCGCGATCTCTCGCGACTCCCAACACCCGATCCAAGCCTGCCGGCAGTCCTCTTACTGTCGGGAGGCACCACCGGAATCCCGAAACTGATTCCCCGGACTCACAATGACTACGTGTACAACTTCATGTGTAATGCGGAAATCTGTAAGCTCACCGAAAACACGGTGTCGCTTATCGCTATTCCGCAAGAGCACAATTTCGCCGTAGCATGTCCCGGCCTGAAAGGAGTCCTCTGGAAAGGTGGCACCGAGGTACTCTCGGACAATCCCAGTCCGGAAGCAATGATGGGGCTCATAGAGCGGTATGGGGTCACCCACTGTGTGGCAGTGCCCACCATGATCGTGGGGATGCTGAATCATCCGAAACGAAGCCAGTACAATCTGAGCTCGCTGGAAGTGATTTTGACGGGCGGTTCGAAGCTTAATCCGGAGATAGCCATTCGCGTCCGACCCGAATTGGGTTGTGATGTGCAACAGGTACTGGGAATGGCTGAAGGTCCTCTCTACTGGACGCGGCGTGACGATCCGGATGAAGTGAAGCTCCACACCCAGGGGAGACCGCAATCTCCCGGAGATGAATTCAGAGTTGTCGATCCGTCGACAGGAAAAGAAGTGAGTCAGGGAGAGGTTGGAGAGCTCTGGTGCAGAGGGCCGCATACGATCCGGGGGTATTACCGGGCTCCCGAACACAATGCCAAAGCTTTCACGGAGGACGGATTCTACAAGTCCGGAGACCTCGTCCGTCTTCATCACACGGGAAATGTAGTCGTTGAGGGCCGCATCAAGGATTGCATCAACCGGGGAGGGGAGAAGATAAGCGCAGAGGAAGTGGAAAATCACATCCTGTCACATCCGGCAGTGGCGAACTGTGCATATGTGGCAATGCCGGATCCCTTGCTGGGGGAAAGGGCATGCGCCTACGTGATTCCCAGGCCAAATCTGGAAATCTCGCTTCAGTCTCTGAACCAGTTTCTGCTTGACGAGAGAAAGATAGCGAAATTCAAGCTGCCGGAACGGTTGGAGTTGATTGATGCGTTCCCACTCACCGCGGTTGGAAAGGTGAACAAGAACGCTTTGCGCCAAATGATAGCGGAGAGGATTGAGCAGGAGAAAAGGGCTGTCGGATAGGCGGGACCGGGTCCCATACGGCCGCAGCCGGGTTCTGTGTCATCTTGCAATGAAGTTTTCTTGCAAAGGACGCGCTAATGGAATTTTGGATTATCCAGTCTCTGAATGCCATATCCTTCGCGATGCTCCTATTCCTGCTCTGTGCGGGACTGTCTCTGATCTTCGGATTGATGAACATCCTCAATCTCGCCCACGGTTCCTGTTACTTGATCGGTGCTTACGTGGCCCTGAGCGTCATTGAATGGAGCGACAACTTCTTTTTGGGGCTACTTGCCGGTAGCCTGGTGGGCGGTATTGTAGGCTTCGTGCTCCAGAGGCTTCTGCTCCAGCGCATATACGGTCGGCGTCTTCTCCAGGTGCTTCTCACCTTTGGGTGCATGTTCATCATAGGTGATGTCGCCATAATCATTTGGGGCGCGGATCCTGCTACTCTCCAGACGCCTGAATTTCTCGCAGGCTCAGCCAGCCTGGGTGAAATGGTCTTTCCCAAGTATCGCTTGTTTGTAATCGCTGTAGGAGCCGCCATTGGGATCGCCCTCTGGTTCTTCCAGGAAAAGACCAGGTGGGGGGCGATACTGAGGGCAGGGGTTGACGATGAGCAGATGGCCCGCGCCGTGGGAATAAATGTTCCGGTGCTCTTCACGGTGGTGTTCATTCTAGGCACTGCCCTCACCGGTCTCAGCGGAGTGCTAGGGGGTCCCTTCGTGGGGGTATATCCCGGAGTCGATCTGGAGGTGCTTCTGCTCGCAGTGGTAGTCATAATCGTGGGAGGGCTGGGCAGCATGAAAGGGGCTTTCTTCGGAAGCCTCATCGTGGCCGCGCTCGACAACTTCGGTAAGGCTTTATTCCCGGAGCTGGCTATGTTCACCATATTTGCCCCGATGGCGATTATCCTTGCTCTGAGGCCTACAGGGCTGTGGGGACGAGTTCTATGAGAAGTGACTCAAGAGCGTTGGCGTTCATAGGTTTGCTTGGGGTCCTTTGCCTACTGCCCCTTATTCTCTCGACTTACTATCTCGGGTTAGTAACAAGCGCTCTGATCCTTGCGATTCTCGCCATGTCCGCAAACCTTCTCCTCGGTTATCTCGGCTTGGCGTCAGTTGGTCAGGCAACATTCTTCGGAGTGGCCGGGTACGCGGTGGCGATCTTCACCAGAAGCGTTGACGGAGCTGCATGGTCGGCAGTAGGGGTTGGCCTGCTGGCCGCCGTAATGGCTGGGGCAGTATTCGGTCCGCTCGCCATTCGCACTCGGGATATCTTCTTTCTGGTTATCATGCTGGCCTTCTGCCAGATTCTTTATGGAATAACCTATAGTTGGCGGTCGGTGACTGGTGGGGACGACGGACTTCCCGGATTGGTCCGTCCGGCTCTCATCCCCTTCGTGAACCTCGATACCCCCGTAGCATTCTACTTCTTCACGGTAATTGTCTTTCTCATCGTGGTCGGTGTGTTTTGGTTGGTCGTGAGCTCGCCGTTCGGACTTGTCCTCAAGGGAATCCGAGACAGCGAGGTACGGATGCGAGTGCTCGGCTACAACGTGTGGCTTTACAAGTACGCTGCATTCTTGTTGTCTGCTTTCATCGGTGGTGTTTCCGGAATTCTCCAGGCCTACTATTACGGGTGTCCTAATCCGGCTGATTTCAGCCTCATTCATTCATCCTCTGCTCTTCTGATGGTTATTCTGGGAGGCCCAGGGACCTTGTTCGGTCCGCTGGCCGGTTCTCTGATCATTGTGTTTGTGCGCGATCTCGTGAGCAATGTCACCGATCGGTGGCTGATAGTGCTAGGACTCGCCTTTGTTTGCACGGTTCTCTTCTTTCCTGATGGCCTGCTCGGAACGATCCGGAAATTTCGGCAGCAAGGCGTTGCTAGCGTCAACCACCAGGCACAGGCTCCGATGCCGGAGCCCACGGCCCAGGAGAGCTCGAAGAGGCTCTTATCCGCCAGCAAATCCAAGTGACCAGGTACTCTTGGATTCAACCCAAAGAAGGAGGAGGCCATGAATTTACGACGCTTCACTTCGCGCATGAAACTCCCAGCATTGGTGATCTTGGGGGTCATGCTGCTATTCGTGTGCATGCCTGAGGCAGCCAAAGCGGCCGAACCGGTGAAAGTCGGCTACACAATCTCCCTGTCCGGAGTTTACACCGCTCTCGGGGTGGACTTGCGAGATGGCTTCAATCTGTACATGGAGGAAATAGGGTCCAAGGCTGGCGGCCGTGACATCAAAGTGTTTGTAGAAGACAAAGGTAGTAATGATGTGAGCCGAGTACTGGATCTCGCCAAGAAGCTGGTCGAAAAAGAGCACATAGACATTTTGGCCGGCGTTGTGGGATCCGGAGCAGCCTATGCAGTTGCAGAATTTGTTCAAAAGCACAAGATTCCCTTTGTGATTTCCAATGCGGGAGCGGACGATCTCACGCAGAGAAAGTCCAACCCCTATATCGTCAGACCCGCGTTCGTCAATAGCGGTGGATCTCATCCCCTTGGTGAGTGGCTTTACGACAAAGGCTTTCGCAAAGCCGTCCTCATCGGGGCCGATTATGCAGCCGGATACGAGCACGTCGGAGGCATAGCCAGGACGTTCAAGAACAAAGGCGGAAAAGTGATTCAGGAGATCTGGCCCCCCTTGGGAACCAAAGATTATGCCCCATATCTTGCCAAGATCGACAGGGACGCGGATGTTGTGATGGTATTCTTCGCGGGAGCGGACGCTCTGCGTTTTGTCCAGCAATACGCTGATTATGGTCTCAAGAACAAGATACCGCTTACAGGAAAAGGATATCTTGTCGACGACAAAATTTTGCAGAAACAAGGCGCAGCCGCAGAGAATGTAGTGACCGAGTCCCACTGGTGTCTGCTCTTGGATACCCCTGAGAACAAGAAATTTAAGGAAGCATACCAGAAGAAATACGGACATCCGCCCACTCTCTATTCCGAGCAAGGATACCTGACTGCAAAGCTCATAGCGGATGCTTTAGAGAAGACAAAAGGTGAAGTAAAGGGCGAGGAATTCGTCAAGGTCATGCGTTCCATAGATCTGAATGCCCCTCGAGGCAAAGTGAAGTTCGACGAATTCGGTGCACCGATTCAGAATTCATATATCCGGGAAGTGAAGAAGGTTGACGGTTCATGGCAGAGTGTACCTATCAAGACGTATGAGGCAGTCAATCAGTTTTGGACCTGGAGTCCCGAGGAATTCATGAAGATGCCCGCGTATTCCGATATGAAAGGAAAATGGATCGAGTAGCACTTGAGGCGCAGGTTCAATGCTCTGGAATCTGCGCCGAAACGATGCCAACAAATGCCCTCAGGGTCTGACGACCCAGAGCTTGGGAAGACATGATTGCACTAGAGTTAGACAATGTTGACGTTCGATTCGGCGGATTGCAGGTCTTGACCATGTGCCGCTTGTCCGTAGAAGCCGGGGAGAAACGAGCGCTCATCGGTCCAAATGGAGCCGGAAAGACGACCCTCTTCAATGTGATCAGCGGAATGATCAAACCGTCTGCCGGTCGAGTACTATCATTTAACAAGGACATCACGAAGAGCGCTGCACATGTCAGGGCCCGTCTAGGGCTGGCGAGAACGTTTCAGATTACCAATCTATTTAATAACTTATCGGTTATGGAGAATATAATCCTTGGCCTCCAAGCACTCTCCACTACGAAATACGTCTGCTGCAGGCTGCTGTCCTCGTACACGGAGCTGATCGACAATGCAGTTTCGCTCCTTGCCAGATGGGGCCTTGATGCCAAAAAGGATTATCCGGTTCGGAGCCTGTCTCATGGGGAACAGCGACAGCTTGAAATTATTCTTGCTCTGGCTTCCCGTCCCAAGATACTTCTTCTCGATGAGCCGACACAAGGGCTGTCGACTGCCGAGACAGCGCTCGTCGTGCCGATGGTTCGGTCATTGGAATCATCCACCACAGTGCTATTTATCGAGCACGACATGGATGTTGCGTTTCAAATGGCGGACAGAATCACGGTCCTCTATTACGGATCGGTGCTCGCTGAGGGCACGGAAGCAGAGATTAGAGGCAACCCGAACGTCGCTGAGGTGTATCTTGGACTCGAAAGCGCCAATGCTTGAAGTTATTGATCTACACACGCATTATGGCTACAGTCATATTTTGCACGGCGTCTCCTTCGCTGTCTTAGGGGGGCAAGTGCTGGCCGTGTTGGGGCGAAATGGCGTGGGAAAAACCACGTTGGTGCACTCCATTATCTCCTTTGTCAAGCCCACCAGCGGACGCATACGACTCAACGGTGAGGAGATCCTTGGCGGGTCCACCCATCAGATAGCACGCCGCGGGCTCGCTCTGGTTCCCCAAGGCCGGCGAGTGTTTCGCTCGTTGACCGTTTTCGAAAATCTGACTGTCCCTTTCCGCTGCGTCAGGAGTAATGCAACAGGGAAACCTTGGGATATCGAGACGACTTTTCATGCTTTTCCGACCTTGAAAGCCCGCAGGGACCAGCGAGCAGGAAATCTCAGTGGCGGAGAGCAGCAAATGCTTGCAATGGCAAGGGCGCTTGTGAGCAGACCGGAAGTCCTCCTCCTCGACGAGCCCTCTGAGGGTCTGGCTCCGCTGATCGTGAAAGGAATATCGGAAGTGATCAGGGGACTAGCTGTTGACGGCATGGCCATTCTTCTCGTCGAGCAGAACTTCAATATGGCTATTAGCACCGCTCACGAAGTTCTTGTCATGAGCCGCGGCCAGATCGTTCACCGATCTTCTCCGAGGGAGCTTCCTTTGAACCACGAAATCAAAGCACGCTACCTGGGGATGTAGGAATGGTGGAGCGTACCGGCAATGGGCCAAACGTCAAGAATTTGAGTGAACGATTTCCGAACCGGGCCGACTAGCCGTCACCACCTCACCGAGAGAATGAGAAGGTAAAGAATTATCGATGCAAAAGTCAGAGATATTGCGTGACAAGACTATTCTAGCGGTAGACGACGAGCCGGATGTGCTGGAGACTCTCACGGAGCTTCTGGAAGACGGCGCTGATGTTGTCGTACACACAGCAACAGGGTTCCAGGAAGCGCGGCAGTTACTGTACTCGCACAACTATGACATCGTAATTCTGGACATCATGGGTGTGCGAGGATTCGAGCTGTTGGACATTGCCACACATCGCGGTTTTCCTGCGCTCATGCTCACGGCCCACGCGCTCAACCCGGAAGCTCTCAAGAAGTCCATTGAGATGGGTGCCAAGGCTTATTTGCCGAAGACGTGCCTGCCGGACATTGTCCCGTTTCTCGAAGACGTCCTGCAGTTGAGCTACCAGTCCGTCTGGCGAAAGGCGATTGACAAGGTGCTAACGTTGTTCGACAGACAATTCGGCTCTGAATGGAAAAAGTCCGAGAAAGAATTCTGGAGCGAATTTGAGAAGAATCTGACCATGGACCAGCCGGCCATCATTAGCCAGCAGAAGCGGAAGAAGTGAATGTTCGGCTCCTCCCATGTGGTGTGGCCCTGCGAGGCGTGTAATTCCAGGCTACCATCTTCCGTCCGTGTAGGGTAGCCTTTCCGAAAATGTCTCAAAACTCGGGACACACCAAAACTCGTAGCACGATTGAGCGTCGATGCGTGGAAAGGCACCCTCACCCCAACCCTCTCCCAGAGGGAGAGGGAGCCGAAAGAATCCCCTCTCCCCCGCTTCGGGGGAGAGGGTCAGGGTG
>JBFMDN010000033.1:0-61637 GCA_040753915.1 Thermodesulfobacteriota bacterium | reverse complement strand
GACATACGTTTGGAGGGGGAGTGCCACACGACCCAAAAACGACCTCATGCGTAGGCCACAGACGCTTGCATGAGAACATTACAGGGTCCACACGACCCACACGTCATCGTAGACCGTGGATTCTGGTGAAATAATCGGGTTGTGCGGAATCGCGCGCAATATCACTGACCGTCGGCGAGCTCCCACGCCGCAATCTGGCGACGTGCCCCTGTACCCCTCAAAGGCCATGCAGACCACCCTCTCGAGAGCGAGATTGATAGCGGCTCAAGACAGTACGGTGTTGCTGTTGGGCGAGAGTGGTAGTGGCAAGGATTACCTGGCTCGCTTCATCCACGACAATTCGGAGAGAAAAAACGGTCCGTTCTTCGCTGTGAACTGCGCATCGGTAGCGCCTGAGCTGGCGGAGTCTGAATTGTTTGGGCATGAGCCGGGAGCCTTCACAGGCGCAAGGCAACGCAAGCGGGGACTTCTCGAGCTTGCAGAGGGAGGCACCCTCTTTCTCAATGAGATTGGAGAGCTCCCTCTCGCTATCCAGGCCAAGCTTCTCACATTCCTGGACACGAAGTCCTTTACGCGCGTAGGCGGAGAGAAAAATATCAGCGTCAATGCTCGACTCATCACGGCAACGAACCGCGATCTGGAAGAAGACGCGCGATCGCACCGATTCCGGCAAGATCTCCTCTACCGTCTGAACGTGTTTTCCATACAGATCCCGCCGCTGCGAGATCGGAGGGAAGACATTCCTCTTCTGGTGAAGCAGCTCGTCTCCCAGTTGGAGACGGACATGCGGCTGTCCTCGCCACCCATATTCGACAAGGAGGTCCTCGAAGGGCTCAAGGCTCCTGATTGGCCCGGTAACGTCAGGGAGCTCCGCAATTGTCTCGAGCGAGCTTTGATCCTGTCCGGGGGCGGCAGAATCACGCTCTCAGACTTAGGGCTAGAGCGGGTAGAAAGCGAGTGGAGCTTCTTTACGTCGTTCCCCAAGGACAAAACGCTCAACGATGTGACTCGTGATCTCAAACGTGCGCTTGTGGAAGAAGCTTTGCGCCGTGCAGGCGGAAATACGGTGAAGGCGTCTCAGCTTCTGGGCATTTCTCGAAATTCTCTCAACCACTACGTTGCCAGCCTTGAGGTCAATCGCGGAGGCGAGTAAGGTCGGTCGAACAGAAGTCACCGACTTTGGTCGCGCGGCCCAGCACCTGACCAAAAAACAAGCACCCCAAGCGACGGATCAGCGGATCTTTGCAGGAGAACGAGTGGGTAACCAATTGACAAAATTACAAGAAGCTGAAGTGTTTAGTTTTTGCGCATTCCGCTAGTTTTCCTCAGGGTCCGGTCTTCCTTCCTCTCACCTTCCTCAGTGTCAACAGCCTGATATTGCGAGCAATACTTGAATTCAACGCAGCTCCCTCGGAAGTGGCTCGGCTCTTGCTAGGGATCTCTCCGGGAGCACCCAACGCATGAGAGCATGGCTCTCCTGTTCTTAGTCAAAAATCCCGCGTTCAGTCATGCGTCTCTGATACATGCAGGGTGATGGTCGCAATGATCGCACAGCCAAGTGGGGAATACATGATTCGCCAGTACCTAACCGGAGCAGGAGGTCCTGAATCGCACCAGAAGCATCTGGCAGCGGCAGCGGGCCAAAGTTTGGACACCACCGTCCGGGGAAGAGCTCAAGGGCAGAGCAAGAAGGAGTCGGAGGCATGCCCTCAGGATGATACGACTGATCGAACAGCTCTGGTCAGGCAATGCCTCAAGTATGCGGAAGATCTCGCCAAAGTATACGAGGAAGAAAAACACAAGCGCAAAGCATTGGAGGTGGCGAACCAGGAGTTAGGTCGTGAGATTCTTGCTCGCATACGAGCTGAGACCGAGCTGCGAAAGGGACAGCTCATGCTCGAAGACCGCGTTCAGGAGCGCACGCAGGCCCTAGCCCTCGCAAACCAGGAGCTCCAGAGAGAAATCGAGAGACGACAGCACGTTGAAGAGCAATTGAAGGCATCCCTTGAGGAAAAGGAGATCCTGCTGAGCGAGGTTCACCACCGGGTAAAGAACAACCTTCAGATCGTATCCAGTTTGCTCGGCCTGCAGCGTACTATCATTCGAGATGAGCGCATAGTATCCGCTCTGGTCGATAGTCAGAACCGGATTCGCTCCATGGCGTTGATTCACGAGCAATTGTATCGCTCGCAAAATCTTGGAGCCATAAAGATTTCCGATTATGTTCGCGGGTTGGTCGCTGAGCTGCTCCGTGCCAATTCGACTATTGCTCCTTCTGTCTCCACCAAGATTCATGTGGACGATGTCATGCTCCCTGTGGGTATGGCACTTTCCTGTGGATTGATCCTCAACGAGCTGGTGACCAATTGTCTGAAGCATGCCTTTGTTCGCGGACAGCCAGGGGAAATTCGCATCGATTTTCAAAAGGAGAGCGACAAGGTGTTCGTCATAGTCGTTTCGGACAATGGTATTGGCCTGCCCCCCGGATTCAATTATCGCAATTCCGGGTCATTGGGATTGCAGCTCGTGTTGAATCTCGCAGAAGTGCAGCTTCGAGGATCGGCTGAAGTGAGGAGTGGACCGGGAACAACGTTCGAGATTCGCGTCCGACAGCGGGAAAGTCTGTAAGGAGTGCGAAGATGTCCAGGAAGAAGATTCTCATCGTTGAAGACGAAATCGTGGTGGCCATGGATCTGAAGGTGCGGCTGGAATTCCTAGGATATGACGTGGTAGGCATATGCGACCAGGGAGAGCAGGTTCCTGAATTCGTTGAAAGAGTCCGGCCCGACCTCGTGCTGATGGACATTGTGCTGGCGGGAAAGGTCGACGGAATAGAAGCCGCACAGAGGTTGCGCGACGCATACGAGGTGCCGGTGATCTTCTTGACTGCCCATTCCGACGAAGCGACTCTGATGAGAGCAACGGTATCGGATCCGTACGGCTACCTCGTTAAACCCTTTTCAGAAGTTGCATTGCGCACGACCATCGAAGTGTCTCTTCACAATCACGGCAAGCAGAGACGAGCCACACGAGAATCCGAGTGGTTTGCCAAAGCTGCGGGATTCTTCGATGGCGCGATAATTCTTTGCGACGAGACGGGTGCGGTAAGGAGGATGAATTCGCTGGCCGAAGCAATTACGGGATGGGAGTCTAAGGCGGCCATCGGGAAAGCTGTACCCGAGGTGCTGATCCTTCGCCATCCTCAGACAGGCGAAACGTTGAGCCGTTTGGCGATGGCGCATCAGGAGGAACAATCGGAGTCGGGTTCAATTGGCGCGATCCTCTTGTCCGCGGACCGGAGTGAAATACCAGTACGAGTCATGCCTATTCCGCTGACCGAGTCACCGGATAAGCTTGTCGGGGCTCTTTTTCTGTTCAAAGAAGATTCGGGGCTACCCAGTGCGGCCAAAGACGATTTCGCACACGCAGCAAACCTGATCCTGACGGCTCAACTCTCGAAATTGGACGGTGAGCACCTGTTGGCAGAGCATTGCTACCAACGGGCATTGAAGTTGATGGAGAGGACTTTGGGGCCCGCAGATTGGAAGGTTCGAAACGTGGCGAAAGACCTGGCCGAGCTGTACAGGACGCGAGGAAAGAGTCTGGACGCTCGCATCGCAGCAGCGAGAGCCGAATCCATTTGGGGAAGGGAATCCGGAACTGCGCCCCCCTCTGATCCCCCTGTCAACGGGGAAAAGGACTCCCTCCCCGTTAACGGGGCATAGGCGTTAAGTTAGAAGTGGAACGGCCAATTGTTCGTCGTTCCGGGGGAAGCCGGAATCCAGTCTTTGCAATAGGTTATGGACCCCGGCTTTCGCCGGGGTGACGGGGTCCTTGTTAAGTCAACTGACTGAAATCACGTGATGCCATCCACGAAGTTAACGCCTATGCGTTAACGGGGAGGGTGGGGTCGGGGTTTCCTGATTCAGCACCGAACTTACGAAAGGCAGTACTAACCTGTTGTACTCATGACGACATCCTAGGAGAAGGTAACCATGCAGGAGTCGACAACGTACAAACCGTTGAAGAAATCGAATACCCGCCCTGGATCGCTGTCGGGACAGTGCGGCGAAATGGGGACGCAAACCATAGACTTGAATGATCTCTTCTCAGGCGAGAGTGTTGCGGAGACCGGGACATTCGATCTCAGGAGCATCGAGTCCACTTCCCTAGGAAAGCTGCTGGATGCTCTTCCCATGCCGGCATGTCTCATCGACCAGTGGTACTGCGTGGTTTTTAGCAATCAGGCATGGAGAAAGAACATCAGCGCGCCCGATCCCGCTGACTATGGGTCGTTCCTCGATCTTCTTCCTCGGCCTGCCGAAGAGGAGAAGGCGAAAAATCTGGAGCTTAAGGCCGAACAACTTCTCGACAAGGCTTTCGAAACAAGGAAGCCTCAACAGGCGGAGGCCATCTTCGAGCTGAAGCAGCGCAGAATGTGGTCCCGTCTGCATTTGCGAGCGGTCAGAATCCTTTCCCAGCGCCATCTCTTGTGTCTCATCGAGGACATAACTGCGGAAAGAACCCGCCAGCGGCTAGCTCAGCGGGAGGTCAATCTCCTCCGCAAGTCACTAAAAGCACTGGAGAAGAGGGTTCAAGACCTTACGGGCCAGGTCGGAAAGACAGGAGAGTCCTGTGATCCTGATGGTCGATAAGAACAGCCACTGCGCAGGTATCAAGGCTTACCCCCTTGGTGCTGCATGCCTTTTGCCTTTGCTCGGCTCCCTGGATAGGACTTTGAAGGAACGTGAGCGTGCCGAGAAAGGCGGGAGAGCGAGGCCATGACTAGAGACAGTTCGAGACGGATTGTTTCTGCCCGACAGGTGGTCGAGGACCTAAGATCAGGCATGACCGAACGGGAGCTCATGAGAAAGTATAACCTCTCGAGCGTTGCTCTCGTGAGCCTATTCGAGAAACTCGTCATTGGGGGGCTTCTCGATCGCGACGTTCTTGAATCCACCAGGAGGGATCGCCAGAGTATCGCAGACCTTGTTGCGACCAGATGTACCGTGTGCTCGCAGAAGATTCACGGAGACGCTGACAGATGCCCGCAATACGCTTCGGGACTCACTTCGCACGTGCCTGACGATTGGAGAGTAGAGCAGGCGGTCACCGGAGGAGCAGAAGCCAGAAAAAAACACCAGAACAACTCGATCCATGCGGCCCGTGACGTGCGGTCTCTCGCTGCCGACGATCCCCTAACCGGAAAATGTGGGCTCAGGTCAGGAGAATCGCAGACTCCGATGAGCAGATCTGTCGCGAGAGGCCCAGTCGAGCAGGAGATGGACGCTGCAGAAAAGACGGTGTGCCTGAATTTTGTCCCATGCGTCCGATGCCGTCTCCCGGTAATCGAAGACTTCGTCACTTGCCCCCGATGCGGAGCCCCAATGACCGATGTCGGTGGTGAGATCGCGGCCTCAAACGGTCCTCTCGGGGAAAAATCGGATAGAGAAGGTTTTGACGGGCGTTCCGGCCGAGGGGCTAAGCCCGACTGTCCGGAGGAGGATGATTGCGGTGATTCCGAAGACATAGAGGATGTTCTCCCCCAGCCGTGCGGCTCATTGATGACCAAAGTGCGGGTCGGAGTCTCTGGCTTCACTCCTCCGGCGGTATCGGAAGGGATCATGTATCTGGGAGCCGTGGATGGATACCTGAGAGCTATGGACCCGCTTACGGGGGAAACCAAATGGAGGTTCAAGGCTCGGGAGGCCATCCAGAGCGGGATAGTTGTGGCCGAAGGCACTGTCTATTTCGGCTGCAATGCCGGAACACTGTACGCTCTTGATGCAAATACCGGTGCAGAGAAGTGGAGCACCCGGGTGGGAGGACCGATACGGAGTGGACTGACGGTACATGGAAGGACGATCTATTTCGGCTCCGATGACCACTACGTGTACGCTGTAGACGTGGAGACAGGCCTCGTAAAATGGAAGTTTGCAGCCGGAAGACCTGTGCGGTCCTCTCCGGTTCCGTCTGGCGAGCTTCTTTATTTCGGAAGTAACGATCATAAGGTTTATGCCCTCAAATAGCTCTCACGAACGAGAAGGCGGCTCGAAAAATGATCCTGCTCGGGCGACATCCCGGAGATGTACCATGACGGTTCAGACATCCCTCACTGATATTACTTCCCGCGGTGGCTCCCGGGTGGACGCGGCCGGGCAGCGGTATGCCGCGAGGAAGGTGTCCCGGGAAGAAGCCCTGATGCAACGGTGTAGGATCCAGGCCAAGGTGCTTCGTGCACTGGAGAAAATGGTCTCGAGCGGCATCATTACTGCCAGCCACCCCGCAAACAGAGGTCTGCTGGAAAGACTCGTCCGAATCAGCTCCCAGTTCACCGCGGACCCGGATTGTCCAGAGACGACCGCAACTCTCCGATCCTCGCGAGGGGACCCGCATGGTACCTTCAAGTGTCCGTTGTGCAGAACGATTCTGCCACGCTTTCATGGTGCTGGAGAATGTCCGAACTGCAAGGTCGCGGTAGTGAGTTTTGGCGATACTGAGAGAATCTCGCCAATCACGACTGGCGCCACGAACACGAGGGGGGGATTCACAGAAGTCACAACTGGTCGAGTGGCTCGGGATGTAGGCAGAAGTGGAGATAAAAAAGAACCCGTTGGCAATCTCAAATGGACCTTTCAAACGCGGTCGTGGGTGATCTCGTCGCCGATAGTCGCGCACGGGACCGTCTATTTCGGGAGCTTCGACAATTGCTTGTACGCTGTAGACGCAGATCGGGGACGAAGAAAGTGGAAATTCGAGACCGGGGGACAGGTGTGGGGCTCTCCCGTGATCTTTCGGGAGAGCGTGTTGTTCGGCAGCTCGGACGGATACCTGTATTGTGTCGATCGCAAGAGCGGGGAGCAAAAATGGAAGTTCGCAACTGGCGGTCCGATCAGGCACTCACCTGCGATAGCCGGCCGATTGGTCATATGCGGGAGCGAGGACGCCCACGTCTATGCCGTTCGCGCCGAAACGGGTCGCCTGAAATGGAAGTTCAAGACTGGCGGGCCGATCCAGACCCCTCCGGTTTGCGCGGATGGAAAGGTCTATTTTGGCAGTGCTGATGGAAACATGTATGTGCTGCGCTAGTCTCTTCGTGAGACTGGAGACGTAGTGGTGGGAGGCTCTTGTCATGAGCGTGTACGATAGTGCGAGAATCTTGATTGTTGATGACGAACAGTACATCCGCGACTTGCTTTCGAGAATGCTTAGTGCGGAGGGATATGTCTGCGAATCCGCGGCCAGTGGAGAGGAAGCTGTTAAGTTGTTGGAAAGCAACGAGTATCAGGTGGTGCTTGCTGACATACTGATGCCGGGAATGTCGGGATTGGACCTGCTCACGTACATCAGGAGCATGCACAGGGATGTTGCGGTTCTCATGGCAACCGGAGTCACCGATAGGAAAACCGCTATAGAGGCCCTTGATGTAGGTGCGTACGGCTACATTATCAAGCCATTCGATCGAAACGAGCTGCTTATCCACGTGGCCGGAGCACTACAGCGTCGCGAAATGACCCTTTTGAGCGAGAAATACGAACGGGAGCTGGAGGAGAGGGTCCGGGAAAGGACAAAAGAAGTTCGGGATCGAGAGGAAGAGGTGGTCCTGAGGCTCATAGCAGCCGCGGGTTATCGGGACGACGAGACAGGGGCGCACATCCGTCGCATAGGGCTGTACTCCTATGAAATTGCGAGGGCTCTCGGCTGGTCCCTCAAACTCTCCGAACGATTGAAGCTCGCCGCACCCATGCACGACATAGGAAAGATTGGCATTCCCGATCGTATTCTCCGTAAGCCCGGCAGCCTGACCCGCGAAGAATTTGAGATCATGAAGAGGCACACGGAAATAGGCGCAGCCATTCTCGATGGCTCCCGAGTTCCACTCCTGCAGATGGCCAGAGACATTGCCTACGGCCATCACGAACGGTATGACGGATCCGGTTACCCTCGAGGCCTCGTCGGCCAGGAAATCCAGGAATCGTGTCTCATTGTTGCAGTGGTCGATGTGTACGACGCTTTGATTCACCACAGAGTATACAGACCGGCGCTACCGGAGGAGAAGGCTCTGGAGATCATGAGAGCCGGAGGGGGCGATCATTTCGGCGAAAGGGTTTTCGAATGCTTCCTGGACTTGCTCCCGACGATTCGAGGAATAGTGGAAGAGGTAAAAGAGGTGAGGATTGACCATGTGAGTGCAATTACCATGGGAAGAGACACCTTGATGCCGGTGGCGGAGAGACAGATCTTTATGTGATAGCGATATGGCTTGAAAGAAAGGAGAAACGGCTGAGGCCGCTTTGCACAAGGAGCGGCCGTTGTTTGGTGTTTCTTCTTAATGATTAGGTGCAACTGCCGTTTCTCCCCCCAGCATCTCTATTGATCTCAGGGGCGCATCATCGAGTAGTTGCTCGCGCCGCAACCGAGCTCGCAGCCAGGGGACGATGCTGAGGGATATCATGCATTATGGGGTACATGGACGTGTTCACAGCTATCCTGCTGGGCACCAAGGCTGGCTCTTGATCCCCGGCCTTGATGGCAATCTTCTTGAATGCCTTGTGGTCTGCCACAAAATCAAGCTGTTCGGTATTGAGGACCGGCAAGAAACCGACTGCCCCTTCCGTCTGGGCCACCACAGGGATGATTAAGCTCACAAGAGGAAGCCGCACAGCGTCTTTGCTGAGAGGAGCCTGGATGTGATCCACAATCTTCTCTTCCAGATCCCCTGACTGCTTTCGGACCGTGATGACCTTGATAGGCAGATCGGGACCCCCTGCCTGGCTCCAATTCGTATATTCGCCGGAGAATACCTTCCGCACTTGATCCACAGTGAGCTCGCTCACGGGATTGGTGTTCTGGGTGATAATCGCAATGAGGTCACAGGGGTCCGGGGTGTTTGTGCCGGTTCCCAGCGCCTGGCGCCGGACTGCTGGAACCGCTGATACTGGTTTTTCTGGCAGCTTCGATAGATGAATTCCACTCGATGCCAGGGCCTGGCCGATCCTGTCTCGCAGGGCCCCGTTGGCGCCTTCGATTTTACCGGCACCTTCGGCGAGCCCATTGCCCCGCGTCGGGGGTGCGTCGGCCGCCATAGGAGCTCGCTCCATTTGATCTAACCGTGAGATGACCCGCTTCATCTCCTCCAAAAGCCATCTCTCCGGATCGTTCGCGGACTGCTCCACTGACGTGTCAGTGAGATTCTGCCGAGCCTGTATCGCCTCTTTCTCGGCCTTTCGGATAGGCTCCGCCAGAGCTGTCAACTGGATCGTTCCAACGTGTTGCTCAATTCTCGCCGGTGCGGGGGATCCCGACTGAATCGAAGCCCTTGTATCCTGCCTCGGTTGTTCATTGGCAACAGCGGGCAAGGGGATATGCGACAACGGATGGACCTGTGCACGGTGGGGAGTGACATATCGATCGATCATCTGCCGCGCCTGCATAGATCCCTCGGAAACGAGCGCTTCTCCGAGCTTCGCAACTTTCTCGGCATGCACGACTGCGAGCGAGCAGACCCCCACGGCAGCCACAGTGGTCACCGCAGCCCGGAAAACAGCGCGAGGCCATGAGATCGGGGCCGCAGATAGGACATCTCTGACCCAGTGTAAGAGCCGGGCCAGTGCCAAGTACAAGACCGCTCCAGCCAGGCCGCCAGCAAGGTCGACGAGGAGGTCGCCGAAATCGGCAGATCGCCCCTGGATCTGCAACTGATGGAGCTCGTCGGCCACTCCGAAGCTGAGGGACACGCAACCAGCCAACATGAGTGCGATAACGCCGTTGATTTTCAGGCCGAGGACCAGCCAGCGGCACAGGACAAAGCCGAGCCCAAAATAGAGCATGAAGTGAGCCATCGCTTCCAGTGAAACGTACGGGGAAGGGGATGAAGCCTGAGGAGCTGAAAACACCTCCGAGACTATCAGGATAAGACTCCCCACAAGAACCACCGGCAAGAAACGAGACAGCGATTGCATGGCCTACCTCCTTAACCCCCTCGACTATCTCGACCGAATTGCCACAGATCGTGTCTGAAGGTTTCCGGGATAGTGACGAGATCGCTGCCAATCCAGAAGCAAATTGTGTGCCAGGCACTTTGATGGGGGTGAAAAGACCAAAGTGGCTTGCGATTCCAGAGTGTTGGGCTTGGCTTGCCGCGACGGTGGTCCTTCCGGCAAACGGTGGCACAAAGGGAAACTGTACAAAAAACAAAATGGCAAGAATCTGCCAAGGCTAGCGGGCCGGATTCCCTCTCTCCCCCCAGAGGTTTATCGTTCCTCCCCTGTTTGGTTTTTGTGCATATCGATCCAAGCGGGCCGGCCGCTGTTCACTGAAATTACCCAATGCGGACGCCAGTGACTGGGACCTCGACACCGTGACGCCCGCGCGATCAGTGAACGCCCGTATTGCCCGATGAAATGGAGCCCGCGCGCCGTGTCTGAATTCTGCCGAATCAGGGAAATCGGCTCAGGTCTTGTTTCTTGGTGTTTTATTTCGCCGCTGACTTATCTTGAGCGTTGCGGGTCACATGAGCTCTGGCGATTGCCTGGCCCCGATTCCATCCGGATCGTCCTTCTCGCAAGAGACTATCCAGAGGGAGGGGGAGGCGGCATATCGTTTGGCACAAGGGGATGCCGGTAACGAAGTTTTTTCTTCGAACACGTGGCGACGAGAGCAGACCGGTCTCTTCCTCAGGCCGTCAGATGAGGGATCGCTCCAGAAAATACTATTCTCAGTGGTCTGGTCATGGGCCATCTGTTCAGTGGATGGGAGCAAGAAACAAGACTTGACCCCTAGCACTAGCACTACTCCGTTGGATTGATGGCCTCCAGGATTTTGAGTTTGAGATCCTCCGAATCCATCTCTTGATTCAAAAAGGCCTCGATGATTTCTCCGAGCAGGTCCTTTCCGATTCTTCCGGCCGCGACGTGGTAGCTGATGTTCTCCATCTCGCGCAGGAAGTGCCCGGCACAATACAGATACCCATTCAAGAGCAGCATCTGAGCCGAGAGAGTTATGGCGATGCGCTTGTTTCCGTCTTCAAAGCAATGAAATTTGCACGCGCAAAAGAAGAGGTGCGTCAACTTCTCGGCGAAGGTCGGATAATAATCGTCGTTCTGGATGTGGGTAAGCACGCTTGCCAGGGTGCCCATGTCCAAGTACCCCAAGGCTCCTCCTCCGCTGATCTCCACAGTCTTGCGATGGATCTCGACGGCCTGATCGAGCGTGAGGTAGACAATCGGCATGGCTACTCGCGCTCCTTGAGACGTTTCATCACGTCCTTGGCTTCCTCCAGCCGCTCGGCAAGTTCTTTGCTCTTCTCGCCGAGAAAGCGTTCAAATTCATCCCTCTTCAATGGACTGACGTACTCGGACAATTTCATGTGTAAAGCGTCCCGGAAGGCCAGATCTCGACTGGCCATCTTGTTCCTGGCTTTTTCGATAAGCGGCTTCCAATGGGCTTCCTGCTCAAAACGGTCGAATAGCGCATCCACTTCCCAGGATGTGAGTTTACGCCCTTTCTTGGCACAGGCACTGCGCAGTACATCGGCAAAACCGCATTCGTAGGAGGCAACCAGATCAAGGATTTCCGCGTAGAAGGTATCCCTCACCTTGTCTTTTTCATGCAGCCGTAGGACCTTGCGATACTCCTGCGCCTTCTCGCGGAAAATGCTCACGTAAATCTTGTCGGTGTAGAGCGGATACTTGAAGTTGCCCATGTCCACGCAATCGCACAGGGCGTCGGTGAATTGTTTGCGGTAGTTCTCCTCTTCGAACCAAGAGCTCAGAAAATCCTCATCGCGTTGGTTGATGTACTTCGTGCCGCCACCGGTGCGTTGATTGATGGTGTCGATAACGATGTCCAGAATGGTTTGACGAAGGAGTCGCGCCCGTTCGCTTTCCACCAACAGCATGGCCAGGTTCAAGAAGGCCCGGAAGTCAAAAATGGCTAACTGAGGGCTTTTTGCGATGTTCCCGAAAAATATTTCGGGAACATCCGAACTCCTGATGGCCGTTTTCAGCAATCTCAGTCTGTTACCCTTGATGACCTCGTAACCATTGCGAACCAATTCGTCTTCGTACTGGGAGAGGTAATTTTCTACGGTGCGCAGCGTCACCTCAAAGAACGCGGCCACCTGCTCTTTGAGCACGACTGTCTTGCCCTCAAAGGGAATGCCGGTGATACGGGCGGCCTTCTCGATCTCCTGCAAGGCGTAGGGATTGTTCAGGATATTTTGACGATGGACGGACGAACTGGTCAGGTCTTTGCTCATGCCTCTTCCCCCCACACTCGGGCGATTACGGCTTGGATCTTTTTCTCGAAGCGCTCGATCAATTCGCGGTTGGCGGAGACCAGGGCTCGGTCGGCTTTGATCTCATCAACGATTTGTTCTTGGGTTTCAAGCGGTGGGAGAGGAATTCTCTGCTCGCGTACGAAGGAGAGGTTGGCCATCCTAAATTTCCCTTCTCCCAGCCTAATGAACTCGGGATACAGTCTCTGGACGACGTGAAAGAGATAGCTAGGTTCCAATTTTTCAGGGGATTTTGGATCCAGCCCCGCCACGTTCTGATTCGAGCAAACCACTGGGGTCAAGTCTTGTTTCTTGCTGTTTTGCTTTTTCCTGAACTCTCCTGCTCACGGAAAGGGAAAGGGGGTCAAGTCTGCTCTTGACTCATAGGATGCGTCGCTCGATCGCTTCCACCTGCCTCCTTAAGCTCCTATCCTTTCCGATTCTTTGCTCCATGCGGCATACCACGCTGCTCACGCTGCTGTAATTCTCCAGTCCAAAGGCAACCCCTATGGCTGCCAGCGTCTGACCGGACAGCCGCCTGGCAAGATAGATGGCCACGTTTCGCGCGTCATTGCTCATTCCTCTTCTACTCGAAAGCAGCTCCTTACGATCCAGTTCAAAGCTCGCGCATACGGCAGATTGTATTTCCTCCAATCCCGGAGCAAGGGAGCGCGAAGCCGGAATCTCTCGATGCGATCGCAGGCTTTGAAAACCGGCCTTCACCCGCCCCACAAACTCCTTTGATCCCAGGAGAGAGGGGACATTTCTTCTGGATAGAGCTGCCGTGAGCTCGTCCGATTCCTCTTGTGCCACGAACGCTCGGTAAGCCTTGGCCGAATCCTCTCCGGTCGGGCAGAGCATGGACAGGGCCAGCTCACTGTAAAGCCAAGACCATCTGGCTGCACGGGACAAATAAGCCCTGTGGCTGCTCCAGGGGTAGTGGTCCAGTCGAGTCACCAGCCCGCCTCGCAACGGATTGCGGTGGATATATCGGACCAAATCTAACAGATAGGTGTCCGCCTCCACCACAATGGCCTTGTAACGGCCGCGGAAGAGAGAGCCGTCGCACTCGTGGAGCCGGTTGAATCGCTGAGTGTATACTCCATCCACATGTCTCATCAAACGCGAAAGATTGGCATCAGGAGTCTGGACCAACAGGTGGTAATGATTAGGCATCAGGCAAAACGCAGCGATCCTGACATTGAACATGGTGGAGCTCGCCTGCAACAGCTCCACGAATCGCTCATAATCCTGCCGTCCGGGGAAAATCACTTCATGGCGTCTGCCCCTGTTCATCACATGGTACCAAGCGTCTGGATATTGAATGCGTAATGGCCGTGACATGGGCTGTCCCTATCACGATCTGGAACATGAGTCAAGAGAAGACTTGACCCCGAATCCGAATCTGAGTGGAAAACCAACACAGGGCAATGATTGTGCCGGAAAGGATCGTCAAGAAGCCTCCGCCGAGGTATATCATAGTGCCGACAATGATTGCCTGACCGCAGAGCAATGGAATGACGAAGAACGCAATCCGAATAGAGTATTTCCTGTGCCACGACACAAAGGCTTGCCGTTCGATGTGGGCCAAGCTCGGGTACATGATCGCTTGAGCCAACCACACTACGATCACGATCCCGAAATCAAATAGGTTTCTTGCAATAAGGAGCTTATCCATAGCTGTGTCCAGTTCTCCTGGGGACCCAGTGTCCCGTGAGAATCGGTCTACAGGAGATCCTTCAATGCCTCGTCGATGGTAGGAAATTCGAAACGGAAACCATTGTCCAGGAGAACCTTTGGAATGGCTCGCTGGCCTTCAAGGATAACCGATCCGAATTCACCCAACACGAGCTTGATCATAAAAGATGGCGCAGGCAAAAAAGATGGTCTTCCAAGAGCTTTTCCAATTGCCTTGCCAAGGTCTACGTTCCTTACTGGGGAAGGGGCGGAGAAGTTCACGGGGCCTCGTATATGCTCGTGTTCTATAAGAAAAAGCTCGGCTCGACAGAGGTCCTTGACGTGCATCCAGGGAACCCATTGCCGCCCGCTGCCAATAGGACCACCGGCAAAGAACTTGAACGGCAGGGTCATCTGAGTAAGAGCGCCGCCACCCTTCCCCAGGATTATCCCGAATCTGGTAGTAAGCACTCTCACGCCCTTCTCCTCGGCCTTGTAAGCTTCCGCTTCCCAGTCTCGAGCGAGATGAGAAAGAAAGTCCGAACCCAGAGGGGCGCTCTCGGACAACTCTTCATCCCCTGCAGCACCGTAAATCCCTGATCCGGAGGTGTTGATCAGGGTGATTTTCCTTTTAGCATCCGAAGGGATGGCTTCCACCAAGTGGCGAGTGGTGAGGATCCTCGTATCTCTGAGAAGCTTCTTGTACGATTCGTCCCATCTCCTAAACACGGAAACTCCGGCAAGGTTGATGAGGAGATCGAAGGTCGGCACCTGTGTCTGCCACTCCCCGGGCTTGGTTGCGTCGGCGGCAAGCATCTTCACCTCGGACGGTAGTCTAGCTCCGCGATCCGGGCGTCTCGCCATGACGGTTACGTCAAAGCCTTTCTCCACAAGGAACGGAGTGAGATGCGATCCCACAAAACCATTGCCTCCGACGATCAGTGTTCTCATTTCAGGGGCACCTCCAAAGTGGATTACGAGGCCACAGAGCGAAGATCACGGAGACTCGTGAGCGATATCTCCAGGTTGCAAATAAGGGGTTTCCTGCTCTTCTTAAGACTATGAGGGGTCCCATTATACGTGATTCCTGAGTTGCAACTCAAAGGATGAGGATTCAAGAAGAACAGCTCCTTCAGATACGGCTCATCGTATTTCCGCACATAGTGCGACAGCTCGGTGACCGGCACTATGAGGGGAACGTTACCCATTCGGTCGTTATGGATTGTCTGTACCCGCTCCCGATTCTCGTCAGGGGCAATCTTTTTTTTAAAAAACCCATTACGTGAAAAAGGACATCAGTGTTTTCCCGCCGGGTGGTCTTCAAAGTGAGCGCATCCATGAGAAGCCGCTAATGCTGCACCCGAAAATCATCCAAAGACTGTCTCTTGACCTCTGCAATCATTTTCACCATTTGCCTCATGTGCTGGGTGCTGTGAGACATGAGATGGAGCTTACGTCGCGTGTGGAATTCAATGAAGGCCGGGCGAGCCGGCCTTGGTTCCAAAGCTGCCCGCCAGCGCTTCAGAACGAAGATTGCCTCGATGAAATTCTCCCGCAGTTTGGGATCATTGAGCCTGCCTCCCCTTCGACTCCAAGCACGGGAACGTGTTCCATGAACGTCCGGTCAAACATACCGATGTCCCGATTGGAGGGCATGCCTTGGTCGGAATAGCCCTTACCCGTTCCATAGCGCTGCTGGGTGCCCCCTTCTTGAAGATGAAGCCGTAAAGATTGAGCTCCTCCAGTTCCCGTACCCTCCGTGAGCGCCATTTCATCATCCTCTCCGTGTGATCCTGTTTGGTGTTGCTGGTGATCAGTCGGGGAGACTCCGGATCTCCCACGAGGCGCATCGCTTCTCTCGGAACCGGCAGCCCGCACTCTAGCTCTGGACAAGCCGGAAAGAACTCAACATATTGAGACAGGGTGTCCGTGATGAACGGATCGCGCTGCTGTGTCCACCGTTGTAAGGGACATCTTGGCCCAGGAGGCATGTGCAGGCTCCAAGCTGGATCCGCTCGTCCAAGGGGCTTATCATCCTTTATAAAGAGATAGGCCGAATCCCTCGGTACGTACCGAGCAATCATTCAGGATTACCGCATATTCTTGCTAATGGGTCAAGGATTGCAATGAGACGCGGCTGATCGACGGACGGACAACGCCTCTCGTGCCCGGAAAACTGAGATCGGAGAAGTACCTGCGGGTGTACAGGGAGTGAGCACTTTCTGGAAACGACTGCTGAACCTTTCTCTCGACCCATCGGGTCGTCAATGGATCTTTGTACCGTACGATCAGCTCACCGATTCCATTGGACCTTTGAGCCGAGAAAACCCGAGAAACCTGGGAATAGTGCTCATCGAGAATCCTTGGATGGCAGCCCAGCGCCCGTACCATAAACAGAAATTGGCACTCATCTTCTCGAACATGAGGCATTTTGCCCTGGAACAGGCAGCCAGAGGGATTGCCGTTCGGTACGTCGTGGCGGACGGCCCTTGTAGAAACCCCCTTGAGAAGGTCGCTGGGGAGGTTGGTCCGTTGACGGTCATGGCGCCTGCGGAACGGGAGTTGCGGACAGACATCGAGCCTCTGATCACCACTGGCTCGATCCGGATTGTTCCCCATGAGGGATGGATGACCACTCCCGACATGCTGAGAAAGGTGGAGAAGCCTGGCCCCCAATGGCGCATGGACGCGTTCTACCGCGAGGCTCGCCGCTCTTGTGGAATCCTCATGTTGAAAGGGAAGCCCCTGGGCGGTAAGTACAGCCATGATCCGGCGAACCGACTGCCCTGGAAAGGAACGCCAGATGCTCCGACTCCTCCAAAATTTCAAGTGGATGCCGTTAAAGGGGAGGTGGGGCTACTGATAACCGAAAAGTTTTCACATCATCCAGGAAAACTCGACTTGAGTGCCATTCCTGCAACGAAATCCGATGCAGAAATGCTTTGGGCATGGGCAAAGGAAGAATGTCTGGAGTGGTTCGGACCGTACGAGGACGCAATGTCAACCAAATCCTCGGGGCTCTTCCACACGAGGATTTCCTCACTTCTCAACATCCACCGCCTGCTGCCCAACCGCGTTGTAGCCGACGTCGAGGCGCTGGATATACCTATTCAGAGCAAAGAGGGATTCATCCGCCAGGTCTTGGGCTGGCGCGAGTTCGTTCATCATGTGCACACGATTACCGACGGTTTTCGACAAGGCCTGGAGCCTTTGCCACAGGTGCTCACTAAACCAGGAGACGGTGGCTACAGGACGTGGGCAGGCAAAGCATGGTCATCGAAATCCACGATAAACGATCCTCATGGTGGTGCCTGCCCCAATCGGCTCGGAGCACAAAACCTTCTGCCACCTGCTTTCTGGGGTGAGCCCAGTGGTTTGCATTGCCTTGACTCCGTGGTGTCCAGCGTGTGGCGCGACGCTTACAGCCATCACATCACACGCCTCATGGTCCTCGCCAACATAGCGACTCTCCTTGATGTGAACCCTCGTCAACTGACCGATTGGTTCTGGATTGCCTACGCGGACGCGTACGACTGGGTTGTAGAACCCAACGTCCTCGGCATGGGCACGTACGCGGTCGGTCCGCTCATGACGACAAAGCCGTACGTGTCGGGAGCTAACTACATCAACCGAATGAGCGATTTCTGTCGTGAATGCCAATTCGACCCGGAGAATAATTGCCCTATAACGCCATTGTATTGGGCTTTTCTGGCAAGACACGAGCCAGTTCTTCAGGTTAATCCGAGACTGAGTCTGGTCATGAAGTCACTTTACAGGAGGGAAGGTCCGTCTAGAGAGAGGGATAAACGATTTTACGATTTCATGACAACCAGATTTTGCGAGGGAGTCCCGGTTCGAAGAAATGATTTGCGGAACCTTTAATTTTCCCCTTTCTTGGCTCCCTTAATGAATAGGCATCAATAAACGAATTCATCCGCATCTTTCTCTATCTTTGCGATTTCTGGTGATTTCTGGTGATTTCTGGTGACATACACTAGGTTTTTGTTGACGATCATGAGATCGTCTTGCAGCAAGAGATAATGGCTCGTCTGTCGCGCATAGTGGTCCCCGGCTATCAGCACCATGCAACGCAGCGTGGTGTTCGGTCTATGAACGTGTTTCATGAAGAATCGGACCGTGGTGAGTATCTTGGAATGCTGGGAGAAGAAATCGACCGGCACGGAGTTTCGGTACTTGTTTGGTGTCTCATGACCAACCATGTCCACTTTGTCGCAGTACCGCAGCGAGAGGACTGGCTGGCAAAGTGCTTTGGCCGGGCTCACTGGCGATACGCACGAATGAATAGCTTCGCTGCAGGGGGCCGCTGTTACCTCTTCCAAGGGCGATTCCATTCGTGTGTTCTGGACGAGGGTCACCTTTTGGCGCAGCGCATTATGTGGAACAGAATCCGATACGGGCCGGTATGGCAGACGTACCCTAGGACTATCCCTGGTCTAGAGCGCGATTTCACATGGGGATTACCGTGCATGAGCCGCTCGTCACAGATCGAATCCTACTGGGACTTCTCCAGGATTGGGATCGATTGCTGCTCTCCTCTGACGAAGGCCTGTTGAGCTCGCTCCGAAAACGGACTCGGACCGGTAGCCCGGCCGGAGAAGCAGCGTTTGTGGCAAGAATCGAGACGATCACCGGTCGAGACCTGAGCAAAGGAAAACCCGGAACACCTCGCAAGCGTCAAACTTAGAAGAGGATTTCATAATTACGGTCACGTATTCTGCCTCGACTCAGTTGGAGGTTTGCGCTCCGAAGGAGCGCACCTTCAGTAGCCACAGGTTTCAACCTGTGGTTCGGCACGGCACAACCACCAACCGACCCTGAAAGGGTCGACCAAGAGGAGTCTCATCGCCAGGTATAGGAACCGATCATGAATGAGCCTTGGCCCTCCTGCACTTACATGGTGGACCCCGTCAGGGTCCCCCCTTGTCGGCTTTTTCCTTCCGTGGGTTGAAACCCACGGCTACTCATGGTATGCCCCTTCGGGGCATGAAGCAATCAATGATCACCATCATTCCTCTTCTTAATAACCCTGAGATACGTAACCGTACTTATGAAATCGTGTACCAGAAGAGACAAGGTGTATGTCGCCAGCTATCACTGAGACACACATGGCGGACGAATGCCAGGTGCTCAGGCATGGATTACCAGATTGCAGAGAGCATTATGGCGCATTGGTTCAAAGGAAAGTCTGTCAACGACCTGGCAGGATCAGCGATGAAGAGTTGCTGGCCGCGATCGACCAGATGAGCTTCGACCACGGTGAGACTGAAGTCCTTGTGGCCAAGCGGGAAAAGTCCCCTGTCCGAGAGAAATGTGAACATTTTGTGAACAAGAATGGGGCTGGGAACAAAAAAAGACTCAGGCTGCATCCTGAATCTTTAATGATTTCTTGGTGCGCCCTGAGAGATTCGAACTCCCGACCTTCTGATCCGTAGTCAGACGCTCTATCCAGCTGAGCTAAGGGCGCATATGTCCGGCATCATTCCCGCCACGCTGTCTCAGGTTGGGGAAGGGGCCGAGACGGAACTGATGGTGACCACCACTGTAGACATTTCCAGGGGTTTTGTCAACTTTTTGAAGCCTCGTCGTTGCGGGGCACGTCGGATAGCCCTTGGGCGACCCTTTCAGGGCCGACTGGTGGTCGTGTTGCACCGGATTACAGGTTGAAAATCCGCGTCTCGCGGGACTACTCAAAGTGCACTCCTCCAGAGCGCAAGTACGTAGTGAGCCGTGGCAGAATACCCAGCCGTATTTGCGAAATGGTGTGATTAGGTGGCCCAAAACGCGTCCGGGATCACCTCGACCGATGGAGGATTGGTCACGGTTACTATGGCCACGTCGAATCGCACCTGCGGCGTGCCGGTAAAGTGTCTGTCCAGATAGACCTGTGCCGCTCGAACGATACGCTCCTGCTTGTGCCGGTCAATGGTGTAGATCGGATTCAGGGACGAGCCATCAGTGCGGGAGCGAACTTCTACGAAGACCAGGTACCCCTCGTGCTGAGCGATGATGTCTATTTCGCCGACCTTGCAAGAGAAGTTGCGCCGTATGATCCGGTATCCATTACGCTTCAGATAGTTCGCTGCTATTTCTTCGCCGCGCTGGCCCTTCTTGACGGTCGTCATCTGCAATGCGTCTCGTATCCAGCCCATGACATAGCTCCATGCCCTCGAGGGAAGGGGGGGCGGGACTTTCCGCCGCCTTCTTCGGCAATGCTTCTCGGAGCCAGGCCCACCGCATTGGGGTTAGTGGGCATGTTGCAGCATCTCCTCGTGGAGCCTCTTGGCCTGGAGGGAGAAAGCCTCGAGCCTCGCCTCGATAATCTGAGGGAAAGCATTTCCATCCGTCTCGATGGCGAGGAACGGAAGCTTACGGTTTTTCTTGTTCAGCATAGTCTTGAGGCCTGGCGAGCTGCCGTTGGTTTGAAGCAACTCCAATTTCTCGGTTGTAGTAAACTGCTCTGACAGTATGGATTCAGCGACCCGAGACGGCATGCACCCGAAAGGACCTATGGATATGATGCCGCACGCGGGATGCAAGATCTCGTGCAAGGCAGCGCCCACTGTTAGAATGGCCTCGCCGGTGAGCATTGGGGAGATGAATTTTTCCCCGGACCGGATCAAATCCTCCACCTGCAGAACCTCGTCGAAGAAGAGCCCGGAAGGGGCCAACAAGCTACGAATTTTTCTGTCAAAATAGCGTTTGACATGGTACCGGATCCAGAAAGGAATGTCCGGCTTATCCCCTTCTATTCTGTGCTTGATCAGCCAGTCCACGTATTTGATCCATTCGCTTGTCTGGGATGTCCTGACAATAAACCCGCGGTCCGCCATCTTCTCGACGAGGCCTTGCAAAGAAATAGGATCGTTCCGCACGTATATTTCACCGATGAGAGAAATCTTTGGTATCTCCGCGTACGGCACTTTCAGCGGGATCTTTGCAAGCTCTCGTGCTGTGGCTTTCAGCGCATCCCGAATGACTCGCCACGATTTGTCGATTACTCCCACCAGGGCGTTCCACTGGCGGAAAAAGACTTCCATCGCGTATTCCCGGTCCTTGGCAGCGGCCAACAGCGTGGACCAGACCTCGTACATGACGTCGCCGATCACGATGGAGCGCCACGCGGGCAAGGTAAAGCGGTCCCCCAGGCCCATGTACCCGTTTGCGGCATTAAGAGTCAGCACCGCGGCATTGGGAATGCGGTATCGCTCGATCAGCCGCCTCGAAAACACATTGTACTGGCCGAAACGACATGGACCGCCCGCACCCGGCATAAAGTAGGCGGTAACCTCATCTTTCGGCCGGTCGTGCCACAAGTAATGCAGCATCGATCCCACAGTGGTCTGGAGCGGCAAACACTCCTTGCATGTGGAGTTTCCTCTTCCGAGCTTAAGGACCTCCTCATCCGCGGGCGGCAATCCGTGGGCTCGGATCCCGACCTTCTTGAAGGTCTCCACCAGCGCCTGATGCGCGAAACGCCCCATCGCAGGAAGGACAATGCGAACATCAGGGTGGGTTAGGGGGAGCTTCCGTCCGTCAGAGGTCACGATGACCGGCTTCCCGTCGGAAACGGCAGCCATCGCAGGGCGAAAGTCTTTCGCCTCAATCTGGATCTGGTTCTTGCTCTCGAGCTCTCGGTAGTAGTGAACGATGTCCAGGAATGCCTCGATGCGAGTCTCCAGGCCCGCATCAGCGGTATGGCTATCCAGTTCCAAGGTCAGAGAAGGCTTGCGTCCCATCTCCTCGCGGAAATATCCCACGACAAAGGAATCGGGACCACAGGAAAAATTGCTGATGAACGTGCCGAACAGTTGCCGGTGATTCTTAACAAACCGGGATGCCTTGAGTATCATGCGTCCCATGGACCAGTACATGGTCTCTTCGTCGTCCATGGGCTGATCCTCGTACGGCAGCATGTCAAACGGAATGACTCGGTATCCTCTGGACGCAAATTTTGCCGGGATTCCTTTGTTGGCCTCGGACGCGAAAGTGTTGTACGGCCTGCCGAACAGAACAACCCCCATAAGCTCCGGGTCGGCTTCGATCTCCTTCAACATCTGGTTGCCCTTTTCCCGAATTTGGTCTCGAAAGGCCCTTTGGGCAGCCATGGCCGCAGTAAATGCTTCTCTGGCCCGACCGGGAGAGCCCCCCAGCTCCCGAGCGATCTTCACGAATTCGTCGATCTTCGGCTCGAACCCGCGGCTCAAATCGAGGTACGGGGTAAGAACCTTCTTTGCGCGGGTGCCCTCGAACGTGCTCTTGAGGTAGAATGCTTCCCCCTGCACGAACACGCATGTACAGGTATTGCGTCGCTCTTCGTCGGTAGGAATTCCCCTGATGTGCGGCAGAAAGAGTAGGTCAGGATCTTTTCTCAGCAGGTCGGCCATGAAGCCGTGGGAGATTTCCACGGGGTAGCAGAAGGCGGCGCCTTGCTGGTCCACGCCCACGGAGTCGACCCGGTCCGGTAGGACCACGCGAAATCCGAGTCGGCTGAAGAACGCGTTGAAAAAGGGGAAATAGGTATTGATGAGAAACGATCGGTTCAGGCCGATTGTTGGACGCCCATCGGCCGGGTCGTCCGGAGCAAGGTCGCGAAAGACCGCTTTCTGTCGGTAGTCGACCATATCCAGTGAAGCCACGTCGAACTGGACGTTGCGAATCAAGTTCACGTACCGGTTGCATGCCCCTCCAAAGGGATAGGTCTTTCCCTCGAGCTCGATGCGTGCGACCTCGCACTTGCGGTCACACTTTTCCTTTCCCCCGCCACAGATGAAGGGCTTCTTGTAAACCACTTCCCGATTGGCCAGCCGTTCCAGGTCGAATGCCGATTCCTGCATCAGGCCGACTTCCAGGCGGCGCTCCACCTCCAGGGCCACTCCGAACGCCCCCATTAACCCGGGCTCCGGTGGCACGATAATTTCCTTTCCCGTGAGAGCTGCCATTGCGGCAGGGATAGCCTCGTTGTAGCAGACCCCTCCTTGCATGAATACCTTGCGACCCACAGGTCGGTTTCCCTTCACCCGATTGGAGTAGTTCATGCAAATCGAATAGACGAGACCTGCGACGATATCATTGACCGGGATACCTTCCTGCGCCGCATTCTTAATGTCCGATCCGATGAATGCTGCACACTGGTCGTTGAAATTTGGGGGATTGGTTCCCGTGTACGCCACTCTTCCTATATCGGTAACCATGACCCCAAGGCTTTCCTTGGCCGATTCCTCAAGGAACGAGCCTGTACCTGCGCTGCATGCCTCGTTCATCGCGTAGTCACTGGGGACCCCGTTGGTGATGTACGTGTACTTGGCGTCCTGACCTCCGATCTCGAAGATGGTGTCCACCTCCGGGTCGAAATAGACCGCTGCCGCGGCATGCGCGATGATTTCGTTGATTACTCCATCGGTCATGGCGTGCAGACCGGCTATCTGCCGCCCTGAGCCCGTGACGCCCAGTCCGACGATGCTTACAGGCACCTCGATCTGGTCGGCCAGGCTGCGGTAGACTCTTCTCGACGCTCCCACCGGGTCTCCGTCAGTTCGCAAGTAGTCGGCAGCAAGAATTGCCTTGTCCCGACACCGCATGATAACTCCCTTGGTAGTGGTGGAGCCCACATCCAATCCGAGGATCACCCGATCCCCCGCTTCGGCAACTCCCCTCGGTCTCTCTTCGAACCGGACCATGTGGCGGAAGTCCGCGAGTGGCTTGAGATAGCCGAACGCTGAACCTCTTCGCTGGAAAACGTGGTCCGGCCCCCGGTACGGGGTAGTCGGATGGTCACATGCCCAGAGAGCGGCCCCAAGTGCTTCAAAATACGGGGCTTCCTCAGGAATGTACAGGTCATTGATTTCCTTAGAGAGGTAATGGATCATGGTCTTGTTTTGAGACGATCCGCCGACGAGCATGATGGAATTCTTTGGGAGCTTTTTCAGCAATTCCACGATCTTTCCGGCCATCATTTTCGCCAGTCCCGCAACAACCTGACCCTTAGGCACTCCTTTGTTCAAAGCGTGGGTACAATCGCTCTTGCAAAAAACTGAGCACCGCCCGGAAACCTTGTGCGGGTGCTCGGAAATGCCGAGCGCTGCCACGTCTTCAAGGCTGAGATTCATCCGGCCGATTTGCTGAAGGAAGAATTCGCCGGTTCCTGAAGCGCACTTGTTTCCTGTTTGTATTCCTTGGATTCTCTTGTCTTCGTCCAAGTGATATACCAGGAATGTTTCTCCTCCGGCACTGACGACGACGCGGTACCGATCGTTCCCATCGAGGACGTGAGATACGGCTATCTCCACGGCTTCAGGCTCGGAGATTGTGGTCAAGGCGACGAACTGTCTGAATTTTCTTCCCGTGACAGCGATGGGTATGGTGCGCACGTCTTCGATGCGCTCCAGAGCTTCTGTGAGGGTCTTTCTCGGGTTACCTTCGTGGGTTACCGTCAAAGTATCAATTATTTCGGTTTTCCCCCCGTTCCTCCGAACACGGACCATGCTCAACGTGGAGGCTCCTAAACACACACCCAGTGATTCCATAGCTTTCAACTCTCCCTTTCGCCCCTGGGGCTTCTCCGCTCAGAAGAACAACAACATAATAGCATAGTCGACAGACCCATGCTGCGCAATACCCAATGGACCTCATTATGTCAATCATTCAGCCCCGAGTGCACATAAACATGGGAATCGATGCTTGTTGCCTCGCTGGGTTTTCTTTGAGCCAACGGCGTTGTCTCTTTCTATCCTCGCGGAGGGAGGGGCGGATGTCGCTAGTTTTCAGCAAGGGCTTTGTCGCCTTCATTTCTTCCAGAAATCGGGCACGAACAGTATCAGGACCGTAAAGAGCTCAAGACGACCGATCAGCATGTTGAAGGACAACAGCCACTTGGCCGGCTGCGAAAGCCAGCCGTAGTGGTCCATCGCTCCCACTTTGTTCAACCCGGGCCCTATGTTTGACAGCGTTGCGGTTGTCGCCCCCACCGCGGTGATAACGTCCAGATCCATAGCAACCAGCAAAGCAGTGGATAGGGACCAGACAGCAACGAAAAGTGCTACAAACGCCAGGATGCCGTTGACGATAGAATTGTGAACCACTGCTCGGTCCATCTTCAGGGCGATGACGGCCCGAGGATGAAGCAAGAGTTTTAATTCTCTCAGAATGTGCTTCGCAACAATCACTAGCCTCATGCACTTCATTCCGCCACCTGTGCTTCCAGCGCATCCTCCCATGAACATGAGGGAAAGCAAGAGCCATTGACAAGCCCAGGGCCATTGTTCCCAGTCCGCAGTCCCGTATCCGGTGGTGGTCATGATGGATGCAGTCTGAAAGGCCGCCTGGTCGAGCGATGCAAAGAGTCCGGCATTCGGCAGCCTATAAATGTTCCAGAATATGAATGCTGTGGAGCCAAGAAAAATAATCAGGTACAGGCGGAATTCCTGGGATCGCCCGTAAGACGAGAAGTTGAAATTCATCGCTTGGTAGTGGAGCGTAAAGTTTGCGCCGGCCATGAGCATGAACACGATGATGATGAGGTGGATGAGCGGGCTCTCATAATGCCCTATGGAAAGGTTCTTGGTGGAGAAGCCTCCTGTTGCCACGGTGCCGAAAGTGTGGCAAATGGCGTCGAAAAGCTCCATGCCGGCAAGCATGAGCAAGAGTGTTTCAGCAGCCGACAGAATGAGGTACACCTTCCAGAGGGCCTTAGCAGTGGCTGCGACGGTGGGTTTGAGCTTGTCCACCACCGGAGACGGCACCTCCGCTTTGAACATGGCCATGCCGCCGACGCCCAACAAGGGCAGGATAGCCACGGACAGAACGATGATGCCCATTCCACCCAGCCAGTGGGTAAGACTCCGCCAGAAGAGCACCGAACGCGGAACGGCCTCGACGTCTGCCAGAACGGAAGCGCCGGTCGTCGTGAATCCTGACACGGATTCGAAGATCGCATCGGTAAAGCTGGGCAGGACTCCACAGGCCATGAATGGGACGGCACCGAGTATCCCGGAAGCTACCCAACCGCCGGTCACCACCACGAAGGCGTCCCGCATTCCAAATTCGGCGTGAGGCTCTCTGAGGGCAAAGAAGAGGCCGGCTCCACCCGCGATGGTACAGACCGAGACGGCCACCCATTGGAAATGTAGTCCGTCCTGGTAATGCAGGGACCAGTAGAGGGACGAAAGCATGCACAGCCCCAGAAGGGCTACCAAGGCTCCAAGAGTTGCCGCAATCAGTCGAATGCTCATCCGAAGTAGTCGGGGCTGACGGTCACGAGCCTTTCCACCTTGGGGACCGCTTCTCTTCTCGCGAACACGATGATGCGATCCTCCGGCTGAATGACGGTGCTTCCGTCCGGAATGAAGAAGTCTCTTCCCCTCTCAACCGCTCCCAATATCGCTCCGGACGGAAAACGGATTTTCTTGAGGGGCTTTCCAACGAGCTGGGACGTTTCGAGGGCCTGGAACTCAATGGCCTCAAGTCCCTCCCCAGGCAGCATGGAAACTGCCATCACCTTGCCCTTCCTGATGAATTGGAGAATGCGCGACGCCCCTTCGAGCCGAGGATTCACCACAACATCAACTCCGATGGCTGCGAGAAGCCGGTGGTACTCGACTTTGTTGGTCAGGGCAGCTACGCGGGGCACTCCCATCTTCTTTGCCAAGAGTGCGGTGAGGGCGTTGTCCTCATCGTCTTCGGTCATGGCGAGAAATGCGTCCAACTGGCCGATCCCTTCGCTGCGAAGAAAATCTTCGTCCACGGAACCGACTCGGAGCACCATGGTATAATCCAGCTTGGCGGCTATTTCCTCGCATCTCTCCAGGTTACCTTCTACGAGGCGGATTTGACTGGCCCCCTGTTTCTCTAGCTCCTGGGCTATACGGACGCCGATCGTTGTACCGCCCAATATCATGAAATTCTTGGGTACGGCCCCTTTGAGGCCGGACATCTCCACAAGCCTCGGGATCATGGTCTGCGGAGCTATAATGTAAATGGTGTCGCCGGCTCTGAGAATATCCGATCCTCGCGGAATAATTACGTCGGACCCTCTGAATATTGTTGGGATAAGCAGCTTGTCTTTCGGATAGATCTCGCGGAGACCCAAGAGAGAGTGGCCCACGAGAGGGGACTGCTCGTCCAAATTAATGCCGAAGAGCTTGATCCTGCCCTCAGCGAAATCTATCACGTCCGTTGCGTAGGGGATGTTGATGACCTTTAGGAGCTTGTCCACGGCTTCGTTCTCAGGGCTGATAACCAGGTCCACGCCGAGTTGTTTCGTGTCCGCTATTTGCGACAACTCGTGGTAGTCGTCCTGCCGCAATCGGGCAACCTTCTTCATGAACTTATTGAAGAAGCCCGCGACAAAGCAGCCCACCAGATTCACTTCATCCGTGTCCGTGACGGCCACGAGAATGCTGGCCTTGCCGATCCCCGCCTCCTTCAGGACAGAAGGCGACGAACCTCTGCCAACAAGCGCCTGGACGTCGAGAGTTTCATGGACAAACTTCACCTTGTCGGGATCTTTGTCTATGATAACGACATCCTGCTTCTCGAGGGACAACCTCCGAGCAAGCTGGTATCCCATCTCGCCTGCGCCAATTATGATGATGCTCACGGTCTGAAGGCTCCTAAAAGATCGCGCGGAGGTTACCGCTATGAGCCTTCCGAGTCAAGTGAGATGAGAGCACAGGCCCCGGCGCGCGATCCTTTTCGGAGCGACCGCTTTTCTCTTTGATTTATGGTCGAATCTCTTGTGCAGCCTACGGCTCGGAGGATCACCGAGGGCCATGACGCGCGGATTCATCACCCATAAGGACAGGATCGTTCTGAGAGTTTCCGTGCAGTGGAGCGCAACGAACGCTTTCACGATGTCGTCGATGACCCAGTCTCCGAATGAGCTCGGACCCGTTCTCAATGCGCTCCACTATACGGCCGGATGTCAGGATCTCCATCCATCTGAAGAAGGATTCCGTATCGGATCTGTAGAGAAATGCGGCAGCTTTTACATTTGACCGACGTCGTTACAGGCTAACACATTGCCGCGAGTCAAAGCCCGATCTGTCGTGCAACTATGAGCTTCATGATGTCATTGGTCCCACCAGCTACAAGAGGGAAGAAGGAGTCCCGGAGATACCTTTGCACAGGGAATTCCTTCATCAAGCCGTATCCTCCAAAGATCGATGTAGCCATTCTGCAGATATAGTTAGCTGCTTCTGTGGCTACCAGCTTGGCAATCGCGGCCGCCTCCGTAGGGTTTTCCTGGTGATCGGCCGTCCAAGCCGCATAGTACGTGTGGAGCTCGGCAGTCTTCAACATAGCCAACATGTCCACCAGTCGGAACTGTACTGCCTGGAACTTGCATATTGGCCGGCCGAACTGCTCACGCTCTTTCGAATACTTGTAAGCCGCCTGGTACGCAGACTTGGCCAACCCGAGTGCCAGCGCAGCCGTCATGATTCGATCGATGGCGAGAGAGATGTACACATTGGTGAACCCCTGGTTCTCCTGTCCCAACAGATGGTCCACAGGAACTTCCAAGTTTTCCAGTATCAGCTCCGCGGTATCGGAGGACTTGTTGCTGAACTTCTCCAGCCGGCGGCCAACAGAGAATCCCGGCGCCTTTGTATCCACCAGAAAGAGCGAGATCCCGTGAACACCCTTCTCCGGGTCGGTCTTGGCGGCAATGGTCACAAAATCGGCTACGGTCCCATTGCTAATGAAGATCTTTGTGCCGTTCAGGAGATATCCTTTATCGGTTTTTACCGCTTTGGTCCTGATTGCCGCAGCATCCGAGCCCGCCCCGGGCTCCGTTAGCCCAAATGCTGCCACCTTTTCACCTGACAACGCCGGGACAAGGTATTCTTGTTTCAGCTCCTCCGTGCCCCACGCGTAAACTGTATGAGTCGCAGTGGACGTGTGCATGCCAAGGACCGACGCCACGCCCAATGAGCCCCGGGCCAACTCCTCGCAAAAGATGCAATGAAATATATTGGGATTCTTCAGCCCGCTGCCTCCATATTCTTCAGGATATCTGATGCCGAGGTAGCCGAGCTGACCAAGCTCCCTGACGATATCCCGGGGAAACTCCTCCGTTTCATCGAGAGATTCAGCGACAGGTATGACCTTGTCGTCTACATAACGAGCGATATGCTTTCGGAATTCTCGCTGCTCTTCTGTGAATTCGAAATCCATTGCCAGGCTCCCATGTGCTGAGGCAGAAATCTATCTGCATATCAGGATCATTGGCGGCGAATTGGTATGACGCCACAATCGGAGGCCTACCGCCGTCTCTTGTCACGAGGCCGCGCCCCAGCTATCGATCTTGGCGTTCTTGGCCCTCTCGTACTCTTTTCTGTACCGTTCCCTCAGATCTCTCTTTCTTACCTTGTAGCCTCCTCCCATCAGGGGCATTTCAGAGATATCAATGAAATCCACTGACTTCGGTTTCTTGTACGAAGCGAGCCTCGCCCTGCAATGGTCGATAATCTCTTCTTCTGTGCTCTCCGCTCCCTCCTTGAGCACGATGACCGCCTTAACGCTCTCGCCCCATTTATCATCCGGAACCCCAATGACACTGACAAGATGAACTGCCGGATGCTCGGCTATAACATCCTCGACCTCGCGGGGGTACACGTTCATGCCACCGGTAAGGATCATATCTTTCATGCGGTCTATGACATAATAGTACCCGTCCTCGTCAATACGTACGATGTCGCCGGAATGCCACCAGCCGTCCCGAAAATCGCTCGCTTCGGGGATCTTCCAATACCCGCTTGCTACCCCGCCGCCTCTGATGAGTAATTCCCCGGAGCCTCCCGGTTCGACGAGATTGCCATTCAAGTCAACTACCTTGGTCTCGTAACCCAAAGAGGACTTTCCGATAGAAGTGAGCCTCTTGGCGAGGGCGCCTTGCACCGAGACGTCCTGAGGACGCAAGACCGTGCCGAGCAGAGCTGTTTCTGTTGTGCCAAAGAGCTGAGTGAACTTCTCCCCAAAGTACTGGGCTCCTTCACTCAACAATTGTGCAGATATGGGGGCAGCGGAGGTAAACCAGTGCTCCACGCTCGATACATCAGTCTTCTTGGCGTCAGGATGCCTTATGACATTGGCAAGCAAGGTTGGACTGAACTGGGTGAATGTGATCTTCTCCTTTTCGATCAGGTGGAGGATTTTCTTGGGATCGGGATTAGTGACAACAAGCGAACAGCCTCGAATGGCCGAGGCGAGGGTGAGACCCGTGCCGCCGGATGTATGGAGGGGCATTACGAGGAGCCATCTCGTGTAAGGATGGATTCCCAGTTCGGCCGCCCACATGTACGCACTGAACGTCCAATTCCTATGAGTCAGGGGAACTCCCTTGGGTCTTCCTGTCGTTCCGCTCGTGTAAATCAGGGTGAGCATGTCATCCTCGTCGACTTTCACGTCTGGCTCGTTGGAAGAACCGTCTTTGATGAGGGAATCGAAGTCGAATTGACACGGGTGGCCGGCACCGATGCCGATATAGAATTCTACCGAGGGCAGGTTTTTCCTGATCGGGTCAATCTTTGTGGAGTACAAGTCCGCATCGCACACAAGTGCACGAGCCCCGCTATCCTGGATGACATACGTAATCTCCTCGGCCATATTGGACCGATCCACCGGCGTAAGAGCCATTCCGACCTTGGCGGCGGCAAGCAAGCTGATTACATGGCCGACTCCGGTCCCTGTTTGAACGGCAACTCTGTCTCCTCTTGACAATCCCATGGAGACAAAGCTGTTTCCCAGGCGATTAACCGATTCAAAGAGCTCCCGATACGTGAGGCTGAAGCCCTCGGAGAAGTACTTCCCATACATATCTCTTACTGCAAGCTTGTTTGGATGATTCTCACAGCCTCTCCTCAATTCATCCCCAACTACCATGATGTTCTCCTCTCAGCTCTAGTACCCTCCTCAAGCGCGATGAAGTCCTGTGGCTGGTTGAGGCCCGGATGCAGCAACAATCATGCTGCCCAGCAGGGCCATGGCCCATGAGAGAGCCAGGGCCCTTTATGCAGAGCAAACCGGGAGTCACGGGAGCTCGGAGCTCATGAGCTGCCTTCTCAAGTGATCTGTGGCTTCAATGTCAACATCGAAGGTGGCGGGGTCGATAACCACTCCGTATATTTTTCTCGCGGTTTCAAGAGAAACCAACTCGTCGCGCACATCTTCTCTGACTGCTTCAACGTCCCGCTCCAGGGGATTGCCCACCCCGGCTCCGCCTTGAACCACATCGATGGCCTTGTCACCGGTTCGGAGCATGTAGATCATCTTTGCCCGGACATCCTGGGGCGTTTCCACCGTCCCGTCGGCCAAGATCAGACTCTTTGAATTGGCTACCGGGAGCTTCCCACCGGCGATGGCTGGAGCGGGGAGGTAATCGCACGGGTCGGCCGCGTATGCCAGATGCATGGGGGCGGGATCTGAATCACAGACCCAGATGTTATCCACCCCAAAACCCCCGCGCCATTTGCCGGCTCCTGCCGAATCCGTAGCCCATTCCCATTTTTCCCAGATTATCGGATACAGGCCTTCAACCACTTCGATTTCGGGGTAATAAAGCGTTCCACTGCATATCTGCGGCCCGTTGGTAGGCCATCCGTCAACGCCCCAGATAGCCCCTGCGCCGCTTGAACAACCTTGGAAATCCGGGCTGCCGTAGCCTTCCATGCGTCTCGGATCCAGGCCTGCGAACACCCAGTAATTGATCGACCCCCAACCTGCAGGAACCTCCTCTGGGACCGCCAGACTGAGAGCACTCCAGAACGATTCAATGATCTGTTTTGCGATAAAGTTGGTACAGTTGCCCTGGGTGACCGGGTACATGGCATGTGTTATGGTTCCCGGCTTGGTAACAATCCGTATCGGGCGGTAACAGCCACCGCACCGGTATTGGATCCTTTTGCCTATGGATGTCATGAGAGCCATGTACACACAGCTCACCGTGTTCGCAAGGGGACTGTTAATGTACTGATTAGACATGGGGCCGCTTTCACTGAAATCCACGGTGATATCTGTCCCACTGACCGTCATATCGCAGACGACTGGCGATGCCCCGTCATTGCCGCGAATTTCGCTGTGGTAGGCTCCGTCAGGTATCTTGGCGATTTCTTCTCTCATCATGAATTCGCCGTAATTCTGGAGATCCTCCATGAAGGTGTCGATTTTCTCCTCACCATAGGTCTCATACAGTTTTCCGATCCGTCTTTCTCCTATGCGAGCAGAGCCTATCATGGACAAGAGGTCGCCTCTCTGGGTCTCCGGAATTCGGACATTGGTCATGATGAGATTGAAAACATCTTTGCGCTCTTTGCCCTTCTCAAAGATCCTGACGGGAGGAATGCGAAGGCCTTCTGCGTACACATCGATTGCAGCCGGATTGTAACCACCGGGTGCTCCGCCCCCCGTATCTTGCTGATGGGCCTTGTTGGCTATCCAAAGGATGTGCTTGTTGTTCCAGAAAACAGGATATACGATGCACCAATCTGCCAGTTGTCCGCCTCCGTCCAGGGTGTACGGATCGTTGCACAGGAAGACGTCCCCTTCATGGATGTCATCTTGAAAGTAGCTCTTGACAGCCTTCACCGCGAATGGAGTGGTCCCAATGAGAACAGGAATGTATTCGGCAAGTGCCAACAGCTCTGACTCGAGCGTTATGATCGTAGTGACGAAGTCGTGTGCAGCAAAATAGATGGGGGCCCGAGCGGTGCGCTCCATGTTTTTCCCCATTTCTCTTGCAATGGTGAACGTGGCCGATGTAAGAATTGAAAAATCGGCGGGATCGCTCTTCAGCCTGAACTTATCCTGAGTCATTTTTCTTGCCTCCATGTCAAGGGGTTAGCTCTCGGCCCCCAGCCTCAATAAGTAATCGCCGAAGCTTGTTACCTCGAGTCTGGCCTTCGGGGGAACGACCACGGTAGTGGTCTTCTGTTCGACTATCGCTGGTCCATCAATAATGTTCCCGGGCTGAACTCGATCGCCGTCGAATATGGTGGTCGGGACAAAACCGAATTCTTCTTCAAAATAAACCTCTCTCGTTCCTTTGATGAATTTCCTCGCATCGGGAGACGACAAAGGCATGGCCCTCCGTTCCGGGGCCACCACTCTCCCGTAACATGACCTTCGAAGATTTATGATCTCCGTTTCCACGGTGTCGTTATATCCGTACAGCTCCTCGTGCTTCTTATGGAACTCGTTCACCATGTATTCTCTCATGGCGTCACTCAAGGGGCCTTTGGGTAAAGGAAGCTCGACTTCATGGAATTGGCCCTTGTATCGCATATCCACAGATTTCTCGTAATATCTGTCTCCTTCGGAGATGCCTTCGCGAGAAAGGTATTCGTCCCCGATTGCGCGCATATCCAGGTATGCCTTGTTCAGGGCGTCCAAATCGGCCGCACTCGTCTTGGTGACTACGGAGGTGACGAAATCGTGCCTGAGATCTGCAATGATGCTTCCCATGGCACAGAAAATGGACGAGTTTCTAGAAATAAGAATCTGTCTTATATTGAGCTTGTTGGCGAGATCCGTAACGTGAACTGGCCCCGCTCCACCCGCGGCCACGAGGGTAAACTTTCTTGGGTCTTCGCCCCGTTCCACGGAGACCGTCGATATGGCGTCGGACATGTTGTGATCGATAATCTTGCGTATGGCCTTGGCAGCTTCCACGACGGTAATTCCCAGTGGGTCAGCAATATGTTCCTTTATTGCCTTCTCGGCAAGACCCTTGTCGAGAATGGTCTCACCACCATTGAAGAAATCGGGATTGATATACCCGAGAACCAGATCCGCGTCAGTGCTGGTGGGTTCTGTCCCGCCACGTCCGTAACATGCAGGACCGGGAACGGATCCAGCGCTTTTCGGCCCGACGTGGAGGACGTTCATCTTGTCCAGCCACGCAATGCTGCCTCCTCCGGCCCCGATAGTGTGGACGTCGATCATGGGAAGCCGCATATGGTAAACACCGCCGACTGCCGTCTCCAGGGTTGTTGCTGGTTGTCCGTTTTTGATGAGACACACGTCAAAGCTCGTGCCACCCATGTCCACGGTGATCAAATTCCTTATGTTCAAGGGGGAAGCTAGATACGCTGCTGCTGCAGGGCCACACGCCGGGCCCGAAAGGATGGTCCGCACAGCCTGTTCGATTGCAATCTCCGGAGAAATTACCCCTGCATTTGATTGAGTGATGAGGAGCTCTCCTCTGAATCCGGCACTATCAAGCGATTGCACCAGATTGTGTATGTAACCGGAAAGATTCGGGCCCACGTACGCACTGAGCACTGCCGTGCTGAAACGCCAGTACTCACGAATCTCGGGTTGAATGTCGCAAGACGAGCAAATGTATACCCCGGGAAGCTCCTCACGGCAGATTTCGACAGCGCGGTTTTCATGAGTCTTGTTTTTGAATGACCAGAGAAAGCCGACAACTACCGCCTGCACCCCCTGTTGCTTGAGGTATCTGCACGCTTTCCTGACCTCATCTTCATTAAGCGGGACCACGATCTCACCATTCCACTTGATCCGCTCTTCTACCGGGACGCGCAGATACCTTCTGGAAAGCGATCTCGGTTTCGGCACCGTGTAATCGTAAGGAGTTTCTCTTATCCCGAATCGGATACCCAGGATGTCCCTGAATCCTTTTGTGGTGATAAGGCCCACCTTTGCGCCGGTCCAGGTGAGAACCGTATTGGTGCTCACGGTAGTGCCATGACATATTCGTGTGATATCGGCCAGGAATGAGCTGTAGGTGGTTCCCAGCTCTGCTGCAGCTCGCTGAAGAGCATTCAAGACCGCAATAGAAGGATCTTCGGGTGTTGACGGGGTTTTCACGATAGCGGTCTCTCCGTTCTCATCTACACAAACCAAATCGGTGAATGTGCCTCCTATGTCTACTCCCACCACGTATTTCATTTTCCACGCTCCTTGTAACCTTTGCCTACTTGTCAAATGGATCGGGCCGCGAGATGACTTTCATAAATGGCTTCGTGGATGCCGCGCGGCTTGACGCAGTCACCTATCGGGATGACTTGTATCCCGTTTCCGACGATTGATTCGCACAAACTCCGCCAACTGAGCCAGGCCGATGATACATTCATCGTCGTAAACACCTAGTTGAGAATGAGCCGACTTGCTTGCTTCCTGGTCTATGTAGGAATACTCCACAATAATTAGCCCCATTCCGCCGGGGGCTTTCTCGGAATAAAATCGGAGCATCCTTTCGGTGACTGTCCCGTCGCGAGTGGCGTATCCAGTGATCATTGGAGCCGAAGCAATCCGGTTCTTCAGCGTCATATTCGCGATCTTTCCGGGCTCTATCAGTTTCGGAAACTCTTGTCTTGCGGCCATAACGATCGCCCTCCTGGTTTAATCGCGCACGGAATCCGTTGACTCAATCTTTCGGCAACTTCTGTAAATCTCAAACGCATTCGTGCGGTGAAAACATACGCGACACTCACGGATCAGGAGACATTGTCAAGAAAATGCTGGGTACTTTCACTAAGATGAGGCTTCTCTCTTTCCTACCAACGCGACTTCATGTGGTAGCAAAGGACGCGCCTTGAAGTTGCGGAGCACATGGGCAAGGACCATGCCAGAGCCAGAGAAAACTTATCGGGCTAATTTATTCGATTTCTCGGGGAATTAACGATCGAGGGCGCTTTTTTCAGGAAGAGGGCTTGAAAGATCTTTTCAAACTGGGAATCTCGCTGGTGAAGGTATGTTTCAATTGGGGCGCTAAGGCCGTGAGGCGATTCAACAAAGGCGAAAGAGAAAAAGGGGACGTTCTTAAAAAACTAAGAAACCTCCTTGAACAGTCTGTAGTGATTCTCTCGGGCGATCGTCTCTCCTGTACGTACGGCATAGCCAATGCCGGCCACGGTCATTTTCAGTTCGCGGGCCAATTCCGTGAGTGAGAGCCCTAATTCTCTTGCCGCCCAGAAACAGAGAAGGTTCCTAGCTACCACCTCCTTGTTGTTTCTGCCTTTTGACTCACCTTCGACAGCTCGAAAAAATAAAGCTAGAGATATAAATATCATACATTAACCGCGCGTGTTTCTTGGCACTACAGTGAGTATCGCTTTTGGATCTTGAGGGGAGGGTGCCGCGCCTTTTCATGGTAAAGCTGCGACCAGCGCCATAACCAACTGATTTTCTGTAGCCGGTTCCCCAGGCTGGGTAGATTTGCCACGCAAACGCGCCGCACCCTTGAGGGGATCAGGATTCGGGAGACGGAGTTGTGATGGAGGCAGGCGGTCGTACTCCCGCAGCGTGGAATGCGTGGATGCTTGCGCCTTGCATGGTGGTGCGGAGCCGGTAGCGAGTCTCTTCCGGTTCTATGAGCACCGAATGGACGCGGCCGATATCGCGCATGAGATTCGGCCAGGATACAGAGATCCCTTTCTCGTCCAAACGCCGCTGCAGATCCACTTCCAGGCGCAGGGCGAGGAAACTGGCTACGATGTGGCCGATGGAGGTGTGGTCGCGGCGATGGTAAATGGGCCTCACTTCCAGCGTGGTCTTCTGTTCCCGGAAGGTACGCTCCGCCCGCCAGAGGCTCTTGCACGTCGTGGTGAGGTCACAGACAGGCATGCGGGTGTTACCTGCAGCTAGTAATTACAAGTGGTTACCTGGTTATCAAGAATGGGGCTCTGTCGAAAATGAGTCATGTCTAGCGCAGCCCCGAGCTCATACCTATTGTTCCCGGTTATGGCCGCAAATAGTGGAGCGGTGTGGCAGGTTACCGTATCGTCAGGGGTGTTCATCGGCACGGCCGTTAAGGTCAGCGTACTTGTTAATGTGCTCCACTATGATCCTTCCTCGGGGCTACCACAGAAGGTTATATTTCTTGATCATGTCCCTCAAGGTAGGTCTTGAAATCCCAAGCAGCTCGCATGCCTTCCCTCTGTGCCAGTTGGTATTTCTGAGGGTCGCAAGGACATGGTCCCTCACCACTTCATCGAGAGTCTTGACCGCGGAAGGCGGAGCACAGGGGCAGTCATAAGGCAGCAAATCCGCAAAGGAGTCAAGTGACAGTATGTCACCTTTGGAGAGGACAACCGCCCTTGTCAGTACGTTTTCCAATTCTCGCACATTTCCGGGCCAGTCATAGCTCATCAAGCGATCCATGGTGTCCCAGGGGATCTTGGTCACGTTCTTATGGAGATCGAGGTTGATTTTGTTCAACAAATGATCGACCAGCAGGGGAATATCCGATTTCCGGCTCCTCAACGGAGGAACGTTGATTTCTACTACCTTGAGCCTAAAATAGAGATCTTCTCTGAAACTTTTATCCAGAACGAGCTTAGAAAGATTTCTGTTTGTGGCAGCTATGATGCGCGCGCATGAGCGTAGTCGTTCTTCTCCACCTACACGCTCGAACTCCCTTTCCTGGAGAAACCTCAGCAATTTCACTTGAACAGTAGGGGAGATGTCTCCGATTTCATCAAAAAAAATCGTGCCGTTTTGGGCTAGCTCAATTTTCCCGCGTTTCTGATAGGCTGCGCCGGTGAATGCTCCTTTTTCATGGCCGAACAGCTCGCTTGCGAAAAGACTCTCGACGAGCACGGAGCAATTGACGGGCACAAAAGGCTCTTTTGCGTATGCGCTGTTATAATGTATAGTCTTTGCTATTAATTCTTTACCTGTGCCGCTTTCACCTTGAATCAAGACTGTGGCCCTATTCTCGGAAACCAGACCGATAAGCTTGAAGATCTCTTGCATAGCGGGGGTCGTGCCTACTATATTGTGAACTTTGTAATCACGGGAGATCTCGGTGATTAAGTCGTCCAGCCGGCCACTGAGCTTGATGTTCCTGGCCACCTTTTCGATGGCGATTTCCAGCTCGTCAATATCGATTGGCTTATGTATATATTCGTAGGCACCAAGCTTCATGGCCTCAATGGTCGTGTCCATGTCGTGAAACGCTGTCATCATGATAACGCTGATGGTTGGATGCCGACCCCGAACAGAGCGCAAGACCTCCAAGCCGCTCATCCCGGGCAGACGAATGTCCAGAATCACGATGTCGGGTTGTTCCCGGTCTATAATGAGGAGTCCACTCTCGCCGTTCTCGGCCGTCAGTACGCCATACCCTTTCTTTGCCAGAAACATTTCAAGGGAGCGTCGAATGGACCTTTCATCATCAACTATAACGATCTTCAACGTGACGTTTTACCTCGCGGGTAGAAGAATCTTGAAGGACGTTCCGCCATTGACCCGGCTGTCCACCTCGACAGAGCCACAATGAGCTTCGACAATTTTCTTGACGTTTGAGAGCCCCAGACCGACTCCCTCGGTTTTCGTGCTAAAGAAAGGCTCGAAAATCATGGGCACGTGCGCTGCCGGTATACCGATGCCATTGTCCCTGATTTCCACCCATGTCATAGGGCCATTAAGGTTTTGGTCCTCGCCCGCGGAAACATCAATTTCTCCTCCTCGCTGCATGGCATCGAGAGAGTTAAGCAGTATGTTGAGGAACACCTCCTCCATCTTCTCAAAATCCACACGGATCGGCTGCAAATGTTGCGGCTTATGCCGGATCACCTTGATTTTTTTCTCGCTCAGCCTGTCAGCCAATAGTGCCAGACATTCTTCGAGTATGTCCCAGACAGAGTTGAGAGCCGTTCTCATCTTCACGGGCCTTGCGAAATGAAGTAGGTCCTGGACGAATCGATCCAGGCGCTTGATTTCTGTTTCAGCAATTTCAAGCCGTTCCTTGTCGAACCCCTGTAACGAAAGGGTCTTCGAGAGAATCTGGATGTTGATCTTGATGGCGGAAAGGGGGTTCCGGATTTCGTGAGCAATTGTTGAGGCCAACTGCCCTATGGACGCCAGCCTCTCATGCTGCAGAACTCGCTGTTCAAGTCTCTTGCGCTCGCTGATGTCTCTGAACATGCCAATAATGGCGAGCTTCCCGTCGAATTCGGACACATCTATTTTCAACTCAGTTGGGAGATCTCTCCCGTCTTTGTGCTTGCGCAGGAATTCCAAATGGTCGGAGCTCTCTTTGTGGGAAATCTTGTCTGATATTGCTTCTTGCACAGATGCGACAGAATCGGGAGATATGAAGAGTGTCAGATCCTTACCAAGAGCCTCGTCTCTGGAATACCCATGCATAGAAAGAAATGCATTGTTCGCAAAGACTACCTGGCCGCCCTGGCACACGAAATACCCATCATTGATATCCTCGACCAGGGTCTTGTACTTTCTTTCCGATTCTGTGATCTCTTCGTGCAGCCGAGCGTTCTCTATGGCCACACCTAACTGGTTGCCTATATGGCTCATAAGGCCTATCTCTTCGTCCGTAAAATGGTACGATGTCCTGCTCGCGATATTGAGAACCCCCACTATGGAATTCTTGGACATGAGGGGCACGGACAGAAGTGACTTGATCTTCTCTCTTTGTACAGCAACCTCCATTGCCTGGGGATATTGCGCATAATCATCGTAGGCCATAGGGGATCGCGCTCGGGCAACATTTCCTGTCAATCCCTCCCCGAAGCTCAGCCGTTTGACGCTTTCGAGGAATTCGCGGGAGAACCCTTCCTCAGCGGCCGCTGTCAGTTCCTCGCCTCTGGGATCGATGAGGTAGATGACAACAGCCTTGTCTCCGACGATCTTACGAAGCTCTCTGACGGCGAGATTCGAAATCTCATTCAAATCGAGAGATTGACTCACCGTAGCGGAAATCTTATTGAGCGAAGCCAATTCCACATTCTTTCGCCTGAGCTCACTCTCCACCCTTTTCTTTTCTTCCAACAGGTTCTCGAGGAATTCTGCTTTTTCCTTGATAGTTACTCCCCACTCATGCAACATGATTCCCTGTTGTCTGAGCCGGTCTGCTGTACCTATAACGAAATGGCATTCATCATCTCCCCTTGCCATGCACTTCGTTTCCGTGGCTACCAGGTCCGATCTGCCAGAGATGTGCTTCATGAAGGAGAGCAGGACCCCTGTAGAATAATAGCACACGGTCGAATCAGCGATCTTCCCACTGCAAAGCAAAGCCCATGCCTCAAAAGCGTCCCCGCAGGATATTCGTGCATATCCGTCTGAGAATCGTAACTCCCGGACCGAAAAGTCACCGAAACCCGCCTCGGAATAGGTGTCCACGGCATCCCTGAAGCCTTCGGCAGTCATGCTGAGAATCCCGGCTGCCAGCGCTGTTGTGGAAAAGGTCTCCCCCAATCCGGCTTCAAACAGCACTCTCTTGGAGGTGTCCTCTCCGGCGAAGAGAGTCATTGACCGAGAAATGCTAAGCCAGCCACCTGGTATGTCGAAAAGGCACATTCTCGTCCCGGCCACGTCAATCCATCCTCTCCCTTTCTGAGAGGCGAATTTCGGTAGCGCGGACCGGTCTACCTTTCGGAGCCCCTTTTCATCTGTCTTCCCGGCCATTGCCAAGATATTCCTCAGTCCTCGCGTCGTGGGACCGACGACTGGTGGTTAGATGAGCTTTTGGATCTAAGGTTCGAACAATGCATGGGAGGATTCAACCACGTTTCCACCATGCTCGCGGCAGTTCCCAAGAGATCACCGACTATCCGAGACCAGTCATGGAAGTCCATGCCCTCTCGGTTGACATACTTTGCGGCTTTGGAGGGGACGGAACCGGATCATCGAGCCGTCAAGACCTTCTCGGAGGCATGTGAGGGGTCTTGAGCTGCCCGAATTTCCTCGGCTCGCCGTGCTATCTGCGCTCGGAGTCCTTCCTTTATGGTGACCCGGTACTGGGAGAAATGTTCGGACATTATACAGTAGGAGAAGAAGTGATGGATCCGATCGGGAAACGTGAACAGAGCCCGGTGGAAGAGCTTCCAGAATTTTCTCCTGTACCGAGACAAGATGCCATGTTTGAAAAGGGCAATAGCGACGGCCCGGACCTCAACAGCGTGAGGTAGAGCGAATCGCTTCTTGTACGGCAAAGGCCTCATCCTCGCCACGTGCTCGAAAGACCGCTCGAGGTAGACCTCCGGATCGAATAATACATCGTACACCCGAATGAATTCATCGACAATCTCCTCAATGGGTCGAGTGGGGACAAAATTCAAGAGCCCTGTCTGACTACCCGAATCATCGCTGAACTCATGCTGGATAAGACGGCCTTCTTTTTCGAGTCGTGTCCAAAGGTCAGTGCCGGGCCCGGCCTGCAAGAGGGTAACGAACATCTCCGGGATCTGCGTGCGACGGGCAAAATCGATAAGACGCTGGTCTGCGCCGGGTTTCTCATTGTCAAAACCGATTATGCACCCGGCAATGATCGTCATACCCGCCCTGTTAATCTTTTCACACGCTGCAGCGAGGTCGAGCTTCGTATTCTGGTGTTTTCTGGCTACCTCGAGAGATTCCCGATCCGTACTTTCAATTCCGAGGAAGACCTTAAAGAATCCTGCTCTGACCATGAGATTCAGTAACTCGTCATCCGCCGCTAAGTTCACGGACGCCTGAGTGAAGAGGTCAAAGGGATGGCCCCTTTCCTCCTGCCACGCTATCAATTCCTTGAGCATGGTTTTGGCCTTCAATTGATGGCCAATCAGGTTGTCGTCAACGAAGAATACTCCTCTTCGCCAGCCGAGATCGTAGAGAACCTGCAATTCGTTCAAGATCTCTCGAGGCGTTTTGGTTCGAACAGTCCGTCCAAACATGTACGTGATGTCGCAGAACTCACAGTGGAACGGGCAGCCTCGGGAGAATTGGAGCGACATGTTGAGGTACAGATCCATCTCCAGCAGATCGTACCGCGGGGGAGGGGAGGCGGCCAGGTCGGCCCGCCCTTCAGCCGTAATGATAACCCCGCTCTTGCCGTTCTTCAGGGCTTCAATCAGGAGGGGGACAGCGATCTCTCCTTCTCCTCTGATCACAAAATCGGCACCAGCGGCCAAGGCCTTTTCTGGGCAGTGGAATACCCACGGTCCTCCCACAGCGACTTTCTTCCCGCGCATTTTCGCCTGCTCAATACACCGCACAATCTCCGACTGCTGGGTAAACATGCCAGACAGGATGACCAACTCTGCGCCATCCCAATCAGATTCGTTGATTTCCCTAATCTCCATGTCGACCAAGCGTAGATTCCATTCTCGCGGAAGGAGGCCGGCCACGGTGAGCAAACCGAGGGGTGGAACCAGTGCCTTCTTTTTCAAAAGCTTAGCGACCCTGTAAAAGGACCAGAAAGTCTCCGGAGATCTCGGATTGATGAGTAGTACGTTCATTATGAATCCTCAAATTCTTGCCTGATTCCGGAGCACCGCTTGTCCAGGACACCACCGAACACTAGCAGTTTCCCGCAATGATACGCCCGCTGCAGGACAACATGTCTCTGAGCCTGACTCCTATGCGAACCATTTCTCAAGCAAGTATCTCTTGCTTTTTTCAAATTGCAGGCATTGATCCTCAATAAGCTCCTCAACCTGTTGAGTATTCATTGCTTCCGTTTCCAGCACAAAAGAGAGCGTTCTGCCGTGGTACAGCGGTATGAGAGATTTCAACAAGATATCACGCGAGACAAATTCTTTCTTGTACGCATATGCAAAATCATACAGGACTTTCGCCCAGAGAACCGGTGGGAACTCAAATGCGTCGAGGGAAACTTCGCAGGCTTCCTGGAGTTTGGAGAATGTCTCTTCGCTGAGACACTGCCGATAGATGTCGCGATTGGCACCAATTCCTTCAACAAAGTTCTTGCCCAGCCCCTGAACGTCCACTACAACTTCGGGAGGAATTTCCAGGTCCCCCAGCCCGAATCCGAAGACTGCAGTGGGGCGGCTCCACTTGACATCTCGCCAGAAGGAATCGTGGTGGCACATAAGGTGAAATATAGTCCCCACGATGTTGGAGAACACAACCTCCGAACCCAGCAAGGGGGCTCTCGGGGTGTGAATCTTGGGCCTCCCCATGGCCGATTGAATGACTTGAGCATGATTGATCATCGCCAGGGAAGCCATCCAGATATCGATCCCATAATGCCCCACTTCCTGGGTCCACAAATCGGATTCCAGATAAATTCGAGCCAATTCTCCCGAGAATCCGAAATCTCCGCCAATAAGTTGTCGGACGCGGCGCCCGTACAGAGCTCGGGTGAGCGGATAGGCTATGTTATTGGTAATAGTCCCATCATACTTGTGACGGACGTACAGGGGAGACACAAACGAGAAATCCTCGAAAAGTGGCTGGCCAAGGCTCCTGATCCAGTCCGGGGTTATGCTTCTGAGGTCCGCGTCCACCACGATAATGGCCTGGGCCTCGAGCTCTACCGCCTTTGCGAAAAGGTTCCTGAGATTGTTTCCTTTTCCCGTTATCCCCTCGGGTGTCGAAATGTAAATTTTCGGATTCGACGTGGGGGTATTCATGAATTTTTCGCGTGTATTATCAGGTGAATTGTTGTCACAGTTGATGAGCACACATGAATAATCTGAGAAGTACTTTGACAGGCCCTTGTCCGCTTCTTGTGTGGGGAACGCGATGGACGCAGCTTCGTTGTAGGACGGGATACCGACTACCACATCCGCTCGCGAAATCGAATATGGATTTTCTTCGACGGCCTTCATGACTTGGAAGCCCTCACAAACAGGAATACACTATTGCGATCGTATAGTCGACGACTCTATCACAAATTCGTTTCTCCTTAAAGGCCAAACAAATTTCCGCAGTGTCCGCCCATTGACGCTCTTAGCTCGAAAGCGAACGGTATCTCGCCACCGGCTGCAGCAATCGACATCCCGAGCCTTTCACCCCCTGCGGCTCGCTCCGGAGTGTCCCGGAAGGTACCGTGTGGGCACTCGTCTCGGATCAAGGTTTTCTATAGGCTTTTCTCCGTCTCCTGAAAGCCCGGTCTGTTTTCCATTTTGTGTAGGCCCTCGAAACCGGTCCGATCATCGATATGGCCAGCACAAAGACGGATATGCCTAACAGGCCAAGCCAGAAGACGTTCTCGGTATCGCTCATCGTTCACTCCGCCCGAGACGTCTGGAGATGTGCCAGAAGATCTCGCACCACCCATTTCCAATTCCGCGCGTAATGCCCCGGGCTATCCCCCCACAAGTCTTGATCCACGGTGACCGCACGTGTCCGATCAGGCCATCACCCGGAATTTTCTGTGGCTGGAACGCGGACCGGCCCCCCGGTGTTCGGCAAGCAACTTGCATCTTCAAGTGATTGAGCATATCCCCCCACCTGAAAGCCCCAAGACTATGACTATCTGATTGGAGTTCGGAAGGAGCACCGACTTCTTTGATCGTGCGATCCGGTTACCTGAGACTGTGGTGGAGCGCCAAAGTCTGCCTCGGGCCGCAATCTTTCCCCTCTCAGCGGTGCTGTTAGTGCAATTCTCGAATGCGCTTCACTATAGCCTTCAACTGTATTGACTGCAACGCTTATCTACGCATGGCAGTTTGCTGTCACACGATCGCCCGTACACAAAGCAGAAAGAGCAACATGAGTGCGGAAGTCGCGACCATGAGCACATTTGCCTGCTGTATGTGACGAGATTCCTCTCGGAAGACCGGATCTCCCAACTGCTCTTTGAATGAAGGGACCCCTCCGTAATAGCTCAGTCCCCCAAGGCGGATTCCGAGAGCGCCTGCAAACGCGGACTCAGTGTGTCCGGAATTGGGGCTGGGATGCTTGAGACGATCTCGAACGAATACTTGTAGGGACGATATGGGTCTGAGTCCCACAATCAGTGCAGCAAGTGGTACTAGAAGCGCAGTCAGCCGAGCAGGGAGAAAATTGGCCAGATCGTCCAAGCGGGCGGACGCCCATCCGAAGCGGGCGTACTCCTCGTTCTTGTATCCGAACGTGGAATCCAAGGTGCTGACGGCTTTGTAGGCGAGGATTCCAAGAGGTCCCCCGATTGCGGCATAAAACAGCGGCGCTGTCACACCGTCGGCGAGATTCTCAGCCACGCTTTCCACCGTAGCTCGAATTATTCCCGGCTCGTCCAGCTTGTCCGTATCACGACCGCAGATCATGCCCACTCGGCGGGCTGCCTCGGTCAGATCTCCGGCCTCGAGAGCACTTCGGACGTCAGTGCTATGCTTCAAGAGATCTCGAGCGGCCAGGCAGGTGTACAGGATCAAGATCCGTACAAGGTCTCCCACGAGCGGATGCATGACATCGGCCCCCCAAAGAAGGCCATACCCGAAGGCAACAGTACAGCCGATCACCGCGAACGCTGCTACCACTCCCGCAATCCTGGGGTTGCTGAAGGCCCGCCGACAAAAGGGCTCAATCCAGAGCGCAAACCGCCCTATGTACTTAACCGGGTGAGGAAACCATCGCGGATCTCCAAATGCAAGGTCAAGAGCAACCGCCAGCAAAATCTGATATTCAAGAAGCATTCTTAATCCGCTTCTTCACAGGCCTGGACAGGCCAGGCGCCGCGCATATGAAGCCGTCGCGAGTGATAATCTCCCGGCACCACGGGATTAACCGAGCGCCCCGATCTTTTCGGTCCGCACGGTTTTTCTCACTCTGCAGCTTTTCTCCGAGATCGTCTGACGTGATTCTGGAAGGATCTCGGTCACCAAGAGATCCTGGAAACCTCGGGTTCCCTGATTTATGAAGAGCGTGGCCAACCAGCCTATGGGCAATGCCGTCTGGGCCGTCACAGCAAAGCTGGCTTCCTTGATCGCCCAATCATTGCCATTGAAGGAGACCGCCATCCCGCCTCCTGCCCTGACGAGTCGAAACGCGTCCACATCGGTGATGCTGTCACCCACATAGAAGACATCCCTGATCTCGGCGCCTTCCGTTTCGACTATCTCTTCTATTGCGTGTGCCTTCTCACGGCCGCCCACTGGATTTACTTCGAGGATCATTCGGTTGATTTCCATTTCCGGAAGCACCGACCAGAATATTTCGTCCAGGCGATGCACGGTGTCGCGGTCAGCCGGGGACAAATCGTCAGACGATTCGGCTCCTGGAGGGATGGAGAAATCGGGCAACCCTATGATGAATGAGTGAAGTTCTTTCAGACGAATCTTTTCCTCAGGCGGCAACTCGTACCGATCCAAGCTGACCGTGGTGGAATACGTATTTCTGAACGGAAATCCGAGAACTTCACATACGGCTTGAATGTAAGGAGAATAACTCGTGCTCACGATGTACGCGGGAACCAACTCGAGAACTTCTCTGAGCATGCAATCAGCCTGCGGAATCATCGTGATATTTCGCCGCGAAAATTTCCTGACGGTTCGGTCGTCCACGCCGAAGGCCTTGAAGAAAGGAAGAATGAGGCGAAGGGTGTCCCCGGCCTTGTAGCTCTTCTTTCGAGCCACTTCGGCAAGATAGTCGTCATACAGACTGAGCTTTCTGAAGAAGATGTCTCCCTTAGGAATGAACGCCTCGGCCAGTTCAGCCGCGTTGTCATTCTTTGTGATAGGACCTTCGCAGTCCGTGATGAACACCCTCCGCGATACTCTCTCCATACCACCTCCCGGACATTCTCCTGATTATGGCCTTACTACGCGCCTGGCCCGAGCCTTGAGCTCTTCCAGCGATGCCGCGTCCGGATACGTGGCTCTGCCATAGCCCTCCAGGCTCTTCGATGCACACAGAGCTGCAAGCGCAAGACATTCCCCCAAAGTCAGCGAGCTCAGAACCCCAGCCAAGAAACCGGCTGCTGCGACATCTCCCGCACCTGTCCGGTCGCGAACCGAAGCTGGGGTAACGGCTGGCTGATAAACCTTCTGGCCCTCAGAAAACCCGATCAGGCCGTCTGCACCGAGCTTCACCACGATGGTTCCGACTCCTAGCCCATGCAGCGCCTCCGCTGCTCCTTCCGGATCCGGTTGTCCTGTCAATATCTGCATCTCCTCGACAGAGAGAAAGAGGATAGCGGTGCGCTCGATTACAGGTCTGAGCCGCTCGAGCCCAAGTCTACAATAGACGGCTCCCGGATCAAAGCTCAAACGTGTAGGCTCTCGGAGACCGCACGCCAGGATTGCCTGTGCATCGAGCACGACCGGTGAGGCGAACGAGGTCATATGAACCCACAGTGCCGCGAGAAAGTAATCAGTCTCTGGCACATGGAGGGCAGCGAGGTCATTAGCATTGGGAAATATCACAAGGGTACGATCTCTTCCACGGCCGGTTCCGTGCAGCAGCGAGAGGCACCTTCCCGCAGGGCGATGTGTAGCACGGATTCTGAGGCCCTCTCCCTCTCCCAGTTCCTCGGTCCGCAAGAGGTGGAGATCTTCGGAGCCGGTTACTCCGTAGAATCCGGTAGAAAATCCCATTCGTCTGAGAGCGGCTATCATATTGGCAGCAGATCCCCCCGGATCCAGAGCCCTCCTGCGACCCTGTGCCATCAATTGGGGATAAATCTCTCGAAACCAGTCCTCATCCCGGACGTACTCCCGCCCGGATTCAAGACCCAGAGAGGCGAGAAAACCCTCTGACACTTCCCAGAATTCGTCCAGATTGAGGGCACCGAAGCCTATCGCATGAAATCGCAACACGTCCTCCGGCAACGATCTTCTTGTGGTGGAACAATAAAATAAGCCACCACCTCGCAGGTATCAAGTGCCCTGTAGAGACTACCGAGTCTTGCTCGAAAACCCAACTTAACCCTCGCGAAGATGCCAGAGAGACGCCGGCGCTACTGAAAGCGGCTCAATCTCCTATTGATTCTCGGTTGAGTTTCTCGGCTTGTTCGTAGGGCTCGGATCTCGAAGCATTCCTCACGCAGCCATGCCACGCGCGCAGGCTCTGCTCCGAGCTCCATGGGAGAATCTGCTGAAACCGGAATCGGACGTGATCAATAACGCTGCACGAGTGCGGTCCGGGATGTCTTGCACCGTCTGCAGTGCCAAACCATGGCGTCACCAGTTGAGAATCGCCCCTTAGTGGACGATGTTGACGTGAGGGCCGGTTTGAATCAGTCCAACACTCGTGCAACGAAGCTCACCGGGATTCCGGTACCGTGCCCGTCGCGGGCACCAACCGAGCCCCAGCCGGGAACGTGGAGGATGCCACCGCCCCGACAGGTTGAGATTCGTGCCTGAAGTCTTGGGCAAGGCAGCCGCGCAGAGACAGGGCCGCTGATGTCCCGTCGTTCAGTGTGCTTGTCACCGCGCACGTTAGTACCTGCGCGGCAACCTGATGCCCAAATATTGTGTAATGGTCGCCGAAGACCTGGTGACCCGTTTGACGCTGAGCTGCTGCAAGCGAATCCAACAGTGATACGAACGGAATACCATGTATCGCGCAGAATTCCTCCACACGACGCGCGGATCTCTCCATGTCCCATTGGATTTTTCGATGAGGAATCCCCATGGCTTTGAGCTGAGAAATCGTTCCGTCTGGGTCCATAAGGTACTTTACCTCTAGATCGCACCCTACATAGAAGAGCAGAAACCCTATACCTCGCGATCTGCAAAAATCCCATGACAGCTTGACGTGCGCCAGCGTCCGCTCCCAGGCATTCTCTATCCTGGGCAAATCCTGCTTTGACCATTGGAGCAGCTCTGGCGAAATGGCGATTCTGTTCCGTTTGAGATCTTGCAGCCGGCGAACGGCGAACGCCATGGCGAAGTACTCGTGGCAAGCGAGAGCACGAATCAGAGGCGTAATTGCTCCTGATGACAGTATGAGCTCTCTCTTCAGCTCCGGGTCGTCGTCGCAGAAGTCGTTGCTGCTCAAGGCCAGGACCACGAGATTGGGGCGATACTCCATTGCCTGTTCCCGCAATACCCGATGGTGGGACACCTGGCCGGTGCCGGAATTGCCCAGAGCGAGCACCTGGAACCGCTCAGCGTGCATGGCACGAAGATCCTGGTTGAGGGATGCTTCTATCAGCTTATGAAAACTGCGAGATAGGGGCACTTGCACTGCTTCCACGTAGGAATCGCCGATCACCGCGATCCTGAAAACCCCATCCGATTTCTCTGGTTGGTAGTCATGATCGTAGTATCCGGCAGCATTCCAGTGGAACAGATTGACATAACTTGCCTTAAGATTAGGATCGTAGCCATAGTATACAAACTTCCCGCCAGGATTGTGCCAACTTCGGTGATCGACCCCTTGACGATCCTGCAGAACAGGGCCTCTTCCCGTGATCTGATCCTCGTTCATGAAAACGAACGATGCACCAGGCGAGGGTTGCGAACCGACGAACCCCTTGGTGAGATCCCGAATCTCAGCATGGTCCCGGGGGAGACAGTAGGGAAAAAGCATCTCGATTGCCAGAACGGTGAGGAGAATACTCAATCCGCACATCGCTCCAGCTCGAGCGGACCCGAGAAAACGGCCTTTGAAACCGAGGCGCACCGACAGGAGACTTAGGTTGATTCCGACACAAATGAGCAGAATCAAAAGGCCGTTATTCCAATTGTTGAACAAGATAAGAAACAGGGAAGCTGTCACTCCAATGGGCAACCAGAAAGCGACAAGACCAAACATCCTTACGACTCCCCTAATCCGAACGTCGCGTACAGCGACAACACGAAATTACACTATATCGCAGGGTTGACGAGATTTCGTTCAACTCTGCGTGCCTGCGAGGCGGTTTCCTATCTGCCTTTCACGATGCTTCCTTATGGCCAGGAACGTTCCTGTTTGTCAAGCACTAAACGCTACATGTCAACCGATGATTCCAAAAAGCTGCCTAACTCTCCCCTAAGCAACCTAACCGAATCTTGTCTATAACTGCCATAATGGTCTTTTATCATTAATCATTAGGTCCTATCCCCCCTGTCACGGCCTTTCCGCAGTCTGATGAGACCGGTCCACCCACGGTTCTGCACCATGAGCATCTGCGCGTCGGATCTCATATACTCTAGCCACCAAATCGATTCCACACAAGAGCTTGGTGCCCCCGCGTGCTTTTCGGTGATAAATGGGACTTCTTCTGTGGTAACCGGGCTGCGCGTGCGGCGTTGTTAACGCGTTGTCGAATCGCTTGCCGAAGGAACTAATCTCCACAGTTGAAATCGAGAAGTGGATGCCTCTCTGACCTCCACCAGTTCCAGCCCTAGACTGTGGAGGGCGTCGCGCACCGATGCGAGCATGGTGGCGTTCGACGCGTCGGAGAAGAGGAAAGCAGGCTCAGTGCGCTGAATAAGACAGCGAATCTCAGCCGTGCGGTTGACCCACACCTCGTGCTCGGGAACTCCCGACCGGACCAGCTCCACAGTCTTTGAGCCCGAAAGATAATGCAACACCCGGGGGTGCATGGAGAGCACCACGGCATGAGGGGCATTGTTCTTCAGCCAGGATGCGGCTCTAAAGAAAGGCACATCGCGGATCGTCTCGGCACCCCCACTCTGAACCGCTTGTCGAGCCTCAAGAATTGGAATTACATTGTGGGCCGCGTTCACAAATATGAGGGCAGAAAAGAACGCGATGACGATATTTCGCGATTCAATCCATCCCGGCGGTCTCCTGTTGGTCCGTTTTCCTAGCCACCCTAATATTCTGACTATTCCCACGCCCAAGAAGAGATATAGGCCAGGCAACAGGGCAATAAGGTAACGGCTGCCAGCAGGACTGAGAATAAGCCCACACATCTGGATAGCGACGAGAGGCACAAAGAGCCTTTCCCCTCGTTTGAGCGCCACCAACGCGCCAATCGCCACCACCGTCGGTACCAAGAGCTCGACAACGCCGGTCTTGATGGAGAGACCGGTTAAAGCGAAGTTCATCTCTGAAACATATTCCCAGGAGGCATCCCGCATAATGGCGACGAGAGTCCCAAGGCTTCTGCCAACCACAGCGTTGAAGTACGTTCCTTCGCTGAACGATTGGGGTAAGGAGAGTTTGTGGAGCTCCCAGAGCGTTCCCGGAATGATCGCCGCGACCAGAAAAAGGACGGTCAGCGTCCATCTTGCACGCGTGTCGCGCTGCCTCCAGGAGGAAAACAGAAAGATGGCTCCTGCGGGGGGAATTCCCCAGCCGTTGACGCGCACGAGCGGCGGCAGGCCGCACATGATTCCTGCAAAACATACGGCAGCCAGGCCAGCCTCCCCAGCCGAGGCCCGCACAAGGACGTGCAGCGACAGGAGAACCACAAGAGCAAAAGGAACGTCTGACGTGGTCGTGGCGCTGTGGCACAAGAGAACGTGGTTGACAGCGAAGACCCCACCGACGAGCAGGGCCGTATCCCGATCGAGAAGCTTTTTCACGAGATAATAGCCCGCTGCCGCTGTGCAAATCCCCGTCAAAGCCATAAGGATGCGATAACCGAGAAAACTCGGCCTTAGCCAGGCAGTCACCGCGATAAGCGCAGGATACCCGGGCGGCACGTACGTGTGCGGCTCCTCGTTGAAAACGTACCCCTTTCCCGATGCCAGCGACTCACCCAGCTCGAGGTACAGAGCGCTGTCCGGAGAAGCCCTCCATGAAGAGCTTATCAGGAGGAGAAACGAGGACATCACGATCGCTGCGAGAGCGAATCCTCTCGCTGGGGTGTACACGCCGCGTACCGCTGCCTGTAAGTCCGCGAAATGAGCGCATCCGGACCCGCCTGGTACTGCCATCTAGCTCCACCTCGGCATTGTTGACCACGGAATCCCCTCCGATCGTCGGTTCCGATCTCTGAGTAGCAATCCTTCTCCAGGTGCCGCCCTGTTGCTGTCGCCGGCCTCTCCTGTCCGAAGCTCATTGTTTCAAGCCTTGGCCATGGGGTCAAGGGATTCTGGTCGGGAAACCTTGTTCTTGACGCGCTGTAAAACACAGCTTCAGTGGATTGTGATTCACTACTAACGGTGTCTCCAAGCCAAAATCTCAACCAACTTGTTAGATATGTCTGATATGCAATCTCTGAAAACAGCATCACTATTTGAAAACACAGAAAAAAGCCTTGACACTGCCCCGAAATTGGTGTTTAGATCGTCCTTGATCGAAGCGGTGGACGTGACCGCGACGCAGTAGCGTGTGCATCCGATCGGTCGGTCAGGGTAGGTGGGAGCGCTTCTGGGTCCAAAAGCACGAAAACGGCATCTAAATGGCCGTTTACGTGTGTTCCACTGGGATGGAAAAGTATGTTGAGAAGTGCTCCCCCTCATATCACAGTCTCCACCCGTGTCAATGAAAAAGTTCGGGGGAAGGAAAAAGGGACCTCTTTTCCGTCCGTTTTGAGCTTTTTCGGTGTGTTTTTCCTCCGAGAGGACGGCTCAGTACTGCAGTAATTCTGAGAGATCGAGACCGAATCTCCGCTTTAAGTAAAGATTGATGAATTCCATGATGGTAGGCTTGAAGGGCTTGCGCACTAGACGCATCCCCGCTTGTCTGGGGGTCAATCCCCCCTTTTTCATGTTGCAGGCCCTGCAGCACGCCACCACGTTCGTCCAGGCGTTTGTTCCTCCCTGGACCTTTGGGATAATGTGGTCTATGGTGAGGTCTCCGGACGTGTGCTCTCGGCCACAGTACTGGCAGACAAAGCCGTCCCGGATGAGGACGTTACGTCTGGAAAACGGTACCTCTCTCCGATAGATCTGGCGTATGAACTTGATGAGTCGTATGACAGCAGGCACTCGGAAAGTCCGGGACACGGTTCTGACCATGCGGCTCGATTCCTTGATCACCTCCACTTTGCCGGTCAAGAGCAGAGTCATGGCGCGTTGCCATGACACAAGCCCAATAAATTCGTACCCAGCGTTCAGGACAATCACCGACTCGTTCGTCGACATCTCATCTGTGCCTCTCATACAAGAATTTCGAGGATTTGTCCTTTATGTCCGTCTCCCCGTTTAACAAAGCTCCAGAGTCCGTGTCAAGGAGAAAGGTTGGAATCGGGGTGTTTGCAGGGCAACGAGGCCGATTCACGGGGATTCGAGCAGTATCTTGTGTCCCACCAGGTCCAGCTCCCGTATTCGTCCCTTAACGGTGACCTCTTCTCCGAACAAGCTTCTGAGCATAATTGAATTTCCCTCGGGTCTGAGGAAGCTCACACTCTCGAGCACGAGCTGCTCTTCTCCGTCCTCAATGAGATACGCATTCGATTCGCACATTTGGGCACTCTCTCCACCACATGAGATTTCAAGCCGGCTGCCATGGGGAAGAGGCAGTGGCCTTCTTCGTGAATGCAGCCGTCGTGCAAGTACCATGTCCACTATACCCTGTAAAATCCGCGGAGAAAAGCAGCGACAGGACGGTTGGTCTCTTTGGTGTTCAGAGGTTTTCTTGCGTGTCGTCGTTCCGAGATCTTGGAGTGAGCCACCGGTGGTTAGCGATTCAACAGGTCCGAAAATATCAACCAGACTGTGAGCGCACTCCCGAGGACGAAGCCAAGGAGAGCGAGAACCGGAATATCCATGAACCTGGGGCCTGCTCCGGCATGGACGATGACAGAAGACCCCACAACGATAGCTCCGATGACGATACTCATGGATACTCGTCTCGAAGCCTTGTCCAATTCCAGGAAAGCCTCGTGGATACCACGGTGTTCTACCTGGATCTGCAGCCTGCTTTCCCGGAGCGCTCTCGACAACTCTCTGATGTCTCCAGGCAAATTGCGGAAGAATCTGAGGAGCTCGAATGCTCCCTGGAAGATCTTCTTACTGATCAATCGGGGTCCATACTGCTCCAGTACCAACTGCTTGATGAGCGGCTCTGCGGTAGCGATAGCATCGAAATCTGGATCGAGGTTTCTCCCCACACCCTCAAGACTGATAAGGGCCTTTCCCACGAGGACGAAGTCCGGCGGCACATGGATGCGGAACTTCTGAATGAGCTCCATGACATCGTTCACGATGGAGCTAAAACGAATTCTCTTCAAGGGGAGTCGGTAATACCGGTCGAGAAAGAGCTCTGCCTCCCGCTGAAAATGCGCTCTGTCCAGGTCTTCCGGGAGCGCGTCCATGTCCACCAGTATATCGGTGATGATTTGAGTTTCTTTGCGCACGGCCGCGGAAACGAGGAGGATAAGGTTTTCGCGAGTCCGCTCATCGAGACGCCCCACCATGCCGCAATCAATGAACCCAACTACTTTCTTGTCGATTACCATCAGATTCCCCGGATGAGGGTCTCCGTGGAAAAAACCGTATTCCAGAGCCTGCCTCAAGACCGCGTCTGCGAGGACCTGAGCTATTTTGGCGGTGTCGACCCCTTCTTCGCGAAGCCGTTCAGCCAGTGAGATCTTGATACCGTCCAGCTTCTCCATGGTGAGAATGCGCTCTGTCGTCTGGTCCCAATACGGCTTCGGGAAAGTCACGAGAGGATTATGGGAAAAGTCGGCGCGAAATCGGTCAAGATTGCGTGCTTCCAGCGTGAAGTCCATTTCCCGGGTGACCGCCTCTCGGAATTGCTCTACGATCTTGATCGGATCATAGTTTCGCGATTCCGGGACGTGCCAGTCGAGCAGCACAGCCAGCGAGTGAAGGATGTCGTAATCCTGGGCAATAATCTGTTCGATGCCTGGTCTGCGAACCTTGATTACAACCGGGTCCCCGGCCAGAGTGACTCCCTCGTGTACCTGAGCGATAGAGCCGGCTGCCAGCGGAATGGGGTCGATGGAAGCGAACGAGCCCTGCACAGGTCCTAAATCGGCTTCCAGCACCTGTTTGATCAGGTCGAATTCCACAGGAGCCACGTCATCCTGAAGCGGGACGAGCTCGTCTATCCATTCTTTCGGAAATATATCCGGACGCGTGGACAACAATTGGCCCAGTTTCACGAATGCTCCACCGAGCTCCTCCAACGCCAAGCGGAAACGTCTGGCGGGAGTCAGAAGCTTGGGAGCTCCGATGACTCGTTTTCCTTCTTCTACTTCATGGAACTCCAGATACTTCGAGAGTCCCATCCTGCTCACAAGATCTCCAAATCCATGCTTCACCAGTACCCTGAGGATTTCTTGTGATCGCATAAGATTTCCAAATATCTTTGAAAAAGGCATCGCATCTCCCGTGCTGCATTGATTGACGTTCGGCCAGCGCACTGATCATAGGTAAGGCCTAGAAGCGACTCCTGTCAACGTGAGATCTTCGGCGCCGTTGAAATGACCCCACAGTAAGTGAATGTTTTCGTTGCGCATAGCTTTTCTATCGTCTAGTGTTGAGCTATACTAATACCGCGGCTCTCGAGGTATGCTCCACAGCCGGGAGAGAGCGGTGTTGAGTTGCCTGTAGCAGTCGACGAGATGCTTTCCCATGACTCCAGTCGGGTGGGCGTGCGCAAGTCTCAAGAAAAGTGGATGCTTCCGTGAATCCATCAGAAGATACCCTGCGAAAACTCCTCAAGGAGCCGAAGAAGGTTCCCACCATCGGCCGTTACCAGATAATCGATACCCTAGGGCGGGGGAACATGGGGGAAGTCTTTCGCGCCAGGGATCCGATGATCGGACGAATGGTGGCCCTCAAGACCCGGCGCTTCGACCTCGTATATGAGAAAAAGGATCTCCGGTTTGTTATCGACAAATTTTTCGAAGAGGCGAGAATTGCGGGCAACCTGATTCATCCAAATATTGTAACCGTTTTTGACGTGGGGCGTGATGGAGATTACTGCTTTATAGCCATGGAGATGCTCGATGGCGACAATCTCACTTCCCACAACAAGGAGGATACACTTCTGCCGCCCCTTAAGGTCATGGAGCTGGTGAGGCAGGTCTGTCTCGCTCTGGATTTCGCTCACTCCCGCAACGTGATTCACAGAGACATCAAGCCTGCCAATCTCATGTTCAGCCGGGACAGGATTATCAAGATCACGGACTTCGGCATTGCCACCCTGGCGGGGAATTCCACCGCGGATCTGCAAGTTATGGGAACCCCAAGCTACATGTCTCCGGAACAGACCAAGGGGTTGAGACTCACTCCGCAGACGGATTTCTTTTCGTTGGGGGTAGTGTTTTTCGAGCTCCTCGTTGGGAGGAGGCCATTTCTCGGACGGACCTTGTTCGAGCTCATGGAGAACATTCGTTACGCGGCGGCGCCTTCGATCCTTTCCTTCAATCAGAAGCTTCCAGCCGCCCTCGATCGGATAATCCACCGAGTCCTGGAGAAAGAGCCCGAGCTTCGGTATCAATCCGGGCAGGAGCTCGCGGCGGATATCGAACAGGTAATGGCAGGCAAGTCCATTCCCGTGCGCGACCTGAAGGCCACGCGAAAGGCGGATTTGCTCAAGCCTCTTGATTTCTTCAAAGGGTTTTCCCGGAAGGAGATCGAGGAGCTCATTCGCCACGGAGTCTTCATTAGGTACAACAAGTCCCAAGTGATTGTCCGCGAAGGAGAGGTGGATACGACCTTCTTCATCCTTCTTGTCGGGCGCGTACGGGTCATCAAGAACAACAGGAAAATTGCGGACTTGACCAAGGGTGCCTGCTTCGGCGAGATGGGCGCTGTGAACAAGTCACCTCGAACCGCCCATGTCGTCGCCCAGGAACAGTGCATAGTTTTTAAGCTCGACTTGAAGGTCTTGGAGCGTGAAAGCCCGGACCTCAAGATCAAGTTTTATCAAGTCTTCATTGAGACACTTATTCACAGGCTCGAGCATACAACTAGAATGCTGAGCATGCAGGGCGCTGCAGCGCAGGCCGCCCGCTCCCACGAAACTCCAAAGGGTAGCGCCCCTCCCGGTGAAGCGGTCCAGGGCGAAACGTTACGGCCAGCTCCCGAGGGAACCCCCAATCCAGAGCCCGTTGAATAATGCCTGACTGGCGGTTCTCTGCTCAAACGTCGTCACGAGAGGAATCTGTGATATCAGGCCGGTCACTCTGCCGGAAGCGAATAGATCCCCTCCGATTCAATTACAAGACCGTCCCGGACGAGCAATTCTAGGTTCTTCTCCGTCATGCGCCGCTCGAATAGGTACTGGATAGTCTTGTTGCGGAGAGCGTTGTGGTAGAAGGGCGAGGTCTCAGCTATGTCGTCGAGACTTCTCGGGGGATTGCAGAGATTGAGGATGGTTTTCTTCTGACGTTCAAACGCGGCCAAGTAGTTTTCGAACAAGTCAGTAGCGTCGCCTTCCACCGGCTCCTTATGAGATGAGCAGACACGTCGGTACGGGAGATTCATGAGCCGTTCGACATCGGCTCGAAAGGTCTCGATGTTCGATTCGGGATTCCCGTACCATGGGCCGAAAAACGTGAGATCTATGTCCGTGGAGATGAGCGTTCCCGTGTTCCGCTCGATGAAGCAGTAGTGGTCGATGAGGTGCCCGGGAGCGTGGATCGGCTCGAGTTGAGCCCCACCCAGCGAGAGGATCTGGCCTTCCGAGTACCGTTCGTCCGCTTTTTTCAAAGCGCGAACTCCGAAGGAATCGTGGACGAATCGAGCCCAGACCGCCCCGTCCTCCAGATTGCCCATGAAACGCTCCCCTAGCGACAGAAGGTCCATAACGCAATCGGGCGTTTCCCGAGGGAGAAACAGGTGCCTGTCGTGCAGGAGAGACGCGTTACGAATGTGGTCGGGATGGGAGTGGGTTATGATAAGAACGTCGATACGGTGTTTCCGATCCAATTCCCGCAGGCGGCTCTCCCCTATGCCTGCATCCATGAGGACGGTCTCGGATCCTTTGAAAAGAAAGCCGTGACAACAGGGAAACCTGCCCTTTCCCTCGCCCGGCACGAAATATACCTCACCTTCAAGACGTTTAATCAGATCTGTCGACACTGGAGATACTCTCCTCCCCGAGCGATGTCCACAAAGGAGTCAATGTTCGATCGCAGTCTGTTGACAGCTCGGATGGCGACAGTATAACCAAAGTGCGAACCGCCGAACAAGAGTGAGGACCGATGAGACGGTACTATCTGTGGCGGAAAACTCGGTTGGGAAGAAAGAATTGGAGCACAGATCTTTCGTTCGGGAGCTCGCTCGTCCGTCGCCAGAGCCGGGGGGTGGTGCGGCTGCAGCGTACGTGAGCTCGGTGGGGCTCGCGTTGGCAGAGAAAATCGCCCGGCTGGAAGCGCGCAGAGTGGGATCGAAAGCTGAGAGCATGGGCCATGCGGTCCGGCATATGGTGCTCCTCCGTGCGCGTTTCGAAAAGCTGATTCGCGAGGACGGAGTGGCATACCGAAATCTGGTCAGTGCAATTCGAGGAGAAGTCAACGGGGAAGCTCGCAGGGATGCGATTCGACAGGCTGTGGAGTGTCCACGGAACATGATGAGGGCGTCAGTCGAAGCATTGGGCCATATCCATAAGATTGGCGTGGCGTGTAAGCCGCATCTGGTTCCGGACATTCTCGTCGCGTGCGAGCTCGTTGCAGCGGGAGCGAGAGGTGCCTTCCATATTGGTGTATCGAATCTTTCCCATTTGCAGAGCAATCAGGGCGGTGATGAGTTGAAGGCCGCGCTAAGAGAGGATCTCCGTGAGGCATTGCGGGGCGCGGCGGCTATTCGCCGCTGTCTTGGAGAACAACTCGGAAAAGAAGGCATAAATGAAGCTGGCCGCTGACAACATCCATGCATTGAATCCGGTTGTTGCAACAGCACTTCGCGAGCTGGACCCAGCACCTATCAGGGATTTGGCGGTTCGGTGCTCGCAGGCCGGCGCTTCGTATATCGACCTGAATCCTGGCTACCTTTCGGCCAAACAGGTCGATCGCATGGAGTTCCTCGTGGAGACGGTGCAGGAGGCGGTACCACTACCCCTCATCCTGGATAGCCCCAATCCGCGAATCCTCGAGAGAGGGCTCAAGGCATGCAGGGACGTGCCTATTCTCAACGCTGTCTGGCTGGAGAAAGAAAAGCTGGAAGGGATCTTGCCGCTCGCAGTCGAGTATCATGCTTCTGTCGTTTTGCTCCTGATGGACGACAGGTCGTTCAGCCCGCGGACGACGGAAGAAAAATTGGCTATTGCCATCGAATTGAGAGAAATCGCGCTGAATGCCGGCGTCGCTTCCGAAAACCTGATCTTCGATCCGATCTTGCCAAACCTGAGCTGGGATGACGCTTACAGCCGCATTTACCAAGGAATCGAAGCCGTGAGGTTGCTTTCCTCGGGGGCCGTATTTCAGGATTACGCCAGGACTATGGCCGGCCTGTCCAATCTCTTGAGCGGAGGATCCGGCAAGCACGCGAAGGGGATCGATTCTCTCTGCATGACCCTACTAGCGGGAGCAGGATTGGGAATTATTCTTGCTAACTGCATGAGCCGGGGCCTTGCGAGCACCTGGGCCGCACTCTCGGGCATTCTCACGTCTGAGCGGTAGAATAGGCACTCCGCATTTGCCAAGGCACGGCCCCAATAAACCCACGATGTTTTCGCCTCAGGAAAGCGGCCCTTGGAGCGAAGGATTCCTCGAAATATACGAATCTCCCGGGCTGCCACGGGAAGAGCTCACGCTCGAGATTCAACAACGGTCCTAAGGAGCTGTGTCAGAATTCTCGCGGTTGTGTCCACCAGTGGAACTACTACGGAATAGTTCATCCTCTTCGGACCTACTACCCCGATGCTAGCTACAACGGAATCTCCCACCCTGATCGGATATGCGACGACGGAGCAATTCTCGATCTCGTCCAGCCCATGCTCTGAGCCAATAAATACTTGAATGCCTTCTGCTTGAAGGGTTTTGTCCAACAGTTTCAGAAGCTTGGTCTTCTCCTCGAATGTCGTGAGCACTGCCTTGAGTTTCTTGATTTCGGAGAACTCCGGGTCCAGCAGGATGTTACTCTGTCCCCCGATGAAAACCTCACGCGTGTCATCCTGGGACAGAATGGAATGACTCATTCGAAGTGCTTTGAGGAGTGCGAGATTGAATTCGACCTTCTCGGTGAGCAGCTCGCGCTCGATCCGCTCCCTCGCCTCCAGCAGGTCCAGATCCTTAAGCATGTCATCGAGCATTCTGCCGAAACTCTCAAGGGTTTCTTGAGATATATTGTCTTCGTCGTAAATTATCTTGTTCTGGACGAACCCGCTCGTGGAAACGAGTACGACGAGTATCCTGTCCTCAGCAGCCTTGATGAATTCAATGGTCTTGAATGTCTGATCTCGCAGGGGTGATGTGGTGACCACCCCGGCTTGCCGAGAAAGCCCGGCCAGGACCAGCGAGGACTGCCGCAACACGTCCCGGGGGTCCAAACCGACGTCCTTCAAGAGTCTTTCAATGGTCTCCCTGTACCTGTCGTCAACTATGTAATTCTTGAGCAACGAGTCCACGTACAGTCGGTAAGCCAGATCCGTGGGGACGCGGCCTGCGCTCACGTGGGGTTGGCTGATAAGACCCATGTCGGTCAAATCACTCATGATGTTTCGGACGGAGGCTGCAGACAGACCAAAGCCACCCCGTTTCGCGACGGTACGAGAGCCAACAGGCTCACCCGTAGAAATGTACTCCGTTACTATGGTTCGCAGCACCTTTTCCGATCTCTGCTCGAGAGCAACCATGTTCGATTCCTCGTTCAGTTGGAAATTGTGCGTTAGACAAGATCCAAATTTAGATTAGCGAGCAATGTCTCGGTCGTCAAGGAAAACGGTGAAACTGGACCCTCGGCCAATTTTCATGTGATCTGCCCGCTGGCACGGCGAAGCGAAAGCGGAAAAAGAGGATCGGGACTTGACTACAGCCGCTTGCAGTACTTGGCAAAGGAGCCGTACGATCCCTTGGGGGCCGCTATAAGCGGTTCCTCCACTCGCTTCCCGTCGAGGAAATCGCCTACATGGAACGACCGGCCGTCAAGAAATCTGATCTCTCCTCCGGCAGCCTCGAGAATTATGCTCCCTGCTGCAAGATCCTGCACGTTGACATTCTTCAAGAGACAGGCATCCGCGGCACCCCTGGCCACGTATGCGAGATGCCCCGACGATGAGCCAAAATTGCGGAGCTTCCCAGGGAAATTGCTGACGAAGTCGTGGTGGAAGCGAGAGTACACCAGCACAAGGCTCTCATTGTCCACGGTAGGATCTTCCCTTACCCGAATGGGGGAGTCGTTAAGCATCGCTTCGCGGCCAGCGTACGCCGAATAGAGCTCATTAGTCACCGGTAAGTAGACAAACCCGAGAACAGGCCAGAACTTCTCGAACAAGGCAGCACTAATTCCCCATACCGGCATGCCTGCTTGAAAGGACGCAGCACCGTCCAGCGTGTCGATAATCCAGAGAAAGCGTGGAGCGTCCTCGCTTTCGATCTGGTCCCATGATAGCTCTCTCAGGAACGCGTGGTCCTCGAAGCTGCTCTTGATCTTGGTGGACATGAGCTCCCATACTGCGTTGTCGGCCTCGGTCACCAGCTCGTCGTCGAACTTGAATTTGCGATTGCCTTTCCCGTACAGATCGAGGAGAAGAGCCCCACTTTTACGAAGGGTGTTCTCGACGAATTCCTTCAACGTCCTCAATTCGCGCTCGTTGAGGGATCTGTCCTCTTCTTTTGCCATTTCTTGCTCCAAGACTCATGTGATGACTTCCCTGTCGAATGAGGCAGGGTAGCCCTCCGTAACAGTCGAAAGCTCCATTCCGCTATACCGCTTTCAGAGGAGTTGAACTAGCTGCAAGTGCGGCGCTTGCCCCTCAGTCGGGCTTCCTGGGAGACCCAGCTTCGGAAGTTGCTCCCGGGCAGTGTGCCCGTACCCGAACAGCGGGTCTCAAGGATGGTGGCACGGCACGTGCCTCCTCTCCAATCCTTCCCGGATTGCGTGGCACACTATAGGTTTATTGCCGCTATTGTGTCAAGGAGGACCTGCCCCCAGAATCCACGGTCTACGATGACGTGTGGGTCGTGTGGACCCTGTAATGTTCTCATGCAAGCGTCTGTGGCCTACGCATGAGGTCGTTTTTGGGTCGTGTGGCACTCCCCCTCCAAACGTATGTC
>JBFMDN010000032.1:0-62942 GCA_040753915.1 Thermodesulfobacteriota bacterium | reverse complement strand
GTCATTCCGGCGAAAGCCGGAATCCAGTCCTTCCAATATGTTATGGACCCCGGCTTTCGCCGGGGTGACGGGGTCCTTGTTAAGTCAACGGACTGAAATCACGCGATGTCATCCACGAAGTTAACGCCTATGCTCCCACAGGGAGAGGGTTGGGGTGAGGGTGCCTTTCCGCGCATCGACGCCCAATCGTGCTACGATGTTTGGTGTGTCCCGAGTTTTGAGACACTTTCAGATGCCTGTCCCAGTGCAAGATGCCGGTTTCAGTGCAGGCACGGGCTTTTGTTGCTGGCGTTCACGCGGCTTGCATATCTGGCCGGACATCCTGTATTCTTGATCGGGTCCGTAGAATCCAGGTTCGATGTGCCCGATGGTCCGAGAAAGCCACACGGGGGTGGAGCATGAAACATTGGCTAGTGCAATTCGGCCTTGTGGGCATAGGAGGCATCTTCCTGGTGGGGGCCTTGGCTGTGCTTGGCGCGTTTTTGGCCAATTTTACGGCACTCGCTCTGAGAGACATCCTTCCCATTCAGGCGGCGGATTACCTAGTTCTCACAGGAGGTGCCATCGGCTTTTTCCTCGGGGGGACGCTTGGCTTACTTCTCACGTACGTCCTCTATCGGGTGGTAGTAAGATAGCAGCAGGATGTGCGAGCAGGGTCGTAGGCTCCTTCCAATCCATTGCTGCAAAGCTCGTGCAAGCATGCAACCCGAGCAAATTGTGCAATGACCCCTTGGATTTTCGGCTCGGCCAAGTCATGGATCTAAACACGTAAGGGCCTGACTTGTGCAGAAAAGCATGTTTGACGGGGGACTCGATCAAGAAGTATACTAACAAGAGGAGAGAGCCAAAATAGATTGGTCGCGGCACACATTCTGTTTGATCCCCAGGACAGGGAATAATACGAAAGACCGTTTGGCCGAAGAGGAGATTATCGGAGTGAGCACGAGGATAGTTGCCACCATTGCCCGAGAGTCTTCACACCTTATACCGGCTTGACGATTCGATCGGGCGGTGGTCCTGTTGTGAATCGTGGAACAATGGCCACGGCTGATCCGCAGCGATAGGCCTACCAAAGGAAGGGGGTACCGAGATGGAATACAAGCACGTCAATGGTCCGGTATATTGTCGCTTCGCTGTCACTCCTCCTATTGTAAACTCCGATCGAGCTTACGAGTACGGTATAGAGGCCCCTTCCGTGTACGACCTGCAGGTCGGCAGCCCCGAGAGACTCAAAGAGGGGAGCAACGTCAAGTTGCGAATGCTTCTCAACAACCGCACCAAGCGTATTACCTGCCACGCAAAAATTGACTATTTCGTCAAGGACGAGGTGCTTGGCAAGACGAGGGTCGGGTTCAGTCATCTCTCGCTGTCGGACGAAGAGTTTGACGTTCTGATCGAAAACTTCACCGACGAGCCAATTGAACCGCTGGAAATCACGGATAGGGTGGAAGACAAGGGAATCGAAGCACGCCCCATAACCGAGGCCGAGATATTCCTGAAAACCACAAGAATCAAAGCCGTGACATTTCCGGTAAACTTGATCGAAGAAATAGATGCGAGGAGGGGAGAGACACCCTTCTCCGACTTTGTGAGCCACGCAGTAAAAGCGTACTTGGAGAGCCAACCCCAATAGACCCGAGGGCATTTGTTGAACGACTGCCCCCATGTGGGGTGGTGTCGCGCCACCTCGGACTGCCATTTCTTGAGATGCAGGCTAAAAGCCTGCACTACATGCCTGCCACATCCCCCCACATGTAGGGTAGCCTTTCCAGGCTGCCATTTCTTAAGATGCAGGCTAAAAGCCTGCACTACATGCCTGCCACATCCCCCCACATGTAGGGTAGCCTTTCCAGGCTGCCATTTCTTGAGATGCAGGCTAAAAGCCTGCACTACATGCCTGCCACATCACCCCACATGTAGGGTAGCCTTTCAGGCTGCCATTTCTTAAGATGCAGGCTAAAAGCCTGCACTACATGCCTGCCACATCACCCCACATGTAGGGTAGCCTTTCAGGCTGCCATTTCTTGAGATGCAGGCTAAAAGCCTGCACTACATTGTGCGGTGAAATGAAGCCACCATGCTCGGGTCAGGAGACCCCGTCACCCGGTGATTCCTTTGAGCTCGGCCCTCAGTGCTCGTATCTGTTTCTCCAGCTCAGCTACCTCACTTTCAGCCCGAGTCAGATCACGGTTCCGCCCCATCGTTTCAAGATTTAGAGCAATGTCAGCAACTGTTCTTGCCTCGAAATTCAGGACGGATCCTTTCAGGGCGTGAGCGGCTCTTTCCAGCTCGTCAGCGTCTTTTTTCGTGACCGCTTCGCTGATTCTGTCGAGAAGCCGCTTGCTATCGTCCATGAAGAGATCGACCACGTCCCGGAGCAGATCCATATCTCCCGCAACCCTATCGAGGAGGGCTTCTCGATCGACAAGCTCGGCTCTCGGCTCTTCGCAAGACACTTCCTTCTCCCCTTCGTTGCTACCCGGAATAAGACCTTCAATGGCGTCATACAGATCCTGCAGATCGATGGGCTTAGAAACGTATCCGTCCATGCCAGCTTCAAGGCACCTTTCCCGGTCGCCTTTCATTGCGTGAGCTGTCATTGCCACAATTGGGATGTGCTTGCCGGAGTGCTTTTCCTGAGCTCTTATCATCTGCGTGGCCTCGAATCCATTCATTACCGGCATTTGTACATCCATCATCACGAGATCGAAAGTCCCCTGGCCTAATGTCTCCACAGCCTTCTTGCCGTCTTCCACAACCGTAACGATGTGTCCCATTTTTTGGAGAATCTTGGTAGCCAGCTTTTGATTGACCAGATTGTCTTCCGCGAGAAGTATCCGAAGGCTTCTCTTGCTCTCCGGAATGGATTTGCGCGCAGCAGGTCTGCTGCTCTCTCGGGTGCTCCACGGGAATTGCAGCGCCCTACTTATGGTGTCAAAAAGGTCGGACTGGCTAACTGGCTTGAGAAGATATGCTGCAGCTCCCAGCTCCCGACACCTGGAGACGTCGCCCCGCTCGCCGGCCGATGTCAGCATGATGATCCGCGGCGCCGAGATCTCAGGATGCTTATTTATTTCGTCTATCAGTTGAAAGCCATCCATTTCCGGCATCAGGCAATCGGTCAGCATCAAACGGAATGGGTTTCCGAGCTTGTGGGCGTGCTCCAAGGCTTCCAGCGCCTCGCGGGCACTGGCGACGACAGTGGGCTTCATCTTCCAATAAAGGAGGGTTTTTTCCAAGATAGTTAGATTTGTGCGATTGTCGTCCACTACCAGCACGGAAACGCCTTCAAGATGTCTTGCCTGTTTCGATGTCCGCATCCCTGGCGAGGTTGGCTGGAGCTCAAATGATACCGTGAAGTGAAACCTGCTCCCCTTATCGGGCTCGCTTTCAACCCACACATGGCCTCCCATCATCCTCGCAAGCTGTCGAGAGATGGCAAGACCAAGGCCGGTGCCACCGTATTTCCTTGTAGTGGACCCATCCGCCTGCTCAAATGCTTCAAAGATCAAGTCCTGTTTCTCGGGCGGGATTCCAATTCCCGTATCGTTTACCGTGAAGTGCAGTACGGCATGATTATTGTTCTTCGATTCCATCGCTACCGTAACGGCAACCTCTCCCTCTTGGGTAAACTTGATGGCATTTCCCACCAGATTCACCATAATCTGCCTGAGCCGGCCGGGGTCGCCTATGAGGGCATCAGGAATGTCAAAGGGAACATCGTAGGCCAGCTCCAGGCCCTTGCTGTGGGCCTGGGCAGCGAGCATGGTCATTGTGTCGGCCAAAGAATCGCGAAGGCTGAAGCTTGTGTGAATCAGGTCGAGTTTTCCGGCCTCGATTTTTGAAAAATCGAGTATGTCCTGAATCAGTTTCAGGAGCGCATTGGCCGAAATCTTTAGCGTGTCGAGATAGTCTCTCTGTTCTGCGGTCAACTCGGTGTTCAGAGCGAGCTCCGTCATTCCCACAATGCCGTTTATAGGGGTACGTATTTCGTGACTCATGTTGGCCAGAAACTCGCTCTTCGATTTGCTGGCTCGTTCTGCCACTGACCGTGCCTCCACCAAATCCGACACATCGATTACGTTGAGAATGACCCCTTTGAAATCGCTCCCCTCGAATATGGGCTGAACACGTAGAGACACGTACATACCAAGCAGCTCTCGCGTTATTTCTCGCAGCTCTCGTGTTTTGCCTTGCTTGTACGCGGCCACCAGATCTCTTACTGCTTGGGTTCTTTCGGTTTGAGGATGAAAGCTCCACATGTCCTTTTTGATCACGTCCTGCCGCTTGAGACCTACCTTGTCGAGAAACCACCTATTCACCTCGGTGATCATGCCGTCAGCATCGGCAACGACGACCCCTTCCTCCATCCCCTCTATCATGGCTCTGAGCTTTCCGGCTTCCAGGGAAGCAAGCTCAGAAACCTCGATCAGCTCGGTCACGTTCACAAAGGATTCAATGGCTCCGGTCACAAAGCCGTTATCGTCGTAAACGAGGTTGGCATTCTTGAGAACGGTAAGCAGCTTTGCATCCTTCGTCCGAACCTTTACCTGTTTGCGAAGAATTTTCTCCCGTCGAGACGGATCGAAAAGGCTACAGTACTCGGTGCATGGTTCACCGCAAAAGGTGGTGCACGCTCTTCCCAGGACATCCGCCGGGGCAAACCCCGTAAGGCGACAAAACTCTTCATTGACCGACGTAACTTTCCGAACAGCATCTACGGTAAAAATTGCCGTTGCGGCCGTATTCAGGAGCTGTGACTGAAACTCCAAGGCATTTTCGAGGCGCTGTTGGGCAAGCTTTCGCTCCGTGATATCCTCGCACATGCCTTCAAAATACATGAAATTGCCTTCTTCATCACGAACTACCCGTGAATTGAGATTTATCCATACCTCTGAGCCATCTTTCCGGTACCAACGTGCCTCGAAGTCCTTTACAGTCCCCTGTTTATCCATGATACGGAGAAACTCGGGCCGGGCTTCCGGGTCCGCGTAGAGCTGATTCTGAAGGTCCGTCACGCTCTCCAACAGATCCGGAACGGACTCATACCCCAAAATTCTTGCCATTGAAGGATTGGCAGAAATGAAGCGCCCCTCTCGCGTCGATCGGTAAATCCCCTTGACGGCGTTCTCGACAACGGACCTGTAACGAGCCTCCGAGTCTTTCAGCGCATCCAGCGTTCGGAGCCGGTCGGTAATGTCAAAGGCATATTCGATAATTCGCGTGACCTCTCCTTTCGCATCAAACATAGGGTGCGCGTGAATCTCAAAATTCCGAAGCCCACCATTGCTGTCGAAATGAACGTGCTCACACGTGACCGGTTTCTTCGTTCTCTTTACCTCATCAATTGGACACGGATGGTCCAAGCCATTGCATGGCGAAAGCCTTTCATGGGTAAGACCATGGCATGTCAGACCTTCGATCGACACTCCCTTTAGAGCCGCGGAATTGGCCATGAGTACCGAATGATCCTCAGCGTCCAACACGTAGAATGGATGCGATAGGGCCTCCAAAACAGTGTTGAGAAACTCGTTTTGTTTTGCAAGGTGATCTTCAGCAAGTTTTAGGTCAGTAATATCGTTAAGAATCATAAGCAATTGAGGTTTGCAGTGGGACGAGAATCGACAAAGCCGGCAATCCAGCCAAATGTTTTTGCCACAGCCGGTCGTGATCTGAATTTCACGCCGTCTTTCAGCTCCGGTCTTCAGAACATCCTCCGCATCTTCAGCAAGGCCTGATTTTTTCCAGGACTCTGTGGTCCGGAAATTCTGCTTCAGGACTTCCTCCAGCGGTGCTCCCACAATCTCGGCTGCCGCTACGTTAGCTGACGTGCACTGACCGTCAGCATCATAGGTTAGGACACCCACCGGAGACCCGGTCAGTATCTTCTGATTAAACTCGTCCGCTTCTTCGAGACGCCTCTGAGCCGCCAGGCTCTCCGTAATATCCCTGATTATGCTCTGATAGCCGATGACAGCTCCGTTACTGTCTTTCCGCAACGAAGACGAGAACAGGCAATGCTTCCGAACACCCTGTTTGTCGATCATCGTCCAGGGAAAATCTTTCACGTAGCCCTTGTTTTCAATTTCCCGCTGAAACCTAGGACGATCGGAAGGATCCGCATAGAGGCTCAGCACATTCGTTCCCAGCGCCTCATCGGCCGAGTAACCAGAAAGCTCCAGGAAAGAGCGGTTACACTTCAGGATGATTCCGTCGCGCGTGACAACAAGTATTGCGTCTCGAGAATCGCTAAACAGCGACCGGTAGTCTTCTTCGCTCTCTAGGAGGATTTTTTCCCTGGCTCTGGCCTCTTCCAGCATCGATTCTAGCTCGCTATTGCGCTTGCGAGCTTCCCTCAGCTCCCGCATCAAGCTCTCGAGCTCCTGCCGGTCTTGCTCGCCCATGTCGGCTCCTTTCAATTGCACAACAGAGCCCTTCTTGTCTGCTCCCCCGATTGACAAAATCGGCACTTGGGAGGGATTTCTCACAACACAGACCCAGGCGCATTGGGTGCAGCGCGTTTGCGCGGCAAATCTGCCCAGCCTGCGAAACTGGTTAAAGAAAATCAGTCGGTTATGGCGCTGGTCGCCTTTTAACCATAAAAAAGCGCGACACCCAGGCGCATTTCTCTGCTAGCCCACCATTGGGAGCAGAAAACTTTGTCCTCGAGTGCTCACAAATTCGCACCCATTGCGCTTATTGGTGACATACTCGTCCGCTCCTCCGATCGGCCATGCTTTTCTCAGTTGGCAACGCTCAGTGTCGAGATAGACAATAATTATAATATCATGGCTAGGGTCTTAACGCAACGAGTTCGAGGGTCAGACGTCTTAGAGCCCTTGCCGATAATAATTTCCGTTTCTTCTCCTCAACACTGACGGGCGAGACGCCCGTCTCACCACTCTGCGATCCTCTCATAACTGCCCTCTACGCTTTTGAAGCCGACAGCACTTTTGGCAAGCACTGTATATACCGCCACGCATTGAATATGCGTTGCATTCATTGCGGTTGAAAGCCAATGAGCCTTCGGTCCACATGTGTTCATAATAGAGGTTGAGATTTCCTGTCCGCGCCTGGGGGGCTCCTGGCTTATGGCCAACACGATAGTGGAGCGCGGCCGTTACTTTCACGCTGTCGTTGATAACTCGGTTTGTAACGAGGTTCCGACCTGTTCTTAATGCGCTCCACTATAGTCCATGTTGACATTGACCGGGCGGCAGAGGGTGCGGTAAGCTCAAGTGGCTCATTGAGAGTGACAATTCCACCATCGACACCGAAGCCGCAGGTCCGTGAACGATCTGCCAAGCCTCGGCGGGTGAATAAAGGCGGACATATGAGCCAGTCGAATCCAGAGATAATCCAGTATGGAGATGAAAACGGCAACGGCATGATCGTGCGAATCGAGCTGTCCTCGGGTCGCCGTATATTTGGCTGTGCCACCAAAAACGTCTATGGGGGGGCCTGGGACGTGGGGCCCACCTGGAATTATCTGGTTACGGGCGACCGGCTCGTTCTCGTCGATGCAGGCCGCAGAGGCACGGGCAAGCACCTCTTGGAGATGATCGAGACAGCGGGCTTTGCCCCTGGAGACTTGACTGCCGTCGTGGTTTCGCACGGCCATGAGGATCACGATGGCGGCTTGTTTGAGCTGAACGGACACCTTCGTGCTCAGGTGTACGCTCATAGAATATACGGCATGCTGAATCGGGTGGATCGCTCGAAGGCACCAGCTCGGGACAAGCTGGATATGCCGGCATCATGCTGGCATTGCCCCATGCCCGCGTGGTTTGCGAACAAGTTCTGCCCGGAATATCACCGAGAGCGAAAGGAATTGACAGCCTATCCGATCGGGGACTCACAGTATCCGTTCGATAGCGGAATTAGACTATTTCATGCCCCAGGCCACTCCCCGGACGCTTTCGCCATAGTGGTGGACGATGAGGCGCTCCTGGTAGGCGATACCATCCTGCCGGACATTACGCCACATCCTACCAGGGAACAGTTCTTCGAGCTGACCAGAGGCATGCTCGACAGCGAGTACGTCGAGGCGCAGCAGATCTATGGCTTGAGAGCCTATATACGGTCGTTGAAGATGATCAAAGATCTGGCAGCGGAGCAAGGGCGTACGGTTCTACTCCCGGGACACAGGCTCTTCTATCGGGACCAATGGAATCAGTTGGATGCTACAGAGAGAGTCGACGAGCTTATAGACCATCATATCAAGCGATGCTCTGATCTTCTTGACTTGTTGGTCGACCGACCCCGTGGGCCGGAGGAACTGGCCAGGGAATATTTCGATCCCGGCCTGCTCGAAGGCTTCGGAATCAATATGGGGATCAACGAGATTCTCAGTCACTGCGAGCTCATGGAGATTGCCGGAGACGTCGAGCCCGCGGGCGACGGCAGATTCGTCTCTACAGGAACCAATCAATTCGAGTCCCTGATCAGGGAGCTCTCCTCGTAGCACGCTGGGGGTCATGTCTTGTTTCTTGACGAATCTATGATGACGATGGTCTGTCAATGGGCCACCGGCTTAGTCCAGAACGAATAGGGGACTTTAAGAGATGACAGGAAGATCAAGAGATAAGCCTGACCCCTCGTCCGACCATTGCTGACATCAAAAGGGGAGGGATACATTATGTGGAACGAGTTCAAGCAATTTGCTATCCGAGGCAACGCGATCGACATGGCAGTGGGCATTATCATAGGAGCGGCTTTCGGCAAGATCGTAACGTCGCTCGTCAATGACGTGATCATGCCGCCGATTGGACTGCTTCTTGGCAATGTTGATTTCTCAAACCTTTTCATCAACTTGAGCGGAGGAAATTATCCGAGCGTAGAGGCAGCAAAGGTGGCCGGCGCAGCTACCTTGAACTACGGACTGTTTCTGAATACTGTTATTTCTTTCTTCATAGTGGCCTTTGCCGTGTTCCTCTTGATCAAGCAGGTCAATCGTTTCATGCCTCAAAAGCAAGAGCCCGCTGGGCCTGCTACAAAGGAATGTCCTCGTTGCTTTTCGCGCATTCCGGAGAAGGCCACCCGCTGCCCCAACTGTACGTCCGAGCTCTGAGAATGAACCAGCTTCTGCGGACGAGACGGGGTGCAGTTACCTAGACTCGTTGGGGCCTGACTTCCCTGCTTTTCGTGAGGCGTGCCGACCTCCTTGAACTTGACGGAAACGGCTTTCCTGTGGTTTCCCGTGACGGTCAATGAATCCGAAATGGTTCTATCACTCGGTCGAGGACTCCTTGTACTTTGGATATTGCGATGCCGTAGTTCGTAATTGGGATCCCCCTTCGCTTGCATTCGTTTATGCGGCGAATCATCTCCATACGGTTGAGCATGCATGCGCCACAGTGCACAACAATCCGATATTGCTCCAGATTGTCAGGGAAATCGTGGCCGGAGTATACCTCGAAGTGCAAGTCTTTTCCCGTGTACTGCGTGATCCACCGCGGAAGCTTAACTCTTCCAATGTCGTCCGCCTGAATGTGATGGGAGCAGGCCTCGCCCATAAGGATCCTGTCCCCATCTCTCAGCGTGTCAATTGCTCCGGCGCCTTGGACCAACTGGTTTAAGTCCCCTTTGTAGCGTGCGAAAAGGGTCGAGAACGTGGTCAACGGGATGCTTTCAGGCACGTCGGCAGCGACCTTCAGTATCACCTGAGAGTCCGTAATGACAAGGGATGGACTCTGTTTGAGGTTGGAAATGGCGTGCTCCAGTTCTCTCTCCTTGACGATTAGGCCGGTGGCGTCGCAATCCAGGATTTCTCGCAACACCTGAACCTGTGGCAATATCAGACGTCCTTTGGGAGCCGCAAGGTCAATTGGGACGACGCAGACGACCGTATCCCCTTCTCGTATGAGATCACCGGCAAGAACAGGTTCTCGCTTCAATTCAAGAGGGGTTATTGCAATCAGCGCTTCCCGCAGAGCGCCTATCCCGTCTCCCGTATTCGTGGAGACAGGTACGAATTCAATGTGGTGAAGCGTGCAATACTCTATATCCTCGCGAGCCGGCTGCTTTGAGTCGATCTTGTTGAAGACGACCAGCACAGGAATGTCGAGGTCCTCGATTTCTCCTATCAGGCTCTTCTCAGCCTGAGCGAGCCCTCGCTCGTCTGCAACCACCACGGCTATGTCAGCACGCCAGAGGATTTTCCTGCTAGCTCTTACCCTCATCCTGCCCAGCTCACCTGCGTCATCTAAACCGGCAGTGTCGTAGAATGTCACGGGTCCCACGGGCAGCAGCTCGTAGTGCTTTGCTACGGGATCCGTCGTTGTTCCAGGGGTATCAGATACTATGGAAACCTCCTCGCCAATGATTGCATTGATAAGAGAGGATTTGCCTGCGTTTCGTCGTCCCAAGATGGCTATGACAAGCCTGACGCCTCTGGGAGCTTTATTCATATGCATTCTGCCTCCTTTAAGAGCCATTTGACCGCGAAGGAATGAGTTGGCATGCATGAATCAAGGACTTCGCGGCCGCTACCTCTTCCCTGGCATGCAAGAGGGTAGTGTTCTTGCCTGGATATATGTCGTAGGACGCCCGTACGGATTCTGGAGTAATCGACACCATGACGACGTTGGCACCGCACCGCAGAGCGCGCGCCTTTCCGTTGTCAGCCAGTGCACCAAGAGCACTTGTCGCGGGTATGTTGGCCCAGGGATTTAGAAGCCGGAGAATCGCTAGTGTCCTGAAGGACAGAAGCAGATCCCCTGCCGGCTCGTTTCCCAACGGGCTCGCCGGGTGCGGAATAAACGGGCCCACTGCGATCATATCAAGCTCCAATTCCGTCAGGGCTGAAATATCGGTAGCGAGGAGCTTCGTGTCCATTCCGGGAAGACCGACGATTATTCCGGAACCGACCTCGTATCCAAGATTCTTCAACAAGAGGAGTCTCTCGAGGCGGAGCCCCAATCTTTGGCCAGGCCTGACCCTTTCGTGCAATTTTTTGCCAAAGGTCTCGATTTTCAGTAAGTATCTGTCGGCGCCGCAATCTCTCCAGTACCGGTATTCGTCCTCCCTGCGGTCCCCCAGCGACAGCGTTATCGCGACGTCATACAGGCTCTTGATCTCTTGAATAATTTGGCCCACGTACTTCTTGCCATACCAGAAATCGTCTCCGGATTGCAGGACTACGGTCCTGATCCCCAATTCGGGAACAAGGGAAGCCGTGAGTACGATCTCGTCCTTGGTTAATCGGTACCGGGAGATTGTCGGGTTCGATTTCCTCAAGCCACAGTAGAGGCAATCTTTTATGCAGCAGTTCGAGAATTCCACTATCCCTCTCAGGTGGACCTCATTGCCAAAGGAAGCGCTCCTCACTGCGTCGGCCCTCGAAAACAAGGTTGTGTCGTCTGTTCCTTCCAGGAGGTCCCTAATCTCGGATAAAGTCATCAAGCTCATGGCGATCGAACCCCAATTTGTACAAGCGCTTTGGAGCGAGAATCTGGGCGACCTGTGACTCGGTCAGAAGTCCCTCACGTACAACTGCCTGTGCAACCGTTGTATGTTCAGACTCGGCTTGCTTGACAATTCTCTCGACGGTCTCATACCCGATTACCGGCACAAGGGCAGCGGCCACGATCTTGCTGTTCAACACGAGGTGTGAACAGCGGTCCGCACGGGACTGGATCCCTCGGACGCATTTCTCCGCAAACGCCCTGGTGGCATTACAGAGGATTTCAAGAGACTCCAAGAAGCAGTGAGTAAGAAGAGGCACAAAGTGATTCAACTCCAACTGCCCCAGGCTAGCCACAAGCCCCACGACGTGATCGTTTGCCATGACCTTCAGAGCCACTTGGGACACCATCTCTGGTATCACGGGGTTGATTTTGCCCGCCATTATCGAGGAACCAGCCTGTCGCGGGGGGAGCGTGATTTCGCCAATACCTGCGTCAGGCCCGCAGCTCAGGAGCCTCATATCAGACGCAATCTTGAACAGGTTGGCCGCATAGGCCTTGAGCATGCCGGAGGACTCAACGAACGTGTCCATATTTTGGGTCGCGTCCACCAGGTTTTCCGCACGTGCGACATTCAGACCTGTGATGCATCGCAGATTTTCGGTTACCACAAGAATATAGTCCCTTGGAGCACCGAGGCCGGTACCTACAGCGGTACCGCCAAGGTTCACCTGCTTGATCCTCTCTCGTGCTTTAAATATTCTCCAGCGATCCCGCGAGAGTGCCTCGGCATAGGAGCCAAATTCCATCCCAAGAGTAATGGGCACGGCATCCTGAAGTTGCGTCCGTCCAACTTTAACGACATCCCTGAATTGCTGTTCTTTGCCTTGAAAGCTTTCCTGAAGCCCGGCTACCTCGACTTCCAGTTTCTTGAGAAGCTCCAGAGCAGCAACCTTAAGAGCCGTAGGATAGACGTCGTTTGTTGACTGATGCATATTGACGTGATTGAGAGGGTGCACAAGCCAATAGTCTCCCTTTTGTCCCCCAAGAATCTCTATGGCTCTGTTGGCTATCACTTCATTGAAATTCATATTGGTTGAGGTTCCGGCCCCTCCCTGAAAAGCATCGACAACCACGTGCTCATGGAGGCGGCCGGAGATTATTTCATCGCACGCGGCAAGAATAGCTCTACCTGTATGGCGTTCAAGGTATCCGAGCTCCACATTGGTGAGTGTGCAAGCCTTCTTGACCGTGGCAAAGGACACGATGAATGTTTGAGGTAGTCTGTACCCGGAGATGTGGAAGTTTTGCAGGGCCCTTGCTGTGTGAATTCCGTAATAGGCGTCCTCCGGTATCTCCGCCCCCCCGAGTCCATCAGTTTCCCATCTCATCGAGTCTATCCCTCAAGCCATCTGCTAGTCTTATTAGTTCCCCCACAAGGTGGTCAGGGAACTCACGTGACTCGAGGACCAGACAGAATCCCGTCTCGAGGTCGATGCGCCATGTCACTCCGCCGCCGTGAATCATGTGTCCCGCAACGTATTCCTCGGGCGTTCCGAGACCTCTTGTCACATGGACAGGAATTCCCGTTCTTTCGCCAAAGTCTGTGAGCAGTCCTTCGATCCTTTCAGAAATAGAGATCTCGTGCTCCCTCATCGATTTTTTTCAACCTCTCTCGAAGTGTGACGCCACGGTGGTCCTCTCCGGGTGCCGCCACTTCCTGAGAAATGAGAGCGTCGCCTACATGCCTTGTGCGCTCCGATGCATAATCCAGGAGATATTCCTTGAATGTGAGCAGGGCGTTGGGCCTGCAAAATTGGTGGATGAACGAGCTCTTTGCCAGTCCCATAAAGTGATCCCCTGTTCTCCCCACGCGATAGCACGCGGTACAAAACGAAGGAATGTAGCCATGGTTTTCTGCGAGATCGCAGATAATCTCATCCAGCGACCTGGTGTCGCCGATGGTGAATTGCTGCTTGTCCGGCAAGTTCGCTCGAGAATCCTTGTATGCTCCGGGATAGGTCCTGCTTCCGGCGCTCATTTGAGAAACTCCTATTTTCAGCAGCTCTCTTCTCATGTCCGGTGTTTCACGGGTAGTGAGGATGAGACCGGTGTAGGGGGTCATGATCCGGAGGATGGCCACAATCTTCTTGAAATTGTAATCGTCCACCTGACTGGGTGGGTTGTGAGACATAACTTCCCCTAATGCAGGCTCAATGCGCGGGAAGGAGATTGTGTGCGGACCCACGCCGAAGTCCTTCTCAAGCTGCTGCGCGTGCATCAGCAGACCAAGGACCTCGAATTTGTAGTCAAACAATCCGAAAAGCGCTCCCATGGCAACGTCGTCAATCCCCGCTTCCTGCGCCCTGTGGAGTGCATAGAGTCTCCAGAGAAAATCCCGTTTGCGACCGGATAGGTGAACTTTGTCGTACGTAGCCCTGTGATACGTTTCCTGGAAGCACTGATATGTCCCGATGCCCGCCTCTTTCAGGAGTCGGAAATTTTCTACGTCCAGGGGTGCAAGGTTGACATTCACTCGTCTGATCTCGCCGCTCTTGGCAGATTTGACTGAATATACGGTTTCCACATCCTTAGCATAGTATTTGCCGTCGAAGTCGCTCCGCTCTCCGTAGACGAGAAGCAGCCTTTTGTGTCCCAGTTCTTCCAGTATTTGAACTTCTTCGCAGAGCTCTTCGGAGCTTAACGTCTTGCGGTGCAGTTCTTTGTTGCGGGCAGCAAATCCGCAGTACGCGCAAGAGTTGCTGCACTCGTTGCTGACATAAAGCGGGGCGAACAGGACGATACGATTTCCGTAGATCTCCACTTTGATTTGCCTCGCCACCTGAAACATGGCTTCATCCAGCTCTCGATCGCTGTTCTGGAGAAGCACCGCTGTTTCGAATGTGGTAAGCCCCTTCTTTTCACGAGCCTTTATCAGAATTTCTTCCACGAGCCTCCTGTCGGGGCGTTCGGCACGGGAAAGCTCAGACCAGATACGGAACTCATCGATAAAGCTAAACTGCTCTTTTTTGAGGGCTGCGTCAGCCATGACATATCTCTCCTCTATGTTGGAATTCGACAACGAACTGCAGACGTTGCCTATTGGTTTCATACTAGGATCGACTTCACGCGGACCTTGGGGAGCATCCCGAGCTTCCCAGTCAAGGCGCCCAATTGATCGGTCGAGGCCTCGACAATCAAGGCAATGACACTGACACCCTTGGCCTTGAGCGGCACGCCTATGCGGCCTACAATCAGGTCACCGAATTGCCCCAGTAGCTCGTTCACTCGTGCAGCGACGTTTTTTCGATCTTCTATGATTATTGCTATGATGCCGAGTCTCTGCTCCATTCTTCCGCCCTTTGCTTCTTAAGGTCGTTGAATAACCGCCTCGTGTGGCATGCTCGCGGTAGGGGTGGCCTGGGATGGCCCCGATTTCGGTGCCCGAACAGCCCCACACGTTCCGGCGGCGTTCCACGTGCTATGGAGGTCGTGCAATGACTTCAGGGAGAGTTTGGAGAGGCAAGTTCTCGGGAGGCTCTGTACTGAATGGCAACCGGGTCGGCAACTTCCTGCAGGGTCGCGGCAGAGTTCTCGTGAGAACGAGCCCTCAGGTTCAGATCGAATCCTCCCCGCAGGCCATCGCTGAATCTAGTTTTGCGGGTAAAGCGTCAGTTTCACCCCGCGCTCCTTAAGGACCTTAACCCGATCCGATCGGTCGACATAGTGGGTATGCAATAGCCGATGCGCCATGTGAGAATTCGGATGCTCCAGAAATTCCTTGTAGAGTTGTTGTACCGCAGGATTGTCCTGAGATTTTCGGATCTTCATCTCCTTATCGTGTTTGTAGATGGAAGCCAGCCTGTCTGTGAGGTAGGATTTGATCTCCGATGCCTTAGCTTTCGCCTCTGCGTAAGCGGTCTTGGCGAACCCGAGGCCCGACACACACAGACCGGTAAGCAGGCTTGTGATTTGCACAAATTGACGTCTTGATACTTCTTGCATCTCTTTGTGTCCTCCTTATTATGCTCGTCGGTAGCCATTGAAGCGATTCCACACTACTCTGAGGTGCTTCATCAGGCTTGACTGCAGAGTGCCCGGCGCCAGAGGTTGCCCGCCTCCGTTGACACAACCTCCCGGGCATGCCATCACTTCTATGAAATGGTACGAGGACTTCTTGGCTCTCACCTGATCGCAAATCGGTTTCGCGTTGGCCAGGCCCCAGATAACGGCGACTTTTACGTCTGTGTTACCCACTTTGATGGTGGCTTCCCGAAGACTCTTCTCGCCGCGAACTACAGTCAGGTCGACCTTATCAAGCTTCTGATTGGTTACCACCTCGTAGGCATATCGAAGAGCGGCCTCCATCACGCCACCTGTTGCGGCGAATATGGTGCCCGCTCCAGATGAAACGCCCAGGATGGGGTCGGCCTCTTGCTCAGGAAGACTATTGAAGTCAATGCCAGCCTTCTTGATCATGTATGCCAGCTCCCGGGTAGTGATGGTGGCGTCAATATCTCGGTAGCTGCTGGCAGCCAGCTCTGGTCTAAGCCCCTCGTACTTCTTTGCAATGCAGGGCATAATCGAAACCGTGTACACGCTGGCAGGAGAAGAATTGGTCTTTTCGGCACCGTAGGTCTTTGCCAGGGGCCCCAACATCCCGATGGGGGATTTCGCTGTGGATACATGGGGGAACAGATCCGGATAGTAGGTCTCCACGAATTTCACCCAGGCGGGACAGCATGATGTGAATTGCGGAAGCGGCTGCTTGATCTTACCAGTCAGCCTCCCAACGAATTCCGTTCCTTCTTCGAGAATGGTGAGGTCTGCGGTGAACTCATTGTCCCAGATGTAGCGGAACCCAAGTTGCCTGAGGGCCGCGAACATCTTGCCGCCCGCGTACGTTCCCGGCTTTGCCCCGAAACATTCTGCAATGCCGTACCGTATGGCAGGGGCGGGCATGGCGACCACAATCTTCTTGGAATCCTTGAGGGCAGCCATGACCTCGTCCACGAAGGAAACGCCTTCGTAGATTGCTTGATACGGGCAATGATACAGACATTGACCGCAATTCATGCATGCCGCGGGATGCACAACCGTGTGCGGCGCGTCATCCTTGCCTCCCGCGCCCTGGATTGCCCCCGTCCCACAATACTCGAGACATGTGTCGCAGTTCTCGCACTTGCTTTGATCCACTTGGACAAAGTAAGTGGAGTCCGCATCTTGGGGTTCTGGAGCGTTGGCCACACTCCATACCTTCTCGATTTCTCTCATTGAAACCTCCTTGCCTGTTTTGACCTGGTACGTCTGTTCGTTGAGCCGCCTAACGTGGATCGTTGCGCGGCCGTAGTCGACGCATCCCGGCTGCTCATGCCACATTATTTCTGAACGTGCTACTCATTGCAAGAGTTTTCTCGCCACATTTTTCTCAAAAGATCCCAGCCTCAGAATGGTTCACGGTGAATTGGTAATCTCGTTCCAGAGCTCTAGTGACACGGCCTGGTGGTCTCGAATCAGTTTCATCTGTATCTTCGTCTGGTTAGCCGGACGTTCACCGCTTTCGATCCCCAAGGTTTCGATAAAGATCTTCACCTTGCCACCCTAATGCCATGCGTGGACAGGGGGATTGACGTGTTCAGTACTCTTGCCGGGGCGTTCGGTTCGGCGCACCGATTCCTATTAGCGTTCATTTCATTTTCGCACGAACCGGATTATCACAAGAAAGATCAGGGAGCCTACGAATGCAGATACCAGGTCCTCGAAGCTGACTCTGATACTTCCCAATCCGAGATCGATCCCAAATACCTTGAACAGGAACCCGCCAATCAGAGCCCCTACCAGACCGATGCCGAGGTTCGCGGCCCTACCGAATCCCCCCTTCGAACGAGTGACGACCATGCCGGCGAGCGAACCGGCGAGTGCTCCAACGATCAACCACACGATGATTTGTGCCCATGAGATATGCATCGGAAAGATACCCCCGTTCCTGTTTTTCGGTCTCACAATGCTAGAGAGCGTTCGCTCCTAGGGATCATACACTACCGGTTCTGCTGTTGAGCAAGATGCTTCAGGTTTTTCTGAAGAGTTCGGACATCCTGGTGCTCCGGGCCGAACACTCGTTCCATTATGGCCAGCGACTTTTCCCATAGCAACTTGGCTTCGGCATACCTCTGCTGCGAATAGTACAGGTTGGCAAGAGCGCTCATGCGAATAGCCAATGTGGGGTGGTCCGGTCCGAGAGACTTCTCCAGTATCATGACAGCCTTTTGGTAGTAGGATTCCGCCTCCACCGGATCCCCACGTCCTTTTTTCAGGTCCGCTATGGTACTGAGCAATACTCCCACATCCGGATGATCCGGGCCTAGGGCCTTCTCACGTATCGAAAGGGCCCTTTTCAGGAGCACTTCTGCCTCAGCATAGTTCCCCCACGCGATGTATAGACTCCCAAGAGCGCTCAAGGAACTGGCTGTCTCCGGGTGATTCGGGCCCATTTGACTCTCTCGAAGCGCCAGGGCTCGCTTGAGGAGCGGTTCTGCCTCGAAGTACTTTCGCCGAAGCCGCAGGACCTGACCCAGCCCGCCGAGAGACCGCGCGAGCTCGGATTGATCCTGACTTGGAGAGCTCTTACTGAGCTCTATGGCCTTCCTAAAGGACCGCTCCGCTTCCGGATACTTTCTTTGAAAGATGTAGATAAATCCAAGATCGGCCAGTGATTGTGATAACTCGGGGGGACTCCGTTTCGATGCCTGCTCCCTTATGGTCAGGGCCTTTGTGAAGCAGGATTCAGCTTCCGTGTACGCTCCTTTCCCCTTCAAAGCCATCCCCACATTGCGGAGTGATCGCGCCACATCTTGATGGCTGGGGCCCAGCAGTTCTTCCTTTGTTGCATGACTCCTTCGAAACAGAGCCTCTGCATTGTCATAATTGGCCTTCTCAAGGTACACCAGTCCCAAAGCGTCGCAGGACAAAGCGGTGTTTATGTCTCTCGGGCCAAAAGCATGTTCACTCGTTTCCAGTGCTCCCTTGAGCAGCGTCTCAGCCTCAGCGTATCTCGCCTTTCTGTATAGGTCCTGCCCGTCAGTGAGGAGTCTCTCCCAGCGGGCGGCAGTTGATCGTGGCCGGTCTATGGCCGGACTATCCTGCTTGGTTTCCTGGGGCGTACGGGAAAGATCGGTGCGACCGAGATCTCCAGCATCGGGGGCATCCCGGGATTTGACAGACCGTGTCGTTGACGACGGTTCTGGGGGGCTCACGAGAAACCATGCCAGGCGCCCCAATCCTATTGCCACGATGATAAAAGCCGCGAGGAGCACCAGACGAAGAGGCGTTATGCGAGAACTTTTCCTGGCCGTAGGTCCACGCGAAACTTCCGTGCCGGATATCGCATCCCGCGCACCGCTTTCACGCGAGGTTGCGGTCAGCCTGACACCGGATGATTCCGAGGGCTCCAGGACCACAAAGGTTTCGGGCTCTAACGGCGGCGTGTGCCAGAGCAACTCTTGTGGCTCGTAAGCCTCCTTTTCTATCAGGATCGCACTGCCAGGCTTCCACGGCACCAAAAGTCCTGCGCCTGTCGTGGTACCGAGTGACTTTCCATCCACCTTTACTTGTGCGCCTTCGGGTCTTGTTTTTATCGTGAGCTTGAGCACGGGAACGCGCGACCTGGATTCCACTTCCAGAGAACCTTTGGGAGAGAGCTCGCCCAGCTTAGCCTGAAACGCACGAGCTGTCAGGAACCTGTCTTTGTCGCTCGGCTGCAGAGCTTTGGTGAGAATTGGATTGGATGCCAATCGAGGCCAGCATTCTTTTATGGTGCAGGCCAGGCTGAAGATGTCGCTCGCGGCACTGAGCTCAAACTTCGAGAGAGCTTCAGGGGCGATGAATCTTCTGCAGGACTCCGGTATGTTTTCGAGATAGGTGCCTTTGAGAAATACCGCGGTTCCAAATCCAACCAGGACTACCCTGTCCGCAGAAATGATGATGTCCGACGGCGTGATGCACAGATGAAAAACATTGTGTAAATGCGCGTAGTGAAGAGCGTCGCAGACCTGGTCAATTATATCAGTTGCAAATTCGGGCAGTGATTCTTGCACATATTGGGACAATGTACGCCCCTCGACAAATTCCTCCAACGCATACACGGTGTCCCCGCGGATCTCTACAGAATGGCACCGAGGAAGACCGGGACGCCCGATTTGCTGATAATTCTGAAAGAATTGATGGAATTGCCACACGAGCTCTCTGTTCGGGGCCAGATCTCCAGGTAGGACGCGGAGTACGTATTCTGCCTGCCCGTTTCTCCTGCCTTTTACGTGAAAGCACTTCAGGGGTTTGTCTCCCGGGAGCGCTCTCACGAGCTCAAAGCTTTCGTGCAATATTTGCGGAAGCTCTGCCATAGTTTCCTGAAATGCGATTGATACTCATGCATATTTCAGTGACTGTGTCTTCAGGATCCCGCTCTCTCTTTCCTCAATCGTCACCTGCACCAGTTGCTCTCGATTTACTTCAAACGTAATATAGATATTGAGATCTCCTGCAGGCCGTGGCAGGAGCCCGCCTACGTGGACGCTTCCCACGAAGGAGTTGTCCCTTGCCATTCGCGATGAGCCTTGGAACACGTTGACGTCCAGCTCTGATTGTGAATCGGTATCAGTGGTGAAGATCTGTGTCACCTTGGCCGGTAGCTTGGTGTTGACGTCAATCAGCCTGTAGAACATTCCACCTGCCAATTCCACGCCCAGAGCGTGGCTATTGCGAGCCACGATCTGGACTTGACGCCCCAAAACACTGGGATCATCCAGATGAGCGGCAAAAATTGCGGCTCCTTGGGCCACGCACAGACTGGGATTTATGTTGCCGTACACCTTGTCTTTTCCAGCCAATATTTCCAGCATGTGGGAGAACACAGGGATCTTGCTCGACCCTCCCACCTTGATTACCCGGGAGATTCGATTCGCCAGAGAGAATTGGCTCAGTCCCCGAAGGCCCTCTTTGTCGATCAGCTTGCCGATCTCCTCTCGAGAAATCTTCTGCGCGGCAAGAGTGTTGGAGTCCATACAGGTCTGCAGAATGACGTGAGCGACGTTGGCAACATAGTGGCTGATACTCTTCTCAAACTCATCCCGGGTTATATCCACGGCTAGATGCATTCCATTTTTGTTGGGAATGTTCGGTACCGTGAGCGCATAGGTCGGCGTGTAGGAGAGCCGCTCCTTTGCTGTCATAACTGCGGCTGTAAAGCTTTGTTCAGCGATCCTTCGGTTCAGATCGGTCAACGAGGAAAGATCGATTCCATGCTGACGGGTAATGTGATCTTTCAGGCTGGCATCGAAATCCAACCCCCCGAGCCTGTCATCCCCTCCTGTCCCGAGGACTTCAAAAACGAGCAGATCCTTGGTTTGAGTGAGTTTAAATACCGTAAGGTCAAATGTCCCTCCGCCCAGGTCAAACACCAGGATGTTTTCCTCCCGTTCGTCATAAGGGTTTTGGTTGACCATGTCCAGTGCATACGCGAGGGAGGCTGCGACAGGTTCCTGGACAATGCCCAGAACCGTGAGGCCGGCCATTTCTGCTGCGCTTTGTGTGTTGGCGCATTGATGAGCACGAAAATAGTAAGGAACTGTTACTACTACTCCTCGCGAGCGGAACACACCCTTGGGAAACATGTCGCAGATGTCTTGATACATTTTGGCTAGGATTTTGCCCGAAATCTCAACTGGCGAATGAACCTTTCCGCCAAGCACAATCTCATGATTTCTATCATCCATGAGCCTCTTGACGCCCAAGATCCCATTGCTCGGATCGATGAGGAGTCTGTCGTGAGCAATTTGGCCGACCAAGTATTCCTCATGCTCGCGGTCATAATAGACTGCGGATTGGGTGGTGTTTTGACCCATAGCATTGATGTAGACCTCAGGCCCTCTGCCGTCCCATCGAGCAACGGCGCTGAATGTTGTTCCCAGGTCCATTCCCAACACGGGATTCGTGTAATTATCCGGAGGCATTCCTTTTCTCTTTCAGTTCTTTACGACTCTGACTCTGGCACGGCGAACCACATGATTTCTTTCACCGTGAAGCTTCTCGAGAAACTCGTACCCCTTGTGAATCATGTCCAAAACCTGTCCAGTGGACAACTCAGGATCGGCCTCCACATCAAACGGTTCGTGCAAGTAATAATCAGTTTCCGCACCTCGCTCGGTGACGATTGGGACAATATTGAAGTTGCCCAGGAACCTTTCCATTATGGCAATCAATTCGTCGTAAAGCTTGAATAAAGCGCTCACTGCATTTTCGGCCACGGGGTACTGCTCCGTAAGGCGCATTTTCAGATCCTCAGAGCTCCTTTTCCCATCTTGAAGCGAGTCGAGAATCACAAAATAATGCTTGCCGAGAAAGGAAAAGAAGGAATTTCGGCAGCGCTCGGCACTCTGCCGCAGCCCCGTTATAAGACCATAATTGTGATGGCTGACATCTTTCAGGAGAGCCGCCACGGATTCCCGCACATGCGTTGTCGAGCGAAAATCGGATTCCGCAATGGACCGGCAGGGAGCAATACTCTCTGATGCCCTTTCGGGCAAAAGGAGAATCATCTTCAGCATGAGTCTTATTCCTTCAATCCGCCCGTCAATGAGCCTTCGATCCTCTTCCGAGCAGCCCGGGATCTCCAGGATCTCGGTGGAGTCTACAAGCTGTTGCGCCTCACTGGTTAGCTCACAGATTGTACTGAGCAGACGCTCTCGGTTTTCGGACCAGCGGGCGCAATCTTCGTGTAGCCGCTGTAATCCTTGCTCATCTCTCTGGATCTCGCTGAATGCCTCGACTAGCTTGCTGACAAGGGGGGATAGATCATCGGGAAGCGGTGGATACTTCTCTTGTGTCTGCGCGAAAGCGCTCTCGAGGATATTGCTGACATCTTCGCGTATAGATTCATTTTCGGCCGGCATGAGAGCCGCTGTATCTTCATCTTCCCCAGAGCTTTTCGCAATCAAGGTCAGGAAGTCGTACAAGGTGTCTTTGTTCCAGGCCAAGGTATGCAGATCGTCCACGCGTGCCAGCAATTCTTTTGCGAAATGGCGAATTGTGGCTCGTCCAAGCTGCGTATACGCTTCCGCCGCACGTGTCGGCCCTTCCGCCTCGGCCGGAGATCCCAAGAATTCCGATGTGTTCGAGGCAACACATTCAGTGCCTGGACCTTCGGTGACCTCTGTTTGCGCCTCGGCCGAATCTTCAGAGTAGCATGCCAGACTCTCGACATCTCCGTCCACGCGCGGCACATGGTCAAGGGTTGAAGGTCCCTCGGGGGGGATGCTATGGGATTCCCGGGAGAGATCGACGGGTGAGCTGTCTGACTGCCTCGCTGAACGGCTATCCTGCGTCTCTTCTCGCTCTCGTCGGTCGGCTGTCATTTTCTGCAGAGACCTTTCTATCGTTAGATCTGTCGCGTTTTCAGATCATTGCCTTTGGATCTCCAAAGACTTGCTGATCTTGTCATCCCCTTTTGACGATGCGACGACCCGCAGCAGGTTCTGTTGATTGATCTCGAAATGGACGGTAATTCTCTCCCGGCCTCTTGGTGCCGATGGTATTCCTGTGAGGAAAAATTCCCCTATGCAAATGCTCCCTTCCTCCCCAACGTACTCGACTTCATCCACCGATTGATAGACTGTTATGCGAAGCTCTGTCTGCCCATCTCGCGAGGTAGTGTATTCCTTTTCGGCTGTGATAACAGGAACCTCATCGGTCAATTCCAGCCCCTTATCAATAAGCTTGCTAAATCGTCCGCCGTGAACCTCGATCCCGAGAAAATGAGTGACCTTGTTCTGCAGGCGTATGTCTGCAGCGAGCTTGTCCGCATCCTCCGGGGTTTCGGTAACATCGAGCTTATCGGACGGGACGCCGAGCCAGGCGCCAAATATGGCTGCACCGGTTGCTACGACGATGTCCGGGTCCAGATCGCCGTAGGGCTCTTTGCTGAATATTTCGGTAATCATCTGCTTGACAAGTGGTACGCGAGTCGAACCGCCCACGAGAATGATCCGGTCGATGTCATCTATTCCCAACCCAGCGCTCTCCAGGGCTTTTCTAACCGCGTCTCCGGATTGAAGAACCAGATCCTTGATGGACTCCTCGAATTCAGATCTCGTCAGGGTATAATCAATGTTGTGTAACTGGCCGCCTTCATCTTTCAGGAAACTCGGGATATGGATTTCCGCGGATTCGCGCTCAGAAAGCTCCTTCTTCACCCTTTCTGCCGCTTCCTTCAGCTTCTGTTGTGCTTCTCTCAGGGTTTTTTTTGAAATTCCCTGGTCCTTCTGCAGATCCAAGACGTCAAGGCCCGACTGTTCCTTGAACCTTTCGCGTATGAGGCCCATCAACCGCATATCAAAATCATCTCCGCCGAGCTTGGGGATTCCTTCTTTGGCAAGGACCTCGAAATTTCCTGCCCAATTGTGCTGGCCTTCCTCGTCTGCCAGACCTGCTGTCTTGACTCGAAGGATCGACACGTCAAAGGTCCCTCCCCCGAGATCGTACACGAGGATTGTTTGGTCACGGGCTCTATCAAAACCGTACGCAATTGCTGCGGCAACGGGTTCTTCGAGGAGATAGAGGACATCCAGGCCGGCAAGCTCTCCGGCCTGCAGAGTCATAGTCTTTTTCGCATCGTCAAAGTTCGCCGGCACGCAGATCACGGCGTACTTCAATGCGCCTTTGTAGTCGAATTGACCCGCTTCTTGGGCGCCGTTTCGTAGCTTTTCAAGGATCTTTGCCGAGAAATCAGCCGGCGACAGCTTCATCCCAGGGATAGCGTGAAACTCCTTTGTAAATGCCGCGTTACCCATCTCACGTTTGATGCTGGAAACCGTATTCTCAGGATCCACCAGCATTTTCGACTTCGCTTGCTCTCCAACAAGGAGCTCTCCGTTTTCCTGAACGTAAACGACCGAAGGAAGAACCTTTTGTCCTTCGATCTCAATCACTTCTGCCTTTCCTCTGTGGAAAATGGCGACGGAAGACGTAGATGTACCGAGGTCGATGCCCATGATGTAAGGGCTGTTTTTCAGGACGAGGCCCATGGGTAACCCTCCTTTTCCATTGGTACCACGTGTCAGAATCCCTTGATTTCCACAGTTGCGCTCTTCACGTGTCCATTGCGGACAAGATCGTCGAGCGTATCAAAATCGTGCAAGATGCCGTCACTGGGGACGGTTGCTACATAGGCCCCGGTATGGGAGCTTTCGACCATTTCCATGGCAGTGAAGTGAATAATCCCGTCTTCATCCAGGCTGAAAACTGCCGCGACGTGGATGAATCCTTTTGACGGCTTGGTGATGGGCAGCACAAGCTCACCGAGATATGTATTGGCAGCGGGGTTCTCATCCTCCCCCCGGTATACCTTCATGCGCACTTCTTCCTGGTATGGGGAAACGGTGGATCCGAGCTTGCCACCTTTACAGGGAATCGCCGAATTTTTCCTGATCAAAGGCTGAAAGAAGACCCCAGAGTAATCGGGCTTCATCATTTCGATTCCCAGGGAATGCGCTGTCACGTTGGTCACTTCTACAGGAGCAAGATCCTCTTCGGGAAGGTAAAGGCTAGCTGCCACAATTGCGGCTCCGTGTGAAACAACCTCGTCCACCCGCTCGGACATGTACGGCTCTTTAATCTTTTCACTTACCATCTCGCGTACGGCAGGTATCCGCGTAGACCCGCCCACGAGAATAACCCGGTCTATTTCGTCAACAGTCATACCAGCCGATTGCACAGCGCTATCAACCCGTTCCAGAGTCTTGTCCAGCAGAGGTCTTATGGAATCGATAAACTCTGTTCTGGTAATCCTGACATTGAAAGGGCGTCCCAGGAGATCCGGAATGATGATTTCACTTTCTTGCGCTGCAGAAAGCTCTATCTTGGCCCTTTCTGCCTCCTCCTTGAGCCTCTGCACGGCGAGTCTGTACTCTTTCGAGGACGATCCCAACAGGTCCATGCCTACCTGATTTCTGAAGGCAGCAGCCAGACGCCTTACGATCACTTCGTCGAAGTCGTCTCCCCCCAAATGGGAATCACCATCTACCGCAAGGACTTGAAATTTGTTTCCCAGAACTCGTAGGATCGACACGTCGAAAGTTCCGCCACCAAGGTCATAAACCAAGATAGTCTGATCCTTGCCCTTGTCCAGGCCGTACGCCACTGCCGCAGCAGTAGGCTCAGGTATCAAACGAAGGACATTCAAGCCCACCTTTTCGCCGGCCAGCTTGGTGTCTAATTTCTGTGCCTCATCAAAATACGCTGGCACTGTTATGACTACATTCGTGATCTCCGTCTCAAGCTCCCTTGAGCTAGCCTCGATAAGTCTGCCCACAATCAGCGAGCAGATGTCTACGGGGCTGTATGACCGTCCTTGTATTTCGTATCGCTGACTCGAATCCCCCATGAACCGTTTTACAGAAGCGACTGAGCTTTCGGGGAACACTTGCAACCTTCTCTTGGCCTGTTCGCCCACCATGATCCGGCCGTCATCGAAGGACACCACCGACGGAAGGGTGTTCCGGCCGTCAACGAGGAGGGTTTCGGCCTTCCCTCTCCGAAAGACTGAAACAACAGAGTTTGTCGTCCCAAGGTCAATCCCGACTGCGTATGCGTTCCCCATAGAAACTTCTCCGCTGATGTCTGGATCTGTGATAGTGTCCGGCGCAGATTTGCATTCTTATGTCCTTTAGGATACGGGGGCCTTATCGGCTCCGGTGAATACTTGGATCGGGCCCATTGGGGTGCGCTTTGCCACGCGCCGTACGAAGTACAGGTTTTCTTAGATTTCGCCGCACATCATGCCACGGCCCATTTGGGGAACTAGCGCTCTGAAGGAGCGCACCTTGAGCAGCCACAGGTTTCAACCTGTGGTTCGGCACGGCATAACAACTGACCGACCCTGAAAGGGTCGACCAAGAGGTTTCCCATGGCCTGGTGTAGGCGCGTCTTGGCTCTTGGTCATTTCGATGGTGGACCCCTTCAGGGTCCTGCTTGGTTGCCTTCTCATTCCGTGGGTTAAAACCCACGGCTACTAACGGTATGCCCCTTCGGGGCATGAAGCAATCAATCGTCACCATCATTCCTCTTGTTGGTAAACCTAAGATGCGTGATCGTACTCAGGAACCAGCGCACTAGGCCTTCAGCAAGGTTACCTTCGTCAGGTACAGCAGCTTCGTCTCACCGATTACGAAAACCTCTTCCGGGGAAATTTCCGCATCCCGTGTTACGTTTCCGCCCTTAACAAAGCCTTTCCTTCCAAGTGCTTCGACTCGAATCGCTTCACCTTTTCTGGTGATGCGAGCGTGGTTCTCCTCCACCTCCGGATCGCCTCCTATGGTCACATCCGAGCCTGGCCCGCTACCGAGGATCATGGGAGACCTATCAAGTATGATTAGTCTGCCGAGCTGCGCCCCATCCACGACTCGCAGCCAAGCTACCTTGGATACGGACTCGGCGAACGGTACTGCAAACCCTATGCTGGCCCCGAGCACGGAGAAGCCGACGAAGCGATTCGCAATACCTGATTGTATGCCAGCGACCGCGAGAAGAAATTGAAAGAGCTCGAAAAGACCAGCGCCTAACAAGCCGCCTGCCAGACCTCCGGCTGCTCCGAAAAGAAGGGCTCTTGCTGTTTTCCTGGGAATTGCGGCACAAATTCCAATGGCAATACCTATGATGACCCAACCGGCTATTCTGGTCAGGAACGACGCATACCCCTTCGAAGAAGCCCCGGCTTGAGCCAGTCCCTGCCTCGCAAACTCCTCCATCACCGGGACCAATCTGGCAATGTCATCGGCAGCAACGAAGGTGCCATCAGTCTTGAGGGAGATGCGTTCCAACAAAGTCTTGTCATAGTCTTTACCCGCGCCAACTGTGTGTACCGGTATTCCGTTGAAAATGAAGAAGGGCAGCGCATCCAGCACGCCTGAAGCGCCGCCTGTGGGTTTGCCGTCAGTGACCATAATTACTTCATGATTAATCCCACTGGCACCTCGGCTAGTCTTCGGGTCCCCAGCGGCTGATGTCTTCACAATTCCCTGACCTTCCAGAATCCTGCGAGCCTTGATCAGGCCGTCGCCCATTCTCGTAGCCCCTGAAGCGGTCATCTGATTCACTTGCGTGATGAATGAATGAAAATCCCTTGTCGGCTCAGCAATCACCCGGGCCTGATCTGAAAAGGCTACGCAGGCCACCAGAGTATCACCTTTGCTGTCCGCCCCGACCACCGTGCTTCCATAGGCTTTCGCGGCACTCTTCAAGGTCTCCAAGGGATAACCTCGCATGCTTCCCGAGACATCGAGGACAAGAATCTTGATCGCAGGTCGGCCTAGAGACATGAGCCGCGAACGCTCGACCACGGTCTTGGTCGCGAGCACGGACGGAACAAGGATCACGAGGGACAATAGCGCTGCTTTGGCCGCACTTCTGAGAAATGCTGAGGTACTTCTCTCAAAGATGCTGTCAATAGACATCACAAACAGACAGACGAAGAATCCCACAGAAACCAGTATGAAGAAATCTCTCCAGAAAGAAAAATCCTCGTGGTACGGCTCTGAAATGAGCCAGCCGATGAAGCCTCCGAGCAGGCCGGCAAGTAGACCCACGATCGTCTTGTGATTGATCGCTCGATCGGGTCCGGCGGGGAGGCCCAAGCTACTGAGAAATCTCTCAAGGCCCTTGAGAGAACTGTCCATATCCACCCGCATGGCGTGGTCACGCCTCCTCGTTTGCCACAGGAAACCTTCCCTGTCTGCGAGGGTGCCGAGGCTTACCGCCCCCCTCGCGTTGCCAACAGATTCGCGATCTCTGTGTGACCCCTCTTGGAAGCCTTGGCCAGTGGCGTCTCCTTGTACATGTTCGTGGCATTGACGTCCGCGCCATTCTCCAAGAGCAGCCTCACCATTTCCCTGTCACCCTTGGCAGATGCGTAATGGAGAGCAGTCCATCCGTCTTTCTCTCTGTGATTTGCATCGGCACCCTTTGACAGCAGCAATTGCGCTGTGCGCGGATCACCTGCGAGGATTGCCCAGATCAGCGCAGTAGCGCCCGACCGATCCTCCGCATTCAGGGCCACGTTTCCTCTTTCCAAAAGGATTTCCACGAGATGCCTGTGGCCTGCTTTGGCCGCAGACATCAGCAGCGAGGTTCCGTCCAAGTTAAGCGTACTTGGATCAGCACCCTCGTTGAGAAGCAATTGAACTACGTGGCCGTGTCCTCGTTCGACCGCTTGGCGCAAGGCAGTGTTGCCTTCCTTATCGCTTGCGTCGACCTTGGCCCCTCGTGCCAGGAGCACCGACACGATTTCGCGGAACCCCTTGGATGCCGCTGCCATCAGCGGAGTCGCGCCTGTTCTGTCGCCGGCGTTGACGTCGGGCGATCTTGCGAGGAGGAGTTTTGCGATTTCGATATGGTTGTTGAGGCAAGCCCAGTAGATGGGGGTGGCCTCAAACTGAGCATCTCGAGTGTTGACACCCGCGCCCCGGTCCAGGAGAAGCTTTACGATCTGCAGTCGCCCTCTTTTTGCAGCTCGAATCAAGGGGGTGGCCCCATCGGAAGAGCTCACTGCTTCGAGGGGGACGCCTTTGTCTAGTAGCTCCTTGACTTGAGGTGCATCACCCGAATCGATGGCTTTGAACAGGCTTTCTAGCTGGTCAGAGACGGTCCCATGGGATAGGCCCAGAGCCCAGACCAGCACGACGAGAGTGACGGAAAGAGGGATTGCACGCTTCATTGTATCTTCGTACACCCTTGCAAGTTGCACAGGCCGTTGCTATTCGTCCTCGGTTATGCAACCACCGTTACGGAACCCTTGCGGTGACGAGGGAAGTTACCCTACCCGCACCATCGTACCTGATTCTTAAGGTGTGTTGATTTCCATTTCGCGCGCTGATGAGCCGCCCCATGGGATCGTACTCGTAGTCGATCTCCAGCCCGTCTTCGGTCACGATCTTCTTGGGCTTCCCCTTTGCAGGAGAATTAACCCCGTGGTACTGCCGCTTCGCTGTGCCTCCATCAAAGTATCGGATTTCCGTGATGCCATCAGGCTCGAACTTGGCACCCGCGCAACCGCCTTGACTGACAATCTCCATCTCTTTCAGCATGCCGCTTTTCGGGTCGTACTGATTGGCTTGAGAGACTCCCCACGAAGTGGAGGCCTTTCTTACCCCGCCAGCCGCGGTGCGTTCTATCGTCAGCGAGCCTCTCGTCGTCTTAACAGCATCGGGGATTCCTGTGAGCCCGTAGGAGACTTTGATGTTGGCATGTGTCGAATCCTCTACGGATACAGCCCTTCCTTCCCTATCCAGCTTGAACGTAATCCAATCTTGCCTCGACGGCTGATCACCCGATTCGTTTATTTTGAGCTCCTCAATAACGCCGTTCTTGTCTCGCTGCCATCGGAAGGCAGTGGCCTCCAGCTCCAATCGATCGAGAGACCCGTCAGAAGCTTTGTACGCACTTCCAATGCGCTTATCTCCCTCCGTTATCATCACACGGCCATCCTCCTGTGTCAGGGTCTGAATCCCCCCCTCGGGAAGCTTCACCGTAACTTGGTCTTTTCTGTCCGGCCTCCTGGTTATCTGATACACGCTGCCGTCGGGACTGGTGTCCGTTTCTACGACTGACCCGTCCTTCCGGTAAGAAAAGGACACCTTGACGCCATCAGGATATGACTCTGCTACGGGTCTGAAGCTCCTGTCGTACAGAACCTCCGTGGTCCTGCGAGATCCGTCGGGAAGCAAATCGTGTCTCATGAGGCGACTGCCGTTTGAGTCGGCCGCGATTTGATAGACGGCCACAGTGTTGCCGGCGTCATCGGTCTCTTTGGTGAGGCGTCCATCCCGGTCATAGACGAACCATCTCTTTTTGCCATCACTGTCCATAGAAACCAGGAGAGACAGATCGTAGTGGTAGGTTTCCACCCCGACCGATGATCTCACCTTGGTGAGTCGCCCTTGCTCGTCGTAAGAGTACTCGACGAAATTGTCTTTGCCGGCCGTGGCTCTCGTGACCCGGTCCTTCTCGTCATACTGTAGGCGGATCTTGGCAACAGGCTTTTCTCCATGCCAACCCTCTATCGAGGCAATACGATCCCGATCGTCCCTCCGATAGACGACAGTGATCCCGTTTTCTGAAGTGGCACAAAGGTAGCCGTTCTCGTCAAAGTACCACCTTCGTCCATCTCTAAACGTTACTTTGAACGTTCCCAGGCCGCTCTTGGGCTCCGAAGCACCGGACAATGCCAGGATGTCATCAGACTTTCGGGGAACGAGAAACACACCCTTCAATTCAGGTACCATGCGTTTTTCACTGAAGGTTACGTTGACCTTCCCCATTGGGGTTGTGAGTAAGTACTGGGGGGTCAGAGTCAGCCCTTTTCCCGCTATCCCGGCGGGCCGCCGGGCATCCAGCAAGAGATGCGGCAGATCAAGGGTCCAGCAGATCCCAAGCTCTCCGTCAGGTCTCAGGAATGAGCTGTAATGGCGGGTAAGCATGAGGTTCTCTTCGCCGTAGATTGGCACGGCAAGATCGACCCGGGAAATCTTTAACGGTCCTACCTCCTTTGACGCTCGGCCGGGCAACACGGCAGCAGCATAGTTTTTTCCGGCTTGAACAAATTCGATCGCTTTGGGCTTGGGTTCCTGAGGTAAGGACGAAAAGGCAACCTTCGCCATTGCAGTTGCCTCCTGGTCATCACGAACCGTTTTTACGAGGTGCTTCTCAGAGCTCGGATTGTGAATGGGTGAGAGCCCCACTCCGCCCATAGCTCTCTGTTCGTTGCCGATGACGCGCACATTGTAGTAGCGGGGGTCCGTGGTTGGCGTGGGATAATGACTCATCCTATGATTTCTCATCCACGTCGGTAAGGGCACCCCCTGATCCCGCAGCCGTTCGGCAATGGCGGCAAGGAGGGCAATGCGTTTCAATTCGGCGAACACGTGGAATTTCTTCCCTCGGTCCGGTCCCTCACGGGGTGAGCTGGCCCACTCCTTCGCCAAATCGTCATAGTGATTCGTGAACCATGCAGCATAGGCCAAGTCCATCTTTCGATGGGCCTTCACCGATCCACTGGACTTGCCGCCGGTCATCAGCTTGGGAGGATCCACGTTGAGCTGCAGAGGTACTTCCAGAAGTGTCAGATCGTCTTTCCCCGTTGTTCTTCTAACCACTTCCGAGGGGGTAATCCAAAAGCGTGTCGCTCCTACTCGCTGCCATCCTCCCCCGCCTTTGGCAGCCGCCCATTCGGAACTACGAAATCTTGCATCGAGCAGCTCGTTGTAGCCTTTGATACCTGAATTAATCTTCTTTTGTGTGATGTTATCTGCTCCCGCCCCGTAATTCTTCATTACTCGATCGGCTTCGTACAGCACCCAGCCCGCAAATGTGCCGGCCATCTCCGGGCCGTACATCGGGACACAGGGGCCGTTCGGGTTCTTGGGGTCGTCCTCTATGGAGACCCAGGGCCCCACTCCGTGGTCGTACACGGATTTGAAGATCGCGACAACGTCATCGAGCCTCAAGGCGGACAACCCTACGGAAGTTCTCTTGTCCTCACCAAGGAGAACCAGCCTTCCGTTGGCCTCGTCCAACGCCACCCCCTTGAGGTTACCAAGGGCTTTCACAGCCTTGTTTGCGCCCGAAAGCCAGACTCCTCCGACGTTTCCTGCATGCCGATAGGAAGCGCCATAACGATAAGCGTACGAATAGGTTCGTGAAACGCTACTGTAGTACCTGGACGAGGACGAATGATAACTGCCCAAGCTGTAGGAATAATAGGACGGATAACTACGCCAATAGTAAACGTACGGCTCGTACGTCCACCATAACGGTTCGTAAGATCTTACCCAGTATGGTGCTACCCACCGCCTGGTGTGCTGCCGCCGCTTCTTCATCAAAAGTGCTTCTAAGATCTTGTCGATATCGATGGTACAAACCGAAGTTTGTTCTTTTCTCCGACAGTAATCGAGAAGATCGGCTATCCTGATTCCCTGGAGAAGGACTCGCAGCAACATGGCTTGCTGCGAATCTGCATCCTTGGGCCGTTCCGGTGGGAGGATTCTTTCACCTCTGCCTGCCTGAGGCTCCGAAGCCTTTGAGTCGTCCTCTCTATCTCTGCTTTCGGCAGATCTTTCAAGGGGAGCAGCACCCGGTCGACCATGTCTGACCAACCGGTCCGAGTACGAGTCCAGAACGTTCGCGGTTGATCTGCGACCATTGCGATCTACAAAATTTACGGGGTCGTTTCCGCAATAAACGTACGCAGTCATGGTATGTTGAGAGCCGACCGGCACGGTGTGGCTAGGGTCCCGTTGCAAGAACCGACCAAGCTCGGGATCATAGCTGCGGGCTGCGGTGAGATAAATTCCGGCAAAGGGATCAAAGAACAGACCGGCAAAGCCGGGAGTCAATCCAGTAGTCTTGCCAAGGGTCTCCGGTAGGCCGAAGGGCCTGTAGGAGCGAATGTCAGTTACCGTTCCGCGGGAGTCAACGAACAGACGAGCCGAGCCGATCCCGTCTTCCAGGATGAACTCGGCACCGTCAGGTGCAGCTATTGCAAGTAACCTACTGTCCCAAATATAGAGCCGCTCAACACCATCAGGCCCCACCTCTGCCAGGGGCTCCCACGTTTCTGAAAAGGGGCGCGGCACAAAGCGGGTTGTCTTCCCGTCTACCGATCTCTCGACAAGCTTCCCATCTGCGTCATACCGGTAGGACACAGTCCGTGATTGTTTCGTCACGCGAGTCAGGTGGTTTTCCGCATCATAGTCGAAAACAATGGTCGAGCCATCCTTCGTGACTCTCTTGGCCACGTTGCCGACAGGGTCGTGATCGAACTTGTCCCCTCCGTATTCCACAATGCGTGCAGCCCAGTCGTACACCCCGTTGCTGGACGTTTGATCCGATTGCACGGACGTTCTGTTTCCGAGCCGATCGTATTCGAAACGGATGGTAGTCCCTGGCGCGGGTCTTGACGCAGACAGCCTGCCGGTCTTGTCGTATTCATACTCAATGCGCTTCCTTTCGTGGGGAAAGCGCTCGTCAACCGTGGCGACAAGCCCATCCGGACGATAGGAGTATGTGAAGCTTGCCAGGATGTGGTTCTCCCTGTTTGTGTGGATAATTCTCTCCAGCTTGCCATCGGGGAAGTACTCGAAACGAGATTTGACGCCGTTTGGCAGGGTGCGGGTGATGTAGCCCTTGGGGAGCCAATACTCATAGTCGATTTGGCCAACAGGAGTGTTTATGGACTTGAGGCGCCCGGCAAAATCGTGTCGGTACTGAGCCCAGAGACTCGCGCCAACTTGGACTCTTGTCACCCGCCCCAGGGAATCGCTTTCGTAGGCAACCCGCGGGGACCCCTCCCTTTCAACAGTGGCTAGTCTGCCAAACGTATCGTACTTGAACAGGGTCCTGCCGAGAGGATCAGCGGTAGAAGTCAATCGTCCAAGGCCATCGTAATCCCAAGTAATACTTTTGCCACCCGGCAGGTGCTTATGAACCGACTTGATGTCTCCTCGCTCATCGTCATCATACCGGTATCGCGTCACACGACCAGCAGGATCGACCACCTCTTCCGGCCGGCCGTTGGTGTCATACTTGAAGCGCCATTCGATGCCTTGAGCATCATCGCCCTTTCCCGAATAATCGGATCGCGAAATTTCAGAGGTATGACCGCTGCAGGCGAAATTGAGAATAAGGATGATCGCTCCTGCCAGAACGGCAAAGCGGTCGAGAAGGAGAACATCTCTTCTCGATGGTTGAGATACCGCCATGACGCTCCCCCTTTGTTGAGACAGACCGGTTGGACTCCAGCTATCCGCTACCCTGATTTCGGAATCGCATCAGTCCGATGTCTCAACATTCGCCATGTTCGATCTGAGACACAATCAAGTATACCGCCGCTGACACCCAAAGGCTAGGGAAAATATTTCTTGGAAATCTAACTGCATATCGTTGTGGAAATTCTCAGTGCAGCCCGATCGCGGTGGCACGCCTCGAAAATGGCGGCCAGGGCAATATTCAGGCAAGCGCGGGTGAAATTCGCCCTTACCCACAACTTCGCGCCCCTGAGCAGAACTGGAGCAACTAAGTACAGGATTTCACTAATACGCGACCATATTTGCGAAACGGTGTACTACGTGGCCGAATTTGAGAAGCAACGTACCGAGTTCGCACCTCACTACACGGACAGCATACGCAGCGACTGGCGTGAAGCACCGGTGCCCGAAAAGCTCAGGAATAGTGCATCTCTCGAAAATCCATCAGCTTCTTGACTGTGGCCACATCCGCCTCGAAAAGGTTTTCTACCGGTGGGGGAAGCTCGAGTCGGTGACTTTCTAGAAACGGGGTGTCGCGCAACTTCATGTTGTACGCCATTACCATCAGTGTTTCGAGATTCACCGCGTCGAGTATATTGTAGGCCAGGAGCGTTTCCAACGCGCGAATGTTGTTCTTTGCAATGTAGTCATTCCACAGGAGGACTGCCAGGAATCCATCTACCCCATCCAAATCGTGGCGATCGATCCCCAATTTCTTTTCGCACCCCTTCAAGCCGCCCGTGAAGCCCAGACTTTTCAGGACGAACCGCAGATCGATTTGAGCTTGCCTCATCTTGATTCCGAAAAAGCTCTCAATAAAGGGAATGTCGAAGCACTTGCCGTTATAGGTGACCACCACGTCGTACCGTTGCACATCGTGCTTAAATTCGTACAGATTGTAGTCCCTCACGTAGTAGGATATCTCTCGCCCGTCATATGTGGCTATGGTGGTGATTATGTTGTGGGGAGGAGGCGACCCGCTCGTTTCAATGTCCAGGTACACGGTGCTGTTCCGGAATTCTGGGAACAGGCGCCACTGGTGATTGACGGGAAGATGTTTGGAGAAGTAGTGAGCGTCCCGATCTTTTAGACGATCCATCGATTCCTGGACGCAACTCCTCAGATGGCGACGGTTCCCCCCGAGCGATTCACCGGGCACCGCGCGCAGCACATCCTCCCAAGAGAGTATGCCCTTCTTCCAGAGAAGCTGCTCCGATTTCGGGCCGATGCCGGGGATATGACAAAACGTGTTGGTGAGCACGACATTCCTTTTCCGAGAAAGCAATGACGTAGGGTCATGCGGTTCTCCAATAACGCGTTCAGGATGGACTCCAATCACGCATGAATCCGTCCCGGAGCACACGTGCTCGAACGTGCCATCATCTCTTCTCTAAGACCATACCCCTCTTGCCGGTGCGCGGTCAAGTGTCACGAGGAGCCGTGGGCCAACACATGTCCGTCGGATCGCAAGAAATTCCCCAGGAGCGCCTCCCGTATGAAGAGCCCCTGACCTCGGGTATGCTTCAGGCTCCTCAGCCGCTCCGCTGGCCCTCGATATAATCGGCAATGAGCCCGTACGCCGGGGCCAATAGGCGCCCATGCGGGTCCATCGGCATATGCGAAGGATCAAGCTTCAGTAGCGCCTCCACGGCTCTTCCGGTTTCAAGCTTGCTGTGAGCCCATGGTCGAAGAGCCTCCGGGAAGAGGCTGGCCAGACGATCGGCGAAACACTCTACCGTCCCGATGCTTTCTTCCGAGAGGGCCTCGATCTCAATTTCGTGGTGGACCACGCCCGTCCCGGCTACGCGATAGGTGACGGTGTCGATTACCATTTCGCCCTCTGTGCGTTCCGACTCCTCCCCAACGATCGCTCGCACCATGCGATGGGTTGTCCGGTCCTGAAGTACGCGGAACGTTGCCGAAAGCAGCGTCTCCACCGGCTTGTCCGCTTGAAATCGAATCGGTGCCAGCTTTATCCCCATCGCCTCAAGCTCCGAGCTCACCTGCTCGAGCGAGCCTGCCTCCCACGGGAGCTCTATCTCAGATCTGCCCACCACCGTTCCTTCTCTAAAAGAAGCAGGCCCCTTGAGTGTTACATACCACTCATCGCCGAGTTGTCTGACGCGGAGAGCGTGGCCGGTCTCCGACAGCGCTTCACGGTACGTATCGAAATACACATCGCGAATGGAACGGGATTCTCGAGGCTCGAGGCGCAGTCGATCGATTCTCGCGAGCTTTGCGACCTCCTGCACTAGCGCATACGGCCTGTGCGAGCATACAACCAACGTGGCCTCATATTCCATTGGTGCGTCAGAGCTCCGATTCATGGGCGAAAGTGTGTATTCGAGAGCAGCAAACAGCGGTTGCAGCCTTGAATGCTCCAACGAAGCTCATAGAACGATTCCCTCGAGAGCCAGGAGCTTTCTCTTGACATGGATCCCTGAACCATAACCGCCGAGCCCGCCATTGCCACGGATCACCCGGTGGCACGGGATGAGAATGGGGATGGTATTGCTCTTGTTTGCCAGCCCTACGGCTCGGGCAGCTCGCGGATTGCCCACTGACGAAGCGATGTCTCCATAGGAGCGGGTTTCTCCGTACGGGATACGGGTCAGCTCCTCCCATACACTTCGCTGAAATCCGGTCCCTCCGTCCGGGTCGAGAGGCACGGAAAACTCTTTGCGAGTGCCGGCGAAATATTCGTTTAGCTCCCCTATCAGCCTCAGCATGATCGGATGATGAGGGGAATCCTCTGGGGGGCCGCCCTGTGATATAAATGAAATGGATCGGACTCCGCGGTCGGAGACCTGGAGCTCCAGGCATCCTACAAGGACCGATTGGTACCGGTGTTTTATGATAGTCTCTGTCATGGACGGCTCCTTGTTTCTCGATTCTTGAGGAACCTGAGGAATTTTGCCGGGGCTGTAGTCAGACCCCGGTGCGGGGTCTGTGAAGACGCCGGTATCGTGGTCATGGAAAGCAATCACGCTCCCGGGAGTGAGCATGATCACTATATCACGAAAGGGCAAGGGAGGGACTATGCCCGGGACTGAGCCGTCCGGTCGGCCTCGTCGGAAATACCCTATCAAGGCTCTTGTTTCTCGAGCTGCGGGTGCGTGCTCCTTTGCTCTGCCATTTCTTGCACACAACCTCCAGCTTACCGTATCGCCTGTGCTCGCAGGGTACAAGATAACCCATCGGTGCAACCTACAGTGCACGCACTGTCCCTATTGGCGACGAACGGGTCCGGAACAGAGTTTCGACGGTGTCCTCGAAACGCTCCGCCGGTTGAGTAGGATGGGCGTCAAAATACTTATCTTAGAAGGCGGAGAGCCCCTTCTCTGGCGGGACGGCAAAAAGGATATTGCTCATGTCATCGATGCGGCTCGGCAACTATTTCGGAGTGTTTGCATGACGACAAACGGGGTTTTTCCCTGGAGCCACCTTCCTTTGCACAGAACCTGGGTGAGCTTGGATGGAAACCGCGCTGTGCACGATTCCATTCGCGGCAGAGGTGTGTTCGACCGTGTGATGAAGAACCTTGATGTGGAGGGTCGCGGAGACGCCTTCGTTAGCACTACTATCAACGCAAGGAATATCCGGGTGATTCCCGAGCTCGTCTGGCTACTGCGGGGAAGGGTAGCAGGGGTAACCGTGCAATTCCATTATCCGTATCAGGGACTTCCCGACCCCCTCTTCGTTCCGGCGGAGGACAGGAGAGTAGTGCTGGACGAGCTTATACGTCTCAAGCAGGAGGGATACCCCGTAGCCAATTCCTTTAGGAGTCTCGGGGAGTTAAAGAAGCCTTTCTGGACGTGCGAGGATCGGCTCCTGGCAAATGCCGAGCCTGATGGAACAATTCTTCACGGATGTTATCTCAAGAACCGTGGTCCGTCGGATTGCTCTCACTGCGGATTCTCTGCGCATAACGAGATGTCTCTGGCGTTCAGGGGGCAATGGGAGTCCATTGTGACAGGGCTCAGGACATTCTTCTGAGTAGGAGAGATCGTGCGTGGAAGTCGCGATTCCGAACAGTAACAACCTTCACGGATGCCTCATAAGGGTGTATAGTATGGGGGGCACTCGGCAGGAGGAGGTGGAAGAGTCCTGGTGGGCTCCGCGGTCTTCAAAACCGTCAGCAGGGCGCTAGTACCGTTCTGGGTGGGTTCGATTCCCATGCACCTCCGCCAGGCATGTCGTTCACAATTCCTGTCGGCAATACTCCCCTGTTCGCTCCCCACCCGAGTAGATCCAGGAATGGGATGGACCGATAGAGATGGTGTGAGATCACGCTGTCTCCAGAGACTCAATGGTACATCGATCCCCGATGCACTTGATCATGACACGGAAATGATCTAACCTCTGCTTAAGAGGGCGAATACGTACCGAAGGAGGCCTGTGATGAACAGATCCGAAGTGCTCAAAGCCATGGAATGGGTAGATCAGGCTGCGAGGGATGGGGATGTCACGCTCCTGGCCAAAGCGAAGGTTGCCCTTGAGACAGAGTTGAAATCCAAAAGGAACCTTGCCGGACCGGAAGAAGGGTACAAGATCGCGCATGAAAGCTTCGTGAGAAAGCACGGGCGTGAACCCTATGAAGAGATGCTCCTTGAATGATCCCTCCGCTGATCCGTCCGCGAAGTTATAGAAACAGTAGTTGTCCGCACCGACGGAGCCGACCTATCCGCAGGAAGGGCACCGTTGAGGCGCAGGCGTTCCAGCCTGCGCCTCTTGTGTGGACGGGGGGCAAACCCGCCCTTCCCTGAACACGGCTGAAGAAAGTACGCAACCCTATCTGCACCTGGCCGTACGCAACGGCAACGTTCTCAAACTCGTGCTCCTGCGCCTCGGTGGAGGGAATCTGACGTTCCCAGGTATGCTTCGATCACTCTCGGATTGTTAACCACCTCACCTGGCGAGCCGTACGCGATTGTCGAACCGCAGTTGAGCACCATGACCGTCCGGCATAATTCCATCACCACTTTGAGCACATGTTCGATCATGATGACGGCTATGCCCCTTTTTCGGATGTCTCGAACGGTTGCGATGATGTTCAGTACTTCGCTCGCGGTGAGACCCGCAATTACTTCATCGAGGAGGAGCACTTTCGGGCCGGTGGCCAAACAGCGCGCGATTTCCAACCGCTTCTTGTCCAAAAGGGTCAGATTTGCAGCGGGCTCGTCCGCTCTTTCGTGAAGACCGACAAAATCGAGCTCCTCGCGAGCACGAGCGACTCGCTCTCTAAACGGAAGTAATCGGTCTCGTCCAAAGCTTGCGCCCACCAGCACATTTTCCAAAGTAGTCAACGAAGCGAACGGCCGAACAAGCTGATACGTCCTGGCAATTCCCAGACGGCAGATCTTGTTCGATCCGAGCCCTGTGATCTCTTTGCCATTGTAGAAGACTTTTCCCGATGTGGGTCTCACCAAGCCGGAAATCACATTGAAAAGCGTCGTCTTTCCCGCTCCGTTCGGGCCGATCACTCCAAGGATGTCCCCCGGCTCCAGCTCGAGGCGCACCTGTGCCAGGGCAATCAGCCCGTCAAAAATCTTGGTAACGTCCCTGCATTCCAGCAATGGCGCCATCGAGAATCGGCTCCTCCGTTCAGGTGTTACAGATCGAGATACCGCATCTTCTCCCCAACTCCCAGAGCGTCAAGCACGGGCCGGAACCAGCGAGCTCGGACAATCCCGCCGGGCATGAACAGCCCGATCGTGACCAATATCCCCCCATAGATCGTTAGGTGCAGGTAAGGCATCTTGGTCCAAAGCAGTTCCTGTAATGATGTGAGGAACAGTGCCCCCAGGAAAGGACCCAAAAGCGTGCCCGTGCCGCCAAGCATGGCCATGACTATGGGGCTCAGGGCTATTTCAAGGCCGAAAGCAGCCGGTGGGCTGATGTATGTTACGCACCACACATACACTCCGCCAACGAGACTCGCCGGTATCGCGCTGAATACCAGGGCCAGCGCTTTGTAGAGGCTCGTCGGTACCCCCAAAGAACGAGCCACTTCCTCATCCTCGCGAATGCTGAACAGGGCGAGACCGAACCGGGAGCGGGAAATGAGATAGCTGAATGTCAGCGTTGCGGCCACGATCAACACCGAAAGATAATATGCTGGGACCGTGTTATCTCCCGGGGGGGTCGATATACCTCCTGACCCACCGGTGAGATTTCGAAGATTGTTGATTAGGACCTCGACGAGGCTGATCATGCCGAATGTTCCCAGAGCGAAGTATGCCCCCCTCAATCGGAAGAGCGGATAACTTACCAGCGCGGCAAAGCAGATAGAAACGATCACTCCGCCGGCCGCGGCCATCGGCAGGCCGTACCCGTGATTGAGAAGAATGGCCGTACCGTACGCTCCCAGGCCGAAGAAGGTGGAATGTCCGAGATTCATGTACCCCATGTATCCCCCGACTATGTCGTAGCTTGCCGCAAGGGTGAGGTACACGCAGAGGAGAAAGATCCAGACCAATACGTAAGGGCTGACCACCCAGGGCAAGACCGACAATATCAGGCCCGCGGCAGCCAGAAGCCAGAGAGGTCGGAGATGGCCGGCGGCTCCGTTCATGCACTCTGCCCAAACAATCCCCAGGGCCGGACGACAAGTATGGAGACCAGCAGGGCGAAGGCAATGCACGGGGACCACTCGGCACCAATGTAGTAGGCAGTCAAGACCTCGGCCACTCCGAGAACGAGCCCCCCGATCACCGACCCGACGAGACTTCCCAGGCCTCCAAGGACCACTACGCACAGGTACTTGACGGTCAACGGAAGCCCCATCGCAGGGGTGACAGTGAAGAGTGTCACGTAGAAAACCCCGGCAGAAGCCGCCAAGGCCACTCCCAGACCAAAGGTGAGCGCTGATACGCGGGAGATCGGGATACCGACAATCTTGGCCCCCTCCCGCGATTGAACGATTGCCCGGATCGCTTTCCCTGTGAATGTCTTTTTCAGACCGATTTGCAGGGCCATCGCCAGGAAGCAGATAAACAAGAGGATGAGGAGCCTGAGAGATGAAACGATCACCGGCCCCACCTGGACCGCAGGTAGCGAATAATCGATCCCCGTCACGGGCCTTACCCAGAAAAGAGCCGTAAGATCCTCGATGACAAGAGAAAGTCCCAGTGTTACCAGAATGGAGGCGGTAAGAAGCTGTTGAGGCGGCTTGTCGCTCACGGGTTTCAACAGCAACGTATAGATGGCAACGCCCAGAAGCACAAACACGGGAATGGCAAGCAATGCGGAGACGAACGGATTTATTCCCAACAGGACGAATGCTGAGTAGCTCGCCAGAGACCCGAGCATCAAGAACTCGCCGTGGGCAAGATTCAGCACGTTCAGAACACCAAAGCTTATGGAAAGGCCGAACGCGGCCAATCCGTAGATTCCACCGAGAAGAACGCCTCCCACCAAGAGTTGGATCGCATCAGCGGACATGGCAACCTTCCGGTCTCCGACCCTATTTCCACGCCGGTCGCGGATACACGTGGGTTCCGGTAGCAATGTCTCTCGGCCATATGACCACGTACTTGCCTTTCTGTATCTGCGATGGATAGGTGTTGATAGTCCCATAGCCGGTCGGGTGAAACTCAGCCGTACCCAAGACCGTTTCCAGCTTCAAACCTTTTAGCGCGTCCATAATGGCCTGATTTTCAAGCGTTCCAGCGTTTTCCAACGCAGCCTGGGCTATCTCGAATGCTGCCACGTACGCAGGAGCCCACGGATACATAGGTTCCGATATCTTCGATTTCCCGAGCACTTCCTCCATCAATAGGGTGTCACCGAGCTTCATGCCTTCCACGGCGTACGACTGGCCGACCACGTACTCTGCGTCTTCTCCGAGTGAGTCTCTGAACACACCGCTGTGGTGAATGCAATGAAACTCCTTGGCATCGAGCTGCAACTCTCTGGCCTGTTTCATAAAATTGACCGCAAAGGGAATGTTCGAGGAGACGTACACGATGTCCGGGCTTTGCGCTTTGAGCTTTGTGATAACAGGGGTGAAGTCGCGAGTGTCCGCCGGGATGATGTCGCTGGTGATCACATCGAGACCTGCGTCCTTTGCCAGCTTCTGTGACCCCTCAAACACACCCAACGGGTGCAGCGTGTCCTCCACCACAAAGGAAACGGTCTTCGCGCTTCCAGCGGCCTTGATCATGTCCCAGTATCGCCACGTATATCGCGGGCCCAGGTCGATCACCCCCACCAGCCATTTGAAGCCCCGTTCATAGATCTTTGGTGAGTTGGCGCAAATGGCTATAAAAGGAATCTTGTGATTCTCGCTCGCGGTGCTTGCAGCGAACGTAAGAGGGCTGCTGTACGGGCCGAACATGAGATGCACTTTATCAACGGTGGCCAGTCGTTCGTAGTATTTCTTTGCAGTGGCTTGATCGCTCTTATCGTCGTAGATAACGAATTTCACCGGAAGGCTCTTGCCATACTTTGCCAGCTTGATGCCGCCCTTCTTGTTGACCGTATCAGCCCACGCTTCCATCAACTGCTTGAACGGCCCTACCTCGGACGAGAAGTGCCCGCTTTGAGAAACCGTGGCCCCGATCAGGATAGCCTCAGGCACATCGGCAGCTTTCAGGCTTGCTGGAAACAGGGCTATCAGAAACGCGAACGCAGTCGCTGCCAATGCCTGCACCATTGTTTTCATACCAGCCTCCTTAAACCTTCATCCTGATGGCCCCACTTTTGCCTGTGGGGATCAAATCAAAACTGGTTGGCTCGCGAAACACCATTTAATACGCCATTTCGTAAACGTCCATGACCTTGCAGTCACAACGGCCCATGAGAATCTTCTGTACTCCAGCGTATGCCGGAATGCAGTAAAATCTCGTGGTTCGCCGGACCCGTCGACGGCGGCCACCGGTCGCCCTATTCTTTTCTTCGTAGCGCCGACATCCTTGCGTTGCGGGCGGGCTTGAAGAAAGTGTCTCAAAAGTCAGCAGTCTGTGATAATCGTGGCACACCCCCTCACCCTGACCCTCTCCCCCGAAGCGGGGGAAAGGGGATCTTTACGGCTCCCTCTCTCTCTGGGAGAAGGTTGGGGTGAGGGTGCCTTTCCACGCATCGACGCTCAATCGTGCTACGATTGTTGGTGTGTCCCGAGTTTTGAAACATTTTCTGAAACCCGCCCTTGCTTGAAGACAGCCCACCCGCCACCGTTCTCAGCGTGTGCCACCGCGATCAGGGAACCTGCGTTGCGTCAATACACGTCATTATTCTCGCCGCGGTGCATGTACCCGACGAGTCAAGAGTCCGTTTCTCCATGTCCTTCCCTCGCCCCGTCCGAGTGACGTAACTTCACTGAACCGGATAGAGCAGGAATGGGGTCCTCTCTCTTCGGAATTGTTCAAGCGGCCCTTCCCATTCCCGTTCCATCTCGCGAATGGAAACACCCTGCTCGATGCCTTCTCGCACTGCAGAGTCTCCCAGGATAACGTCAATGGGCAGGGCATCGTATACGTACTCGTACGGGGGATCTTTCCACCGAAACTCATCCGGATATAGCTTCCGGATGGCAGAGAGTATGGCGAGGGCGGCTCTATAAGGACGGTAAGCCCGCCTGTCTGTCACATGGATCTGGAATCCTCGGCAAGTATGGCCCATCCACTTGTTGAACGTGGGCTTGAAATAGGTTTCGCGCAGGACAGCTCCCTCAAGTGCTGTGGGATCGAGCTCTCTCTGGATTGCGGCCGGGTCCAGATATGGGGCACCGAACATCTCGAACGGCCTTGTCGTTCCTCTGCCTTCCGAAAGATCTGTTCCCTCGAGAATGACCTGGCCCGGATAGACCACGGCAGTCTCGACACCGGGCATATTGGGAGACGGCATCACCCAGGGAAGACCCGTCTCTTCGAAGTACGAGCGCCGATCCCATCCTTCGACAGAGATGACTTTTAGGGCGCATCCTACTGAATGCACCTCGTTGTAATACCCCATGAGCTCGCCAAGAGTGAGCCCGTGCCTCATCGGAATCGGGTGAGGTCCCACAAAGGAAGCGAACCGCGGATCGAGAACGTTTCCTTCCACATCCACGCCGTTGATCGGGTTCGGTCTATCCAGGACGATAAGTTGCTTCCCTTCTTTCGCGCATGCTTCCATGAGATAGAGCACCGTTGTGGCAAAGGTATAGACCCGCGTCCCTACGTCCTGCATATCTACAAGCACCGTATCCACGGAGCTCAACATCGGAGCCGTGGGTTTTCTGCGGCTGGAGTAAAGACTGTACACAGGAATTCCGAGACGTGGATGTTCACTGTGATCAGTCTCGATCATGTTATCTTGCTCGGTTCCCGTTGCACCGTGCTGCGGCCCGAACAGTGTTGTTATCCGCCCCGGGAATGCGCGGTCTAAGATCTCAGGGGCCGGCCGGAAACTCGAATCCACCGAGGCGTGGTTGTACAACAACCCGAGCCTGCCGGCATCCTGAAGCAGGGCTGGATCACGAAGCACCCTTTCGAGACCGGTGATCACCATGGATAGATAGGCCGGGAAACGCGAAAAAGCGGAAGACGAGTGATTGTCCTGTTAGCGTATTTCATCGGGTGCACAGCCCCTATCTCCACCTTCCGTCCCTGTCACGGCTCAAGTCTATGGTATCTCCCCAGCGCCGCACTATGACGGTTCGCTCCCCTCCGCCTCCTGCAATGATAAGACTCGCAAGCCAAGAGACGATACTGACTATGATGGATGCAAAGAAAGCAGACCAAAAGGAAGCGACGTGAAAGCCAGGGACCAGTGCGCCGGCCAGTTGGAACATGAGCGCGTTTATCACAAGAATAAAGAAACCAAGAGTTACAATTGTCAGGGGCAAGGTGAGAAGAATGAGCAGCGGGCGAACCAACGCGTTGAGCACACCCAGGATGGCCCCCGCAAGAAGCGCTGAGGATGCGCTATCTATCGTCACACCGGACAGAATTCGAGTCACTATCAATACCGCTAAGGTAGTGATGAGCCAACGAACGAGCACGCCCGTCATTGTTCCATATCTCCGTTCCAGGGCTGAGGCAGCGGCGACAACCATTCAACCCGGCTCAAAAATTGCCGCCGGCCGATGTGGTGCTACGACTCCTTTTTCTTGTTCAGGAACGGTTCGAGCAAATCTATCGGAACAGGGAATATGGTTGTGGAGTTCTTTTCCGCTGAGACCTCCACGAGAGTCTGCAAGAACCGCAATTGCAGAGCTGTGGGTTGAGCTGCAATAATGTCCGCGGCTTCTTTGAGCCGTGCCGCAGCCTGGAATTCACCTTCTGCATTGATCACTTTCGCGCGTCTCTCACGCTCGGCTTCAGCCTGTCTCGCGATGGCACGCTGCATTTCCGCCGGTAGGTCTATGTGCTTCACCTCGACCATACTGACTTTCACTCCCCAGGGATCAGTGTGACGATCGAGGATCTCCTGGACTTCCATGTTCACCTTTTCCCTCTCAGCCAGGAGCTCGTCGAGCTCTGATTGGCCGCACACGCTCCTGAGAGTGGTTTGCGCGAGCTGAGACGTGGCATAGAGGTAGTTTTCCACCTCGATGACCGCTTTGGTAGGGTCCATGACGCGAAAGTAGATGACCGCGTTCACTTTCACGGAGACATTATCACGGGTTATGACATCCTGAGGGGGAACGTCCATGGCAACGGTCCTCAGACTGACTCGTACCATGCGATCGATCACGGGGATCAGAATGATAAGTCCGGGACCCTTGTGATCGATGACCCGGCCGAGACGAAAGATAACCCCCCTCTCGTACTCGTTGAGCACTTTAATGGCCATGAACAGAAAAATAATGATCAGGAAGATAATGATCCCGAGAGCATACATTGATCTGCCTCCTTGAGCTAATCGATTGCCGTTACAGGATTCTCACCCACACAAAAGCCAACTTTCATGCCCTACGTCAGGCACAATAAATTGTATGACCATCATGGACCATTGCGTGCCCTGCGTCAATGCCAGCAGGAGGTCAAGCGACAGACCGGGGGCATCAGCCGCTCATGTCTCTGGTAACCCGCAACCACAGGTTTTCCACCCTCGTGACGCGGACTCGCTCACCCTTCGGTATGTGACTGTCAGCCCGAGCGTTCCAGAGCTCGCCGTGAATCGCCACCTTTCCCTCAGTGGCCAGGTCGCTGATCGCGTAACCTACCTCTCCCACGAGACCTTGGCCACCAGTCCGCGGCTTGGAGCGATAGGCTTTGACAGCCAATCCCATGGCAAAGACGAAGAAGGCAGACACCGCGGCCACGGTGGGAATGATGACCGACCACGATACCCTCATCGCGGTTTCCCCGCTCTCGAACAGCATTACCGATCCCAACGTGAGGCTGACTATTGCCCCCATGGTCAGGAGCCCGAAGGACGGCACCTTCAACTCGAGGATGAACAGCACCACGGAGAAAATGATGAGCAGGACCCCCACGTAATTGATGGGCAGGACTTGCGAAGCGAACAAGGTCAACAGCAAACAGAGGCCTCCGAGGACTCCAGGGAAGATGAGACCCGGATTGTACAATTCCATCATGATCCCCACGATTCCCAGCATCCCGAGGATGTACACCACGTTGGGGTTCGCCACTACGTCCAGAATCTTGAACCGAAGGCCGGTGGCAACCTTCTCCACCCTGGCCCCCTTGGTATGGAGAGCATATGTCTTGCCGTCCTTGATCACCTCCCTGCCGTCTAACTCCTTGAGCAGGTCAGCGAATGTTGGGGCCAGGACATCAATGACGTTTATCTTGAGAGCCTCTTCCGCGGTGACGGACACACTGTCTTTAATCGCCTTCTCTGCCCAGTCGGCATTTCGTCCCTTCTTGGCCACCACACTGCGCATGTACGCCGTTAAGTCATTGATGACCTTTTCAGACATGGTGCCCCGTATGTCTTCGCCACCACCTCCCACAGGATGAGCAGCCCCAATGTTGGTCGCGGGCGCCATAGCCGCGATGTCGGCCCCCATGGTAATGAGCGCCCCGGCAGAAGTGGCAGAGGATCCGCTCGGAGCAACGTATACCACCACCGGAATTTTCGCGTTCATCATCTCCTTGATGATAACCTTGGTGGTCGTCAGTACGCCTCCGGGTGTATCCATCGTTATGATCACACACTGGGCGCCATCCTGGACGGCTTTCTCAATGCCCTTGACCAGGTAGTCGGCTACCGCGGGATTGATTGTCCCGTCCACGTCCAGACGGTACACGAGACGGCTGGAAGCCTTCTCTTCCTCCGCTGACGAAATTCCGGCACCAGGAGCTACCAGGCCCAGGGTCAGCATTAAGGCACATATTCTCAGCGCGAGCTGTCTCAGATTCATTTTTTGACTCCGGAGGGCGGGACAGGTAAGCTCAGGAGGGCCATCACTTTCTGCAAGTCGCTCCACGCCTGAGCTTTCGGTCGTCTATCCGGTTCCTGCCTGAGCAGATATGACGGATGATACGTCGGCATTACAGGAATCTCTTTCCAATAATGAAACTCTCCCCTGATTTTTCCCAGACTCTCTCGCCGTGACAGAAGCGCGGAAGCGGCAATTCTTCCCAAAGTTACAATCACTTCGGGATTCACCGCACGAATCTGACCTTCCAGAAACGGCAAGCACGTGGCAATTTCTGCCGGTTCGGGATCCCTATTGTCCGGGGGACGGCATTTGATCACATTGGCAATGTACACCTGGTCCCGATCCAGCCCCATAGCCTGGATCATTTTGGTCAAAAGCCGCCCCGCTCGTCCCACGAACGGCCGTCCTTCCCGATCCTCGTCCGCCCCAGGGGCCTCGCCGACGAACATCAAACGCGCGAAAGGATGCCCCTCGCCGAACACGATGGACGTCCTGCTTGCATGCAACGCGCACCTAGTGCACTCACCCAGATCCCCCCGAACTGCTTCCAGGGCTTCCAGGGAAGAAGGAGAGTGGGTATCGTTCTCCGACTGGGCAGGCAATATTGCCGTGGCCAATCCAGCCTCTGTCTGGCAGGCGAGGTATGCTCTAACCAACTGTACGAGATCGAAGGCCTTCCCGTCCATGTGAGAAACTTTCGTTTACCAAAAAAAATCGTTCAACGTCTCCGTCTCTTCTTGGAGCGCAGCCGACGGCCTTCCTCCTATCGACGACCCTCTCTATTGCGTGATCGATTGAGCTGCCAACCGAACAACTCGATCGAGGATCAGATCCGCGACACTATCCTTGGACATGATATCGAATTCCTCTTCCAGTCCCGATCTGTGCAAGAAACGAACTATGTTCGTGTCGCAATCGAAGCCGGCCCCTGGCCTGCTCACGTCGTTGAGCACCAGCATATCCAGATTCTTCTTTTTCAGCTTCTCCCTTCCGTTGGCCAGGACATCATCCGTCTCAGCCGCAAAACCCACGAGGACTTGTCCCTGCCGCTTGATCCTCCCCAGCTCTGCTAAAATGTCCGGATTAGCCTCTAACCGGAGAGTCGGCCCCATGAGATTCTTCTTGATCTTGCCCATTCCCTCCTCTGCAGGGCGAAAATCGGCAACAGCAGCGGCTTTTATGACCACATCCACCCGGGGGAAAAACTCCATCACGCTGTCGTACATTTGCCGCGCGGTTCGCACGGGTACGTGCTTGACCCCGAACGGTGCCTCCACTCTCATGGGCCCCGCTACCAGGATGACCGTAGCACCCCGCTGAGCTGCCCTGCGAGCCACTGCTGCGCCCATCTTCCCTGAGGACCTGTTCGTCAGGAATCTCGCCGGATCAATCGGCTCCTCCGTAGGCCCCGCGGTTACCAGAATGGTTTTCCCCTCCAGGTCCCTCGGTCCGAGAAGTTGCTCGATGCATCGAGCTATAGCCTCCGGCTCCGGCATCCTCCCTTCCCCGGTCCAACCGCACGCGAGAAATCCGGAATCCGGGTCCATCACGTGATGCCCAAGGTCGGTCAATTTCCGGAGATTTTGCTGCACAACCGGGTTCCTGAACATGTTGACGTTCATGGCCGGACACACAAGCACAGGGCACCTCAGAGCCAGCATGATAGTCGTGAGCAGGTCGTCAGCCAGGCCGTGTGCCATCTTGGCCACTATGTTCGCTGTCGCGGGGGCTATCACAGCGATATCGGCCTGATCAGCAAGCGAAATGTGCTCCATGCTTGGACGGTACGGATCGCGCCACATGTCATCCCAGACAGGGTTTCCGCTGACCGTGGCCAGGGACAAGGGAGTGACGAACTGCCCAGCGGCCTTTGTCATAACCACGTGGACATCCATTCCCATCTTAACGAGGAGTCGCACAAGGAGCGGGGTCTTGTATGCAGCTATACCGCCGCTTACCCCCAGAAGCACCCTTCGGCTCTTCTGGTCTCTCTTGGGTTCCAAAGCTCTTTCCACTCGCCCCTCCTCGCGATCCAAGCTCACCATCGAGCAGGTTTCAAGAGGACTGTCCGATGCCTCTTTGTTAAAGCCCTGTTCCCGATCGGACAAAAGCTCCCACGATACCTGCGGGATCTTCGCGAGAATCTTACACCACCCATGAGTGACCGGCAAGATGTCGGCCGCCCAAGTCACCGGTCGCAGGGTGAAAGCCTAGACCACATTCAAGAGCGCAGGCTGAAAGCCTGTCTGCTCCTGTTCGCGACCGCATTTACCTGCAGGTCCCCTGATTACCGGCGAGACGCCGGCGCTGGTGCGCCAGTGTCTCGCCGGTACCTTTCTCTCAAACCCGCGTCGAGGCGAGGGCGGAATCGAACCCGCCCTCAGGTCAAAATATCTCCCAAACCTCATCTGCGAAAATCTGCGCAATCTGCGGATTGTTCTCCTCGAAATGCACTACATCACGTGCTTTTCACTCTTCCACCACCGTATCCGAATCTTTGAGTCCGGGACAGGTTGGGAGCGAAGCAGCAACCTCCATTGCGGTCGAACATAAAGGATCCACGTAGCGCGCTACCGCCTGCCGAATAGACTCCGGGTCATTCGCTTTGTCCAATAGCTCTCGCTCGAAGGCACGGAGCCCCGCGATTAATTGGGCCAACAGATTATCGAGCTTATGGCGGTCGTACTCGCCGTACACCATCTGCCGTCTTACGCGAGGTCGCTCCTCGCGATCCGTTCGGTGCTTTTGCAACGCCCTCCTAACCACCTTTGCCAACGCTTCGGCTTCGTACGGTTTGAGGAGAAAGTCGAAGAGCTCCGTAGACACAGGCGTAGGCGGAACTTCGCCACTGATCAAGACTGTGGCAGTAGTAGGGTTCTCCCGAATAATCTCCTGGCAAAGATCGATACCGCTGCAGTCGGGTAGCTTCGCATCCACGATGGCTACCGAAAAGGTCTGCTCGCGCAGCAGCCGTCGGGCTTCCTGACACGAGGCAGCAGTAAAAGTCTTGAGCTCCTTGATGTCATGTTGCAAATTCCGTGCTGTGCAGTAGGCCAGTGTCAGGTTGTCATCAACGATCAAGATAGTAGACATGTGTTCGCTCTCCTTTGCAGAATACCGTGTGCCGTTTGCGTCCCCAGGGAACCAGGGGCTGGAGCGAGAGACTCCACTTCCCTCGCCCGGAGTGCACATGGTATGCCTGGAACCGCCCAGGCGCCTCGGCATTTTTCCGTTTTGATATCAGATAGATATCCCTATCGCCCCGAACGGCACCGTTCCCCCCCTTTGCACACAAGGCTCATATGGCGTGGATTTCGAGCGAACTACGGAGTCAACAGAAATAAGGTCTGAGAAATCACCAAATTAGTAAAATAGTTCAGCGTGAGCTTCGCCCCCCAAAAAAAGACTTCTGCGTTGGTTTCAATCATGCAGGCCTACGGCTCTCATTTGATGCGCGAACGAGTGTCGAGAAATCCCCAATAGCCGGGCTGCACCCTGCCTGCTTCCTCGAGCTCGACGCATCGCTTCCTGCAGCAGAGACCGTTTCAGTTCCCTGGTCACGTCGTGGAGAGTCTTGGTAGTAGGAAACTCCACGGTGTGTGACCATGTCTCCTGCTGATTTTCAAACATTAAGGCCGACATCTCAATCCTGGAAGAGCTCGATAGCATGACGGCCCGTTCAAGGACGTTGCGCAACTCCCGGACGTTTCCCGGCCAATGGTAACTTGCCATCCTCGTCAGTGTTTCGGGCTCGGGAGCAGGTATTTCCCTCATGGGCATCTCGCAAGCAAGCTGGTCCAGGATTTGCCGAATCAACACGGGAAGATCTTCGATTCTCTGGCGGAGAGGAGGAATTCGTATAGTCAACACATTCAAACGAAAATACAAATCGGCCCTGAAGCGGCCCTCGGCCACCTCTTTGTCGAGCTCTTTGTTCGTTGCTGCGATCAATCGTGCGTTCACCGGAATGTGGGATTCGCCTCCTACCCTGGTGAAGGTGCGGGTATCGAGAAACGTCAGCAATTTCGCTTGCATAGTGTTGGACAGCTCCGCTATCTCGTTCAGGAGCAGCGTTCCATCTCCGGCCAATTCCAGCAAGCCCCGTTTCCTCCCCCGTGCCCCGGTAAATGCTCCCGGCTCATGTCCGAACAGCTCAGATTCTGCCAACTCAGGGGCTACTGCGGCACAGTTAATAGCAAAGAAAGGGCCGCTGGCCCTTCGCGAATGCTCGTGGATATAGCGGGCAAGATAGTCTTTGCCGGTCCCGCTCTCGCCAAGCAACAACACAATGCTGTCGGTAGCCGAGGCCTGGCGGGCGAGGTTTAGCGTAGCCTTCATTGCCTCCGACCGGTATCCCGCCTGAGCAGAGCGAGGTGTCTTTAGGGCATCCGGCCCGAGAAAGGACGTCCCCCCTCGCTTCCGCAGAACTCGGAGCTCCTCCTCCCTCATTCTGTCCCTCATGGCGTTCTGGACCGCCACCAGCAGCTCGTCCGGCTCGAAAGGTTTCGTCAGATAATCCTGGGCTCCGCGGCGAGTCGACTCGACCGCGGAACGAATTGAGCCGTGAGCAGTAATAATGATGTACCCCGCGGAAGGATGGAGCTGCTGCAGCTCGGTCATGAGCACGGTTCCGTCAACATCGGGAAGCTTCAGGTCAACGAGCACCACGTCCGGAAAATACTTCTCTACCGCAGCCCGAGCCGAAGCGCCGTCATGCACTCCTACGGCTTGATAACCCTCCCCCTTCAAAAGATATTCCAGATGGCGCACCAACTGAACTTCATCATCAACGATCAGAACTGTGCCGGCCATGATTACGATTCCTTTCGCGACGGGTCCCGGCTCGCTCAGAACAAGTGAAGGAAGTGCGTCTGAAGGACCTGGCACGAAAGACATTTTGGGGGCCAGATCCCTTCTTTCCTGACATGTCCTTGTCCCTTGACTGCCCAACAGGGGGCCAGAATCCCGTTGGACCTCGTCTGACAGCTTTCGCATCGAAACTGGCAATAATCGAGAGCGCAGATTTCAACGGAGCGCTGATCCCAGCAACGCAGGGGACGTCCGGGAAGGGGCAGCAAGATCTCGAACCTCGCTCCTCCGGATGGTATTGCGCTGAGCTGCAGAACGCCGCCGTGCAATTCCACAATATGACGAGCGACCGGCAATCCCAGACCAACCTTGGACTCGCACGTCGTTGTCAACGGACGAAAGAGATCGGCAACGGATAGGTCGGAAGGCAACCCAATGCCCTCATCTTCCCCATAAATCGACAGCACGCGACCCATGAACGCGGGGAAAAGCCTCTCTTGCTCCTCCTTCCCCACCACGCTCCAACCGACCCGCACGCGTGCCCCCTTTCCGGATGCCTCCAAAGCATTGCGCAGCACGTTTGCCAGGCTTCGCTCCATTGCTCGGCGATCCACCGTCACTTCGACGCATTCCGGGCCCGGAGCCACATCCACTGTTATATCCCGCTCTAAGATTATTTCTTTCAGGGATTCTGCGCTGCGCTGGATCAGGACGTCAACGCCCATCGATTCGAATGCACCGACATCGATCCGAACCGTGTCTACCAATTCTCGAATGGTCTTGTTCAGCGATCGGACTTCATCGGCAAGCAACGTGAGGACGAACCGATCGTCAGGCGATAGATTCGCCCCACCCTCTAATACTTCGATCGCGGCCTGAATTCCGGCCATGTGGTTCTTTATGCCATGACTGAGGGTTGTCGTCAGGGCACTAACCGTAGCCAATTGCCTTCCCAACAACTCACGCAGCGGATGTGGGAGCACAGCATGAGCACTCATCAAAATACCCCTGCCCTTACCGCCCTGCCACACATATTCCTGCTCTATCCGAAATACTGCTTCCTCGGGTTAGACTCGCGATGAAAGTCCGCGAAAGTCAACATCGCTTCCTAACCCCCATGATACCAGCATCCACTCGTGAAAGAAACAGCGAAGGATTATGGGAGGGCAACAGGATGGGATGCAAAAAAAAAAGCCCGGTGACGCCGGGCAGAAACAGGGTATGGTGTTCTTCTTGAAAGTTGTTATGGCATAAAATTGGCTGCTAGTCAACTATATTTCAACTAAATTCGTGGTTATTCTCCTAACATATTATTATAGCTGGTTTTGTTCTGGTTGCTCTCGAACGCTGCGGTGAACACAATGAATAGGATACGACCCGAGAACCTTCACGATCGTCTCTCGGGATGCCAATTCCTCGATGCATCTCGCGACCTGGGAGTTTTCCCAGTGTCCTTCTACATCCACAAAGAAGGCATATTTCCAAGGAGAGGCATTTCGGTCGGGCCTGGAGAGTATTCGTGAGAGGTTCAGATTGAAGCGAGCGAATTTCTCGAGTATCCGATAAAGGGCTCCGGGTCTATCCTCAGTCCAGAACACCAAGGAGGTGCGGTCGCTTCCGGTCGGACGAGGAGTGAGATTTCCGAGCACGAGAAATCGCGTCACGTTTTCTTCCCTGTCCTGAATCGCTCTTCGAGCGATCCGCAGACCGAATCTGACTGCTGCCCTCTCATTGGCTATGGCCGCAACGGTTGAATCTTTGGCGGCTGCCAACGCGGCTTTTGCAGTGCTGGAGGTCTCCTCCAATGCTATACCCGGAAGGCGTGAGGCCAACCACATTCTGCATTGTCCCAATGCCTGTGGGTGAGACACCACTCTATTGACGTCCTCTATCCTGCCCGTCAGATTGAGCAAGGCGTGCTTGATCAGCAGGGAGATTTCACCGCACACCCTTGTCTTGGCCACCATAAGCCTGTCGAGGGTCTCTCTGACCGACCCTTCTATGCTGTTTTCGATGGGCACCACCCCGAATGTGGCTTCCCCCCGTTCTACAAGGTCGAAAATCTCTGAAACAGTCCAACACTCCGTGTACGAAGCGGCCTGGCCGAATCGTTCCAGTGACGCTTCATGCGTGAAGGTTCCTTCAGGGCCCAGGTATGCTACGGTTTCGGGAGCCTGGATAGCTCTCGATGCGGAAAATATTTCGCGATATATCGCCCTCAGCGTGTTCTCAGGGATGCACTCTCGGTTCCGCGCCAATAGGCGGCTGAGGATTTCTTCTTCCCGTTCCAAGTCAATGACGTGTCTTCCGCCGGTATACTTGACGTGGCCGATTTTCGCAGAGAGGGCCATTCTTTTGCCGAGAAGATCAAGGATTTCCTCATCGATGCCATCGATTTGGATTCGGAGATCTTTGATTGTATCGTCCGCCATCTCGTCTGCCCACATGTGAGAATACACTACCATACTACGTTCCTGACAAATGATCCAGCAGTGTCCGCGGGACCATTGACGACCGCCAAAGGAAATGCTCACCGGTGGGCAAGTGCGCATCCCACAAGTTAGGGACTCTGTTCCGTGCAGGCTGATGGCGGCAGGGCACCTCTGGATGGGCAAATCACGAAATGTCTGGATTTTCCTGCATAATTCCGCTATAATAGCGACGATAATCCTGAAAAGGAGAAAATCGATGAGATATCTTCTGGTGGCCGGGGTTTTGGCCCTCATGGCTACGGTTGTAGGAGTGCAAGGTGTTTTGGCCACGGGTTATGTTGCGGTGGGAAAGGAAGAGTGCAGGTGCGATCCTCTCATTGCCAGAGGCGTTGTCCCTGATGCGCTCAATAAGCTCCACCACGCCCTGTTCTTTCCGACGATAATCTCGCTTCTGGACAAGATCTCTGTCGAGGGGCGGGCGATACTCGCCCAATTCCGGGTCGACCGGGAGGTCGTAGCGACGTCCGACGAGGCGCTCACACCCCCTGAGAAGGCAGAAGAAAAGAAAGAGGCGCCGGTGGCTCCGAAGAAGAAGCCCACCAAAAAGAAGAGAGTGAAATTGCCGCCCCGTGCGCTCTAGGGAGCTTCTTGTCGAGACCGGGCAGGCGCCCTTAGTGCAGGGTTTCATAAGTATGGTTACGTATCTGAGGGTTATTGAAAAGGAATGATGTGATCAGTGACTGCTTCATGCCCTGAAGGGGCATACCATTAGGAGCCGTGGGTTTTAACCCACGGGAATGAGGTAACAAAAAAGCGAGGACCTGAAGGGTCCCCCATTGAAATGTGTGAAAGCCAAAGCTCATTGATGATCGATGCCTATACCACGCGAGGAGAAGGCTCTTGGTCGACCCTTTCAAGATCGGTTGGTGGTTGTGACGCGCTGAACCACAGGTTGAAACCTGTGGCTACTGCAGGTGCGCTCCTTCAGAGCGCAAATTCCCGACTGGGTCGTGGCAGAATACGTGACCGTAATTTTGAAATCCTCTACTTTTAGCCGAAGACCTACGGCTGATACGATCTACTTGCCGTTGTTCTCATCATGCCGACGGCGACGGCGAGAACGTTTGCGCCGCCACTTTCTCTGGAGCCAGAAGCCTTGTTCGGGCTTTAATCTTAGCCACTGTTCGAACTGGTCGTGGAATTGCTGGCTAACGGCAATGAGGTCCTCCCGCTCGTTGCCGGTCAGCTTCAGGTGAATGTGCTCCCCAAAAATACTCTGATAGCGCCCATCGTCTCTGCGAATGGTACATAATGGAAGGACCACCGCGTTTCCCTCAATGGCAAAGCGAGCGAAAATCTCGTTCGCGGGCGCAGGCTTTCCGAAGAAGTTTACGAAGACTCCCCGTTCAACATCGCCTCTCTGATCTGCCAGACAGGCCACCATCTCTCCCGCGTGAAGGCTCGAGATCAACGCCTTGACACTACCCTTGTGGGGGAAGAACCTGATTCCCGTAGCCTCTTCACCACCGGCCCTGCTCATGAAGTATTGAGAAAGAAACGGGTTTTTGAGACCGGTAGCGATAAGGTTCAGCCGTATTCCCAGGAACTTCGTCGTGGCCGCGCTTACCTCAAAACAGCCGAAGTGGGAGTTCAAGAGCAGAATACCGTGATTGCCCGGCATCATGGCGAGCTCGTACGGGAGACGTCCTTCAAGGATAATTTTCTCCGCCATCTTCTTCTGGTCCCAGCGGCGTATCAGAAAGAATTCCACGGCAAGCAGGCCTATGTGCTCGAAACTCTTGCGAGCGGTGCTCTGGATCCATGACTGGGGTTGCTCGTTTCCAAACGCTATGGTCAAGTTTTCCAGTGCAGCTTCCCGTCTGTCACGGAATAGAATGAAGACTAGCCGTCCGACGAATCGACCCAGCGCGAATGCAGCCGATTCCGGTATCTTGTGCAGTGTCTCTTCGAGCAGGCGCACTAACAGGTACACCAGGTAATGGATGAATGTGACATATCGCAATCGAGAAGACATGTGGATCAGCCCCCGAGCTTTGAGGCGAACCATAACATGGCAAGAGCGACCAATCAAAGAAATAATGAACCCACGTTAATGCTCCGGACAAATGAACCAACAACTAATATGACAAGATAGCTGCTTGATTTTAGATCACAAAATTGTCTAAACAGGACAATCCTCTTCAGTGGTTGGACGGTAGGATCTGAAAACACAGACTCTGCTCGGCCCACCGGAGAGCGCGAAGAGCAATCCATCTGTCATTCGTGCCGGTCCGCGTCTGCCGCTTCCTTGCCTCGGGCAAACAGAAGCTACATCTGCTGCACGGCACTTCTGCCGCCACGATGAACGCTCCACCCCACAGGAGGGCAGGTTTCAAGCCTGTCCGAGATTGAAGCAGGCTCTGAGCTTTCCCTTCCCTAAAGGGAGCGGTTTCCCCAATACAGACCCGTACTTATGAAACTCGGCCTGTACTCAGTAGAAGAACCCATCGAAACACTTGAGAACCACAAAGAAAAAGACAATGACCACAACGCAGTGAGGAAGGAACTCTTCAATAGAACGAAGCAGGCTCTTGCTCTTGCCTCTCGCGAGCTGGAACGCAATGGTCAGACTGCCTACCATCCCGAGGGTCAAGAGAGTCTTTTGCAGCAGATGAGTGGTCGAAGGTGATACGGTGATCACCATCTCCCGAAAGATCTCGAAATGGAAGTTCTCCCACATCACGATGGGGAAGTATATTCCCACATGAATCAAGTAATAGAGGTGATAGGCCATGAACGAGGTCAACACGAGGGGTAACAGCGCAAGTCCGTACCGGGCAAAGTTCTCCCTGAAGGTTTCTCCGGAAACGACGCTCGAAATTCTGGACGCGCCGGCCACCAGGAGATCCGTAATTGAGACGACGACCAGGAAAAAGGCCGAGAAGACCACCATGTCCGGCCACCCCTGGAGGTGACTCCCAAACCACTGGTACACATGCATCTTGTGGGCCAGATCGCTTATCAACCCGCCGAGCATGCTCGCCACGAGCAGCGAGGTAATACTAATTACCTGTTTTACCTCCCAAATTTCTGAACCCGGTATTCTGAGGTTTATGCTGACCGCCCCATGGGGGCAATTCTTGAGGCACGTCGCGCAGAGCTTGCACATGCGGTTAGAGCGCAAGGAAGGCACCATCTGGCCGAAAGGACAACCCGGGCGGTCGGCGGTTCCCACGTAGCACTCGTTTGTGGCGCACTGAGACGAGCAGATGTTGCGATCCGCGCGCAGCTCCACCGGGGATACCTTAGCGAATACACCCATCATCAGGCCGAGCGGACACATGTACCTGCACCATGATTGCCTCTCGAAAATGACCGCGACCACGACCGCAAGTACCAATATGGTCATTAGGAGCAAGCCCGTATTGAATGGGGAGTTCCGTATGTCGGTAGCGGTCTCGAGCCAGATGATGAACATGACCGAGCCCGCGGCTATCCAATCGCTGTAATCCTTCAACCACGCGGGAAACGGCAGCTCCCAGGAAACGATCTTTTTCGCGAGGTAACTGAGCGTACCCATGGGGCAGAGCGAACACCAGAATCGAGCCCACAGGAACGTCCCAAAGACCATCATCGGCCACCCCACTGCCCAACTGAACAAGCCACCCACATTTCGGAGGGGGTCTACAGGCCCGAGGAAAAGCAGGATGAGTAGAATGAAGAAGAACGGCGCCGCTGCGCTCTGAAAGATGGCGGGAAACAAGGGGCTGTTCACCGCGGATTTCAAGGCCTTTACGTTCAGCAGATTTATTTTGCCGCCAGCCTCGATCCTCCGCAGATCGTAATAGATATCCTGCGGTTTGAGCTCGCCTCCCTGTGCGAGGAGAATTGCGCGTTTGAGCGTGGTGGCAAGCTCACGATCATTTCCCGGCCATGAATACGTCACAAGGGTCTTCATGGTTTCGTTGGGGATATGCGTGATCTCCTTGCGAGCTTCTCTGGCATACTGGCTCACATACTTTCTCACCAGCTCGGGGATTTCTTTACGTCTTTTTCGCAACGGAGCGATGGACACGCTGAATTGAAGCAGCCAGTACAGGAGCGGATGCTTGTCCCGAGAAATTTCGGACGGGTCCAGATTCGTGGCCCCAATGAAGCGAAAATCGGCGGTGAGGATGGTCTTGCCACCGACTCTCCGGAAAGATCCTGCTTGAAGCGTTCTGAGTAGCTCCACCTGCACCGGCCGCGTGATGAGCTCGATCGCACGAACGAGGAGGGTTCCTTCTTCGGCAAGCTCCACGTACCCGGGCATCTCCGTATGCGACCCATCCCGGCCAGTGATCTCGTATCCAAAGAATATGTTCATCTGCTCTTCGGTACGGACCGGATCGTCCAGGAGCTCCTCATCGCTTTTTACTGTTCCATTCTCATGGCCGGACTGAGCCAGATCGAGAAAGAGAAAGACATTCTTGTGGTGCGTGCTCATCGAGTAGATGGCTTTTCCCACGAATTCTTTTCCTACCCCGGATTCGCCGGTGATGAGCACGGGAATATCCTCGTGCGCTAGGTCTCCCAGCCGTTGTCCCATCCGCCGGAGCACAGTCTCACTGATCACGAAATCGGGGAAGATGTTGCCGTGACGGCTCAGCACGTCCTGTAACGCACGCTTCTTCCGCACCGTGCGATGCATGCTTCGATCGAGCCGGATGACCTTGCGCGACAATTCCCGGAGCACCCCAATGGCTGCTGCAGGATGATCGCTCAGAATTTGATTGAACACCGGTCCGGGAATCTCGAGGACCTGGCAGGACTCCTCTGCGAGGACTTCCTGGTTTTGCGGAGACGGTCTTCCAAGGAAATGGCTGATCTCTCCGACAAGATCCCCGGGCCCGAGTATCTCCACCGGCACGAGCTCGCCGTCCGGACCGGTAAGCATGACGGCCGCCGAGCCTGAAATGATCAGCTTCACGCAAGCACCTGAATCACCGGGAGGCAGTATGGCCTCTTCCGCCGCGTATTCGCGGACCGATCCCTTTTCCCAGAGCTCTTGCCACAACTCTTCCGGGATATCCCGAAAACGCTCTCGGTGGATGGATGGTTCTGTGCTTAGATCCGCCATACGTCTATGCTCGAGTGTGCCGTTGTCTTATGCTGCCACCCGCACAAAGTGGTGGCAGGCCCTCCGATCAGAGGCCGGCGAGAAACAACCTATCTCATCTGCAGGCAATTCCATGCAGGCATTCTAACTTCTGATCATGACCTTGACAAGGAGAAGGGAGAAGTATTTCCGGACCGGGAAATGAAGTTCTCGTGGGCCACCCGCCAGTGCAGTTCTTCTCAAAGAGTCAGACACACCCTCAGGCGACTTGGGAAAGAATTCCGTTCTTGATCTGGAACCGTTTGTTCGTCGTGCGGTCAACAAACTCGCGATCATGCGAGATGAGAATGTAGGTAAGATCCGATGCCACGAGGATCTCGGCAAGTCGATCGGCGGTGGGCTCATCGAGGCCGGAAGTGGGCTCGTCCAAAATGAGGACCTCAGGCTCCATTGCAAGCACTGTAGCCAGGGCGACCAGGCGCTTCTCCCCGCCCGAAAGTCGGTACGTGACTCTGTTCTCAAAGCCTTCAAGCTTGAGTGAGGCAAGGGTAGAACGCACAATCCGTTTGGCCTCTTCCGGGCTCTTTCCCATGTTCAAAGGCCCGAAAGCGACATCTTCCAGGACCGTCGGACAGAATAGTTGATCGTCGGAATCCTGAAACAAATACCCAACACGGCCCCTGATTTCCGTGAAATCCGGTCTTGTCCTTCTCGGCTTGCCGAAGATCTCCACCTCCCCCGATTCCGGGGAAATTAGTCCCATAATGACGTGGCAGAGAGTTGTTTTGCCTGACCCGTTGGCCCCCAGCAACCCGATACGGTCGCCCCGCAGGACTTCGAGGCTCACTCCGTCCAGGACGTATCGGCAATTGTACCGGAATCGGATATTGCGTAAGCGTATCATCTCAGAGTAACAATCATTAGAGATATTAGGATACTGGAGGCACAGACCACATAGTCTCGCCTTCCTATCTCACGGTGTTCCAGGACATAGAAGGTCCCCTTGAATCCGCGGCACTCCATTGCGGACAATATCCGGGCGGATCTGTCGAAGCTCTTCACCAGCAGCATGCCCACAAGATAGGAGTAGGTCCTGTACGTGTGCATATTCGTGCGTGGCTTGAATCCCCTCATTTTCATGGCATTGACAAGACGATGATATTCCTCGTGTACCACGTGGATGTAACGGAAACAGAAGAAGAACAAGTGTACGAGCTTGTTGGGAGCCCCAAGCTCATGCAAGCCATGCACCAGGTCATGAACCGAGGACGTCCCCAGAAGTGCTATCACGACGAGCACGATTGAGTTGGATTTGATCGTGATGAGCAGCGCGTGCAGCACGCCCCCTCGGTATACTTCCAGCGGTCCCAGCGTGTAGATAACCTCGCCGTGTTCGGTGAATGGCAAAAAGAGCCAAAGGAACCCGACGAAGGTATTGACCACTACAAGCCGGGCCAGGACCTTCTTCATGTCGAGACGGGCCAGCAGAATAAGCGCAAACGGGAAGCAAATCGACAATAGCGTCCCGTGAAGTGAGCTGCTCAACGCGACTATCACCGAGAACAATGCTGCCACTATAATCTTCACTCTCGGGTCCAGTTTGTGGACGATTGAGTCACCGAGAGCAAACTCCTCGAGATGCATGTCTTCCCATCCTTAGCCTGTCAGGTTTGGGACCCCCGCCTTTTCGAGCATTTGAGGTCTCACTTTCATCAGGAATTCCACAACGAAGATCGTGATCAATCCTTCCACGATCATGATGGGAACGTGCGCTACCACAATGAGCTTGGCCGCAGGGCCAAAGGCCGAGCCCGTGGCCAAGAGACACGCGGCCACTGCCAGTCCCGAAAGGAGTATCGAGCCTGCGCCCGCGGCAAATTCGGCCACGCCGCGGACAAGGGTGCTCTTGCTCCGGAGGAACATGCCACAAAGGGAGCCCATCACCACCGCTGGCAATGCCATGGTGAGCGTGTTGATCCCCAGAGTCGTCAGGCCCCCGAATTGAAAGAGAAGAGCCTGAAGGCTAAGACCCACGAGGATGGCTGGAAACGCGGCCCAACCAAGAAGCAATCCGCACACACCATTGAGCACGAGGTGTGCGGCTGAAGGGCCTATGGGAACGTGAATGAGGGAAGCTACGAAAAAAACGGACGAGAGGACAGCGACTTCCGGGAGCTTGTCATAATCGACCTTCTTGAGCCCCACAGCTACTCCTACCGCGGTGCACGCGTACCCGGTTGCCAGAACAGGGGCACTGAGAATTCCTTCGGATATGTGCATGTCTTCCCACCTGAACAGGACGGTTTCGGACTTACAGAGGTGCTCCTCCTCGTTTCTCAGCCTTTTCTGGCCAAGCGCTTCTCGGCGGATCCTCTCATCTGAATATCTCGGCCCTTAAGACATGGCCTGGAGCGCGATCCAGATTACACTGTAACGACGATCGTGTTACAAGTCAAGTTGTCACGCAAGAAACGTATTACTTCTTAGGATTTTCGTTCCCGCCCCTGATTACCGGCGAGACGCAGGCGCTACGAAGACAAAAGTCGAGCGGCTCGTGGCCGACATCGACGCGTCCAGCGTACCGCACGGTTTTACTGCGATTCTGCGCGCAGAACTGGCGCGAACTTCCATGGTTGGTTGTGACTTTGACGTGATGGATTTTTCCGGGACACGAGCTTGTTCTGCGGGAACTTCAGGGCGGCGTGGGGTCCTTCGCGGCAAGAGTGCCGGGGTACAGTGTTCAAACCCGCTGCTTCCATATCGTGTGAAACGCGATGCACTGCAGCATAGTCTCGATGGCACGCTTCTTTTTTTGCACCCCCACCCTAGCCCTCTTCGAAGAGAGAGGGGACTTGCAACCGCCCGGAATGACAGAGCCTTCTCCGTCTGGGAGAGGGCATAGGCGTTAACTTCGTGGATGACATCACGTGATTTCAGTCCGTTGACTTAACAAGGACCCCGTCACCCCGGCGAAAGCCGGGGTCCATAACATATTGGAAGGACTGGATTCCGGCTTTC
>JBFMDN010000031.1:0-64591 GCA_040753915.1 Thermodesulfobacteriota bacterium | reverse complement strand
GAAGGAGCCCTTGTGTCATAATCACGTCACCTCGTTGGTGATAGAATCGTTTTGACAAAAGCATTCTATCTTCTTGATCTCTCAAGAACAACGAGGTTTTTCACTTTTTTTGACCCGCGATCTAGGGTGAATCTCTTCTTTCCGTGCCGCTGCTGCAGCCGACTCTCAGCTCTGATGGGTCCTCCACCTGTTGACAGGCCACCCCCTGCTCAGTTTTACTACTGAAAAGCTGGTTCCTGCAAAGGATTTTCGTGTGGTCCGACACCTGATATGAGAGCAGCCCATTCCATTGCGGTAATCGTCCCCGCGCTCAACGAGGAGAGGTCTATCGGGAAAGTATTGTCCGACATTCCTCACTGGGTTGACCGGGTCATAGTCGCGGACAATGGCTCGACCGACGCGACAGCAGAAATTGCGCGGCGTTGGGGTGCGCAGGTCGTTTCCGAGCCTCGACGCGGATACGGGGCCGCGTGCCTCACAGCTCTGGCCTATCTGGACCCCCCGGACATTGTGGTATTTTTGGATGGTGATTACAGCGATTACCCTGAAGAGATGGATCGTCTCGTTGATCCCATCATTGAGGACCTTGCAGATTTTATCATCGGATCGAGGGTTCTCGGAGCACGGGAGCCCGGCGCGCTCACACCACAGGCCCGGTTCGGCAATTGGCTGGCCTGCGCACTGATCCGTTGGTTCTGGGGTGTCGCGTTTACCGATTTAGGGCCCTTTCGAGCCATCCGGTACACGTCGCTCTTACAATTGGAAATGAAGGACAAGGATTACGGCTGGACTGTAGAGATGCAGATCAAGGCCGTCACCAGCAAACTGAGAACCCGGGAAGTCCCCGTGTCCTACCGTCGTCGTATCGGCACATCCAAGGTTTCGGGCACATTGAGGGGCATTGTCGGTGCCGGGAGCAAGATACTGGGAACAATCCTTCTGTTCGCTGTACGAACAAAAACAGAGCCAGATCCCGTGCGTGGTCGCGAGCGCATAATCCTCTTTAGCCGGTATCCTGAACCGGGCAAAGCCAAGACCCGTCTGATTCCTGTCCTGGGATCGGATGGTGCAGCTCGGATGAGCCGAGTCATGACCGAGCGGACGGTTCGAACTCTAAGGCGCGTCGCACTTGAACGATCGGCCAATCTCGACGTCTTTTTCGACGGTGCGACTGAATCGCTCTTCAGGGCGTGGCTCGGTCCAGGCCGGTACACGCGGCAGTCGGACGGGACGCTGGGAGACCGCATGCACCGCGCTTTCCAGGCGGCATTCCGTGACGGCGCGGATCGAGCGGTCATGGTGGGAACAGATTGTCCCGGCCTATCCCAGGAAATAGTCCGCAAGGCCCTGGTTAAGCTCAACGAGGGAGACGTGGTGCTTGGCCCCGCCGCAGACGGGGGGTACTATCTTATCGGAATGCGGCGTCCGCAGCCTCATTTGTTCAGGGGCATGCAGTGGGGGACGGAGACTGTTCTGGCCGAGACGCTTGCGGCCGCGAGACGCACTGGCCTGCGCGTCGAGCTGGTGGACCGTCTTAACGATATCGATCGGCCGGAGGACCTTGGCCAGTGGGAAGAGATAACCTCAAGCCCCCTACCAGTCCGTGCGAGAATGCCTTCCATCACCGTGATCGTGCCCACCCTCAATGAAGCGGAGAGCCTTCCGAACGCGTTGACTTCCGTCCGGGCAGGTGGCTGTGTCGAGATTATTGTTGTAGACGGTGGAAGTAGTGACGGGACCGTGGACGTTGCTCAATCATTCGGAGCAGTCGTTTTCTCGGCTCGGGGTGGCCGCAGCATCCAGATGAATGAAGGAGCAAAGCTCAGCCGTGCCGAAGTCCTTCTTTTTCTCCATGCAGACACACTCTTGCCCCCGGATTGGGAGGACCACGTGGCTGAAGCTATTTCCACACCTGACGTTGTAGGGGGTGCATTTCGACTCAGGATTGACTCGGATCTACGGGGGCTTCGGACTGTAGAGAGGCTCGCTAACATGCGTTCTCTCAGATTGCGAATTCCCTATGGCGACCAGGCACTCTTTGTCCGCAGGAGCATTTTTGATGAGATCCGCGGCTTCCCCCCCATTCCCATACTGGAAGATCTGGAGCTCGTCTTGCGGCTTCGAGCGAGGGGAAAGCTCGTCATTACGCGTGCATACGTGCTCACGTCCGCACGAAGGTGGAAGGAGCTTGGAGTATTGCGAACATCCTTGACAAACCAGCTCATGCTGGTGGGCCGTATGCTCGGCTGTTGTCCTCACGATTTGACCATGATGTACCGGCACGCTTCATCGTATCCGGTTCTTCTAAGAGAATTTCTCAGGTCTGTCTTGGCTGCTAAGACGGCGGTCGGCCGAGCCACGAGGTAGGTTCGATGAGCGTTCTCGTCACCGGGGGTAGCGGTTTTGTGGGGAGCCACGTGGTGGAAATGCTCCTGTCGAAGGAGCACGACGTGGTTTGTCCGGTGAGAAATCCGTTATCCTCTAGGCACCTTGAGAAAATGCCTGTGCGCATTGCGTCCTTGGACCGCTTGGAGGCTCTCCTGGACGAGGCTCGGCCGGAGTACGTGTTTCACATAGCCGGCGCGACAAGGGCCCTGGACTACGAAGGATATCGAAGAGCAAATGTGGAGTTAACTGGGCGACTACTGGACCTTCTCAGCCGTTCAGAAGCGTTGCCCACGCTCAAGCGTTTTGTCCTCGTGAGCTCGCAGGCCGCATCCGGACCATCGATCCACGGCTCGTCCTTCCGCACCGAAGAGGACCCTCCCTCTCCGGTGTCTTTGTACGGACGATCGAAACTGGAAGCAGAAAAGCTCGTGTTGCAACGGAGCGGAGAGATTCCCGTGACGATTGTGCGGCCTCCGACCGTATTCGGTCCACGGGACGTCGATGTGCTGGGAGTGTTCAAGTGCGCCCGGTTTCGGGTTGCTCCGTGTATCGCAGGTCCGGATCGATTCGTGAGCATCATCTATGTGAAGGACCTTGTGGATGGCATCCTTGCGGCTGCTTTTGCACCAAACGCGGTAGGGGAAACCTATTTCCTTGCCAATCCAAAGCCGGTCATCTGGAGACAGTTTGCAGTCCGGGTGGCCCAATTAATGGGGTACAGGGCGACAGCGTTGCCCGTTCCTGTTTCCATAATGCGCGTGGCCGCCTGGTGCGGAGATCTTAAAGGGCGAATCAGTGACACCCCCCCATTGCTGAGGTCCGAAAAGCTCCTGGACATGACCCAAGTCGCGTGGGTATGCTCTTCCGAAAAGGCGTACCGGCAATTGGGGTGGAGGCCGAAAGTCCCTCTGGATGAGGCCATTCGCAACACCGCAGCATGGTACCGAACGCACGGCTGGATCAGATGATAGCCCCGGCATGCGGAACGCACAGAGCGCAGCACTCGGCCTCGAAATCGCGTCTGCCGTGTTCGTGTTTTTCGGATTATCCGCAGAGGACCCAGATGGTCACAGATAACAGAATCCGTGCGGGTCGCAATCTCCTCACGCTGAGGGCGTCGATTCCGACCGTACGTATAGTTTGCGAACCGCGTCCACACCACTCGCACAATTCGTCCACCTTGAAGGCAACGATACAGCCCCCCTCCCCGTTAAGGGCTGACTATTACCCATACTTGGCGCCGCAGCCATGCCGACCGTCCTGCTGCGGCCTCTTCACAATCTTCGCCCCGGAGGGGCGCACCAACAGTAGCCATGGGTTTCAACCCATGGGAAGGATGGCAGCCCATTTCCCCGAACGACCCTGACGGGGTCGACCAATGATCACGTCCTAACCGCCCGCTGCGTGAATGGTGGACCCCTTCAGGGTCCTCGCTTCTTTGTTTTCTCATCCCGTGGGTTGAAACCCACGGCTACTCACGGTCCACCCCTTCGGGGTGCAAGACACGTCATTTCAATGGATTACATGAAGCCATGGTGTTACGTTTGTCCAATCGTAAGCCGTCAACGGGGTGAGCTGGGGTGGGGGAGTCGATTTATTCCAACCACAGATGACGCACATGGCCGCAGATTATTTCCTCTGGGTCTCTTCATCTGCGTAATCTGCAAAATGTGTGGATCGATTCTCTTCCCCTGTTTGAACCTCGCTCCTGCCGGGTTTCCAATCGGATGATCTTTCACGCTGCGAATCGAAGAATCTCCACCTCCACGTTCTTTTTCACCGCGTCCTCCGCCATCGAAAGCACCTGCTCTGTAATCTCCTCGTCGAGATAATATTCCCCGCAGTTTTCACACACTTGAGCGGGGACACCCTTGATAATCACGGTAGTCTCCCCTCTCTGAAGGCTGACCGTCACTCTGCCTGGCAGCGTCTCACCGTGTCTACACAGTACGCACATCATCGGCGTCTCCTTGTCCTGAAGTCTGGCTCCCACAAGGCTGGATCAAGAAGTCTATCCGCTATTTGCCCTTGAATATTGACCCGAGGACACCCCGTGCTATTTGGCGGCCTATGGAAGAGCCGATGCTGCGAGCCACGCTCTTGGCCATCGCCTCGAGCACTCCCTGTCTTTTTCCCGTTCCGGTCAGGATTTCAGGCAGGCCCCATCCCTGTGAGGGTATCCGTTCCGGAGGAGTGGATTGTGGAATTTTCTCCACCGGTTGCGCTACATGCTCAGCCTTTGCCCTGAGCTGCTCGTACGCGGACTCCCGGTCGATGGTCTGTTCGTACAGCCCTCTCACTGGGCTCCGTCGGAAAAGATCCTGCCGCTCCTCGGGGGTTATGGGTCCCATGCGGGATGAGGGAGGACGGATCAAAATTCGCTCTACGACTCCCGGCACCCCCTTGGGCTGCAGGGTAGACACCAGCGCCTCGCCCACTCCCAGTTGCGTTATAGCTTCCGCGGCGTCGAATGCCCTGTTCTGCCTGAAGGTTTCCGCGGCAGAGCGGACGGCCTTCTGGTCCTTTGGGGTGAACGCCCTCAGAGCGTGTTGGATTCTATTCCCCAGTTGACCGAGGATCTTTTCCGGTATGTCGAGTGGGCTCTGAGAGATGAAATAGACCCCCACACCTTTTGACCGGATGAGGCGTGCCACGAGCTCCACTTTCTCAATCAGGGATTTGGGCGCGCCGTCGAAGAGCAAGTGCGCCTCATCAAAGAAGAAAACGAGCTTAGGCTTTTCAGGATCGCCTATTTCGGGCAATTCCTCGAATAGCTCGGAAAGCAGCCACAGCATGAAGGTTGCGTAAAGCCGCGGATTCTCCATGAGCTTGTCTGCAGCCAATATGCTGATGTATCCGTTCCCTTCCGAATCTAATCGCATCAAGTCCCTCAGCTCCAGCGCGGGCTCTCCGAAGAAGTTCTCGGCCCCTTGCTGCTCCAGGACGAGCAGCCTGCGCTGGATGGCTCCAACGGATTGAGGCTGAACATTCCCGTAGCGGGTGGTAAGCTCCCGCGAGTGTTCGGCCACAAACGTGACCATGGAGCGCAGATCCTTGAGATCCAGCAGAAGCAATCCTTGATCGTCTGCTAACTTGAATATGATGTTGAGGATGCCTTCTTGGACCTCATTGAGGTCCAAGAGCCTGGCTAGGAGCAGAGGCCCCATGTCGGAAACGGTGGCCCGTACCGGGTGGCCCTGTTCTCCGAAGAGATCCCACAGAATCGCTGGGTAGGAACGAAACGCGTAGCCAGTCATTTTCAGGATCTTGGCTCGTTCGAGAAGCTCGGGGCGAGGAGATCCTTTCTGGCTAATGCCAGCCAGATCCCCTTTGACGTCTGCCATGAACACCGGCACGCCCGCTGCGGAAAAGCCCTCCGCAAGGATTTGCAGCGAGACGGTTTTCCCCGTGCCTGTAGCACCCGCGATCAGCCCGTGCCTGTTGGCCAATCGCAATGCAAGACTCTGTGGAGCCCCGTTACCTCCGATGTAGATGCTTGCCTCGTCACGCATGGGATATGTCTCCTCGGAAGTCCCTTTTTCGGGGAACAGATGCCAAGCTTCTGCCCTCGACGGAGTCTGGTCCGTCAGAACCCCTCCCGCATCATCTGCCGGACATTCGCAGCCTCTCTGACAGGGATCTTGCTTGCCAATATGTCTCGAAATAACAGGGAATTTTCGACGGTGAAGCCGATCAGCATGCGCTTATCCTTCTGTCGCAGAAAGAAGACCTTGTCGCGCATGAAACGGCGCCAATCGCAGGGGAACCAAATGAGGAAGCTTCCCGTTCCCCAGAGCCTCCATTTGCCTGTCGTCAGCGTGCAATCGAGCACGGTAACAGCTTTGATGCGATCGAGGGCAACTGTTTTTGCGCCCCAAGGGAAATAGTACAGGTGGAATGTGATGTCCCGATCGCTCAGTCGAACCAAGCTATCGCTGTAAAGGACATTCGATGACATGAGCAGCCCCCTCGAAGATCTGAGATCGACGTGCGGAAAAACCTTCGCGACAGCGATCGTGGACACGGCGGCCGCTGGGCACGGCTCCTGCGCGCATCTTGAGCTTCGTGCTGGAATCTTACCACATGGCAGACAACTCGCGAAGCGCACAAATGCGGGTTACCGTTGGAAAGCCCTTCACGGCTGATGATGAGAGCTCCTTGTTGCAAGAACAAGACGAGAAACTGTCAGGCTTTTCTGATTCGCACCGAAACCGGGCACTTGGTCGTAAGGAACACCGAAGCATTGACCCCGGCGCCCCGGGGCTCCTCGGGCACCACGGAGATGCTGTTTATCTCCTGAAGGACGGCCCCGCTCCCGCGGTATCCGAAGCCTCGAGCCAAGGCTACCACACCTTGTCTGATGCCAGGAACCACCATCGCCTTGCAACGGACATATGTTCTGCCGTCGGGGCTCTGCACGACTATGCTCTCCTGCTGTTTGATCCCGAGAGCCTGGGCATCCTGTGTGTTGATAACAAGCCTGTTGTCCGGCAATATCTCCAGGAGCCAACCATTGACCCCGGATTCCGGAGACCGGCGGAAGGGTAGGGTATAGGCTATGAGTAAGAATTCGTCACCGGAACCCGAGCTCCCCGCACTGCCGGAAACGGGGCGCGGCGGAAAAAAGGACACGGGTGAGTGCGAGCTTGACGTGGCAGAAACAGTCCGGCGGTCAAAAAAGACCCCAGCCCGTTGGATGACGGCAGAGAGGTACTCGGAAGAGTTCTCCACCGGCAAATCTTCTTGCTTCATGGCATCCAGCACGGATCTGAGAGCGGTCTGATGATAGTCCCACGCGTTCTTGATGCCACCTGGCACATGGGCACCGAATCCGGGGATATTGAGTGCGACCGCCACGCGTACGAGGATATCTTCCATGAGCCGCGTGTCGCTCAGAATCGGGAAGTACGCGCCTGTATCGCCTGCAATTCCGCCAACAGCGGGGACCCGAACGCCGAATCCCTCCGACGCCACTGCAGGAGGAGATGCGCATATGTCCCAGCGCTCCAAATACGTGGTGTCAGGCAGGATATAATCCGCAACGGATGCAGTTTCGGTTATGTCCGAGGACATTGCTACGATAAGGGGAAACGTGGACAAATCCTTGAGCTTCTCTGCCAGAGACGGATCGTCGTACCCAGGGTCAGCATTCCAGAGCATGAGACAGGAGGACGAGTCGGGCATGGCCTCCATTCTTGGAATACGGCCGGCATCGCCGCGTAGCCTCTTTTCAGCCTGCGCAAGGAACGAATCGCTTCGAGCGATCAGCCCACCCGTTCCTGGGACTGATCCCACGGCCCTGTTCAGAGTGAGCACGGCCTTGGCAACGGCGAGACTATCCTGCTGTGCCATAATCCCCGCCCCCGGAATCACCGCAGATTGCGGGCCGCCTTGCGCGAGCATCCGGGCGATACGATTAAAGTAATCGGGAGCCAATCCGCACAATTGTGCACACTGATCGACGGTTCGACCGGAAACGAGCTTCTCGATCTCATCCCGGCTCATACGGAGCGCATCGGGGTACGAGTCCAACAGTGCCCTGAGAATCCCGAGAGCCAGGTGGATGTCTGTGCCCGGAACGATTGGAACCCACAGGTCCGACTTGGACGCGGAGGTGGAAAGCCTGGGATCGACCACCGCCCACTTGAGAGAACAGTCAAGCCGAGCATCCGCAATGCGTCGAGCGATGGAAACGAGGGGAACACCTGAATCGAGGGGGGCATCTCCGAAGCTGACCAGCACTCGACACTGAGAATAGTCGGCGTCAACCGTTCCAGTACCCGGGCCGAACACGGCTTCTGCCGCTTGGCGAGCAATCTCCGCATGAAGGAGCCTTTGGCTCTGCACGAAGGACGCACCAGGAATCCCGGCGAGAAACTTCTCGATGAAGATACGAGATCCCCACTCCGCCCGGTCCAGCAGAAAGCTCATCGTCGCGCCAGAATCCCTGATCTGCTTCAGGCCTTCAATCCGCCCGTCTCCGAAGAGATTGCCCCCGAGAGTAATCTCGGCAACGGCCTCATCCCACGTCACGGCCTTCCATTTCCCAGCTCCACGCGCTCCTACCCGCTTCAACGGTACTGCAACGCGGAAGGGGTCGTACAGGGTCTGGATTCCGCTCCCACCCGCCGCGCAGACACCTGCATTGGCAAGAGCGGCCTGTTCAAGAGGAGTATCAAAAGAGAGTGGATGTGGGGACGAAACAGCGCTGTACGGATTGCCTCCGATCTTGACTACCGCTCCCTCAGCTACTCTACAGCGAATACCGCAATTTCCCGGGCAGAGTCCGCAGACAGTGTAGATATTCTTGATTCCTGCAAGCGTTTCGGTCGGGTCTACGGCAGGCGCTCCCTTGATGTACTCCGGCACTGGGTCCGGTTCCTTGAAAAGGGTACATCCTGCGAAGAGGGATACCCCGCCCATCAGGGTCGCTCTTCGGATGAATTCGCGTCGAGATATAGTCATGGTGCCTAAAATCCGCACGGTCAGCTTAAGGGGATATCGTATCCGATGAACACTACCGAGTACCGCATGAGAAAGACCCCTCCGATGATGAGGAGGGAGGCCACGTACAACCACATTCTGCTGGACCTGGTCGCGGGAAACACGAGCAGGACTAGGGGAACCAGCATACCTGCTACAATCTCGCCGTACACGTAGAGCTTCTCGTGCAAAGCGTACCAAATCGAAGCGTACCCGTCCGCGGTGGAAACCATGAGGGTGAGCCAGAAAGAGCCCATCCAAAACAGGTCCACGAGAAGGATTCCCACCATCATGAGGCGCAGGCTCGTGAAAAGCTCCGGATCGAGCTTTTCTTTTCTATACTTGTCCACGAGCAGGGCTACCACCATGAGCAGCGCAATTCCGGAAAGCAGAGCGGAGGTGAGGAAGTATCCGGGCATGAGCGCGGAATGCCACCACGCCCTCGCTCGGACGAGAGCAAAAGCGAATCCGGTGTACGCGTGCACGAATATGGCGAGCGGGACCGTGATCATACCGAGAATTCGGGTGACGCGATCGTTCTTGACGAAAATGTAATAGATGTAAATCAGGTTAGCGATGGGATATGCAGTCAGGAGCCATGACCCAAAGGAGAGAGCAGACATCCGATTGAAGTACTCGGGCACGAGGGTGTGCCAGAACCGGGTGGGCTGCTGCAGGTCCAGGATGAGACAGGCCGGTGCGAGGAGCAGCAACAGGAAAGAGATGATTGCCGCGGGCAGGGCCATGGGCTTGAAACGCTTGATCCCGAAAACAGTGGACAGCGTCGAAAGAATGAAGGAGCCTGCTGAAAGGCCCGTGAAATAGAAGTAGAGCGGAATGTATACCTTCCAGGGCACCTCGTGCGGCACGTTATAGAGAACAGTTGCTTCCATCACTCTATCGACCTTTTTTCCAGTACGACGCGTCGGGGCTGGGAATGTGCTTGTGGTATTCCATGATCTCGTCGTTGAAATCGTTTGAGAACTTGATCCTTCCCATGAGGTCTCTATCGGCCTGAATATAGAAGACCTTGGGCTTGGTCCCGAGCTCGGGCTTAATCACCTCGGTACCAACCGAGGCCATCTTCTTGGAGATTTCCGACGATGGGTCGTCGATATCCCCGAACACGAGGGCCCCGGTGAGGCATGCGGAGACGCAGGCAGGCTCCAGCCCTTGGTCTATGCGCGCTACACAGAAGTCGCACTTGTCTGCTGTTCGGCGAATCGGGTTGAAGAATCGTGCGTCATATGGGCACGCGGCTATGCACATCCCGCATCCGATGCACTTGCCGTAATACATCACCACCACACCGTCTTCTTCCCGCCTGACCGTTGCCTGCACAGGACAGACCTGAACGCAAGGAGGGACGTCGCAATGGTTGCACAGCCGGCGCAGGAAAAAGGTTCCCACATGGGGGAATACCCCCTTCTGGAGGCCTTTGATCCACGAGCGCCAGTATCCGAGAGGCACGTTGTTTTCGCTCTTGCACGCGACCGTACAGCTATGGCACCCGATGCACCGACGTTGATCCACGAGCATGCCCCAGCGTTTCGGACGAGGCGCACCCGAATCGATGGATTTCGTCTCTTCCGTAGGAGACGGCTCCTGGGGTACTGTTCCACCATCCGGGCTTACCAGTTTACTCATTGTGATACTTCACCTTTACTTTTCCGGTCCGCGACCCCCTCGATGTACCGGTTCCGCCATCATTTCCTGCGATGACATCCCAGGCAGTCGAACCGACCGAACGATTCCTTTCCATCGTGACAGGATCCGGTGGAACAGGTTTGGCACACCCTGGGAACCTCGTAGGTCACAAGGGCTTGCTCTTCCTCCGCAAGGGTTCCTGGCACATAGAGAGTCGAGGTATCCCTCCCGATGCGAACCTTCTTAGGAGGTGAGTCCTCAAGTGCTCGCACTTCGTACGTGCCGTATTTCTGTGCCGCGAAAAGCTTATCGTGGCAGGTCTTGCAGTCCTTGTACTTGCCCTGCTGAAACCACATGTGGCTGTAATGGCTGAACACCACAGGGCCCGGAGAACCTTTGGCCTCGTACACTATTGTGCCGCCACCGAACACACCAGACAGACCTACTATGGCGAAGAGCACCACCGTTCCGACGACAACTGCAATGATGACTCCCCACACCGAAGCTTGAACGCGCCACTCAGGTGAAGGGTCGGGCAACTGCGCCACATACTCTTTTATTTTTACCCACGTGCCTGGTTTCTCGTTTTCCGTCTTCATGCTTCCGCCATGGCAGAAGGGAAAATGCCTCCTGCCCCTCGCACCAGGGGGATCAAACCTATGAATGGATTGATTTCACAAAGCTCTTGCCGGCCAATACCGGATCACCGTATGGTCCCCACGTACGTGGTCGTCCACTGCCGTCTCTTGACGTCGGGATTTCCATAATCGGGCAACACCATCGGCGAAACTCGATCCGTAGCGATTCCTGCCTCTTCCAGCTCCTTGTGATATCTCCTCACGTGATCCACAGTGATCTTGCCCACGTCTCCCCTGCTCGTCGCGAATTGGCCCGCAGTGACCCCTGCCAGCCGGCCGAACACCGTGATATCCAACAAGGAATTGCCCATGAGACGGTTCGCGCCATGGACGCCTCCGCCAACCTCCCCTGCCACGTAGAATCCGGGAACAGTGGTGGATCCGTCTGGATTGTAGGCAAGTCCGCCGTTCTGGTAGTGAAGGGTCGGGTAGATCAGCATGGGCAGCTTCGATATGTCTATGCCGTACCGCTTGAACAGGATGTACTTTGCCGGGAATTCCCGTTCCACTGTACCCTCCCCTTCGAGCAGGTCGATCATGGGAGAATCCAACCAAACGCCAAATTTCCCTTGCTGCCCTGGCACGGGGACACCTTTGCCTATCTTGGTGCACTCGCGAATGATGCTAGCAGACTCGATATCCCTGGGCTCCCGCTCGAACACAAACTGATTGCCGTCCACATTCACGAGGTTAGCCCCCGCGCCTCTCACTTTCTCTGTGATAAGCAAACCTTCGGCCTGTTCTGGAAACACCGCGCCGGTCGGATGATACTGAGTCGCGTGGAGGAATCGCACCCCCACTCCCAGCCTGTATCCCATCACCAACCCGTCGCCTGTGGCGCCGTAGTGGTTGGTAGTCATGAATTTCTGAATATGGAGCCGGCCTGATCCGCCGGTTGCCATGACGACTGCCTTGGCCTTCACCAGGAAGTACTCTTCCGTTTCGAGATTGTACAGGACTGCTCCCGAGCACACCCCTTTCTCGTCCGTAAGCAGCTCCACAGCGGGAGAGAATTCCAGCACACCGATCTGCTTCACCCGGTTGCGGCATTCATCCCTGAGGGTCCTCATGATCTCGGCGCCTGTCATGTCCCCCGCGTAGTGCATTCTCTTCCTGCACGTTCCTGCCCCGTGCAGAGTGAAGAGCTTGCCGTCCTGCCATTTGTTGAACATGCAGCCAAGCCGCTCCAGCCATCCGATGACTCGGGGAGCCTCGAGGACCATGGTCTTGACCAGCTCCGGGTCATTCTCGAAATGACCTCCCCCCATGACGTCAAGATAGTGGTAGTACGGGGAGTCCTTCCACCCTTTGGTGGCTGCCTGAATGCCGCCTTCCGCCATCATGGTGTTGGCGTCCCCATGACGGAGCTTGGTGGCGATGATGACGCGAGCACCTTGCTCCTGAGCCAAGAGAGCCGCGGCAGTTCCTGCTCCTCCTCCACCGATGACGAGGACATCCGTCTCGTAGTGGATTTCGTTCAGGTCTATCTTGTCCGGATCTACACGGCTGCGAGCCTCAAACTGGTCCGCAACCTCCTGAGCCAACGAATAGCCCTTGCTCGGTCCAACCTTCAGCTCTCGCAGCGCGTCCGGCCGGTAGTCCGGATGATACTTTTCCAGTCTCACCTTTCTTTCATCAAGACTCAGAGCAGGGAACTCTTCCCCTGCTTTCTTGCGTGCCACCCGCTCCGGCCGGGTTCTTTCGACTTTCTTGATTAGCTCCATCAATTCCGCGGGATATCCCATCGTGGCCTCCGGTTTGATCAGGCGTCCGGATCGCTCCGGGCGCATCAGAGAAATTGCTTTTCCTGCGGCTCCCACATTTCATCGGCAGTGTGGGGCTCCATCTCCCGTTCTACGTACAGCGAGCGCAACGTGGCGAGATCCGCGGACATCAGCCTGTTGAGCGACTCTTCGTAACGACCGGATTCTATTCTCTCGATCATGTCCTGCAAGTGTTTGGCCCTGGGCTGTACGTGGGCTCCCGTGATCCGGCGGCACATGATCGCGATGTTGTACTGGGCCAATTCCGCGGGGCAGCGGGAAGCACATATGCCACACATGACGCACGGGAACGAGATCTCCGCAGCCTTTTCCACATCACCTCTCAGCGCTGCGGATATATATTCCATCACCGGAATGTCCATGGGACAGGACTTGGTGCACGTGTTGCAGCCCATGCACTTGAGCAGCTCGGGGTAGTATTTCAGGAGCGTCGGTGCGTCTGCTTTCAATTCGCTTAAGTCATATGTGGCGCGGTTAGCCGGAAAAAACGGCACCATGGCAAGGTACATGTTCGGTTGGACCACAGTCTGACACGCGAGGCCTACGTAGATCTTCTGACTGTCCGGCATACGGTACACGGTTGCACATGCGCCGCAAATTCCTCCCCTGCATCCGCAGCCGCGGATTAACTGGTATCCCGCGTATTCGAAGGCCTTCTGGATGGTGAGAGTGCTCGGCACAGAATACCTCTTGCCCATGATGAAGATGGGAATGAGGTCCGTACGCTCGGCGCTCTCAATCTGCTCGGCCTGCACCTGCTGGATGGGTACCGGGTCTGCTTGGGCCGTGGACATGTTCTGCAATCCTTTCTTTCCTGTATGGGGCTTGGCCTCCTCCGCTCTACCTGGCAATGAAGACGCCAATAACAATTCCGAGAATCAGAGCGATGAGGGCCATAAAATAGTTATCCAGTGCGCTGATACGCGGAGCCGGCTGTATGGTCTCCGGAATCACCTCGTCCACAATATAGTCCTTATATGCCGTGTCCACCTGAGGGCATGCCAGGACACAGGAGTAGCACTGCTCACAATCTTCACCCACGCACGCCTCAAGTGCGAAGGATGTGCGCTGCTCGGTCTTGTCGAATCGGTCTGGGTCCTTCCTGAGGACCGGACACGAATCAATACAGTTTCCGCACGCGAGGCACCCCTTGTCTCCCACCACATCGCATTCCGGATCCCTGATATACAGCCGGTGATAGGGCTCCATTCCGCGAGAGAGAAGGCGGAAACGGGCCACAGGTGGCTCCTTCACCTTGAGAATTTGATCCGCTATCTCTTTGTCGATCTTGTCCTTGGACTGGTCTCTCGTCGTAGGCATATCGTCAGCTCCTGCCCGCTCGGGGGCCTGAGGAAACGTGGGTTCGCTGAGCTCTCTTTCCTGTGCGAGATCTTGTCTGCATCATTCACTCCTGGCAGCGATCGCGTGAGCAGGAACCCCTTTCAGAGCCTGTTCCTCCGCGGATGCCTGCTGAGTCATCTTCGTCCTGTGCTCTTCAAAGTACTGCGGTGTCATCAGCTCGTGACATTTCTTGCAGTCCTCGAAGTTCGTCCCTTCTCTGCAATTCGCCGGGAATATCCGAGTCTTGAAGTGGATCTCCCCATTGTGACACCGACGGCACGTCTGCTCCGCGGGGATGGCCACCATCCATCTGGGGTTCTTGGACAGCCTGTTCCATGCGTCCTCGCGCGCTACAAGGTACTCGTCCTCCGATAAGGGGAGCAACCGCCCGGCCCTGTACGCGTGAGAGGCCTGGCTGTGGCAGGAGTCGCATGCCATGTGATTCACTTCAACGTAGTTCACGTTCTTGTCGACTTCCGATACCCCGTCCTTCTCTTTGTACCGCTCGTGGCACTTGGCGCACGTGCCTTCCTGGGTGAGCACGTGCTTCCGATGATCCATGACTAGCCCAATCTTTTTCAATTCCGGCGTGAGATCTTTCACGTGTACGGCTTTTCTCACAACCGCGGCCTGATGGCAGTAGTTACAGTTCTCGGTGGGGATGCGAGCTCTCGGGTACACTTCCGCAATATCCTTTCTCCTGGGATCGATCTGCGGTACCAGGTACGTCCCCACATGCAGGAGCCCCCGCAACCGAGATGTCACCGTTCCCGCCGGGCTTCCCTCAATGTGGCAATCCGCGCACGCGATCAATTCGTGAGAGAACCCTCGCTTGTCGGCCTTCAACCTCTGCGTCATCCAGTGAGCATAGGACGCCTCCTGCGTGTGACAGGCCATACAGGAAGAGGACTTTAGCGATACCTCTCCTGCTGCCGCAACTAGGGCGACCACGACCGCGATCGCCAGTGCATAGAGAAAGCCGAGGCGCATCAGGACATCTCCTCCTCGCGTCTGAGCCGCTCCTGCTCCTTGCGCCTTTCATGCATAGCCTGAAACGCGGCCGAGATGACCAGAGGACCTGAGTTTCCTATGGGACACTTGGCTGCGCACCTGCCGCATCCGACGCAATATTTTGAGAGCTCCGTCACCCGTTCATAGTCGCCGAGCCTGGTCAGAAGGACGAGCCCCATGGGTATCTGTATTCCCTCCGCCTCCTTCACCGGGCACACACCAACACAGGAAGCGCAATTGTAGCAGTTGATGGAGCGCCCCGTGCCGGGGGTCAGCATGGACTGGAGCGCATATTCAAACACTGCGAACGCTGCGAACAGAATCGCCAGCGTGTTGAGTGTCACTCGGCCGGGCCATTCGCCGATCAAGCCATCGAAGAACGCAGAAGAAAACGCGCTGTACCGAGGATAATCGGGTATTCCTTTGGATAAGGCAGATTCTATCGCGTTTGCGTATCCTGTGAGCGTGGCTTTCGCGCCCCTGTACATTTGCGGCTGCTGCGGGAGAGCCAGGTACCCTTTGTCCAGGATCGTCTGCTTCAGACTTGCCACATCGTTGTCGAGCACGGAAATGGCATCCGGATATTCCAGGGTATCAAGGCCGACAATGCGATGATCCTGCACTGCGACACGAACCGCGATCGGCCCACGAAACCCTGTTCCGGTCCCTGTATAAGTCCCATCCTTCACCTGTGAGATCCCCGGTCCGTATGGTCTCATTGCCAGCCGTTTCTGGTCCACTTCCACCACGTTCGTGCGGGCAAATCCATACGCTACGGCCACGAGGAGTACCGCGCCAGCCAGGTAGAAGATTCGGCGACTACCTGTCCTGCTATAGTCGCGAGTCCACATGATCCCAAGGATCACCACAAGCGCAACTAAGAGGATAAACCTGCTCGATGGAAAGAGCGCCGCGGTGAGGAGGACATAGAAGGTCAGGCGCACGCCTCTGGTGCTCACGGCCTCCCACAGGACCCCAGCGGGATCACGATAGAACCTTGACCACGTCATCGATGAATTCCTTTCCAACCAGTCCCTGAGCCAGGCTATTCTCGAGGGTCCTGCGTGGAACGATTCCTTTCTTCATGGCGTCCCGGGTATCTTCTTGCATGGCTGCAAACATTTGAGGCAGCGGGAGATACTGGACGCAGTAACTCTGACAATTGCCGCACCGGATGCACTTAAGGCCTCCATTGCGGATGAATCTGTCGTAGTCGGCTACCCTTCCTGCTACGACCAGCTCCGCCTGAAAAGCGATTCCTACCGGACACCGGTCCTGAGTGGCATAGCAGGCCCTGCATTCGTAGCAGTAAATTGTGGCAGGATTGCCCCGGAGCAACGGCTTGACCACTGTAGCCAGGAGTCCGGCCACGATACCGAAAAGCGCTACCCGGTCCAGGTTCTTCGTCCATCCTCGATCCCGAAGATTCGTGAAGAATTGGTACCGATGGATCCCTGGCAGCACCATTGGCTGCGATGCGTCCTTACGTGTGTGTCCGATTTTGCCTGTTTTCTTTTCGTCTGCCATGATGGCAACACTCATTGCTGCAACGCGCAGCGAAGGATGTGACGTCTCGCCTGAAGAGGCCGGGAAATACCTTTTTCCGAAAAACACGGTTAGCCGCAAGCGCTTCTCGAAGAAAGCGCCTTTCCCAGCTCAATGCGGCAGCATGGCCGACATGAGCAAGCCCGCGATGAGACCTCCCATCGCTCCCTGGACAAGCTCTTTTGGTGACTTCATGTCCAGAGCGAATGCGATGATGACTCCCGAAAGAGTCCCCACAAAGAGAAACATCAACCACGTCAGCACGACATATCCTCGTAATGCACGCGTTCCAGAGGTTCCCCGGGAATTACGACCCAGGGGCCTCGGATCCGAGCCGAGGTCCGGTGAGGACCTCCGTCAGACGCCTCGAGAGGGTCCTTGGAACCATGAGCCCGATGAGCAGCGCGGCAACGATCCCTCCTGCAATTCCCTGCAATATGGCAGAGACGTTCTGCTCGAAGAGAGCAAATGCCAGGACTCCGCCTCCCAGTGCGCCGCTCAGCACGAATCCCGTGAGCTGGAGAGCGAAATTCTTGGAAGCACTCTCCCCGAAGAGCCTGGCCCCGAAGAAGATAAACGCCACGTTTGCCCCGACGATCACCAGCGCGAATTCCACGATGGTCCAGATGTCCTTTACGAACTGAGGGTTGGTCGGGTCAAATACCGACAGATTGAGAAATTTCATGTAGATCGCTGCCAGTGGTGCCATGATCGCCATGGATGCAAAGGTGTACGCCCCCTTGATGAACCCCGTTTCCGCGCGCATGGTGCCTTCGCCCATCATTCCTCCGCCTCCCAAGGGAGAAGGGCCGCATGATGTCGTGGCATTAATGATGTAGGCGGACATCACGATGGCTAGCTGCGGCCATGAGAGAAACGCGAACTTGGCCGGTCCGAAAAGATACAGGACAGGGACCAGCGCGGCTGTAAGGATTCGTGCACAGGATAGCGGAAGGATGGTTTGAAACTGGACGAAGATCGCCAGCATCCCGGCCACCCCGAGAAACGGAACGGAAACGAGACTGTTGAGCATCGCTCCCAGGGCGTTAAATCCTCCCGTTGCGGCCAGAGCGCCGGCAGCCAGGAATCCGGCGGCCATCGCTGTGACCGGCAACAGAATGATGCCTTCCATGAGATCCCTCAACCGAATCCTGCACACAACGATCATGAGTATCGCGCCGACCACGAGGACGGACTGGACTGGCATCTTTCCCAGGGGCTGGAACATGGCGATGAGGAGGGAGACCACAAAGATCACCAGTGCGAGATACCCCTCGCCGGGTGCTTCGATCTCCGGCTCTTTCTTTGTTCCGGCCTGCATGTCCGAAGGGGTTTCCCTGAGGGCCACATCATCCGGGTAAAGTCTTTGACTCACGAACCTCAGGAATAGTGCAACTATGGCCGTTCCGAGCATCAGGGAAAACGCCTGGGGCGCACGGAGAATACCCTCCGACGCTGTCGCGAAAAAACTGCCCAGGAACCCTTCACCGATCTGTCCCACACCCCCGATGGGGGACGGGCCGCACGAACCCATAGCATTGCGGGTGAATGCGCCGATAAGGACGATAAGCTGAGCCTTTGTCAGCAGCCCCATTCCGCCTTCGAGCCCGAAGGTGAAAAGCAGCGGAAGCAGGGCTGCCGCGAGAATTCGGCCACAGGGGAGAGAGCTGATCACCGGCAAATTGATGAGGATCACCAGCGTACCCACCAGGCCGATGGGACTCTTCCGCAAATACCGTAACAGCACCTTGAGCGCTTCGAAACCACCCGATGCCTTCAGTCCCCCTGCCAGAAACAGACCTGTGAGAAGCGCAGTTATGGGATGGAGAATGATGCCCCCGAGAAACTCGTTGGGCATCAACATGACGGAATCCCATCCCGAGTACCAGTAATTGAACGCCCCTCCCACGATGAGGATCAACACCGTTGCAAAGACTAGCACGGTCTGTACCGGGGTCCGGATATACCCAAACAGGGTCAGGAGCATAAGCCCCAGGAAAATGGTCAATGTCAAATATCCGAGGATTTCCACAGCAGCGGTCTCCGTTAGGACTTCTGAGTGTGTCCGCCTCCGACCTGAATTCTGTTCCGATACCCACAGATCAGCACACTCGCCCTCCGGAAGAGCATTGGGAGCGATTGAGCCAAGGCAGCTCCACCACGTACCCGCTCCGTGAATTGGTCACCCGGACCTGGTCCCCGACCTTGAGCCTTCCCAGGCATGCAGTGCAGCAGTTGAGCTGGGCTGACACTTCTCTGCCGTCCCCCAGTCTCACTCTTACGGCAGTGACCGGCAAAACGAGGGCAGAAACCGATGAATCCTCCACTGATACGATTACCCCGCGCTTGCCGTGAACAATCCGATAGATTTCCGCAGCAGCAAAGAACAGGAGGAGAAAAGCCAGTGTGAGGTGCTCCAGGGTCATGTATGTGCTGAGGTTAGAGGGTGCTTCCAATTGAGCGCGCCGCGAATCACGCGGCTCCTTTCCGATCCCGCGAAAAAATCTGAATTCTTCCGTTGCCGTTGTCTGCCACGTAGATCCTGTCCCCTCGACATCTCACCGAGGTGGGATCCTGGAGCTCGCCTGGACCGGACCCGTGCCTGCCTATCACGGAGAGGAGAGTTCCATCGGGGGCAAACTCCTGAACGCGCGCATTGCCCGTGTCAGCCACCCAGATGTGGCCGTGGGGATCCAGCTCCATTCCCTGGGGCATGTTGAGTTGGCCGGGGGCGCTTCCCGGCTCACCGAAGCCCCTCTTGAACGACAGATCCGGACCGAAAAATTTCACCATGCCGTGCTTGCTGTCCAATACCACGATTTCACCGTCAGATCGGACAGCGCATGCAGTGGGAAGGCGGAACTGATCGTTCGCGTCACCCATGTCACCGAGCACGGCGGTGAGATTGTAATTCTCAAAGATTTGGATCCGGTGATTACGAGTGTCCGAAACGAACAGCCGGTCCTTTCCATCGATGAAGACGCTCTGGGGAGTCGCAAAGGACCCTCCGATGGAGCCGATCGAGCCTATGATCTTCTCCGGCTTACCCTGTTCGTCGAACACCTGAACGCGGCAGTTATTGGAGTCCACCACAAAGGCTCTGTTTCGGGAATCCAGTGCTATTCCTCTGGGATAATTGAGTTGCCCGGGCCGTGAACCGGGCGCACCGAACCACGAGACGGGCTTGTGCTCTCCGTTAAGTCGAACTACCCGATAACCGGGGGGGTCGGTGACCAGGAGGTTTCCCGATTGATCGAATGCGAGGTCGAACGGTCCCTTCAGCTTGCCATCGAATGAGGCCGCGGGCATGACTGACGAGGCTTGTCGCGCCCCGCCCGAGCTTCCGTACAGGGGGATAACCCCCAGCAGGGAAAACATTCCGACCACGCCGACGGATTTGATAAAATCACGCCTTTCCATGGCGCCTTGCCCCACGAACCCTTTATCCGCTCTTCGGAAATCCGGACCCAAAAAATTTAGACCGGAACCGTCCAGAGTGAATGATCAGTCAAATGGCGATGGGAACAAGGTCTATCATAGTCCTCGGACATGGGAGAGTCAAGGATTTGGGGCCGACCATGTGTGCATTTGCAGGGGGGAGAACACAGGAAGAAACGTCGGGTCAAGGAAACTGTCTCAAGACTCGGGCAACAGCAGAAAAAGTGGTACGGTGAGGGAGGATACTGCCTATGGAGCCCTCTCCCCACCCTCTCCCAGAGGGAAAGGGCTCTGTCATTCCAGGCGGTTGCAAGTCCCCGCTCTCTCGCTGTACCCTCGAAAATCAGTGAGTACCGCAACCCAACATACAAGGGCTAGGGTGAGGGCGCAAAAGGAAGCGTGCCACAATCTTAACATTTGTCGCAATTCCGAGGCGGTTTCCAAAGACCCGCCCTACCGAGGGATTCTTGGCATGGCTCTTCTGGAGCGCCGGCTTCTCGCCGGTAGTCTTGCTCCAAATCCGCGCTGGAAAAGGGCAGGTTCAAACCTGCCCTCTCTTGGGACACGCTCTAACGCTCTTTCGTCATGCAAACCTCAGGATCTCCTCAACCGGCGTTCTGTTGCTTCTAAACACGCTGGCAGGAGCGTCAGGATGGGGAACGCCCACAGCAATGCCGATGACCACTTTCTTGGTTTCCGGGATGTCAAGGACCCGCTTCACGATGTCTGGAAAATGCATAGCTGCTGCGAGAAAGATAGTGCCAAGACCTTCCGCCACCGCGGCATTGCAAAGCGTGGTTCCGAAGGAGCCAATGTCGAGGCATGCATAGGGAACATTGAGGCCTTCGTCTATGAGCAGGTATATGCAGGCAGGGGCGCCAAAGAACTTGTACATGTTAATGTAGTGCTCTGCGCGAGCCTGCTTGTCCTCTCGCTGGATGCCCATGAACGTGAGAAGATCTCTGCCGAGCCCCACGTATCGGTCTTGGTGAACCTTTGGGAATGTGATCGGCATTTCGATGTCCGGCCGAGGTTTCGCTCCACCTCGGGCTTCCTGCTCGAACAGTCGCGTCAATTCTTTCGCCTTCTCTCCATCTGCCACGACCACTTCCCATGGCTGGGTGTTTCCCCAGGATGGAGCCCATCGGGCCAGCTCGACTATCTTCGTTATGGTCTCTCTTGGAACAGGGTCGGTAAGAAAAGCGCGGACACTGCGCCTGGCGCGAATCGCGTCACTGAGCTCCATAGTCAATACCTCCTGAAGATGAAATACGGTACAAATGCCACGATACCATGGAAGGCGCGGCAGTCGCCATACCCTGATGAAGGAAATCGCGTTCAGGTGAAAGAACAATAGCCCCAGGAAGATTCGCCGCCGGTACCCGGAGAACGATATAATTGAACCAGCTTTTGACCCGATCTCTCATTCTGGAGCTTTTCCTTTACAATTCCGGTGAATGAATGTAACCTGAACCATTACCTTGTCTTTTCACCCATGCGGTAGCATTAACCTCAAGGAGGACAAAACATGGCTTTTTCTTTCCGCGGTCGCACGATCGGCAAAGTAGGTGTGATCGGCTCCGGTCAGATCGGTCCGGATATTGCTTTGCACTTCGTTCAGGAATTGTACCGCCAGGGCGTCCAGGTGGTGGTCATTGATGTTGTCGAACAGGCTCTGGAAAAGGGCAAGGCCAAGCTCTTCAAGAAAGTGGACAAGGGTGCGGAAAAGGGAAAGATCAAGCCCGAGGCCGCTGAAAAGATGAAGGGCAGCGTGACGTTCACATCCGACTACAATGAGCTGAAGGGAGCCGACCTCGTGGTGGAAGCCGCCACCGAGGATCTCTCCCTGAAGCGGAGGATCTTTCAACAGGTTGAAGGGCTCGTCTCACCGGAAGCAATCGTGACAAGCAATTCGTCCCATCTCGAGCCTGAGCGCATATTCGCGGAACTGGCTCACAAGGGCCGGTCGTTGTGCACCCACTACTTCTTCCCGGCTGAGCGTAATCCGGCTTTGGAAGTCATTCCGGGAAAAGAGACAAACCCGGAAGTGGCCGAATTCGTAATGCGGCTGTACGAATACATAGGCAAGTTCCCCGTCAAAGTGGGCTCCCGCTATGGGTACGCGGTGGATCCGGTGTTCGAAGGATTGTTCTTGGCGGCTATCCAATGCGTGGACAAAGGGCTGGGTGACACCAAACAGGTGGATATCGTGGCTTCAAAGTGTCTCGGCCTCACGGTGGGACCTTTTACCGCTCAAAATCTCACCGGCGGCAATCCCATCTGCGCGCACGGCCTGTCCGAGATGCACACCAGCATCAATCCGTGGTTCAGAGTGCCAGCGCGGTTGAAGGAAATGGTGGATTCGAAATCCGACTGGGAAGTGCCAGCCCGAGGTGATGTAATAGACGTGAGCGCAGATCAGGAAAAGGCAATTTCCGACGAGCTGCGGGGAGCCTATTTCGCGATCGTGTGCGACATTCTGGACGCCGGAATCATCACCACGAGCGATTTCGATTTCGTGATTAGTGTGGCCCTGGACATGCAGCCGCCGTTCGGTCTGATGAACTCAATCGGCGTGGACAAGGCTCTCGAGCTCGTGGAGAAATTCGCCGCGATGTATCCCGATATGCCGGTTTCCAGGAAGCTCAAGGAGCAGGCGGCCTCCGGTAAGCCATGGGACGTCAGGGACGTGCTGTTCGAGAAGAAAGGCGACGTGGGTGTTATTACCATTCGCAGGCCCAAGGCCCTGAACGCGCTCAACAGCAAAGTCTTCAAGGAACTGACCGAATACTGTGACATCATCCGGAACGATGCCGAGATCAAGGCCGCGGTGGTGACGGGGTACGGAAACCGCGCGTTTGTGGCGGGTGCAGATATCAAGGAAATGGCCGGACTCACCAGTCCCGCAGAAGGAGAAGCGTTCGCTCGGAAGGGACAGATAGCCTCGTCGGAACTGGAAGCCCTCCCCAAGCCGGTCGTGGGAGCCTTGAACGGGCTCGCGCTGGGAGGCGGTTGCGAGCTGGCCATGTGTTGCACCGCTCGCGTGGGACCCAAAGGTGTGGGCTTTTTTGCGGGGCAGCCAGAAGTCAATCTCGGGCTCATCCCAGGAATGGGCGGGACGCAGCGTCTGCCAAGGCTCATCGGGTTCGAGAAGGCCTCAGAAATGATACGCACGGCTAATCCCATATCGTCGGCTCAAGCGCTGGAGTACGGGCTGCTCAACGAGGCGGTCGACGGCGACGTCTTGGAACGAGCCATAGAGCTGGCCCGAGAGCTGGCGAGCGGGAAGACTACCGTAAAGCTTATAGAAAAAGGGCCCTTGGCAAATGTGCCGGAAAAGCTTCCGGATGTAGATATCGGTCATCTTTCCAGGGCCATCGACAAGATCGTTGTGGCCGCCATACTCGAAGGTGCATCCATGACGTTGGAAGAAGGAATAAAGCACGAGGCCAAGCTGTTCGGCCAGTGCTGGACCACGGAAGACAACCGGATCGGGCTGCAAAACTTCGTCGAAAAGGGCGCACGTTCGAAGGCGCCGTTTGTCCATCGATAATCGTCTCAGACCCACGGGGCGACCGCCGGTCGCCCCCACATCCACTGCTCCGGCTCTGCTACCGCAGATATGAACGCTCCACCCCACAGTGGTCGGGCCGAGTTTTAGAAAATGTCTCAAAACTCAGGACACACCAAACATCGTAGCACGATTGGGCGTCGATGCGTGGAAAGGCACCCTCACCCCAACCCTTCCAAAGTGAGCGGGGACTGGCAACCGCCCGGAATGACAGAGTCCTCTTCCTCTGGGGTGGGGTGAGGGCTCCGTGGGCAGTATCCTCCCTCACCGTACCTCCTGTTCTGCTGTTTCCCGAGTTTTGAGACAGTTTCCAAGGCACGCCCCTGCAGTGAGAACGATGCGGTCACCAAGTACAGCGCGGTGGAGATATGGTACCGTATTTGTGCCATCCACCACTAAGTGTGTCCAACAGTGAGGTCCTGAATGGGCCCCCGCAACCTCTTTTTCTCCCCGCCAGGTACCGTCGGTTTCCAGGGTCGACCTGTCGTGGTATGATCTCTCTGGATGTCTTTGAATACTGGCTCTGGCATGTCCTCTCGATATCTCGATCTCGCAAATTCAGGGAAGAATCAGTGGTGGCGTTACGTCGCGGGCTCGTTCTTCATCGTAAGTTTCTGGCTCGTGGTGGGAATCTCTCTGTACACCGCGCTGGCTGTCCTGACCATGGTGGCTCGACGCTCCCCCGATTCCGAGGGGGGACAAATCCTCTTGTCTGTTGTGCAGGACCCGTTCACGGAATACGTCCTGCTGAATCTCGGGCACGTGGCCATACTTGTTGCGTTGTTTATCACCATGCGCCACATCCACGCCAGAAGCTTGATCACCCTGATCACTCCCAACGAACGGATCGATTGGAAGCGAATAGGAGAAGGATTCGGGGTATTCTTCAGCCTCTCTGCCGTATTGACGTTCATCGACTACTTGTTCGAGCCTGCCACGTACAGGATGACCCACCATCCGCTCCGGATGCTCTTTCATGCACCCGTGGTCCTGGTCTTGACTCCCATACAAACCACAACGGAGGAGTTCTTCTTCAGGGGTTACCTTCTTCAAGCAGCAGGAAGGATAACGAGAAAATGGCACTTCCCCGCAGTGATAACCAGCCTCTTGTTCATGTCCTTGCACCTGGCGAATCCTGAAGTGCAGCACGGATTCTTCGCTGCATCCGCGTACTATTTCGGGATCGGGTTCCTTTTCGCACTGATCACCATCAAGTCCGACAGCCTTGAGCTGGTGATCGGAGCTCACACAGCTATCAACCTCTTCACTGCTCTCCTGGTCAATTATTCAGATTCTGTGCTCAATGTCGAGTCTCTCGTCTTCAGTACAGAAGTAAACCTCGGGGCCAATCTCCTGTCACTGGTTATCATGGCGCTGGCATCCTATTGGGTCTTTTTCCGACGGATCAAACGAGCTCCTGAGGGGGCATAGTACTGGAATGCGCTGCGCAGTTCCCCGTTAGTGCCCATGGATCCGGAAAGTTTCGCCCGTGTAGAGCCGAGATTGTGCCGCGCGTCATCTTAGTGCTCCATTTCCTAAATGCGGTCGCGTAATCTGCCACGACGTAGGGGCACCCCTTGTGGGTGCCCATGGCGGGCACGAGGCCCGCCCCTACATTGCCAACGATGCGCTCACCACGTACACCGCGGTGCAGATACGGTACCGTATTTGTGCCGTCGACCACTTAGTAGAGGATTTCAAAGTTACGGTCACGTATTCTGCCACAACCCAGTCGGGGATTTGCGCTCTGAACGAGCGCACCTACAGTAGTCCCGAGAGACGCGGGATTCGGCGCGTCACAACCACCAAACGACCCTGAAAGGGTCGACCAAGAGACTTCTCCTCGCCTGGTATAGTCATCGATCATGCATGAGTCTTGGCTTTCGCACATTTCAATGGGGGACCCCTTCAGGGTCCTCGCTTTTTTGTTCCCTCATTCCCGTGGGTTAAACCCCACGGCTACTCATCGTATGCCCCTTCAGGGCATGAAGCAGTCACTGATCACATCATTCCTTTTCAACAACTTTGAGATACGTAACCGTACTTATGAAATCCTGCACTTGTGGCGTGCAATTGCAGAGAAGCGACAGCTTCAACCCGTCTGTGATCGTAAACAATATACCGGATGCCACGAGTTGTTTCCGCTTCCCATATGCCGAGAACATGTATGGGAGGTTCGCCGACCGGTGGGACAGGCGTCTGAAAGTGTCTGAAAGCTCGGGACACACCAACGATCGTAGCACGATTGAGCGTCGATGCGTCGAAAGGCGCCCTCACCCCAACCTCTCCCAGAGGGAGATGGCTTTGTCATTCCGGGCGGTTGCAAGTCCCCGCTCCCTTCGGAAGAGCGCTAGGGTGAGGGTGCTAAAAAAAAGCGTGGCACGATCTTAACACTTGCCGCAATTCCGAGACAGTTTCTTCAAACCCGCCCTTCTCTGAACAGGGCTGAAGCAAATAGGAGACCGTATTTAGGAAACGGAGCACTAAGCTCATCTGTGCAAATCTGCGCCATCTGCGGATTCTTTTCCTGAACCGCGCCTACTGCTGGATCATCAGCACGCAACTCCCTTACCGCCGGCGTCTCGCCGGTACTCTTTCCGCGAATAAACAACCTTGTTTTCCGAACCGTGTACTCGGACTGCCGTGATCGCCCGCGCCTTTGCCTCACTGCTCCCGATGTCCCAAGAGGATGAGCTTCTGTTCGATAGCCTGGTCGAGCTTCACCTCCCACTCTCTCCATTTGCCGCGCAGGTCGTCAAGCTGGCTTTTCAATTCAGACCATTCGCTGCTGCCAACAGGCTCCCCGGTTCTTTCACGATCGAGTCGCTCAATTTCTCGCATTCTCTCAGAGATACTTCGCAATTCCCCTTTGAGACCACGCATATGCGTCAAGATAGTCTCCTCTTCGCAGGTCAGGTACATGCTCGGGGCACATCCTTCGCAACCGAGTGCCCTCGATTCCTCGGAAAACGGTTCGCAGATACAGGGGGCCATTGCCGGTTCGTTGGGATCTCTCGGATCTGTCATGATACGCACCTCCATCATCTCATGGCTAAGACTTAATCACGGAACAGCGGCGTGTCAAAGTGAAGGAGGGATGTGAGATGGGCGATGTGTGGAAAGGGCTGTCAGGGGGGATGCCGGCTGCTAGCGTTAGGCGGTTGCCCAACAATATCGTGCACTTCGCGAGGTCATCCACTGCACGCGTGAGGAACCGCGGCGAGGGCAACGATGCTCAGGGTAGGACAGGCTTGAAGAAAGTGTCTCAAAATTCGGGACACACCAGAAATCGTAGCACGATTGAGCGTCGATGCGTGGAAAGGCACCCTCACCCCAACCTTCTCCCAGAGGGCATAGGCGTTAACTTCGTGGATAACATCACGTGATTTCAGTCCGTTGAGTTAACAAGGACCCTGTCACCCCGGCGAAAGCCGGGGTCCATAACATATTGGAAGGACTGGATTCCGGCTTTCGCCGGAATGACGAACAATTGGCCGTTCCACTTCTAACTTAACGCTTATGCTCCCAGAGGGAGAGGGAGCCTGAATAATGGCCTCTCCTGCGTTTTGGGGGAGCGGGTCAGGGTGAGGGGGGGTGCCACGATTATCACGGACTGCCGGCTCTTGAGACACTTTCCGAAACCCGCTCCTGCCGCTGGGGCTGCGCCGCGAATTCCCCGTAGAGCCGGCGTCCCGCCGGTACTCTTGCCTTGAAGTGGCCTCGAGGGAACGGCGGGGTTCAAACCCGCGCTGCCCGTCGAGCAACGGGCGAGGCGCCCGTTCTACCGGACGGGACGATCTTCGGCACGTGGGAATCGGGCAAGACCTATGACCCGTGCCATAAAAGCTTCGGTGGTACGGCAGCATCACAAGTCTCTGGGCTTCCATCGCGTGGACAGGCTCTTCCTCAACGCAACATCGCTCGGCTTTCCTTGAAGAGAATGGGGACCGTGTACGTGATACGCTCCTTCTGAACAAGTGGTGGAATCGGAGGAAATCTCTCAGAAGCCTTCCTCACGATATCGAGCGCGGCTTCATCCAGGACTGGCGAGCCTGATGTGCGAGACATCGACACGTCGTACAGCGTGCCGTCTCTCGTTATGGTAAATCTCACGATGACTTCCCCATGGCGCCGCTCATTCAGGGCTTGTCTTGGAAAGAACGTGGCCTCGCGGATTCTTGCCACGATTTTGGCCTGGAAATCGTGAAGGTCATTTCCCAGAGCGGACCTCAACCGGGTTGGCGCGCTCGCGACCTGGGGTATGCTCGTGGCCGATTCCTCCTGGTCTGTCTTCTCTTTGGCAACGGGCGAAGGCGGTGTCACCGATTCCGGCGTGGATTCCTCGGATTGCACAAAATCTGCCTGGGACTGGTCAGTCTTTGCCAACACGGGCGGACGCGATTCCTCCGGACTTTCCTCTTCGGGAATCTGCTCGATCGGGGGCTTGACCTCTTCCGGTTTTTCTTGCTCCTGAGAGGGCTGCGCAGCCCTCGATTCTGGGCTGTCCACTTCCCCCGTCTCCCGCGCGTGAGCGAAAAAGTCCTCCGCAGCCATCACTGTTACAAACACCCGATCCTCAAGCCCGTCGGCCGAGCCGGATATCAGAGCTCTTTCAGGCAAGAGGCACCCGCAGGAGAGCGCTCCGCCCACATGGATAGCTAAAGCAATGAGAAAGCATGGAAACATGCGAGTCAATTCGTATCCCTCCTCTATCCCCCTCTCAAGGCTCCGCTGTCTTTTTTTCCGTCACAATGGCTATGCGATGTAATCCGGAATTCCTCACCATGTCCAGCACCTGGACTATCTTGCCGAACCCGGCCTCTTTGTCACCCCGAATCATGACCGCTGTGTCCCGATTGGTTCCACAAGTGGCTCGGAGCATAGCCGCCAGCGCCGAATCGTCGACACGCTCCTTGTTGAAGTACACGGAGCCTTCCTTATCTATGGAAATCACTATTTCTTTCTTTTCAGACACGATTGCATCGGTGGAAGCACGTGGCAGATCCATCCGTATTCCGGGAGTAACGATAAACGTGGTGGAAAGCATGAAAAAGATGATGAGCAAGAACACCATATCTACCAGCGGGGTCATATCAAGCCCAGCAGGCTCAGATTTTTTCTTGCGCGTCCACATGGTCCGACCTCAAAGGTTTTTCGCTCATTACCTGGCTACTGGAATCACCCCGGAGGGCTACTATTGGAGACGTGCGTTTCGGTTTCAACCTGGATTCAGCACCTTTCACAAGCGTCTCGGTCAACGCGACCGTCTCCTTTTCGAGCTCGAGAGAAAGTCGCGACGAGCGGCTTTGCACGAATCGATCCATGATCACTGCCGGAATTGCTACGGTGAGGCCCGCGAAGGTTGTGATCAGGGCCTCGGAAATTCCCGCGGCCAGCATGGCCGGATCGCCGACGGAATGACGCGAAATCATGTCGAACGCCTTGATCATCCCGGATACCGTGCCCAACAGCCCGAGAAGGGGCGAAAGGTAAGCAACCGTTGAGAGAACGCGCTGGTATCTCTCGAGTCCCGATGCTTCCTGTGCACCGACTTCAGCCACCATGAAACGAATCATGTCCGGTTGTTCGCCGTACTGCGCTAGTCCCGCTCTCGCGACACGTGCCAGTGGTGAGCCGGGGTTACTGTCACAAAGAGCCAGTGCTTCCTGAATCCGTCCTTGCTGCACATGCTCCTGCAAGACTTCTTGGAGCTTCTTGGGAATAATGCGATTCCTCCGGAGAGACCAGAGTCGTTCGAGAAAAACAGTTAGTGCGGTGAGCGAGCAAAGGAAGATCGGATACATCACTGGCCCGCCTCGATGAAACAAGTCGAAGAGTTCCACGGGTCAATTCTCCCTGCGGGTCTAAAATTCCCGCATACATATTTTGAGACTTGACGCTGATCATAGCACGTCAACAATCACTGTGCCACCCTTTTCGGGGAAAAGTACTTCCGCCTAACCGGCAATACCCCAGTGTTCGGCCCCGGACTGCTGGAATCGGCTATCCAGTCGTGTCAACGGCCACCGGCCTTGACGCGGTTATGTCGATTGCGAGAGGTTCGGTCTGCTTACAATGTGTCGAGGACGCTTTGGGAGGATCGGGGACCAGGAGAACGGACGTCTCGTCCGTTGAGTTCATAGATGGAAGAAGAATTTGACCGTCATTGTCCGCAACCGCCAAATTCTCCTAACGACGAGCATCAGCCGAAGGGGTCGCTTAACACCCGGACTGCGCGCAATGAATCTCACCCGTTCTTCATGCATCTGATTACGTGCGTGTGATGATATTCCAGGCCAGAGGCCAGGGAAGAGGAACGGTAAGAATGAATCGACATGAAGTGTACGGCAGCTGGAAAGTGCTGAAAGGGAGAGTGAGGCAGCACTGGGGCCAAGCAACGGGCCGCGAATTTCCTGTCATCCAGGGGGCGTTCGGCGAGCTCGCGGGGAAAATCCAGAGAGCATATGGTCGCCTTCGCAAGAGATGGGGGAGGCACTGACTCGACAGTCTCACCGAGGGGTAGGGAAACGTTAACCGATCTTTTTGGAAAGGAGGATCTGATGAAGGTCTTGATTGTGTACTACAGCACGTTCGGCAATGTGTCTAAAATGGCGCAACTCGTGGCGGAGGGGGTACGGGAAGTTCCCGGGGCTGAGCCCGTTTTGCGAACTGTCCGAGAGCTCATTCCTGAGGAGGTTATCGCTGCCCGTGCCGAGATGAAAGCAGGGCGGGAAATGCAGAAGGACATCCCCTTGGTGACCGCGGATGATTTTCGGGAAGCTTCGGCCATTGCGTTTGGCACACCGACGCGATTCGGGAATGTTTCCGCACAGCTCAAGAACCAGATCGACCAGTTATCTCAATTGTGGCAAAAAGGTGAGCTGGAGGGCAAGGCTGCCGGGATCTTTGTCTCAACGGGAAGCCTGCACGGGGGGCAAGAGACGACCATTCTCACCCTGATGGCCCCGTTGCTTCACCTTGGCATGATCCTGGTCGGTGTCCCATACTCGGTGTCAGAGCTCTTCACGACGCAAGCGGGGGGCTCTCCCTATGGCCCGGGCCACGTGGCAGGCCCGGACAGCCAGCGAGAAATCGACGAACAAGAGGCAGCCATCTGCAGAGCGTTCGGCCGGAGGCTGGCACAGATTGGAATGCGGTTGGCCGGCACATAGCTGCGTTTTGTTAGGGCAGGTTCTTCAGACCGTGAGCAATGGACAGTGGTCCCTCGCAGGAGCGCGAGGGATCGTTGTTGTCCCTTGTCCTGCATCGATCACCAGGGCCTGCCGAGAAGGCCCAGCACGCCCACAATGATAAGGTAAATGGCAACAATGTAATTAAGTAAACGCGGGATCATGAGAATCAGTATTCCTGCTAACAAAGCGACCAGTGGCTGAACGGCCACGTTAACTTGCATGATAGTTCCCCCTTTTCCCTTGAAGACGCTCGCTCACGGCTACGTTTCCAAGCCTGTCCTTAACGTAACCATTTTGTATCCCAGGAGCAAAGCGAATTCTATAGCGGCTGCAAATAATACTGTCCGTTTCTCCCGTTCAAAAATGGCGGGGGAGACGCCTTTCTACCCAACCAACGGACGGGACGCCCGTTCTACCAAACCCAACCAACGGACGGGACGTCCGTTCTACTAGTCCACGATCCTGACATGAATGTCCTCGACACAAGGGAATCGGACGGAACTTCTGGCAGACATCCATGACCTTGCAGTCACAACGGACCGCGAATGTCCGCAGCATTTCTGTTTTCGTAGCGCCGGCGACTCGCCGGCAATCAATGGACTTTCTTCCAAATACGATAAATGAGCTTCTGAATCAGAAGGAACAAAACATTCACGCCGCGTGCTTTTCAGCGACGACATTTGAGACGGTCCTTCCCAGGCGGATGGAAGCGCTGACTGTTCGGTCCTCCGGGTAGTATTGGGACGAATCGGTGATAAACAGCCCCCGAATCGGTGTCTCGTGGCCCGGCATCACATCGCGAAATCCCACACGGCATATTGCCTGTGCGTGGAGGTCTCGGCATACCCACCAGTTGCGTATCCATGAGCGATCGAAATCCTTTCGGATTCTTTGCATAGCCGCCGTGTACTCCTCGTAGAGCTGAAGATCCGGGTACGTCCACCGAGGATCCTCATCATGCAGGTAGAAGGGAATGTATGCCAGGCTACTTCCTCCCAGGTCGGGTCTGGGACTCAAGTTTGTGATCTCCACAATCCCGTTGAAGGAAATGGCCGGATCGTTGATATTCAGCCAGAAGGAATCGGTAAACGGCCGATCAAGCTCGAAGAGCATGCAAACTACGTTCAGATAGTCAATGTCCGACAATCGTGCCGTATACTCTCCCATGTCAGGAGCAATGTCGAGGAACCGCGGTATTGCGGCAGTGGACACAACTGCGTCAGCAGGCAGCAATTCCTCTTGCGAACCGATTTTGACTCCCACGACTTTCGATCCTTGCACCTCGATGCTCGTGACCGTACGACCCCTCATGATCCGGAATGAAGGGAAACCTGTCAGCCGATCCATGAGCGCATCCACGAGCGTGGAGCACCCGCGTTCGAAGTATCCGTACGTGTTGCCTTTCAGGAGCCCGTCCCGTGAGCGCGCGACTCGATGTATTCTGTGCCAGATCCACGCGGCTGAAATCTGCTCTTGAAAGCGTCCGAACTTGATTCGAAGCAGCGGATCCCAAACAGCCAGGTACGCCTCTCGCCCAACGTTTCGGATCAGCCAATCAGTGGCAGGGATTCGGTCCAGACCGTGCCAGTTCTGACGATGCTGAGAGAAGACCGCGTGGAGCCCCAGGCGAATGCGCTGCGTTGACGGGATTGGGTCGAATCGGAGCAGATCCATGGGGGTGACAAATGGGTACGTGCGTCCCTTTATGAAAAAGCTCGTCTTCGCCTCCCGCCAATGAACCTGATCTGAGAGTCCGAGCTCCTCGGCGAGGCTCAAGAGGTCGTCATCCCCTCTGCAGATGAAGTGATAGTACCTCTCCACCATGCTTTGACCGACCGCGAGCGAGCCGGCCAGCCCGCCCAGGTGCTCCGACGCCTCGATGACCGTCACAGCGAAGCCCTGCTGCATCAATCGAAATGCTGCAGTCAGGCCGGTGATTCCGGCTCCTATGACGATCACCTGTTTTGAGCGAAGCACGTGGATTCCTCCCGGGAAGGCTTGCGCCCGAAGGAGATGAGAAAGGAGCCAATATGTCGAGCAAGGGGAGTTTTGTCAAGGAGGAGATCTGCAAGATTGTAGAGTGTCAACAGCTTCCTTACCAGGAATCCGGCCACGTATGTGTACGGGATACCTGAAACACCCACTGAAGCCACATTGGCAAAACCCGCTTCCATGAGGGCAGATTCCAGCTCTTCCGCGGTCAGGAGCCGCTCGTTGACGGTAACACCTTTTCGGGAGCTCACCGGAGAGCGGGGACTCCGGTAGAGCCACATGGCGGGGTTGCGGCCGTTTGGGTCGTATGCAAAGAGGCTCCCACCAGGCTTCAGGACCCTCCAGCCCTCTCGGAGCCCGAGTTTCAGGCTCGGCAGGTGATGCAAGATGCCGCTGAACGTCACAACATCGAAACTATTGTCCGCGAAGGGGAGCAATTCCGTGTCCCCTGCCACGAAGCTCACTGCAGGCAAGTGACGGCATGCAACATCAAGGTTTCCCCGAGACAGGTCCAGTCCGACTCCTTCGAGGGACAGGCGTGCGAGGCGGCCGGTAAAGGCTCCCGTACCACAGCCAATATCCAGAAAAGATTGGCCTTCTCTGGGCTTCACCAGCTTGAGGAACTCGTGCACGATCCTCCTGTATCCCCGCTCGTCCAAGACATCGTACGCCCCGTGGCTCGCGAATTCATCGAAGAAGTCCTTCTCTGCCCTTTTGTCCTGGAGCGGCATTGTATGATTCCCTCACCGGGAAAAGAGATAGTCCCGTGCTCGTCTGAGAATGGAGAGAAGATGGAAGGGGCTCTTGATCTCGGATATCATTTTAGCGAGTATCCGGGGACGCAGGTGGAATTCAAGAAAAGCCCGTCTCTGAAAGGCCTTGAGCTCTTCCTTCGTCATTCCCTGGGGGACATACGGAACCTTTGCATAACAGAGGGTGGTCCAATCCGGTTCGTCAATTTCTCCGGAAGCCAGGAGCTGCGCGGTGGCCGCGGTGCCGGGGAGCGGCAGGAAATTGCTGAAATGCGCTCTCTTTAGCGGTAGCGACTTAGCCAGATCGACGGTCATCCGCATCTCTTCCTTCGTCTCACCCGGAAATCCGAGGAGGAAGAAGCCGCTGGGTTCAAGGCCGGCTTCGTAAATGAGGTTCACCTTTTCCCGTATCATATCGAGAGTCAAGTGCTTGTTCATAAGGTCCAGGACCCTCTGGGACCCTGATTCTATTCCCACGGTAAACGCGTACGCTCCGCTCCGTTTCATCGCATCCAGCATCTCCCTGTCCAAGCTGTTCAGCCTCAGACCGTTGGGAAACGAATAGCTGATGCCCCAGGCCTTTGCTTCGAGGACCCGGCAGAATTCCATGACTCGTCTTTTGGAAGCATTGAACATGTCGTCGATGAAATGGAATTCCTTGACGCCATAAGTGGAGCGTAGCATTTCCATTTCAGCGAAGACATGGGAGAGGGAGCGGAACCGAAGCTGCCTCCCCATGTTGACCGGCGACCCGCAAAATGCGCATCCGTAGGGGCATCCTCGGGAGGTTGCGACAGGTGCTATGGGAAATTGCTTGTAAAATGCTCCCTGGGGCGCGTCCGGATACGTATTAGGCGGCATCAAGTCCCACGCGGGAAATCCTAGGGCATCCAGGTCCTTTATGAACGCTCTCGGGTTTGCGTGGCTCCCGTTCCCGTCTCTCCACATCAGGCCCGGAATGTCGCGGATGTCCAGGGTGCGCGCCCTGAGAGCTCGATCCATGAGCAACGGAAACCCGATCTCCGCTTCGCCGGCGAATGCGTAATCCAAAGCCGGCATTTCTTCCAGCACTCGGACCCCAGTGGCAGAAACGTGAGGGCCGCCAGCGATGATCAGGGCATTTGGAACCGCTGACTTTGCCTGGGTCATGCTCTCCCGGGCAGCGGCAAAATCTGAGGAAAAGACCTGGAATCCTATGACCTGCGGTTTGAGCTCTTCAGCTTTCCGGGCAAGCTCAGCGGGCCGCAATTCATCTTTGATGCAATCGAGAATCACGATATCGTCATACCCGGCATTCCTGAGAGACGTGGCCAGGTACCCGAGGCCAACCGGTGGAACAACATAATGGGAATGACTGAAAGGTACGACCAGAACAATTCTTCCCGACAATTGGATCCTCTTCTCACAAGGCTGCGAAATTTTGCAGGATTCGTAAGCCGATTTGCTGGCTCTTCTCCGGATGGAATTGCACGGCAAAGATGTTGTCGTCCGAAATGGCGCAGGTGAATCGGATCCCGTATTCAGTCTCCCCCGCAATGCTGGAAGTGTCGGAGGGCACGACGTAATAGGAATGCACGAAATAGAAGAACGACTCGTCCTCGATGCCCTCAAAAATGGGGCTCTTCTTGGCAAAACGGACCTGATTCCACCCCATGTGGGGGATCTTAAGGCCCATATTTCGGTCAAAAGCCTTCACTGTGCCGGAGATGAGGCCGAGACCCTTGTGAAGCCCGAACTCTTCGGATTCGTCGAACAGGAGTTGCAGTCCAAGGCAAATGCCGAGGAACGGCCTGCCTGACTTCACGAACTCCACGACGGGCTCGATGAGATCGAACCGCCCCAGGTTTTTCATACACTCGGGAAAAGCTCCCACGCCTGGGAGCACGAGTCTATCCGCTCTTGCTACCTCGTCCGGGTCCCGGGAAATCACCGCGACTGCCCCGATTTTCTCGAAACCCTTTTGCACGCTTCGTAAATTGCCCATGCCATAGTCAACTACGACGACCATACAAAACCTCGCTGCGTGGAGAATTCACGCCGAGACTCCACATCCGCTTCCACGCCTGGATAGTCGTTCCGATCCCGATGCGTCCCCCGCTGTCCGCGGGAGCCTGCCATACTGTTTCCGCCACGACTTTACAGTACTGACAAGGAACCGGCAAGTGTCAGTTCCCCAGAGAAAGAGTAGCCGTTCCCAAAGGTCTTGCTTCTCCCTCTGTCCTCAGAAGGAATGTCGTGATCCTGAGCCTTCTCTCACTCGAGAATTCCCTTGGTGGAAGGAACGTCGCCTGTCCGCGGGTCCAGCTCGGTGGCTACTCTCAGCGCTCTACCGAGCGCCTTGAAGAGGGCTTCCGCTGCGTGGTGGGGATTGTCCGCGGTGTGCACCGTGGCATGGAGAGTCGTTGCCGATCTGTCTGCAAAGGCCTGGAGAAACACCTGGACCAAATCGAGAGCGAAGTCACCTGCCCATCGATCTGAAAGGGGGTTGCTGTATACCAGAAACGCCCTCCCAGACAGGTCGAGGGTCACCGATGCAAGTGCTTCGTCCATGGGGACCACCGCGTGGCCGTAGCGCCTGATCCCTTTCTTGTCTGCAAGAGCTTCGCGAAACCCTTGTCCCACACACAACCCCACGTCCTCCACCGTGTGGTGATGGTCCACGTGGAGGTCTCCTGTCGCTTCAATCTCCAAATCGAAACACCCGTGCCGCGCCACGTGGTGGAGCATGTGATCGAAAAACCCGATTTGCGTGGAAATGGCAGCTCGCCCTGTCCCATCAAGGTTCAACCGGACACGTACATCCGTTTCCGAAGTTTTCCTGTGCAGCTCGGATACTCTCGCCATGCGGCCTCCACGAATAAGTTTCGGGCCCTATTCCTGATTACAGGATGTCGTCCTTTTCTCGCCGTATGTCTGCCCCCAGTTGAAGGAGCTTCTGTTCCAATCGCTCGTAGCCTCTGTCCAAATGGTAGACCCGGTGGACTTCCGTAGTCCCCTCGGCTGCCAATCCTGCCAGTACAAGACACGCACTGGCCCTGAGATCGGTCGCTTGCACGTGCGCGCCGGATAGCTTTTTCACGCCCTCGACGGTCGCGGTCTGGACTGAAACCCTGATCTTGGCACCCATTCTGACCAATTCCTGCACGTGCATGAAGCGATTCTCGAAGACGTTCTCCGTTATTCTGCTTCGAGAGTCTCCCAGGGCCATGAGGGCCATGTACTGAGCCTGAAGGTCGGTTGCGAACCCAGGGTAGGGATCGGTAGAAACATCCCTGCTCCGCACACGTCCATTGGACGTGATCCGCACCTGGCGATCGCCTATCTCGAGCTTCAAGCCGGCTTCTTCCAGTTTTTCCAGGAGAGCTGTCAAGTGAGCCGGCTCACATCCGCACACGGTCACGTCTCCTCTCGTGATTGCACCTGCCACGAGAAAGGTTCCCGCCTCAATTCGGTCAGCCATGACCTCGTGAACGATTCCGCTCAGACGGTCTCTGCCCTCTATCACAATGGTGTCCGTGCCAGCGCCACTCACGGAGCCTCCCATGCGGTTGATGACATGAGCCAGCTCCTGGACTTCAGGCTCCACGGCGCAATTGCGGAGCACAGTCGTTCCCTTTGCCAGCGATGCCGCCATCATAAGATTCTCGGTGCCGGTTACCGTCACCAAATCAAAAACAACTTCGGCACCCTTGAGGCGATCTGCCTTGGCCTTCACGTATCCGCCGCTCAACTCTATGGACGCGCCCATTGCTTCGAGCCCTTTGAGGTGCTGATCGATGGGTCTTGCTCCTATGGCGCATCCGCCGGGCAAGCTCACTTCGGCTCGCCCTTCCCGCGCCATCAAAGGCCCGAGCGCGAGCACGGACGCCCTCATGGTCTTGACCAACTCATACGGTGCGGTGTGATCCGTCAGCTCACGGGCTTTGATCCTCAGGGTTCCTGGCACGAAGTCGTCGATCTGAGCGCCGAGTTGGAGAAGCAATTGTTTAATGGTGCGGATATCCCCGAGCACCGGGATTCTATGAAAGGTCATTTCATCGCCGGTCAACAGTGCCGAGCACACCAGCGGCAATGCAGCGTTCTTGGAGCCACTGATCTCCACAGATCCTTCGAGCGGTCGGCCTCCCCGGATTACCATTTTATGCAGGGCCATCTCATCCTCCTCATGTCCAACCGGCATGCTCCCATGTGAGAGTCCGGGGAGAAAAGCTGATCCTTCAGGGCCCCCAGCAGCCCTGGGGAGCGAAAAGCCGTTTTGGATCGGGGATCCACCTGTGCTGTCGGCCCTCTTGGCCCTGGAAGGCGTCAAAAGCCGGCAACCGGTAGATCGGTTCGTCAGCGTGTATACCATCTCCTGTGCAGGAGCGCAATAATCTCGGGAACCGAACCGTCCTCTGGACCGGGAAGAGCACAAAGGGTCTTGCATAGTAGCAAGAGGGGGATGGTCCAGGGTGGGTGATGTGTCAAGCTCGTTGACATGATGTGTCCACTTACTTAACAGGTCAATCTGAAGGCAAGGAATGTGCCATCGTAATTTCTCGAGAACTACCCCATCCCACCATTCTCTTCGTGTTTTGGTGTGACCCTTGCACCATAAGTCCACCTCGATATTGACGTACAATTACGACGACAAGCATTCTCCGGAGCCTCGAGAACGGAAACGGTTCATGGAGAGGCTTGTCGCGGTATCCAATGAAAATGAGGGTCGAAGAAAGGAGACGTATATGACAAAACCGGAAATCGTCGCCTTTGTGTCGCAACAGGCGGACATAAGTAAGAAGACTGCATCAGCAGTTCTGGACTCTCTGGTGATGGTTATCCACGAGTCTCTGAAGAGCAAGGGCAAGATCAAGATTGCTTCTTTGGGGACATTCCGTGTCCTGGATCTCCATGCGCGGCGGGGAGTAAATCCTCGTACTGGCGATGAAATGACCATACCTGCCATGCGTGTTCCCAGGTTCACGCCGGCCAAGGCGCTGCGGAAGGCGGTGAAGAAACAGAAATAAACCGCTGCCCATGACCCGCGACCTGACATGGAGCAAGCGTATTAACGGGGTAGTGGGGCTGCGGCCTTTTTTCTCGCGCGCTTTCCGGAAAGGCTCGGAAGAGGGATCAAAGGGAGGCAGGATGTCTCAAGTTTGCAGACTTTTGGGTTTGGCGGTATTTCTCGTTTGTGTCTCGTCGACCCCTGGACTGCCATTGATCGACAGTCCTCGCTACGCGTTTCTTGACAGAGCCCGGGTTGTTCACGTAGTCGCTCCCAATCTTCTCAAGCTGAAGCTTCTCAGGGACGACAGCGTTGTTACCGTGCGCCTTCTTGGAGTGGGTTCCCCTCGAAACAGGGACCGGATAAGGCATTTGAGACCGGAGGTCCTCGGGTACATTGCGAGGGAGAATATCTGGGAGGCAGCTCGTGAGTACGTGGAATCAGTGACCAAGGGTGAGATTGTGGAAGTCTATACGAGAGCATGGGATCGATACGACGAAAAGCACCGACTGTTGGGGTACATCGTCGTGCCATCCGGTTCTGGGGAGCCCCTGGATCTCAACGGTAATCTCATTGAAAAGGGCTTGGGGTTTGTGACCCGAGATTATGTGCATGTGACGTTTGTTCGTTACCGGGATTTGGAAGAAGAAGCTAAGAGAAATCGGAGGGGTCTGTGGGGGGCTCTTTCTCTCGAGAGAGTGTCTTCTCTTGCTAAATAGCAGGTGGAGCTACTCGAAGGACATCAACTCGATAAGGTCCTCCCGGGAGAAGTGCTTCAGTATGGATTTCTCGTCCTGTTTGATCACTGATTCCATGAGGCGCCGTTTCCTCGCTATGATGGTGTCGATTTTCTCCTCAAGGGTATTTTCCGTCACGAGCTTGAATACATGGACTCCTCGCACCTGACCGATTCGGTGCACCCTGTCGGTGGCCTGATCTTCTCGCGCTGAATTCCACCACCGATCGTAGTGAATCACCACTGATCCGCCAGTCAGATCGATTCCCAGGCCCGAAGCTCTCAGGGAAGCAGTGAAAACCATGCAATCCGGGTCGCTGTTGAAACGCCGCACAGCTTCGGCTCTCTTCCGAGTGTGCCCCTTAATGGTTGCAAACTCGATCCCTTGATCGCGAAGATAGGATTCGATGAGCTCGAGCATCTTTACGTACTGACTGAAAACCACCACCTTCTGGCCTGACCCCAAGCTTTCCTCGAGAAGCTCGACGAAGAGATCCCATTTCCCGGAAGAGTACTTCCTGTAATCTGAGGTTTCTCCTTCCAGCAGGCAGGGGTGATTGCAGATCTGTTTCAAATAGTTGAGCACAGCAAAGATGTGCATGTACGGAACGCGCTGCTGGGGATCCTTTAGTGCGAGGACGAGCCCTTTCCCCTGGTTCTCAACCACATCCCGATAATATCGCATCTGGTCCGACGTCAAACCACAGCGCCGCACGTCCTCGATCTTGGCCGGTAGCTCGGTGAGCACCTGTTCCTTTTTCCTTCGCAATGTGAACGGCTGAGTCATGCGGGATAACTTCGTTTTGGCGTCCGCATCGCCCAGCTCTTCGATGGGTACTCGAAAATTCCGCTCGAACAGCGAATCGGACAAGAGATACCCGGGGAGTATGATATCGAAGAGAGATTTGAGGTCAACGATACTATTTTCTATGGGGGTGCCGGTGAGACCGATGGTGCATTTGGACTCAAGGGCTTTTACTGCTGCGTATGTTTTCGTTGATTTATTTTTTACCGCCTGCACTTCATCGAGCACAGTGAGCTCGAATTTATACTCGGACAACATCTCGATGTCACGCAGCGCAATGCCGTAGGACGTTATGACAAGGAGGTGGCTGTCAACCGTTTCCTGAAACTTACGATCCGTCCCGTGATATACGTACGGTTCAAGAAACGGGCAGTATTCCATGACCTTGTCTTTCCAGTGGCTTAATACTGTGGTGGGACAGATGACAAGGAAACGGAAGTTTTCCGATCTCTGGGTCAGTTTCTGGAAAATTCCGGTCATGAGCGCCATCACCTGGTGTGTCTTGCCCAGGCCCATGTCATCGCAAAGAAGTCCGGAAAAGCCGTTGTCATAGAGAAACCAGAGCCAACCATACCCGTTCTTCTGGTACTCCCGCAGCTTTCCTTTCATACGACGAGAGGACGGCAGTCTCGAGGGCGGTTTGAGCTTTTCCAACCCGAGAAATGCTTCCTTGACCTTGGTGGAAGAAAACCGTCTCTGAAGCCGATCGTGGAGGGCGAGGAAACGAAGGTACTCGATCCGATCGATCGTCAACGCGTTTTCGCCCGAGAGATTCTTCTCGTGTACTGCGTCGAGCCACGAAAATTCCCCTGACATGGTGTCGACCCACGTATCATGGTGGACGAGGTAACGTCTTCCTTTCCTTCTCGCGTCGAACAATTCTCTCAGGGACAGGCTGAATCCGCCAAAGTCGTAGCTCACGTCAAGCTTGACACCTTCCGAACCGAAGTCCGTGTGATCGACGGTGACTCGGTCGTACGTCTCGACAGTCTGGCCATCAAGAAGAGAGGTGTCTATGAAGATGTAGGGCTCCTGCCTTAAGAGCTCGCCGTACTCCTTCAGAAATGTAGTGGTCTTCTCCGGGGGGATCTCTGTCTGTTTTTGGGCCGAGAAGTGCTCCGCGGGGAGCCCGCCCATGTTCACGGAGATCCTGAAAAAGCCCCATTCAGGGAAAAAGTAGTAGCTGCCGAAAAGATTTCGCTCGAGCTCGGTGCGGTCGAGATACGCATCCTTGGGGTCCGCATCCGGATCGGGATTTTCCACAACAGGGGTGACGAGGAGAGATGAGGACTCCGTGAGATCGATCCGGTATCCCGTAGAAAGAGGCCGCGAATGGATCAGGAGATCTTTCCCGATCACATCCTTTTTTTCGGCTATCTCCATCAGGGAGCCGACCTGCGATCTTGGTGGCACGAAGCGAAGAATGACCGACTCGTTCTCGTCAAAACCTTCGACCGTGAGCTCCTGCTTATGCTCGAGAAAAGAAAAGTGAAACGTGCCGCCAAAACGTCCGGATACGAGAAAGGCTACTTTCGCTATCTTGTACCAGACGCTCTCCTCCAGTTGCTGCCGGCCGGACTTCAGGCCTCTGCGATTGATTTCAGCTTCAGCCGGTGAATGCTGCCAGGGACGTCGCCGCAAAGACGGCACATTAGGGTCTTTAAGCTTTCGGCCGTACATGCGCTTGAACTGGGCCGGGTCGATGTCGCGTCGGATTATATCGAAGAACTCGTGGAGGAATTCCTCAACGAGGCGCTCGCCGGGCATGAACGCGAGAATCTCCTGTTGCCCGCGATCGCGGAAGGCAATGCGCAGGCCCTCGCCTCCATGGTTAACCTGGCAACGGAAGCCCAGGACCGAGTCCCCGAAGTTCTTGTACCCGTGCCATCCGATCTCGTGCCAGAAACTGTCCTGGAAGTCTTCGTTGAGAGATCGAAGCCTCCCTGTTTCCGGATCGGGTCTCAAGATGTAGCGGACGAATGAGACGATGTGGTGGCAATAGGTTCGCGTAGAGGATCTGAAACACCCGCACGTAGCTCTTGTGAGGACTTTGGAATCGGGATCAAGCACGATGTGCACGTTGACCCCTTTCCCTGACGCGTCGGTGACCAGCCCGAAATAGGATTCTCTGCCGAAGTTAATGTGCGAAATTCGCGAACCCTCCGCCAGCCTGAGGCCTCTTTCGAGAACTTCTGAGTTAAACTGCCGAGTTATCTCGGCAGGTAGCTCTCCCCCCTGGCTGGCGCTTGTAAGACTTTTCTTGAATTCAATCACTTTTCCGAACACTTAAAACTCCTACGCCCAAACATCCAGCCTATAACCCACGGGGCGTGGATATCACAACAATTTTTGCGTGTCAACATTAAATCATAATTTTAGGTATGAGTTACAACAGGGAACTAATATATGATTTATGGAAATCATATTAACCTACAAGTTACTCGAGGAAGCGCTCTGAGAGCCGCTTCGCGAAAATTACTTACGATTGCTGCCCCGCTCAGCGTCGCTCTCGCGGCCAACGTGCGAACGCTGTCGGGTGTCTCAGCATGGAGTTTTCCCTTGAAAAATCCTCTGTCGCCGCGTTATAGTGGGGCCTTTCAAATGACGAGGACTGGCTCACAGGGATCCGCCGGGTGTGCCCGGCCCCCAACCGATTTATGCCTAGCCATGTTCCGGTTAGGGTCCCGGCCAATGGCAGGGATGACATGAGCGCGACAGACGGACAGTACGGAAAGGCTCGTCATAGGGAATTCTGCAATGAAGAAGAAACTGATTGCGATCGGTCTCGTCTTGGTGGTGTTAGGTGCGGGGGGAACGGCCGTGTGGTACTACATTCGGAATTCCCATCCGTCGGAGTCGAAGATTTTCGTTAGCGGGAATATTGAGGCCACAGAAGTGGACTTGTCTTTCAGGCTCTCCGGTCAAATTATCACCCTGAACGTGGAGGAGGGGACGGCTGTCAAGAAAGACCAGGTGGTGGCCGAGTTGGATACGGACACGCTCAGAGCTCTTCGAGATACGGCCAAATATCAGTTGGCAGCGGCCAAAGCCCAGCTTGACGAGTTGGAGGAAGGGACGAGAAAAGAAGAGATAGCCATGGCACAGGCACTTGCAAAGGCTGCCGAGAGGAGGCTTGATTTTGCGAAGGATGAGTACGAACGGTATCTGCCGCTGTTCAACACAGGAGCGATTTCAACCTCTTTTTTCGATACCAAGCAAACTGCGTATCAGGTGGCAATACAAGAATACGAAAATGCGGCACAGCGCCTCAAGGAGCTCGTCGCGGGGCCCAGAGAGCAACAGATTCGAGCCGCCCGCGCTCGAATGCACCAGGCCGCGGCAGAGCTTGAGAAAATCGAGCTGGACATTGAACATTCGACACTCAAGAGTCCTTTGTCAGGAATGGTGCTGGTCAAGGCAAACGAGATAGGCGAAGTGGTTCTCCCAGGAGCTACCGTGGTCACAGTGGCAGAGCTCGACGAAGTTTGGCTCAAAGGCTACGTGAGCGAGAAGGATCTCGGCAATGTGAAGCTCGGGCAGAAGGCCGAAATCATGATCGACACCTTTCCCGGAAAGGTCTATTCCGGCACAGTCACCTTTATCTCGCCCCGTGCGGAGTTTACCCCGAAGAATGTCCAAACGAAGGAAGAGCGGGTGAAGCAGGTCTACCGCGTGAAAGTTACTATTCCCAATCCCGATCACGAGCTCAAGATCGGTATGCCCGCGGACGGCTATCTGCTTGTGGGCACTGCGCCTGAGTCCCGACCGGGAAACGGGAAGGGCCAAGATCCATGAGGAGAATCCTCGGGTGCAGCTTCTCCTGTAAAGAAGATGCAAGCTGGAAGAGACTGTCTCAAGACTTGGGAAACTGCAAAAAGTGGTACGGTGAGGGAGGATACTGCCCATGGAGCCCCCACCCCATCCACTCCCTTCGGCAGAGGGCTCTGTCATTCCGGGCGGTTGCAAGTCCACTCTCCCTCTGCGAGGGCTAGGGCGAGGGTGGAAGAAAACGTGCCACGATCTTAACATATGCCGCAATTCCGGACAGTTTTGGAAAGCCTGCACTGCAAGTTGCGAGGTCAAAGGGTGCTTCAGTGAAAAACAGCCTGTCACGACAATCCGCGAAGCCGATCATTCGCACCGTCGGATTATGCAAAGATTTCGGCTCCACCCGGGCAGTGCGTGACCTGAACGTGGAGATATTTGAAGGAGAGTTGTTCGGGCTGGTCGGACCTGACGGTGCAGGAAAGACCACCACCCTGAGAATGCTGGCCGGCATACTCCGCCCCACATCAGGAGAGGCCTGGGTAGATGGAATATCCGCGACCAAGGATCCGGAGGCTATCAAGGAGCATATTGCGTACATGCCCCAGCGGTTTGGTCTGTACCAGGATCTCACGGTCATGGAAAACCTGATCTTTTATGCAGATCTGTTCCGAGTTCCGGCAGGACTCCGTGGCGAGCGGATAGAGCGTTTGTTCGAATTCAGCCGACTCGCACCGTTCAAAGACAGGCTCGCAGGCGCTCTATCCGGAGGAATGAAGCAGAAACTTGGTCTTGCATGCGCGTTGATTCATTCTCCACGCATCCTGTTGTTGGACGAGCCTACCAATGGAGTGGATCCTGTGTCGCGCAGAGATTTCTGGAAAATCCTCTACGATCTCGTGAAGCAGGGGATTTCGATTGTTGTCTCCACCGCCTATCTTGACGAGGCCGAACGCATGACAAGGCTCGCCCTGATGCACAACGGCACGATCATGGAGCTTGCCGAGCCGAAGATACTTAAGGGCAGAGTGGATGGCGTTATCCTGGAGCTGACATGTTCAGATATGAGCCGTTCCCGAAGAATGTTGTCTGACGCTCCCGGCATCCTCGACATCAACATTTTCGGCGATGTCCTGCATGTCCGCGTAATAGATGAAGAAGTGACGGGCGTGGTGCGGGACCGGCTGCGAGCCGGCGGCGTCGAGGTTTTCGGCCTGAAGCGCATCGATCCGGTCATGGAGGATGCGTTCCTTTCTCTTACCCAAGAGCGGGAACGGAACGGGGGCCGTGGTTGATCGTCAAGGAATCTTTCATCACGGCACTACCATGATTCCGCAGGGGAAAGCGCAGGTGCTGGTTCCCGCGCGAGAAGGGAAGATTGTCGATTCGTGACCCAGACAAACAGAGAAGTTGCTGTTCTCGCTCGCGAGCTCACCAGAATATTCGGAAGCTTCACAGCGGTGGATCGTGTGAGCTTCGAGGTGTACAAGGGCGAGATTTTTGGCTTTCTTGGCCCAAACGGCGCGGGAAAGACCACGACGATCCGTATCCTGTGCGGTCTTCTTACCCCCTCCTCCGGGTCGGCTACCGTGGTCGGATATGACGTGGCGACTCAGTACGAAGAGATAAAAAAGAACATTGGTTACATGTCGCAGAAGTTCTCCTTGTATGAGGATCTCACCGTCGAGGAGAATATCGATTTCTTCGGGGGAGTCTACGGTCTCAGTACGCGAAGAAAGGCAGAGAGAGACGCCTGGGTCCTACAAATGGCCGGCTTGACGGACATGAGGCATGCTCTCACCCGAGATTTACCCCTCGGGTGGAAACAGAGGTTGGCACTGGGGTGTGCGGTTCTTCATGAGCCACCGGTACTGTTTCTCGATGAGCCCACCTCCGGCGTGGATCCGCGAGCCAGGCGAAACTTCTGGGACCTGATCAACGCCTTTGCGGAAAAAGGAATCACGGTTTTCGTGACCACCCATTACATGGAAGAGGCAGAATATTGCCATCGTCTGGCCTTGATGGGGAGAGGAAAGATCATCGCGCTGGGTACCCCCGGCGAGCTCAAAACACAATGGATGAAGGAGTCGGTCTTGGACCTGGAGTGTGACGACATTATGCGTGCCGCGGAATTGCTCGGTCAGGATCACGTTTTCAGCGAGGCTGCTGTGTTTGGGGACCGCATTCACCTGGTTGCTTCCGACCCTGCAGCGGCTGAAGACCGTGCGCGTCGCCTGTGTCAGGACGCGGGTATTTCCATCAAGCGGATCGAAGCGATTGTCCCGAGTCTCGAGGACGTGTTCGTAAGGCTTACGGCCCAGGATCGGGACTAAGGGCAGGCGGCTGTTGAGGGGCCATGATTATCTCTCGAACCCTGGCGGTGGCTCGAAAGGAAGCGACACAGGTCTTGCGGGACTCTCGGTCTTTGTACCTGGCTCTGGGAATTCCGGTCATGCTCATGATCTTGTTCGGATACGCCCTCTCCCTGGACGTGGACAATATCCCCCTCGCGGTATGGGACCAGGCGCGGACCCCGCAGTCCAGGGAGCTGGTAGACCGCATGACCAGCTCGGGGTACTTTACCCTCGTTCTTCAAACAGAATCGTACAACCGGATAGTTCATGGGATCGATGCCGGCACAATCAGCATGGGGCTGGTGATACCGTACGATTTCAGCGAAAACATAAAAGCGGGTAAAGCCACCAAGATCCAGGCTCTCGTAGATGGATCGGATTCCACTCGCGCGGGGCTTGCCATCGTGTACCTGGAAACCATTGTGGCGACCTATGAGAATGATTATCGCCTCGAGGCCTTGACCAGACAAGCCGTGGAATCCCGCATTCAGATCCCTGTGGAACCGCGAATCAAGCTTCTTTACAATCCGGAGCTTATTAGCCGTAACAACATCATCCCCGGTCTTATCGCAATCATCATGATGGTGATCGCGGCGCTCCTGACTTCGTTAACCGTGGTCAGGGAGCGGGAAACAGGCACCATGGAGCAGCTCATCTCGACCCCGCTCAAGTCCAACGAGCTTATCGTGGGGAAGCTCATCCCCTACTTCGCACTCGGGTACGTGGATCTGCTCATGGTCTATTTCATGGGGGTCTACGTGTTTGGGGTACCATTCAAGGGGAGCCTTGCTATCCTCTTTTTCGAGGCCAGCATATTTCTCGTTGGCGCCCTGTCCCTGGGATTCTTGATCTCCGTTGTGGCGACGACCCAGTTTCTTGCCACACAAATAGCTCTACTCGGGACGTTTCTTCCGGCGTTTCTCCTCTCCGGATTCGTTTTTCCCATATCGAATATGCCGTACATCCTTCAATTACTCACCTACCTGGTTCCGGCCCGACACCTGGTCACAATACTCAGAGCCATTTTTCTCAAGGGGGTGGGGCTCGAGGCGATTGCGGTTCCCACTGTAACGCTGATTGTTTTCGGATTCCTCGTCACGGTCCTGGCAACGCGACGGTTGAAGAAGAGGTTGGAATGACGGATTTTTCTCAGAATTCGTCCCTTGCCGAGAGTTACACAACAGGTGGCCGAATCTCCAGAAGAGGATCGTCCATACGGGAGAAGTTGACCCGAATTCGTCACATCATTCGCAAAGAATTCATCCATATTAGGAGGAATCGACAGAACTTCCGCCTCCTTATCATAGCCCCCCTGATACAGCTCATCGTGTTCGGCTCTGCCAGCCGACTCGACGTGAAAGACGTTCGAACGGTCGTGGCAGACATGGACCAAAGCACCATGAGCAGGTCCATAGTGGATGGATTCTCAAGGTCGGGGTATTTCCACATCGTCTCCCATGTGAAGAGTTACGAACATGTTGATTGGTTCCTTCAGACCGGATCAGCGTCCATGGCGGTTCTCATCCCGCCGGACCTGGAGCAGCGGATTCAAGGGAGGCGGACCGCGGAGGTGGGGATTCTCGTCGATGGGGTGGACACAACCACTGCGGGCACGGTGTCCGGGTATTCTCAAGCCATTCTTCAGCGATTCTCGGTCGATATCCTGAATGAGCGGGTGGACAAGATGCAGGGGCTCCTTTACGACACCACCACACCCCGTCTCATCGTGCCGGAAGTGTTGGACGCGTCGCGGGCATGGTTCAACCCCAATCTCGACTCCAAGAACTTCTTCGTCCCCGGCGTCCTGGTGCTCATCCTTCTCGCGCTATCCATCATACTCACATCCGCCATCGTCGTGCGGGAGAAAGAGCTGGGAACGATAGAGCAGCTCATGGTAGCCCCCATAACCCGGGTCGAGCTCATCGTGGGCAAGGTGATCCCTTGTTTTGCCATTGAGGTTATCACCCTCGTGATCATCACGCCGTTGGCGTTTCTGCTTTACGATATACCGTTCAGGGGATCGTTCGCTTTCTTTCTTGGTACTTCTCTCCTGTTCCTGGTCACAGCGTCCGGGATTGGAATGACCATTTCCTCATTTTGCACCACTCAGCAGCAGGCAATGCTCACGTCGTTCATGTTTCTGCAGCCTGCCGTGCTCCTTTCCGGGTATGCGTTTCCGATCGAGAACATGCCTGAGATCATCCAGTATGTGACCTATCTCAATCCACTGCGCTATTTCATCACAATCATGCGAGGCGTCTTCCTCAAAGGAGTGGGTTGGGAAATCCTCTGGCCTGAAGTGATTCCCATCTTCTTCATGGCTATTTTCTACATCGGAGCGGCTTCTTTCTTCTTCAAGAGAAGAGTGGACTGATGAATGACCGGATGGGACGATCTGATTCGTGAGATGGGGAGCTATCATTGAAATCCATTGTTCTTTTTGGTGCATCGGGACATGCCAAGGTCATCATCGACGTGGTCGAGCGTTGCGGAGACTATCGAATTGCCGGGCTGGTCGATTCCGGCAAGACCCGGGGTGAAACATGGTTTGGTTATAAGATTCTCGGAGGGGAATCCGAGCTGAGGGAGCTGGCCGATCGGTACAGCTTCGAAGGAGGTATTGTTGCAATTGGCGACAATTGGACGAGGCGTCTTGTGGCGGACAGAGTCCTTGATCAGCTTCCGGGATTCTCCTTCGTTTCGGCAATTCACCCGAGCGCTTGTCTCGGACGGGGGGTCCAGGTAGGGCGAGGCAGCGTGATCATGGCGGGAGTTACTATCAATAGTGACACGCGAATCGGAGATTTCTGCATCATCAACACGAGCGCGTCAATCGATCACGACAACGAGGTGGAAGACTACGCAAGCATTGGACCTGGTGCCGTAACGGGGGGCGGCGTGCATGTCGGGCGCTTCTCCGCCATTTCCATAGGGGCCTCGGTCATCCATGGGAGAACCATCGGGGCTCACACAGTCATTGGAGCGGGCGCAACCGTCATCGACGACATTCCCGCTAATAGCGTGGCCTGGGGAACACCCGCACGAGTGGTCAGGTCAAGAAAACCGGGTGATCGATACTTGTAGCCAGTCGTGCAAAAGCCGCCCGAAAGGTTTATTTTCCCGTTCTTGTAGCGGTTCACCCGGCCCTCGCGGTGAGCCCCATCATTCCCGAGCTTTTCGTTGTTCAGCCGGATGGAGGATTTTGCATCTCGTCCCTTGTGTCGTCCCAGGAAAAGACCGTTTCGTCCATGGATTCCTGGTCACGGTGCGGTTTCTCTTCATTGATGGTGAAGGATGACTGTGAAAGGTAAGCTCTCAGGTTTTCCACATCCTTGCGCGTGATCGTCGGAACCATTTCTATCTCCTCGTCCGCCGCTGCCATGAGGCTCTTCACACTTCCAAACGCCGTCAGCAGCGCTTGACGCTTTTTCAGTCCTATTCCGGGAATATCGTCAAGCAGCGAGCGAATGACGGTCTTGCGCCGTCGTCTCATGTGCGACGTATGGGCAAACCGGTGGGATTCGTCGCGAACCCGCATCAGGAGCATTAGTCCTGGGTCTTGCCTCGGAAATACCACGGGATTCTTCCTGTTAAACAAATAGAACCGCTCATCCTGCCCTTCCTCCCGTACCTTGGCAATGCTGGCTACCGGCGGGGCGTTGTCTCCCAATTGTTCCCGAAGCGCGGCCACAGCCGCATTGAGCTGTGATTTTCCTCCGTCAATGAGGAAGAGATCCGGGAGCGGGTCTTCGTCTCTATGACTGACGCGGCGGGTGAGAGTCTGATGGATCATCCCCGGATCGTCCTGATTGGAGAAATCCCTAATGGAGTAAATCCTGTACGCGGATTTGTCCGGCATCCCGTCCTTGAACGAGACCTTTACGCCCGTTGGCTCGCTGCCCGCGATATTGGAAATGTCGTACCCTTCGATGACTCGCGGTGGACCGGGCAGATGAAGTCTTGCCGCAATTGTTTCCAAGGTCTCGGCGACATTGTTTTTTTGTTTATCCCGAGCCAGGGCATCGGCCGCGTTTTTTAGGGCAAGATTCATGAGCCTTGCCCCCTGCCCGCGCGACGGCACTCTGATGGTTACCTTGTTGCCTCTGATGTCGGAAAGCCATGCTTCGATGGGCTCCGGCGCTTCGATAAGTCGAGACACGAGGATCTCTTTTGGAATAAAGGCACCCGAGCCGTAGTACTGCTTGATAGATGAGGCGAGAACCTCATCCTCCTCGAGAGCGGGATTGCGAAGCACGAATGTCTCCTTGGAGAGAAGGTTACCCTTGCGAAACGAAAGCACTGCCACAGCGAACCGGTCGGGCTCCTCGGGCACAAGTCCAACCACGTCCAGATCCTTGAGGTGAAAGAAGGCTACGTTTTGGGCTTCCAGAGTCCGCTCTACGGCAGTGAGACGATCGCGAATGCGCGCCGCCTCTTCAAATCGGAGATCCGTGGCAGCGGTCTCCATTGCCTGCTTAAGACTCTTTACGAGGTCTTCGCTCTTTCCCTGAAGCAGGAGAATTACCCCTTTCACCATGCGACCGTATTCTTCTCGATCGACCATACCAGCGCACGGACAGAGACAACGCCGCATCTGGCAGTTCAGACACGGTCTTTTGCATGTTTCCAATTGACGCTCCGAGCACTGCCTGAGAGGAAAGAGCCTGCGGATGAAATTGAGCGTTATCCGAGCGTCCCGGGCCGACGAGTATGGACCGAAGTAGCGAGCGCCATCGGGCTTCACCCGTTGAGTCCTCACGAGGGTCAATCGCGGATAGGGGTGGTTCACGTTCAACCGCAGAGAAAAGAATGACTTGTCGTCTCTGAGATTGACATTGTATCGGGGCCGATGCTGCTTGATGAGATTGTTCTCGAGGATCAGAGCTTCTTTTTCCGTCTCGGTCAGGATGGTTCTGACGGAATCCACCCGTCTAAGCAGGTAGGGGATGCGAGGACGTTCATCGCCTCCCTTGACGAAATAGCTTCTAACGCGGTTCTTGAGATTTGAAGCCTTTCCCACGTACAACACCTTGCCCTTACGGTCCACCATAAGGTACACGCCGGGGCTCGCGGGCAGATTCTTGAGAAATTCTTCGTCCACAGGCATGAGATAAGATCCAGTCGTGTGCCGAGGTTACGATCGAGTTGGTTTTCGGCCCGGATGGGCGAAAGCCTTTCGGATGCACCGAGGCATTTCGATTTATTCCTTGATCGAGGGTAGACCCCCTGCTATAGTTGACTATTTGATTCTATCCCAAATTGTCAACTACGCGTGTGATGGACCTGGAGGCCTCCCATGAGAAAAAATGAGGATCGAAAACGTGCAGAGAAAGAGTTCTTGGGAGACAGGGGCCGAATTACCAACAAAGATCTGGCTAAGAGTCTGGGTGTTCATCCTGCTACCGTGGCTCGGTGGAGAAAACTGGACGAATGGGACATGAAGCTCGTTAAGTCAATCTCCGACCAGGATGAGCGACCTTACTCGGAAGAAGACCTGTACGCTCTGGACCTTCGCCATTTGTCCCAGCTCAACGAAAGGATCGAAGCGTACCTCCAGAAAAAAGAGCTTCTGCCCTCCGAGATTCTCGAGCTCGCGCAGGCCAAGTTCCACATAATGACATGCATGGAAATAGTTTTTGACCACACGAGATACCCTCGTCACGACGAGGCATTTGACGAGGACGATGACTTCTGATTGACCCCATTGGAAAAGGAGCTGACATGATCGAAATGAGATTTCACGGCAGAGGCGGCCAGGGAGCGGTCACCTCAGCGGAGCTGGTAGCGCAGGCTGCGATTGCAAAGGGAAAGTATGCCACTGCGTTTCCGAGCTTCGGTCCGGAGCGCCGGGGAGCTCCGGTCGTCGCGTTCGCGCGGGTCGACGACGAACCCATCCGGCTGCGATCCAAGATTTACCGTCCGGATGTGGTAGTCGTGCTGGATTCCTCCCTGCTCGACATTGCCAATCCCACGGACGGACTGCGCGATGGCGGAATACTGGTAATCAATTCGTCTCTCGATGAAACCGCATTGCGAAAGCATCTCAACTATCAAGGCAAATTGGCGCTCGTGGATGCCAGTCACATTGCCGCGGAAGTAATCGGCCTGCCTATCACAAACACCACCATGGTCGGAGCCCTCGTCAAGGGAACGAACCTGCTGGAGGTCGAAGCGCTTAAGGAACCCTTCCGAAAGAGGTTCGGGAAAATTGCGCCCAAGAACATCGAGGCAATGCAAAGGGCTTACAATGAGACCGTCGTGTACGGGTAGAGGACCGTGCGCCGGGGCTAAGCCGAAGAGGCGCCCATAATGATTCACCTGATGCTCACGAGCGTGAGCAGATCGTAAACGGAGGATACCGTGACCAAATCGATGGAAGAATACACGTGGCTGGATATTGAGGCTGGAGGGGTAATCACCGAGCCAGGAAACGCCTCATGTTACCACACCGGCACGTGGCGCTCGCAAAGGCCGAAGTATGACAGTGACATATGCATCCGTTGCTGGAGATGCTACATTATGTGCCCGGATGCCATTATTACACCCGATTTTGAAAAGAACATCCTCGTGTGGAACTATGATTACTGCAAGGGGTGCGGAATCTGCGCCTACGAGTGCCCTGTGGATGCAATCACCATGGAAGAGGAGGGCAAGTAAATGGGCGAGAGAGTCGGAATCGAAGTCTCGATCGCTGCGGCTGAAGCAGCGGCCCTGTGCGACGTGGACGTGGTGGCAGCGTACCCGATCACCCCCCAAACACATGTGGTGGAGCATCTTTCCGAATTGGTTGCGGACGGCCATCTGGACGCGGAATTCGTACCGGTTGAGTCCGAGCATTCCGCGATGAGCGTGTGCTGTGGGTCGGCCGCTGTGGGAGCGAGAACCTTCACTGCAACGGCTGCTCAAGGACTCGCACTTATGGCCGAAATCGTTTTTATTGCGTCCTCTATGCGACTGCCAATGGTGATGTTCCTTGCCAACAGGGCCATGAGCGCGCCTCTCTCCATCTGGAATGACCATTCGGACACCATGATGGTCCGAGATTGCGGATGGATACAGGTCTTTTGCGAGGACGGCCAGGAGGTCTTTGACTCCATTATCCACGGCTTTCGCGTATCAGAAGACCCGCGGGTTTCGTTGCCGTACATGCTTAACGTGGATGGCTTCACCCTCACTCACGTTATAGAGCCGATCGAATTCTGGACAAAGGAAATGGTTCAGCAGTACCTCCCCCCCTTCAAGCCCCTCCACCGCCTTCATCCCGACAAGGTGGTTTCCATGGGTGCTTTCGGCATGCCTGAGGTTTATGCTGAACAGAGATACGCCCACGAACACGCGATCCTCCAGTCGCGTCCCATCATCGACCAGGCATGGGATGAGCTTGCCAAGATCACGGGAAGAAAATACAGCTCGGTTGAGCAGTACAAGGCCGAAGACGCTGAGACGTTGATTCTCGCAATGGGGACAATGTGTGGCACGGCATCCCTGGCGGTTGACAAGCTCCGCGAAGAAGGGCGAAAGGTCGGATTGGTGAAGCTCCGTCTCTGGAGGCCTCTACCAGTCTTCGAGCTGCGCCAGGCCTTGTCTAAGGCCAAGAATGTCCTCGTGATCGACCGAGCTGTCACCCCCGGAGCCGGGTCCGCGCCCGTGGCGTCCGAAGTGCGGTCTATCATGTACCACGAAGCCCAAAGGCCGAACATCTATTCGGTGCTCGCCGGAATAGGCGGACGGGATGTGACGCCTGATGACGTGGTATCCATGCTGAATACAGCCCTTGCAGGTGATGTCGATGACTATCACTTTTTCGGCGTTCGCGGGTGACGACGCTCACTCTTAGGGAGACCTCCATGGCAGAAGAAAAAAAGCAGAAAATTTTGAAGCCCCTGAAGAATTTCGCGATGGAAGAGTACATTAATCGTGGCCATCGGGCATGCCAGGGATGTGCCGAAGTGCTGGCAGTCCGCCATGTGCTCAAAGCCATAGGACCAGACATGGTCCTGGCAATGGCAACAGGATGTATGGAGATCATCTCTTCCCCCTATCCGCTTACATCGTGGAACATTCCCTGGATCCACGTGGCTTTCGAGAACGCTGCAGCCGTAGCCTCGGGAGTCGAAGCGGGCCTCAAGGCCCTGCGCAGAAAAGGCCGCATTCCTGATAAGGACATCACGATCATGGCCATGGCTGGAGACGGCGGGACCAGTGATATTGGATTTCAGGCTCTTTCAGGCATGCTTGAGCGCGGCCACCGAGTTATATACGTCTGTCTGGACAACGAAGCGTACATGAATACCGGTGTTCAGCGTTCTTCATCCACGCCTTTCGGCGCGTCGACCACTACGTCTCCGGCAGGAAAAGTGCACCCCGCTGGTCAGATGACCGCAAAGAAGGACATGACCGCCATAGCCGCAGCCCACAACATTCCCTACGCGGCAACGGCCTGTCCTGCGTATTACACTGACCTGCAGAAGAAGGTGTTCAAGGCAAAGGCGGTGAACGGTCCTGCATACCTCCATATTCTCTCGGTCTGCCCCACCGGCTGGAGAATCCCCCCCCAAAAGGCCATCGAGTACGCAAAACTGGCCGTTGATACCGGTGTGTTCCCTCTTTACGAAGTAGAGAATGGGATCTGGAAGCTTACTCGCACCCCCAAAGAGTTGAAGCCAATCACGGAGTATTTCAAGGGACATGGCCGATTCCGGCACCTGGATGACACCCTCGTGGCAAAGATCCAGGAGCAGGTAAATGACAATTGGCAAAGACTCTTGAAGCTCTCTGGAGGCAATGGGGAGACACCGGCCGCGGAGTAGTCGTTCTGCAAGTACGGTTGCGTATTTGCTTCAGGTCTGTTCGGGGACGGGCGGGTTTGAAACCTGCCCTCGCCGTGAGGCAAGTCTAAGAAAAATGGGCCGGCGGGATGCCGGCGCTACCTCTGGCAAAAATCCAGCGGTAGGGACGGGGTTCAGAAACTGTCTCTCAGGAAAGCCCGACGCCCCCTCTCCTCGTTCAGCCCAGTCACGGAGAATGAGGGCAGTTCAGAAACTGTCTCTTAGGAAAGGGTCGATGCCCCCTCCCCGTTAACGGGGAGGGCTGGGGTGGGGTTTCTTCAACCGTACTCTGGCTGGCCGAGACTCTCCCGCGCGTCTCTAACCCTACTGGGAAGCCGCTGCGGTTATCTTCCTAAGAGTATCCCGAATTCAAAAGGAAGAGCGAAACCTGAATCAAGGTAATTCAGTGCTGCCTGCTTGTAACCGCCGAACCAGGAGACCTTGTCTCCGACCCAAAATGTGTGAGGAAAAGCACATTGGTGCTTGTCCGTGACAGCCCCCCCTCAATCCCCCCGTTAACGGCGGGAGGCTGAGTGTAGCCTCTCCCAAACGTCCATGACCTCGAAGTTACAACGGACCATGAAAGTCCGCGGTGTTCCGGCGTATGCCGGAATCCAGTAGAATCCCGCGCCTCGCGGGACCCGCCGATGGCGGCCACCGGCCGCCCTACTCTTGTCTTCGTAGCGCCGGCGTCTCGCTGGTATTCTTGTCTCGCGTTGACTTCGGAGGGGGGGCGGGCGGGTTAAAAACTCGCCCGCACTGAGGGATTCGGGGATGGGGGACACACACCTACATGTCGTCTTCATCCTCGTCATCGGGCCAGTCAAGGAACGGCTTCTCCTGATCGACCATCGCGTTGACCATGAGCTCCACGAGGCCTGTGTACCAGATGCCCGTCTTCTCGAAAACCTCGTAGGTCTCCATCATGTCGCGGATCATGCCTTTGCAGTTTGAACAGGGAGCGCACACCATCTTGCGAACGGAGGGGTCCATTTCTCCCTGGAACGCGTTGAGGATTTGCTGGAGCTTTTTTCGACCTGACAGGAGCTTTTTCCAGTCGGGGAAGTTGCCGGAGCCCATGATCGCAAAGCCCGATCCGCCTCCACAGCAATAGTTCTGCACCCCGTGAGGAGTCATCTCTCGGAATCGGCCCGGAGGGAATATTGCCTTGAGGACCTCTCGCTGCGGCTTGACAATGCCCATAAGCCTCACCGCATTGCACGGGTCGTGCAGGGTGACGGGAAAGTCGTTTTTCGACGGATCGAACTTGATCTTGCCACTCTTCACAATATCCCACAAAAGCGTGTAAGAGCTCTCCCTCGGGATCATCTGGTTTCCGGGCAGCAGCCGGTCCGCGATGACGGACAGAGCTTTGTGCGCATGACCGCATTCACCGATCACGATCTTCTTGACTCCCAGTTCCTTGGCCACTTCCAGGTGCTTGAGCGCGACCCGTGCAAACATGACATCGTCATACCAAAGCCCGTAGTTCACTGCGTCGTAACCGACCAGCTCCGTGGATAAGGTATAGTTGATACCTGCTGCGTCAAAGAGTATGGCAAAGGCCATAGGGTTCTCGGGCCAGGACATGAACTCGCCTGCGTTGTGGATGAGCAGAATGTCCGCGCCCTTTTTGTTCACTGGAATCTTGATGGTCTTGCCGGTCTTTTCTTCGATGTCATCTTCCAGGTACTCGATAATATCTTCCACCGCTGCCTTGATCATGCCCGTGCTTGAACCAAACCGGAGATGTTTGACCGAGCCTTTTTCGTGGCATTCTTCTGCTGCTATCCCCAATTCCTGGCTGAAAAGCTTCCTCAATTCGTGGGTGATTAAGCCATTGTCTACGCCCACAGGACAGACCTGGGTGCACCGGCGACACAGAGTGCAGCGGTACGCCAGCTCCGCCAATCGAGAGATAGCTGTCCAATTGAGATCAATATCATGGCCGCGAAATCCGGCGAGAATCTTGCCGCCGGGGGAGAGGTACTTCTTGGCAATTTTCCGCAACACGTCGGCACGGAACGTGGGCCGATAGATGTCTTTGCCTCCGCTCGCCTCAAACACTGGACATGCAGTGGCACAGGTCTGACATTTGGCACAGTACTCGAGCGACAGGGAAAGGGGCTGGAGAAAAGTCCAGTTATTCTCCCTGCTCAACAATTTCTCGAGACCGGATAAGAAGCTCTTGACGAGGCGCTCCTCTTCTTCGGGAGATCCTGGTTTCTTCAACGTCAGCGCGCTCACTCCATCCAAGGAATGCTCCCATCTGGACTTCTGATCGTCGGTCAGCTCCGTTATGGGATCTTCCTGGTGTTGATCGTAGGGCGGCGGCAGCGGGGACAACTCCTCGGGCTTGATGGTGACGAGCCTCTCGCCAGGCTTTGCTATATCTTGAGCTTTCATTCTTTGTCCTCCAATTACTTAGACTCTTTCTCGGCCCAGGGATTTGAGGTCGCAACATCGGCCCACGATTTCCTTCCGCCTTCGGCCCCGATGTGAGGTGCGGACCAACTGACCGGGTACGCGAGGTATCTCTTGATCTTTGCGTCCATTCCTGCATCGCCAATATTAGGGGCGTCGTCCCACTTCACCTTGTCCCACATGAAGTACTTTGAAACCATATGGGTCATGTGGGTGAAGGGAAAGTAGGCCCAGAATCCGAGGAACAGCAGTAGGTTCAATACGTGGACACCTGTCATGGGTCTGTCCATCGCCTTGAACGTCAGGGCACCGACGAGAAACTCTCTTGAGACGTTGAATCCCGGATCTTTGAGCCAGACAGCGAATCCTGTTACAAATATGGCGCCAAGCCAGATGAGATTGAAGTAGTCAATGGGTGCAGATTGATCGATAAGCTCTTGGTCGTGGGCCCTCTTGATGAGAAGCCCCAAAGCACCCACCGTCCCGGCAATAAATCCGATCACGCCCAAAACCTGGGCCAGAGCCTGTGCCAGGGACGCCAGGGAGGAAGTGTCCGGCTTCATGCCACCTATCTGAAGCAAAGCGCCGATGAAAAGGAAAACAAGCCCGCCGATGCAGAGGTACAATCCCGCGTGGAAGGGGAACGACCAATACCAGAGCTTTCGATTGTCTTCATGCAGAGCCCTGATGAAAAGGATCTCCGGCACCATGAACGCGTACTGGGCCATGTGGTTCTTGTGTCTGGTCTTCTTCCAGAAGTCGACTTCCTCGTAGAAGGACCCGCCCCACGGCTTGCCTTCATGAGGCACGGGATAAAGCTCCCACCTGACATGCATCGGCATGGTAAAATACTTCAGGAGCTTGTATCCAAAGGCAACAACGAACACCAGCCCCGCGGCGTACGTCACCAGCTTAAGAAAAATATCCATCTCGTGCTCCTCCAGGAATTTGGTTGTTCGGCGCTTTTTGAGCGATGGGGACAAACTTATTCAGTTTAACATGGCGAGATTTTTTTTTCTAGATCTTTTGCGAATTGCTCACCGTGTTTTGAGGCATCTTATCCCTTTATTTCACATCGTTTTCCCGGCAGAGGCCTCGAAAAATCAGATATCACCGAGCCATTTTTTAGCAAAATTGTCGATATTCTTCTGCGGAAAACCGACCGACCCTCACTCCCAATTGATCCTCACACCCCACACCAATTTGTCTTTCCGCAAAGCACCGCTTCGTGCATGAATCCCCGTCACGCGCCATTGACAGCCCCCTATCAATAAGATCTAAGGAAAAATCTAGTAATCGCTGGGTTGCTCCTCGTCGGAGCTCCTCTCCCATCCGGAATACTCGAAATCGTCCGTCCCCTCCCCCTGTCCATCATACTCCGTGAGCGGCTCGTCCGCAGAATCGGCTCTGAAAAACCGGTTAATCCATTCTTGCCCCCACGGATCCTCCTCGAGGAAGTACCTGAGGTCTCCCACCCCCTTGAGATTCCTGAACTCAACCCACCCGTTCCTCTCGTTCATAAGGGTCAATTCGTCCGGCCGGTCGTCGGACCAGTCAATGAAATAGGGCGAATGGGAGCTCATGAGCACCTGCTTGGTCGGATTAGCCGCACAGAACCGATGCATCATGCCATAGAGAACCCGGAGACGGTTCGGATTAAGGTACGTTTCCGGCTCTTCCACGAAAAAGATGCGAGGCTGATCGGGAAGATTGAACAAGGTGCACAGAGCCAGAAACACGAGAAAGCCGTCGGAGAGCTGAGGACCAACGAAGTAGCCGGACTTGGTTTCCTCTTCCACACCGATTCCGACTTGATTGGGGTCTCCAAGATGAGGTGTGAAAATCCGCCGAATGCCCGGAACAATCCGAGTAACCTCGTTGACGATATTTCTGAAATTCTGTGGATAATTTCTTTCCAGGTGATGGATGACCGCAGCGAGGTTCTCGCCAGTGTGATCGAGGAGGTATGAGTCCTGAATGTTCGCGGGCTTCTTGATGAGATCAGGGACGAATCGGTACCGTTTGATCTTGGAGAGGCACTGGGCTACCCCGCGTATTCTCCTCTCCGCGTCGTTCCAGGCATGGCCCTTGCGCATCTGAGCCATCTTGGACTCTCTCGCTTTCACGTCCCCGATGGTAAAGAGGATTTCTCCCTGCACCTCCTGGAGCGTTTCTTCTTTGATGAGGTATTCGTTCCGCCTAATCTCGGTGAAGATCAGTGTGTAGCTGTAATTTATGCCGTCGACCTCGACTGTAACCTCGAAATGGAGATCGAGGTCCTGAGGGTTAGGATCTCCTTTCTCCCTCCGGCTCAGAGTCTGGCGGAACGTAAACGGTCCCGGCCCGAATGCGCTGCTGAACGGTCCTGATGCAAGGAAGCTCAGCATAAGAAGAAAGTTCCCTAGGTTAGATTTTCCGCACCCATTGGGGCCTATAAATATGTTCAGGGGCCTGGCGTCACATTCTGCCTCGCGGAAATTCTTGAAATTCCTGATACGGATACTTTTCAACATCTTCGACGTCGTCCTTTCTCACTAATCTGACCATCCCATCGGAATTGCATGTGGACTATGTCGCAAGCAGGGTCGAGCTCACCGTACGACCCGGCGTTGGAAAAATCGCCGGTATCTTGTCGCGTAACAGGCTCCCACAGAGAGATTCTTCGCCGCGTGACACTACGTTTCTCCACACCTTTCGCCAGGAAGCAGCATACCCGCGATCGGCACAACGACGGACACCGATGCGCGGGCCTGCGGCTAAGAAGCATCGTCCGATCACTTCTCTTCAAGGGGTTGAGAAATCCAGCTCATCATAGAACGGAGCTCTTTCCCCACCCGCTCGATGGGGTGTTCCGAACCCAATCTCTCCAGCGACCTGAAGACAGGCCTTCCGGAAGAGTTTTCCAGGATCCATTCACGGGCAAATAGTCCCGAGCGGATCTCGGAGAGGATTCTTTCCATTTCCTTTCGCACCTTGTCGTCAATAATACGAGGTCCTCGGGTCAAATCGCCATACTCTGCCGTATTGCTGACGGAATACCGCATACGTCCGATTCCGCCCTCGTAGATCAGGTCAACGATAAGTTTCAGCTCGTGCAGGCATTCGAAATAGGCTATCTCAGGTTGGTACCCCGCGTTGACCAGGGTCTCGAATCCTGCCTGGATGAGCGCGGTCACTCCACCACACAAGACCGCCTGTTCACCGAAAAGATCCGTCTCCGTTTCTTCGGCAAATGTCGTTTCTATGACCCCTGCCTTCGTGCTCCCCAGAGCCTGCGCATACGCCAGACCGATGGCTTTGCACTGCCCCGTAGCATCCTGGTGAATCGCCAACAGGGCAGGTACACCCTGACCTGTTTTGAACATACGACGCAGCAGGTGACCGGGACTCTTGGGAGCCACCATGAAGACGTTAACGTCGGCCGGTGGATAAATCTGGCCGAAATGTACGTTGAATCCATGCGCGAATGCCAGAGCTTTTCCCGCGCTCAGGTGCGGCTCGATCTTCTCCCTATATAGAGCTGCCTGAACCTCATCCGGCACGAGAATCATGACTATGTCAGCGATCTTCGTGGCCTCATCAGGCTCCATCACCTGCAGACCATCCTCCACAACCTTTTCCCATCTCTGACTGGTACGCTTGAGTCCTACCACGACACTGACGCCCGAATCCTTCAAGTTGAGGGCATGGGCATGTCCTTGGCTCCCGTAGCCGATTACTGCCACGGTTTTTCCGCTCAGGGCCGCTGGATCCGCGTCCCGATCATAATAAATTGTGACCAATCCTTTTCTCCGCTGCTGTAATTCTAATGGCAGTTGTCATTAGTGGCGGCGATTGTAACAAAAAGCTCACATCTCTTCAAGATTTTCCGGCAATAAAACAGGGCTTTCGACCAGCTACCCGTTCACGCTACTCCGCCGCCTGCACGACCTTGGCGATCGTTCCTAAACACGTGCCTCGGGGGCTCGATTACCACCGTGGTGTCCGGCGGAACGGAGGAAGTCAACCACACGTTACCTCCTATGACGCTCCGGGCTCCTATCACGGTGTCACCCCCCAGAATCGTTGCCTGCGCGTATATGGTCACATCGTCCTCGATCGTAGGATGCCTTTTCTTTCCGCGCAGGAAGTTTCCTCCTTCTGATTCCCTTGGGACGGACAGAGCCCCCAAGGTAACTCCCTGGTAGATCCGGACCCGATTGCCGATGTCCGTGGTCTCCCCTATGACGACTCCCGTGCCGTGGTCAATGAAAAAATCCGAGCCTATTCGTGCACCCGGGTTAATATCGATGCCAGTCTTCGAGTGTGCATGCTCCGTCATGATCCGGGGAATCAGCGGTATGCTTCTGAGTGCGAGCTCGTGTGCCACCCGGTAAACAAATATGGCATACAGACCAGGATAGCAGAACACGATCTCGTCGAGACTCTTGGAAGCCGGATCCCCGTCATAGTGGGCGCGGACGTCCCTGGCCAGTTTCTGGCGCAACTCGGGAAGCTTTTCCATAAACAGGACGGCCTCCTCCCGCCCCTTCTGCATGCAGTGCACGCACAGACTCTCCACCCTCCGACATTCGTGGCGGATGCTCCTGGAAATCTGCGTGGCCAACAGCTCATACGCGATGGTCATCTCGTGGCCAAGATGAAATGCAAGCGTTGCCTCGGTGAGCTCCTGTCTACCAAAATACCCAGGAAACAGGATGTCCTGAAGTATGTCCAGAAGCCGGATGATCTCTTCCTTCGAGGGAATCAACGCTGCACCGATGTGGTCAATTGTCTCTTCTTCCCAACAGGATTCTACCATTCGGTCGACCACTTTTTTCAGACGCAGCTCCTGAGAGGGGATAAGAACATCTTCCTTGAAATCACATACATCTTCGAGTGGCTGGTAATTCGCCATGAGCAATTCCTCCCCTGTATCGCTATTCGCAATCATTTTACCATACGAAATTCAAAAGTCCCGCACAAACATGAGTGAGGCATAGACATTCGCTTTCGTTGGAGGGGCGCGGTAGGCGGAAGCCGGTCACCGGACGACCCCACCCCACAGATCCGTGCGAGCAGGCAAGATCTACGGGGTCAAGGTTCCTCTTCGCTCATGGCTGGGTCTCGCGCTATGGCCGCCCCCATGCCACCGCGACTACGCATTGAAGATCGACATGCAGAGCACCACGCGATGAGCAGGGGCAGACACTCGCCCCCAGAGGGAATGCCCTTGGACTTGCCAATGACCGGAGCGTGCGCAGCGCTGTGTCTTGCCTGAGGCAGGGGATCGTAAACGACAGGAGCTTGAGGAGGCGAGCGGAAGTAATCGAGCATCGCCTCCACAATACTCAAAGGTAGAGCCAACTCCCATTCACGTGTGATTGTCCGCGATGTCCTGTGCCAAAGAAGAAGGGCCTCACAGTCTTGGCGCCTTCCTGACCTTGGTCGCCTGTTCGAAGGCGTAGGCTATGCCGATCAGGTTATCTTCTTCCCAAGGACGGGCCACTATCTGGAGTCCGATAGGAAGGCCGGTCTTGCTGTAACCTGCGGGCACGGTTATGGCGGGGTATCCCACCACGCTAACAGGATCACAGGTCCTGATAAAGGTTAGAAAAGTATTGACCTTTTTCCCATCGATCTCTGTTTCGGTGTCCTCTCCGATGGTGGCGGCGGGAAGGGGAGTTGTCGGGAGGAGCAAGGCATCCAGATTCGAGATGGCCTCTCTAAAGCCGGCAATCATCTTGTTGCGGTCTTCCCGCACCGACTGGGCATACAGGTAGCCGGGCACCGGCTTGGAATTAGGAGTCCCCTTCTGGCCTCCCAAAATTGCCTTTACGTCCGGGCCCATCTGATCAAGGTATTTCTCGACGGTGGCCTGCCTGTCGAACGCTTTCAAGTAGTTTTCCATGAGGTAGATACATTCCGCCAAGACTATGTTAAACCCGGCTGGCGTGGCGAGGTCCATATACTCGATCTCAACTTCTTTAACAGTTCCTCCCCGATCTCGTATCTGCTTTACGGCATCCTCAATTACTTTCTCGGTATCGGGATGAATTACATCAAAGAAATATTTCTTGGGGAGGCCGAATTTTTTTCCGTTAAGATCGCGTTTCAGCGCCGCGCTGTATTTATGTACAGGTAGCGTTGCACTTTCTGGATCCCGGGGATCCTTTCCCGCGATGACTTCCAGCAGTAGAGCCGAATCTGCTACGGTTCGGGTAATCGGTCCAATCACATCCCGGGTGAAAGACAAGTACATCATGCCTCCTCGTCCCACCCTACCCAAGGTCGGTTTGAGTCCCACCACACCGCAAAGGGCTGCCGGAATCCGGACCGATCCACCAGTGTCGGTGCCTATGGCGGCCGCACAAAAGCTTGCTGCGGTAGCTGCACCTGATCCTCCGCTCGACCCACCAGGGATTTTTGAAGGATCATAGGGGTTGCGCGTCGGCCCATAGTGGGGATTGTTTGTGGTGATTCCGAAAGCAAATTCATGCATGTTCGTCTTACCCAGCACTATGGCACCTGCTTCTTTCAGCTTTTGAACCACATGGGCGTCAGTCGCAGGAATCCAGGACGCAAGGATCTTCGATCCTCCGGTGGTCTTGATGTCCCGGGTATCCAGATTGTCTTTGATGGCTATGGGCAAGCCATGCAAGGGACCCCTGAAATTCTTCGCCTGGGCCAATTTGTCGAGCTCGTCAGCCTCCTTCAATGCACGGTCAGGTAAGACGGTTATGAAGGAATTTAATCCCTTAGGTCCATCAAGTCTTTGAATCCTTTCCAGGTAAACCTCAACGCTGACCTTCCGCACCATTTTTCTTGTGGTTGGGTGATTTTTTCGGGGATGGCCCCAAAAAAGACGCGACAAGCGAGAAGTTTTCCGGCAAATTAGGCGGCTCAGGGAGGTGGGCGATGAGCGTAATG
>JBFMDN010000030.1:0-65042 GCA_040753915.1 Thermodesulfobacteriota bacterium | reverse complement strand
TTCGTTACCTCGAAATCCTCGACCTCACACCAGAAATCTTTCGCAACCCGTTTGGTGGCCGGTACCATCCAAAAAAACGAGAATGAAAAATCATACAAACTTGCACCAGGAGGTGCGGAATGTGAGTCTCGAGCTGCAGGCCATGCAGTGTTTTCGCGGTTCATTGAACCGCAATTGTAGTGCAGTCCCGTGAGGCGCGGGATTTCAGCCTGCACCCGAAGAGAGGCAGCCTAAAAGGCTCCCCTACATACGGGATGGCTGGGTGCTCGGTGCTTCAATCGTTGGTCTGATCGGGAGGTATAACCTTGGAAACCGGCACGCCCGGCGAGGCCGTGGAGTCGATCGGAGCCACCTCAAAGGTCACGTAAACTGGGAGGCGAATAAGTCGCTGCACTGAGGCATCCAGCTCCGACGAGCGCTGCATGTCTGCCAGACATCGTGGAGCTCTCTCGGAAATTGCTTCCGTGGTGATCTCTGCCCAGGAGATCTGCAGGTGAGAAGTCTCCTGGCCTCGCGGCTCTCGGGCCCAGGTGACGAACCGGGGATCGAGTCCCTCTACCGTCTTCCACGAGACTTCTTCGGTCTGCCCCCCTCCCAAAGACTTAACAAGGGAGCCACGCTTGTGGGACTCGAGAGCCATGTCTCCGCTGAAATGGCAGAAAAGCGCCGCAGATCTGAACCGCCGGATTCCCAGAAGAAGTCGAGCCCATTCGCCGAAATACGCACCCGACAATATCATACCCAGCGCAAACGCCACTTCCAGCAGGTAATCCGGCAGATGCGCGGAAAGGAAGGTCGCATAGTGCACGGAAGAAATCGGGCGGTGAAAACCTGTTAACCGGGAAAAGCCGAGGCTGATGAAGATCACGATAAGAGGAAGGCAAACATAGCCCGCCGGACGAGCGATGGATGCTATCACCTCGGGAAAGCTTTCGATCAGGGTGCCCCGAACCCGAGGGTTGGACGCGAGCTCCAATCGACGAGGAATTCGGAGAAATGGAGCTGTTCCGCTCAGAAGACGGCAACCCTCCTCAAGCATGGCAAAGAAGAAGTGAGGATCTCCCTTTCCCTTCAGCACAAGGGATGCCTCGGAACGGTTGTAACCGGGTCTCTTCAGGGGAATGAGACTCGCAGAGATCAAGATATTTGCCCCTATGAGTAAGGCCAAGAGCCAATAGAGAGGACGAGGCGACGGAACGGTGAGCACGATATCGACGTCGGCATAGGTCTTGAGGAGGGCCGGCAACAAGCCAAGGACGTGGAAGACGAGGGCTATGGCCACACCTATAAGAGCTAGTTTGAGGATCGACGCGGTTGAGTGCCTGATTAGCGAATATGACACGGGGCTCATGAACCGAAATCTCCTACCCAATCGCGCTGCAACACGAACCGGCAGCGAGCGCGCCCGCCAATGGAGCGGTTTTTCAGTGCGCAAGGACTCGGCAACGAGCTCAGGATCTTCAAAATCCGCTGGGTCGTTCTTCACGCCTTTCCGAGGGAAAAAATCGGCAAAACCGGACACTATCCAGACGATTCCCAGAATTACGGCACAAATCGCTGAAACGGTGGTAACAAACGTTTGCACAATGAGAGGCAAGGAGACAAGAATCGTGTCAGCGACATTGGGAGGCAGTGACAGAGGAAAGTGCGGTGTAAGCTGACGATACAGGTCAGAGAGTTTTACCGCTCCCGTCCGGGCGACCACGATGCCTGAAATGAGAAACATGAGGCCGACGAGGACTTCTCCTCGCGACAGCAAACGGCTGGCTTGCATGCGCTGTACTAGCTTGGGCATCGATGTTCTGTTGCCCGCGTTGGGCAAGACTGTCAAGAGAAAAAAAGTTGACCTTGCACCAAGGGGACGAGTGTGATACATTTGTCTCGCAAAATCTTTTGATTAGTTAAGACCCTGCATTCATTCTTTCAAGATAGTGTTTATTCAGGTAGTTTCCCGAGTGTGGTGTGGAAAGGAGCCTACGGTGACTACGCGCAAGCTGTTGATGGTAGCCTCAGCCGGATTCCTCCTGAGCCTGTTCATGCCTCCCCTGTATGCGCTGGAAAAAAAGGAGGTGGACAGCCCCAAAGTGGCAGGAGAGTCGTCAAAGTTGATAGGAGTGTGGGAAATCACCAAAACGAAAGAGCCAGGTAAACCATATCTCACAAGTTTTCAGGGAAGGCCTTTCGTCAGCAAAGGCCCAAACGCATTCACCCTCATTCTGGAATATCGACCCGACGGGACGTTTCGTCGCCTCTGTCGTTTCGGTGAAAAAGAGAGCGTAGAAGACGGACAGTGGACACTCTCCGGGCATGAGCTTCGTCAAAGACCCGCAGGGAGCAGAAACGAAGAGGTTATGTACGTCCGGTTCGACGGACCGGATCAGTACACCTCGGTAGAGGTATTCGAAGATACCGTCAACCCGGGCCTCTTCGCCCAGTTTCAGAAGAAGAGCCCCTGAAGCCACGGCGTCTTTCCACCTCGGATTCCGATCCACGAGTGAACGGCACTATAGCAGCGCCGTTCCTCATGTACAGGCTCTTAATAGCAAGAACGTCGCAGTGAGACCGAAAATTGTGTTGGGTGCCCAGGCTGCCGCGGCTGGTGGAATGTACCCTCCATGCCCCAGCGCGACGAAGAGGGAATGCACGATCCAATAGCTAAACGCCGTGGCCAAGGAAAAGGCCAACCCAAGCGCAATACCGCCACCCCGGGGGTTCACCTTCACTGCGAAGGGAACGCTCAGGGCAGCCATAATGAGGCACACGAAAGGAAAAGCGATCTTGTCATGCCAATCGAAGAGATAACGCGGGGGCGGTTCGCTCTCCCTTGTCAATTCCTCAATATGCTGGGCGAGCTGTCCCAGGTTCATCTCCTTTGCTTGGGGCTCCGCTCCGGAGAAATCCGTGGGAGTCTTTGTCAATGGCCCCACCATTGAAGGCAGGTGGTCGACGCGAAAGTGACCGTCCGCAGTCCTGACAGTTCGGTTGACGCCGTAGAAAATCCACTGATTATCCCACCACCTGGCCTTTTGCGCAAAAACCCTTTCCCGGAAGTCGTAGCCGTCGTCCCACAGCACTACGGAAACCGCGTCCAAGGTGAGTTTTTGCCGGTCAAAATGCCGAATGTGTATTATTGAGTCGCCGGTGCGCACCCAGATTTGCTCGCTCCGGTAAAGAGAGGAGTCCCTTTTCCCTGCTATTTCAACGTCTTGAATGTATTCGCTGTATCTGTTGGACCATGGGATCACGGATTCGTTTGCCAGAAACAGCAGAATGCTGGCCGATAGTCCGATCAGGAGGACCGGCCGGGCAATACTCAACGCGTCAACCCCATTTGCCTGCATGGCGATCAGCTCGAAATGCCGGGCCATCATCAGAAGTCCGAGGACGCCGCCGATAAGGATGCTCAAGGGAATGGCGAAGAAGAGATATCCTGGAATCTTGACCAGGAAATATTTCAGCATGAGCCAGCCCGTGGGGTTGTACTCGAAATAGTATTTGATCTTGTCCGTAAGCTCTACGAGAAGAAAAACCAAGATGAAGCCCATGAGGCAGACTGAAAAAACCTTCAGAATTTCCCGTGTCACGTAGAAGTCGATGATTCTCACGCGTCTGAACGGCCTCCAGAAGGTATGCGACGGGCATCGAGGATTGCAGGATGCTCAAGGAGATAGCGGACGGTCCGTCGAATTCCTTCATCAATCGGAATTTCTGGCTCGAATCCAATCTGCTCCAACTTGGATATGTCCAGATGGACAAAGGGGCTGTCTCCAAGCCACCCTCGTATTCCACCCGTGTAGTGGAGCTCCACGTGCTGTAGTCCCATTTCTTCGCACACCAGGCGGGCCACCCTATTCACATCCACATATTTTCGGTGGCCGAGATTTATCACGTTCTTGCTGTCCTTCATCCGCTCCACGGCCAGAAAAATCCCTCGTATGCCGTCATGAACATGGAGGTAGGATTTCTTCTGGTTCCCGTCTCCGAGTATCTCCAGTCGAGCCGGATTGTCTCTCAATTTGTTGATGAAGTCAAAGACCACTCCATGAGAGTACCTCTCTCCAATCCAGGAAACGAACCGGAACACATAACTCCGGATGCCGTAATATTCTCCATATGCCTGAATGAAGGCCTCTGCAGCCAGTTTGGAGGCACCGTACAATGACGTTTGCACAGGGGCATATGTCTCGGGCGTCGGAAACACGGTGGGTTCTCCGTACACGGTGGCAGAGCTGGTGAATATGATTTCCGAGGCTCCGGACCTCCTCATAGCTTCCAATACACTGTGGGTCCCGATGACATTCTGCTGCAAATCCACACTAGTGTTCGCACGGCCTCCCCTGACGTCCGCATTGGCTGCCAAGTGGTACACCGTTTGAGCGCCCTCCATGGCCGTGGTCAGAGCCTCCGTGTCCAGGATGTCACCGTGGACAAGAGTGACGAAGCCCGTGGCGGAGGCTGCTTCAAGATGTTCACGGAACCCTGACGACAGGTTGTCATATACGACTACCTGATTCCCGCGTTTGACAAGCTCATCAACGACGTGGCTGCCGATAAACCCAGCTCCACCTGTAACGAGAACCTTCATATTCCTGCACCTATCAACCATCATCGATTGTGGCCGGACAAGAATGCCTAATCAGGCCCCTTTCCGCCCACGGAACCGGCTTCATGGATCTCCTCCACGACATAGAGCGGCCGCCCTCTGGCCTCTTCGTACGTCCTCAAAACGTATTCACCGACGATCCCGAGACAAACAAGCGTGATTCCGGTGAAAATAGGCACGAGAAAGCACAGGAGCAGCACTGCCCATTGATCCGAAAAGCCCTGCAATAGCCCGGCAAGGAACCAAAGAAAAACACCGGCCGTTGCAGCCAAGGTCATAACCGCCCCGAGCAGAAAGATCGATCGAATCGGCACCCTGGAGAAGGGAACGATTCCGTCAATTGCAATGTTCACGGCACCCCGCAGAGAAATCTGGGTCCGACCGGCAAGTCTCGCGTCGCGGTGAAAGGGCACCAATGTAGTAGGAAACCCTATGGCAGCGGTAATTCCTCGTAAGAATCCGTGATGCTCCCGGAAACGCCGCATCTCCTCTACGACACGAGCGTCGAGAAGCCTATAATCTCCAGCATTGCGCGGGACATTCACATCGGAGATCCTGGCGAGGATCTTGTAATAGAGCTCGGCCGCTTTCAGATATAGTGGATGCTCTCCCTCGCGGGAGACTCGCTGAGCTATGACCACGTCGTATCCCTCTCGCCATTTCCGGATCATTTCTTCAATAAGCTCAGGCGGATCTTGGAGGTCAACATCCATGACCACAATGGCGTGACCTCTGGCATGGTCAAGGCCGGCAATGACCGATAGCGGTTTGCCGATTCGGCGGGAGAACCTCAGCAGGCGAATAGGATATCCCTGTTCCAGGAGGTCGACGGTAACCTCCTGTGTCCGGTCCGTGCAAGGATCCATTGCGAAGACCAGTTCCCAGTTGTATCCTAATCGCTGAAAAACTTGATCGATTCGTTGGACAAATGGGGGTACATTGCTCTCTTCATTGAACAAAGGGGTCACGACGCTTATCAGTGTCTTTTCCGGTAACTCCCTCTCCATGCAATCCTGTTCCTCTCTGCAAGACGATTGGCGAGCCGAAGGGAGGGAAACGAGCTCAACCATAATGCCGACCTGGCACAACGCTCCGACGTCCCCTTTTCACAGCAAGAGGTGAGCCGGAGATTTCGGGTCCGGCATCGGGCGATGGATCCAAGAATCCCTAACAGAACCACCGCCACCATTCAAGAAAAATGGGAGCCCCTAAGTGCCCGCCATTCCCATGGCCTTCCATTTTGCTGGGGTTTGACGTATAATACAGACATCCGCTGATAGCTCCGGAATACCGCCGGAGACCGATTTTCGCTGTGACGGGGGTATGACTTTAGTCATGACAGGCCGCACACGTACATATTGAAAGAGGGACAATGACGAACATACACGTTGAAGATTTGAGCTCGGTCAAGAAAAGGGTAACTGTCGAGGTGCCTGAGGATCAGGTCACGGACATGCTCAACGCCGAATATCGGGAGCTGAAGAGGACAGTTCAGATAAAGGGGTTCCGACGCGGGAAGGTACCTATGAACGTCCTCAGGGGATATTTCAAGAGCAAGGTCCAGGCCGATACCGCCCGCAAGATCATAGAAGTGACGTTTCAACCAGGGCTCGACGACAGGAAGATAACTCCCGTGGCTGTACTGAGCTTGGATCCGGAGCCTGTTGAAGAGGGCAAGCCATATACGTACACGGCGGAAATCGAGGTTCCTCCTCCGGTGGATCTTAAGACCTACATGGGGCTTAAGCTGAAGAAAACCGTCCGGGAAGTGGACGACAATCAGGTGACAGAGCGTCTCGAAAGACTCAGGGAACGCTTCGCGAGCCTGAATCCAATTCCAGATACCAGAGGAGCCCAGGAGGGAGACCATCTGGTGGTCGACATTACGGTGACGTCCGAGGGTGAGCCGGTGGCCGCTCTGACCGTAAGCGATTACCACATGGAGCTGGGCCGGAATTTCTACCTCCCCGACTTCGATGCCCACCTCTATGGTTTGAAGCCGGAGGAGACCAAAGAGGCGACCATCACCCTTCCGGAAGATTTTCCACGCAAGGCTCTGGCCGGGAAGACAGCTACCTTCAACATCGTTGTCAAGGAAGCAAAAGTCAGGGTTCTTCCCGAGCTGGATGACGACTTCGCTAAAGATGTTGGTGACTTCGAGAACTTGGATGCTCTGAAGAAATCTATCTGGGGCGATTTGAGCAAGATGATCGAGGACGACACAATCAGGGACCTGCGCAAGCAGATAGTCGATCAGCTAGTGGAGTTGAATCCTCTGGAGGTTCCTGAGACTATGGTGGAAGCGCAGGTCGATCACATGCTGCAGGAGTCATACAGGAACCTGGCGTACCAGGGCATTGATCTGAGTCGTCTTCCTCCCCCGACGCCGCAGCAGCGAGAACAATTGAAGCCGGCTGCGACGCGATCGGTGAAGGCCGGTCTGATCCTCGAGGCGATCGCAAAAAAGGAAAGCGTTGAAATCTCGGAGGAAGAGATCCAATCGGCTCTTGAAAAGAGAGCAGAGATACTGGAAGTTTCCGTCGACCACTTGAAAGACCAAATGGAAAGTAACAATATATGGGAGGACTTTCTGGAAGCCCTCACGCAAGAGAAAATCTATAAGCTCATCGAAGAGAATGCTGAGATCGAGGAAGTGAAGCCGCCTGCTGAAGAAGAATCGGAAGCTGAAAAAACAGAGAAAGAGTGAGAACATGCTAGTACCTATAGTTGTCGAACAAACCAGCCGAGGCGAGAGATCGTACGACATATATTCACGACTCCTCAAGGAGAGGATTATTTTCCTCGGGACGCCGATAGACGATCACGTGGCAAACCTTGTTATTGCCCAACTTCTCTTTCTCGAGAGCGAAGAGCCGGATAAGGACATCAACTTCTATATCAATTCCCCGGGAGGATTGGTGACGTCCGGGCTGGCGATTTACGACACGATGCAGTACATTAAACCTGACGTGCAGACCATCTGCATCGGGCAAGCTGCGAGCATGGGAGCTTTGCTCCTGGCCGCAGGTACCCATGGAAAGCGCCACGCTCTTCCCCATGCCCGGATCCTCATCCATCAACCCATGGGAGGATTCCAAGGACAAGCCACGGACATCGAGATTCATGCCAGGGAAATACTGAGGATGCGCTCGGAGCTGAACGACATCCTGGTCAAACACACCGGCCAGCCTCTCGAAAGGATCGAGGCAGATACCGATCGGGATTTCTTCATGGGTGGGGCGGAAGCCGTCAAGTATGGCATAGTGGATAAGGTGATCTCCCAGAGAGAGCTGGGTGGACCCAAGCTGCAATGAATTCTGAGATGGGGTATGGTGAATAGGGAGCGCAATGAATAAGCCAGTTCAGCGGTCTGCCTGCAAAGACCGGGAGGATTAAGGAGGAATTCATGGCGGGCAGAAAAGGAAACTTCTCTTCTCTGTACTGTTCGTTTTGTGGGAAGAGCCAGGATGAGGTCCGCAAATTGATTGCGGGACCTACAGTCTACATTTGTGACGAGTGCATTGAGCTGTGTAACGAAATAATTGCAGAGGAGTATGAAAAGGAAGAGCTGGGACGGGCCCGCTCCAAGGTTCCAAAACCGTCCGAGTTGAAAAGAGCGCTCGACGAGTACGTGATCGGCCAGGAGAAGGCCAAAAAGATCCTCTCAGTCGCCGTTCACAATCACTACAAGCGCATCGAATCCAAGCCGGACCTGGATGGGGTGGAGCTCCAGAAGAGCAATATTCTCCTGGTCGGACCAACCGGCTCGGGGAAGACCCTTCTTGCCCAGACGCTCGCCAGGATTCTGAACGTGCCTTTTGCCATAGCCGACGCTACGACTCTTACAGAGGCCGGATACGTCGGGGAAGATGTGGAGAACATCATACTGACGCTCCTGCAGAATGCAGACTACGATATTTCCCGAGCGTGCAGGGGCATTGTGTACATCGATGAGATCGACAAGATCTCCCGCAAGACAGAGAACCCCAGCATAACCCGGGATGTGTCCGGCGAAGGAGTTCAGCAGGCCCTTCTCAAGATCGTTGAAGGCACCATGGCCAATGTCCCGCCGAAAGGAGGTCGCAAACATCCGCAGCAAGAGTTTCTCCAGGTGGACACGACAAACATCCTGTTTATCTGCGGCGGAGCGTTTGTGGGCCTGGACAAGGTGATCCAGCAACGTTTGAACATGAAATCAATGGGGTTTAATGCGGAGATCGGCGGCAAGACCAAGATCGATCCGGACATCATGGAGCACGTGCAACCGGAGGACCTGATTCACTACGGGCTCATTCCGGAATTCGTGGGTCGGTTGCCGGTTACCGCCATCCTGCATGAGCTCGATGAGGACGCGTTGGTGAGGATTCTGCTCGAGCCCAAGAATGCTCTGGTCAAACAGTACAAGAAGCTTTTTGGATTCGAGCACATTAAGCTGCGATTCACCGACGAGTCCCTGCGAGCTGTCGCATCCGAGGCCCTGAAGAGAAAAACGGGGGCCCGAGGATTGCGCTCGATTCTCGAAGCTGCCATGCTCGAAATTATGTACGAATTGCCCGAGTACAAGAATCTGCAGGAAGTCATTGTTAACGAGGACGTAATTCTGAACAGCGAACAATGCATCCTCGTATTTGAGAAAGAGGCTGAATCGGCGTCATAGTAGCGGGTCGAAGAGTGCGGCGGCAAGACGAATAGTGGTGGATCGGTATAGGGAGGACAACTGTGTGACGGCTTCCAGGGGGGCGAAAGCTGCATGCTTTCGGACGGGAGCGACAAATGGCACGTCGTGCAACCTCACTTCCGATCCTGGGAAGAAAACTCGAGAGGGAATTATCCAATAATCATCGGCTGACCGAACATCTCCCCGGACCCCTCGGGGGAGCCCCAGCGCGTAGACGTGATTTGAGCAAAGCTCCACAGGTCAAGGTGACGGGGGGCGCGATGGCTTCCCGTTCGCAGCGAGAGGATTGTAAAATGTTTTTCGGCAAAAAAGACGACATGCCGTCATATCAGCCCATAGGGTTACCACTTCTTCCGTTGAGAGACATTGTCGTGTTCCCGCACATGGTGGTCCCTCTCTTCGTGGGTAGAGAGCGTTCGATTCGGGCCCTGGAAGCCGCTATGAAAGCGGACAAGATGATCTTCTTGGCGTCTCAGAAAACTGCCCAACAAACTAATCCCGGGGAAGAGGACATTTTCGAAGTGGGAACCGTTGCGCAGATCATTCAAATGCTCAAGCTCCCTGACAATACCATCAAGGTCTTTGTCGAGGGCCGCAACAGGGGTCTCATCAGGGGATTTACGGAGACGGACCGCTTCTTTAAGGTCGAAGTGGAAATCCTCGAGGACGAAATCCGGGAACGGCAAGTGGAAATGCAAGCCCTGGTGAGGGGGCTCAAGACCGTTTTTGAGAGCTATCTGACTCACAACAAGAAAATCGCGCCCGAGTTCGTCTCATCGGTCCGATCCATGACAGACGCGTCCCGCCTGGCCGATTCCATTGCAGGTCAACTCAGCCTCAAGCTGGAGGATAAGCAGAGTCTTCTGGAAAAGAGCTCCGTGAAGGACCGAATCGAAAAACTCCTGGAATTGATGCAGAGCGAGGTCGAAATTGCCGAGATCGAGAAAAAAATCCGCGATCGCGTGAAGAAGCAGATGGAGAAGAGCCAGAAGGAGTACTACCTCAACGAGCAGATGCGGGCTATCCAAAAGGAGATGGGCGAGAAGGACGATTTTAAGACCGAGATAGCCGAGCTGGAGGAACAACTCGCCCAGAAGAAGCTTCCTGCCGAGGCTGACGCAAAAGTCCGAAAAGAAATTCGCAAGCTCAAATTCATGTCTCCCATGTCCGCGGAAGCCACAGTGGTCAGAAACTATATTGACTGGTTCCTTGCCTTGCCCTGGACCGAGCGGACCATCAGTGAGCTCTCCATCGAGGAGGCTCAGAAGATCCTGGATGAGGATCATTATGGGCTCAAGGAGATCAAAGAACGCATCCTGGAGTACCTCGCGGTCCAGAAGCTCGTGGAAAAGGTCAAGGGTCCGATCCTGTGCTTAGTTGGTCCCCCCGGAGTCGGGAAGACGTCATTGGCAAAATCTGTTGCCAGGGCCACGGGACGGGAATTTGTCCGCATCTCTCTCGGAGGAGTTCGGGACGAGGCTGAAATCAGGGGTCATCGGAGGACCTATATTGGAGCCCTTCCGGGCAAGATCATCCAGAGCATGAAGAAGGTGACCTCAATCAACCCGGTAATGCTCCTGGACGAGGTCGACAAGATGAGCATGGATTTTCGTGGAGATCCCTCAGCGGCTCTGCTAGAAGCTCTCGACCCTGAACAGAACAATGCATTTAACGACCACTATCTCGATGTGGATTACGACCTGTCACAGGTCATGTTCATAACGACCGCGAATACATTGCACGGTATTCCCGCGCCGCTCCAGGATCGAATGGAGATCATCCGATTGGCGGGGTATACCGAGCTCGAGAAACTCCACATCGCAGAGAAATTCCTTGTTCCAAAACAGCTCAAGGCAAACGGCCTGTCACCGGATTCGATAGAGTTCTCGCGCAAAGCAATCTTGCGAATTATTCGTCGATACACTCGGGAAGCCGGGGTGCGCAATCTGGAGCGCCAGATTTCCAAGGTTTGCAGGAAAATAGTGCGCAAGGTGGTGGGCGAGCAAATCGAAGAGCACCTGATTATCGAGCCCAAACAGATGAGCAAGTACCTGGGAGTGCCCAAGTTCCGCTATGGTGTTCGAGAGCTCGAGGAAAAGACCGGTGTCGCAACGGGATTGGCTTGGACTGAGGCGGGTGGCGAGCTGCTCATCGTTGAAGTGGCTCTGATGCCCGGATCCGGTCGCCTTACGGTTACAGGCAAGCTCGGAGAGGTGATGCAGGAATCTGCCCACGCGGCCATGAGCTACGTGCGATCCCGTGCCTGGGGGTTGAACCTCAAGGCAGATTTCTACAACAAGGTTGACGTACACATCCACGTGCCGGAAGGTGCCACTCCAAAGGATGGGCCGTCTGCAGGCATCACCATGACGTGTGCATTGGTCTCTGCGCTGACTAAGAAACCTCTTCCTGCCGATTTGGCCATGACCGGAGAAATAACACTTCGCGGGAGAATACTTCCTATAGGAGGACTGAAGGAAAAACTGTTGGCCGCCAAGAGGGGACTCGTCACCCGTGTGCTTATTCCTCGCGAGAATGAAAAGGACCTCCAGGAGGTACCCAAGAGAATCAGGAAGGGAGTGGAAATAATTCCCGTAGAGCACATGGACGAGGTTTTGGGGATCGTATTTCCCGATATCCAGCAAACGGTTTTTCCTGGCGATACCTTGGAGCTGGAGCCGTCATTTCATCTCAAACAATAGCGGCTGCGGCGACGTTTGCAAGACAGGCTGAAATGGCGGGATAAGTCCGGTTCGATCGTGACGACGCCTATGGGGCGTGGAGGACAATTTTCTTGACATTTCGGCCTCCTGTGAGGTAGCATCCGTCACAATTTCAACAACCCAAGAGGTCTTAACAAGACTTTTAAGGCATGAGAAGCGTATCCGAGCATTCTTTGAAGAAAGAGGGAACCTTCCGGGATTTTGGATTTCTTATAGAATAGTGCGCTCAGTAGTACGCTGAAAAGGAGTGACTTATGTTGAAAATGGACGGCTCCAGGGTCAGGATGACACCTGAAAACGTTCACGAGATGCTGAAGCAGGGGCTTTCTTTCAAAGAAATAGCCGCGCGGTGCGACGTTTTCGAGGATGCCATAGACGCCTCGCTGGTGAGGTGGCTGAATGAAGGGCGATGGCCGATTGAAGACGATGCAGCAGCCGCTTGATGCTCGTACCGCATGCCATGACAGTATCCACCCACCTGAAGTAACATTTTTCAATCTCAGTTGTTGTGGGCGCTTTACCTTCGGGAGTTGCATCGAACAACCGATGTGACTATCCCGAACGTGAATCGCCCACGTCTGAGTTCCGATGAGCATTCTCGTCATCCTGGAAAACTGCCAAGAGCTTGAATCTCCCTCTGTTTTCGGCACCCCTCACGGACGAGCTCCTTTTATGATTCCGCTCTCGCAAGGCGGTCGCTCCCACTGTTCGAATCGGTGCCCGATTATGAAGCGATCTCAACAGAACACCACCGTTGGGACGACCGCACATTGCTCTGTCACGTGCCGGCCCACCATATCTCAGTCGCCCGAAATTCTCTTCGGTTCCCATGCGCCGAGGACATTCATGGTCTGGTAGAACGGGCGTCTCGCCCGTTGCAGCGTCGGACGCGTGAGAACACGTCTCCCGACATTTCTTGTTGCTGAGCATGAGCGAACAGTATATATAGTCGGTGCCGGAGAAATCGACCCAATGGGGATCTACCTTTGAAACGGCACAAGAAATGATGCTCCCATGCCTGCAAAGCAGCGCAACCGAGGTCAGTTTGGTAAACAATGGGGGTTTTTCGCGGGAGGCACCACCATCGTTTTTTCGCCAAAGGGCTACCCCGTACGTTCTGCCGGGAGCCGGACGTTTCTCCTGGCAGGAGCCATGAACCAGGCGCGTCCTGGCCTCGAATGCCGGAGACCTGGCATGAAAATACTCACAACTTTTGCTCTATGTTGTGTGACCATTCTCGGAGTCCTGGCGCTTCGGCCCGCATCTGCTCAGGAGCCGTTTCAACTTATCCCGGGGGCCCGTTTCCTTGTAGGAATCGAGCGGAGCATGCTCTCCGTTTCCGGGGAAACACTGATCCCCGCCGGAGGCCGGCCGGGCACGGGGTCTCGAGTAGACATCGTCCTTGGTTTGGGTGTGGACACGGGTGAGGCAACGACGGTGCGCGTGCAATCGCAATTTCTGGACAACCATTTTGTGGACTTTGGCTACCTCTTGGCTATGCCCACGGGAATCAAAAAGATTCCGTACTCGTTCAAATTCCAGAACAAGACGTATCCTTCCGGCAGCACCCTCGAAACACGCATTGATTTCAATTGGGTGCACACTTCGTACGCGTATAGACTCTTCGACCTTGCTTCATTCTGGGCTGGGCCCCGCGTAGGAGCCCACTATGTGGTTTGCGCAGCGACGATCAACGGGGAGTCGGAGGAAGCAGGAATCATCTCGAACACCCGTCGGCTGGACGGCATATTTCCAGTGCTCGGGTTTGAAGCCAGATACTTGTTCCCATACGGCGTAGATTTTTCCGCGACTCTGGAGGGTATACACCTCATCACCAAAGGCTATCTGGCTGCGTTCAACGCAGGTGTTGCCTGGGAAGCTTATCCGAACGTCGTTTTCACTGCAGGAGCATCCAGTCGATTCGTACAGTACATCGAGGATAACCAACCTTTGAATAACGAGTGGGCATACGGCTTGTCCGGTCTGTATCTCGGAGTTCTTTTCAGTTTCTAGAACCCGCCCGTCTTGACCACACCTGAAAGACCGGCTCCCCGGAAAGCACCGTGCATAGAAACAAGTTTCGTGCTCGTTTGTCAGAAAACCCAGTGTCTTTCGAATAGTACTATGGGGAGCTTATCCTCGTACGGAAAAGTGGCAACCCTGAGCGCTAGCGAAAGTCCCGGAACCGGCTCGAAACATGAAGAGGTAATGATGAAATCGTCAAGAATAGGGATAAGAACCACTGCCTGGTTAGTGTTTGTGCTTAGCATCTCGATCGGATTGGCCCCATGGCCAAACGCGGCAACCGCCGTAGAGGGTCCCGATCCTACGAGCGGAGTAGTGAGTGCTCTCGAAGGACGTGGGGAAATTTCCGGAGGGGAGGGAGACCAGGACATCAGGCCGCTGGAGCAAGGAAGTCTCATAGGCCCCTGGGATTCCGTGACCACAGCCAAAGACAGTAAGGCATTCCTGACCTGGACCAAAGGCCTGGCCGCATCTCTGGGCGAGTTCTCAACCGTCCTTTTTTCGCCCGAAGTGGAAGACGCTGGTACGGTGTACAGGCTTCAACTGGTGGAAGGACTTGTCAGAGTCACTCATCACGCGCAGCAGGCACATCCCGATCTGATGTACGAGGTGGTCACCCCCGTGGGAGCTGTGTCGCCTGCTCGCATCGACGAACCAGCGGATTTCGTGGTGGAGGTTTACGAGCCTGCCAAAACTACGATCACAGTGATTTCAGGGAAAGTCCGGGTCAAGAACCCCCGACCGGAAGGTTGGGGGCAACGGATAGTTTCGGCCTGCCAGTCGGTGACGATCGAAGAAGGAAAGGACGCGGTCGAACAACTCTCCTCCTCGTCAGAAGCGTTAAAACAACTCGTGGTTGCCACTACCATACCAGGGACGTTGAGTGACTTCGTGGAGGAGTGCAGGATTGCCAGTGTGCCACCGTATCAGGCCGCTCCCAGTCCTCCGCCATCCCAGTTCTATGAATACTCTCCGGACGAGTATGTACAGTACTGGGACGTGGTTGACGTGTACCCGTACGACGAAATCAGGATTGTTCAATATTATGATCAAGGATGCACAGTATTGCTTCCCGGCATCGGTCAGTTCTATGTAACACTCCCGCCTGCCGTTGGCTGGACCTATGATTCTGCCGTGCTCGAACCGTGGGTGCGGTACGCGTTTATCCATAAAGTGGTCTTGTACGAGAGGCGTTATCTTCACGACATACGCTCTCGGCACCGGGATCTTCACCGGCTCATCCACCTTGCGCAGATTTCTCGACGTCCGGACTTGCTCCGAGATCTCAGGAGACAATCGGAAGACCTGACCTTGCGGGAGGAATGGACGCTCCGGCGACTCCAACGACTGGAGCATCGCGTTTCCAGCCTTGACACTCAACGCCGTCAATTAGCTCCGAGACTTCCTCGAGGGCTAGATCTCGACAAGGTTGTCACCGCGTCGTTCGGTTCCGAAAAGAATATCAACACCGTAAACGCTTTTCAGGACAGGATCGCTAACGAGGTAAGGGTTCAGAATCGACTCGCTGACGTGACGAGCTCTCACCTCATCGCGATGAAGGAAAAGATTGCTCGAGAAAAAGATCCTGCCAAGCGCATCGCTTTTCGCAAAGAGCTCGGCCGTCTCCGAGGAGAGGTTCTCGAGGGCAACATACCTCTCCCACGTCAGAACAACGACGTCAAACAGGTGCTCAAACAGCTTGCAGCGGCAAAGCAGCCGGAGCAACAAGATAAGCTCCAGAAGCAATTTCTTCAAGAGATGAAGTCCCCGGGTGGCCCCAAGCCGTTCTCATCGGTCGCCTCCCTCGATCCCCTGAGAAAAGATATAGCTCAATACCCCAACCCGAGAACGAAAGAGGTGATGCAGAGAAAGCTAACCGAGGTCCAGAAATCGATGGAAGCACGGAGCCAGGCAGTAGCCAAGCGGGCGGAGCTTGATCGAATGGCACAGAAGGCGGCCGAGGAATCCGAGCCGAAGAAGCGTGAGGAGCTCCTTCGGCAACTCCACGAGCTCTCAAAATCCGCGCCCGCCGGGTCGCCTACCCCTCTTCAGTTTATCCAAGAGCATCCCAAGCGGTCCCAGGGTCCCGAAGAAAAAACTCGAGCGATCATTCAGCAGAAATTGGACGATCTAAAGACCAGGGAACTCAGTGTACCTGCGGCGAAGATTCCGGACCGTCCCGATACTCGCCAGTTGATCCAGAAGCCTCAAGAAACGGATCCTGAGCCCGGAATGCGACAACGCCTTGAGCGGCAGAAGCTCCGTTCGGACCTCGAGCAGCAGGAGCAGGCAAGGCAAAAGGAGCTCCAACAGAAGGAGCAAGAGAAGAGAACCCAGGAGCTGCGCCGGCAACAGGTTGAACGGGAAAAGCAGGCCGAGCTTCAGAGGCGGCAACAAGAAGAACAGAGCCGACAGGCTGCACAACGCCTGAGGGAGCAGCAGGAGCAGGCAAGGCAAAAGGAGCTCCAACAGAAGGAGCAAGAGAAGAGAACCCAGGAGCTGCGCCGGCAACAGATTGAACGGGAAAAGCAGGCCGAGCTTCAGAGGCGGCAACGAGAAGAACAGAGCCGACAGGCTGCACAACGCCTGAGGGAGCAGCAGGAGCGGTCGAGACAAATGGAGCTCCAGCGAAAGGAGCAGGAGAAGAGAACCCAGGATCTGCGCCGGCAACAGGTTGAACGGGAAAAGCAGGCCGAGCTTCAGAGGCGGCATCAGGAAGAGCAGAACCGCCAAGCGGCACAACGCCTGAGGGAGCAGCAGGAGCGGTCGAGACAAATGGAACTCCAGCGAAAGGAGCAGGAGAAGAGAACCCAGGAGCTGCGCCGGCAACAGGTTGAACGGGAGAAGCAGGCCGAGCTTCAGAGGCGGCATCAGGAAGAGCAGAACCGCCAAGCGGCACAACGCCTGAAGGAGCAGCAGGAGCGCATGAGACAGGCTGAAGCTATGCGGCAACAACAGGAACAGGCAAGAAGGCAGGCGGAGCAGCTCCGCGAGCAGCAAATGCAGCAGCAAATGCGGCATCCCGGAGGAAGGCCTGACCAAAAGGAACGAGAGAAGGGCCAATTTCCTTTTGACATGCGACGGTGAGAAGAACAAACACCAAGGAGTCCGCAATTTCCCGCAGACCGGACCATGTCGGTATTATCAAGCTGCAGGCCCCGTCCCTCTTCTGAAATGCGAATTGGGGCGGGGTCCGTTTTCAGTGGATTCCCCTATGGCATCATTGAAATACCTATGCCATAATCCACCGAGCCTAGCAGCGCAGAGTCGATCGGTCTGCTGCGGCTGACCCCGAGGTAGATCGCCGATTTCTCGTAGCCGCGCAATCGCGGTGCTATGGAGCGAAGCGAGACATAGCCTTGAAAAGGAAGCGCTACGTGCAGCAGTGGGCGCCTTGATGCCGGAAGACCGAGGTCATGGAAGGACGAGGCTTTGGCAGAGCCTGTGAATGCCATATCAGCTACCGGGCACCAAGACAAGCGACAACCGTTGTCCAGGATTCTGTATCATGCCGGTACTCTTCTTCCGGAAGGCCTCGGTGTGCTGATCGGCCTGCTCGGGGGACTGGGCGCGGTACTGTTTAGGCACCTCATCGGACTCTTTCAGGCTCTGATTTACGGGAGCAATGAGCCTTTCACGCACATAGTCCCCCATTTGAGCTGGTGGCATGTCCTATTGGGCCCTGCCGTTGGTGGCGCCATTGTCGGCCCGCTTGTCTATTTTTTTGCTCGGGAGGCCAAAGGTCATGGCGTGCCCGAGGTCATGAACGCCGTCACAATGGAACGGGGGATTATTCGGAAGCGGGTAGTCTTAGTCAAGAGCCTTGTTTCCGCGATGAGCATCGGCTCGGGCGGCTCAGTGGGCCGAGAAGGACCCATAGTCCAGATCGGAAGCGCTATTGGGTCCACCATTGGGCAAATCCTTCGAGTTCCCGACGACCTGATGCGCGTGCTCGTGGCATGCGGGACCGCGGCCGGCATAGCTGCAACGTTCAATGCTCCGATAGCGGGAGCGATCTTCGCCATGGAAATCGTTCTCGCTGACTTCGCTCTGAAGAATTTCACCCCCATCATCCTTTCTTCGGTCATCGCCACGGTTGTGTCGCGCTACTTCTTGGGTAATTTTCCCGCTTTTGAGGTCCCTCCCTACGACCTGGAATCAGCCTGGGAGTTGGGGCTGTACGCGATTCTCGGCTTGCTGGGCGGTTTGCTGGCTGTAGCGTTCACGACCACGCTCTACAAGACCGAGGATCTGTGGGATTCTTGGAACATCCCAGATTATCTCAAGGCCTCCATAGGAGGGTTGATGATAGGCGGCATCGCTTTACAGTTTCCCCAAATCATGGGAGTGGGGTACGAAGCTATTGTAAAGGCGTTGCTGAATCAGGAAACATGGGCCATTCTTGTCTTTCTGGCTCCGCTGAAGATTGTGGCCACATCCATAACGATCGGATCCGGCGGCTCCGGAGGCATCTTTGCTCCATCTCTTTTTATGGGTGCCATGGCTGGTGGGGCCTTTGGCGTTCTTGTACATTCTCTGTTCCCCGGAGTAACGGCTCAGCCCGGGGCATATGCCATAGTGGGCATGGGCGCGGTGGTCGCGGGAACGACCCATGCACCCATCCAGGCATTCCTTATGCTCTTTGAGCTCACGCAGGATTATCGCATCATCCCACCTCTGATGATCTGTTGCGTCATATCTACCTTTGTGGCTCGAAGGATCAAGAAGGAATCGATTTATACGCTCAAGCTCCTACGGAGGGGAATAGACATTCAGGCAGGCAGGGACGCCAACCTCCTCCGCAGCCTGAAAGTAAAGGACTTCATGACCTGGCATCCGGAGACCATCCCCGATCGCATGCCCTTGCGACAGCTCATCGAGGTGCTGCCGCACAGCCAGCACACGTCGTTTCCTCTGGTCAATGATAAAGGGAGTCTGGTGGGAATGCTCTCGCTGAAAGATTTCCGCACCGTTGTCTTCGAGGACAGCCTTCTCGACGTGGTAATAGCGCGGGATCTGGGCACTATCCCAGCGATCGCGGTCACATTGGAAGACAACCTTGCGACTGCCCTAAGCCTCATAAACGATAATGGCGTCGAACGCCTGCCAGTTATCGCTTCTGGAGATAAGGCCCAAAAGGTCGAGGGGATTCTCTCCCAAAGAGATATCGTCTCCGCGTACAACCAGGCACTGGAATCCAGAGGCCTGAAGGACCTGATCCTGGGACCGACCAGATCGCCCTAGCAAAGGATTTCCTGTACACGATTGCGTATTCGCTTCAGGCCTGTTCACGAAAGGGGTGGATTCAAACCCGTCCTCTCTTGAAGATGGTCACGATCCGAATTCCGGGCAAGAGAAGAGGGAGCAACGGGATAGCGACCATCTCTCGACAAGAATGCAGGAGAACGGGCGTCTCGCCCGTTCATTTGGGGATGACGGGCAAGATGAAATTGTCTCAAAAACCGGCAGTCCGTGATAATCGTGGCACACCCCCTCACCCTGACCCTCTCCCCCGAAGCGGACGAGAGCGGACTTCAGGCCCCCTCTCCCTCTGAGAGAGGGTTGGGGTGAGGGTGCCTTTCCACGCATCGACGCACAATCGTGCTACGATGTTTCGTGTGTCCCGAGTTTTGAGACACTTTCAGATGCCCGTCCCACTGCAAGATGCCCTTCCAGCTGCAAAATCCCCACACCCCTCCGATTTGCGCTCCAACGGCCAATGTCATAAAAATACTGCACTAAGACAGGACTCCCGAAAACGACTACAATCGTTTACCAGGCGCTGCTTCTGGATAGGTTTCTTTCATGAGAAAAGTCGACACGAGCGCGACAAAGGCCACGAGGAGCAGTGACAGGAGCATAGCGTGGTAAGCTTCCAAAGAATATGTGCCGGATTGCGATTTGCCGAAACTATCCAGCAAAACACCCGCGAGAATCTGGAGCACCGCGCCTCCAACAAAAGGAAACAAGTTTACCGTCCCTATGGACGTACCGGTGATTTCGATTGGAAAGAGCTCTTTAGTCGTGGTGATGCTGATTACCCCGGGAGCGAGAGCGCTTGCGGACAACAAGAAGAAGAGTATATAGAGACCCGGTACGGGAATCCCTGATGGGGCAAGGTAGAGTACGCCCAATACTCCGAGGAGTGCAAGTGATGCTGCCCGCAACACGTTTTTCCTACTGTGGAAAATTCTTTCTGAAAGGTACGCCACTGATGGGCTTCCCACCACAATGCCCACAGCGAACATGTTGAGAATACCGCCCGCTTCTTCTCTCGTCATTCCATAAATGTGCATCAAGTACGGGCCAGCCCACAGACCTCCGAATGCGAAGAAGACCCCCATAGAACAGGTCGCCCACGCGGCTACTGCCCAGAAGTACTTTTCTCCAATGACCCGACGAACCCCTGCCCACAAAGGAATTTCTTTGGGCGGAGCCAGGGATTTTCCGTATACTGGGTCCAGATCGGCCAAAGAGGGCCAACCGAGCTCTTCTGGACGGTTTCGTACAAAGACCCACACCAACAACGAGAGTGCCACTGTCGCGATTCCAATGATAACGAATGAAGTTCTCCAACCTACCGAACCGGTGATGAGAGCGAGAGGCGTCGCGGCCGAGAGCGCCCCAACACCTCCCATTGCGAGAAACAACCCGTTGGCACGCATAAACTCGTTTACCCGGAACCATGCTGAAAGGATTTTCATTGTGGGGGCGAACACCATGCCGGCTCCAAGCCCTACCAGTATGCGGCCGAACACGGCGATCTCCAGGGTGGGGGCCAGACCGAAAAAGACGCTACCCAGGGCACCAACGAGCAGGAAGATCGTAACAGCCTTTCGCGGGCCCAACGAGTCGGAAAGCAGTCCAGCAGGAAATTGAATGGCAGCATAGCTATAAAAATATGCTGAGGCGAGCAGACCCACCATGCCCGCAGAGATGCCCAAGGACTCCTGCACATCCAGTGCTATAACCGCTGGAGATACCCGGTGAAAGAAGGCCGACAGATAAGCTACTGCCATGATCCCAAAGATTAGCCACCGGTACCTGAGAACGGTCTTACCGAGGGAGTCTTGCATCTTGCTTCTCCATGCAGGCAGCGAAGGAGCGCCCCAGAATGGCCCGAATGCCACGCATATTCAATGCATGGCAATGGAGTACGTGCTTCGGAACCATACGTTTAATGGGAAAGTCAGTCAACGAGAAAGGGGCGCTTCAAGAGAAAGGGTATTGACGTCGGGGTGGATCACACCGCGCCAAGGAAGTCCGTGTCAAGGATCGCGCACGGATCCGCGAGTGTCTAATGAATAGGGGAACGAATAAAATGGGCCTGACCATCTGAGGGGATTCCGTGATGCTCGCAGCAATATTTTTAGCTCTTGCATTGGTTACGAGCCCGTGTGACCCTCCCGCAAGCCTTGGATTCTCCGCATATTCTCTCCAGTCATGCTTGACGGATTGCTACGCGACATTCAGGCCAACAAAGAGACCCAGCGACCATGGGAATTGTGTGCAACGGTGCCGGGATGCCTATGAACGGCCCGACAGGGGAGGCTTGTACCCCTGCAAAAACCGGCGATAACCCATATGGGCACGGGCCGGTCAGCATGGCCCCGGAGTCGAGTATGGGCAAGAGAGCCAGCCCCAACGGGGGGCGATCTCGGCGCGAATTTCCCGTAGCGGCTTCACGAGCTTCCCGTAGCGCTGGCGTGTCGCCGATATTCTTGCTGCGGTCCGGTAGGAAGGACGGCTGACGGGGAAAAGGAAGTCAAAAGACAAGACCTGACCCTATCCCCCTTTTTCGCGGGCGAGTTTTTCCACGTATTTTTTCACGATCACTCCACAAACAGGACATTCATCCATCTCCTGTGGCTGTGATCTTCCACACGCAGGACAAACCCATTCCTGTCCCGCAGGGGTCTCGGGAACCGGGTTGGAAATCGTCTTGTCCACCTTTCCATGGAGCTCATGGACATCCACGGTTGAGTCCAGGCGTGAGAACCGCTGCTCCAGATCGCCCGCAGTCATCAATCCTGAGAATACGAGGTGATCGAAAACACTCTGCAGCCCCCGTGCAGTGAGCATATACTTCGCCATGATCGCCGAATCGTCAAGGCCCTCTCTGATATCGGTCAGCACAGATTGAAGCTCTATGGATTTTTTGCCCTTGACGTCCTGATGGTGTGCCTGGGAAGTGCCTTCTGCCCCAGCATGCCCATTGGAAATGAAGACCGTTCCCATGAAAGTGGGCATTCGTTGGTCGAGCTCCTCCAAATCGATGTAATTTGCCGCGAGCAGTTTCTGAAACAAGCTCTGCAAGCCTCGCGGAGATAGGCGGTACTTCCTCATCAATTCCCCGTCAGAAAGGCCTGATCGAATATCCTTAAGAGCCAATTGAGCACTGATCCTGCGCTTTTCCATGCATTCCCTCCATTTCAAGTTGAGATGCAGCCGGCCGTGTTATTCGTGTGCCGTGTCAGGTGCCCGAACTGGTGCGACCCTCTCGGAAGGTACCTGTTTTTCCTAATGGATGAGCATGATGTGCCCCGTCTCTTGTGTAAGACCGTGAGGTCAAGGTAAAACGCTTCCGAAGAGTTTGCACACAACGCTTCCGATGTCAACTTTTGCTTCGAGAGCTGAAGCGGAAAAGGAACCGATCTGCCCATGTGGTGTCACATTTGCGTAAGGCGGTCGAGGTCCCCCCGCCGCGGAATCGGCCCAAAAATGAGACGACCCGGTGTATTTCTTGGTTGAAAGGAATTCTGGAGACAGGATCCTTTCGGTCTGAATCCCGGTCCGCCGACATCACACGGAGGAAGCAATGAAGACTAGTTCGATGCGCATACCCATACTCGCTAGCACACTGTCGTTGCTGGCGTTATGTATACTGTTCGGTACTGCCAATGCAGGGGAGAGCAAATTGATTCGCTACACGCTTGCCAATGGTTTGAATGTAATAGTGAAAAAGGATACATCCCGGAAAGTGGCCGCTATCCAGATTTGGGTCAATGTTGGGAGTGCAGATGAAGACCAATCCACCCGAGGAATCAGTCACCTCATCGAGCATATGGCATTCAAGGGGACGAAGAAGCGAGGAGCCGGCAAAATAGCAAAGGAGATAGAAGCTCTCGGTGGCAGCACGAACGCGTACACCAGTTGGGATAGGACCGTGTTCCTTGTGACCGTACCGGCGGACAAGGTCATACAAGGCTTGGATATTCTGACCGACGCGGTGCTCGACCCGCTCATCAGCCCGGAAGAATTGGAACGCGAGAAGAAAGTGGTGCTCGAAGAGATCCTCGAAGGGGAAGAACGGCCCGAAAGGAAGGCGTTCAAGCTCCTGTTCGAGACGGCCTATACCAAAAGCCCCTACAAATTTCCTGTCATAGGATATAAAGAGACCGTTTCCAGCTTTTCCCGTGATGACATAATGGCATTCAGGAAACAGTGGTACGTTCCGCAGAACATGTTTCTCATCATCGTAGGAGATGTGAATCCCGAGTCCCTGGTAGGGGAAATAGAGAAAATGACCCGGAGTCTCAGGCCATCAACCTTTGTACAGAAGAGACGACCTGTCGAACCTCCTCAAGAGCAACCTCGATATGCCATACTCAGGGACGCTAATTCTCGAGAAACCCGCTTGAATGTGGCTTTTCATATTCCGCCGACGAAGTCAGTCCAGACAAACGCCTTGGACCTGGCAGCCGACATCCTGGGAGCTCGTGACAGCTCCCGACTAGTTCAAGCACTCAAGAAACAAAAGCAGCTCGTCCATTCCATCTCCGCGTACGCAGTTACCCCTCGGGATCCGGGACTCTTCGTCGTTTCCGCAACCCTCGACTCGGAGAATCTGGAAGCAGCCATCAGGGGCATCATGGAGGAAATTCAAAAGCTCGGTGAGGAGCCCCCTGCCCAGGAAGAGCTTCAGAGAGCGAAAACCCATATCGAATCCTCGCATCTATACGGGCGACAGACTGTGGGAGGTATTGCCCGGACTTTGGGAACCTATGAGTCCGACCGTGGGGACGCTGAGTTCGCTGATGTTTACTTGAAGCTCAACACTGCGGTAACCGAGGGACAGGTGTCATCTGTGGTCAGACGTTACCTCAGGCCGCCTAATGCTACCGTGACTGTGCTCATGCCGGAAAAGGCTTCCCCGGACTTTCGTGTGGAGCAGGTATCGAAGGTGATCGACGCATACACTGCGGACAAGACGCTCTACTCAAAGGAGCCGTCTGGCGAGAAAACCGTTACCCATACCCTTCAAAACGGGACACGGGTGGTTCTTGTTCCTGACAGCTCCAATCCAGTGGTGTCGTTCAGAATCGCATGCCTCGGAGGCAAACGCTATGAGACGGAAAAGACCAACGGAATCATGAACTTTACTGCTCAAATGCTCGACAAGGGCACCAAATCTCTCAACGAAGTGGAAATCGCTCGCAAGATCGAAGCCATGGGCGCGCGGATGAGCACCTTTGCCGGTTATGACTCTGTGGGACTGGATGCGACGTTCCTGAGGCGAAATGTTGAAGAAGGCCTCAAGCTTCTCGCTGAAATCTATACCAGTCCCTCGTTCCCCCAGGATAAGCTCGATCGAGAGAGAAAGCTGATCCTGAACAGGATCAAGACAGCACCTGACAGGCCCATCCAGTTCGCCTTGAAGGCGCTGAATGAAACGGTGTATTCTCATCATCCGTACCGGCTCTACAAGGAAGGATCACTTGAAGCTGTCAATAGGTTTACCCGGAAAGATCTTGTGGAAACCCACCGGAAATATTTCGTTCCGTCCAACACTGTGATAACAGCGGTGGGAAGCATGAACGTAAAGCAGGTCATGAATACCCTTACCGAGCTCTTCGGCGAGCTCCCTCCGGGAAAGGTGAGCGCTCCCAATATTGCCCTCGAAGAGTCTCCGAAACACGTGCGGGAAAACACGATTACTTTACCTCGTGCCAAGGCACATCTGGCGATTGGATTTCACGGTGCCACGCTGGATAACGAGGACCGCTACGCTTTGGATGTTCTCAACAGCATCTTTTCAGGGATGGGTGGACGGTTGTTCCGGGAGTTACGGGACAAGGAATCGTTGGCATACACGGTGACGTCCTTTTCCAGGGTGGGTAAGGACCCGGGAGTCTTCGGCTTCTACATTGGTACCGACCGCTCGAATGCCGACAGAGCTCTCTCTGGGCTTATCCGGGAAATTGAGCGTATCCGCCAAGCCGAAGTGACTGACGAGGAGCTCTCCCGGGCCGTGAACAATGTCATCGGAAGGCACAAGATCGCGTTGCAGACCCCCTGGTCACGGGCTGAGAGCATCGCTCTGAATCACTTGTACGGTCTGGGATATGATTACGACCCCAAATACATCGAACAGATTTCGCAGGTAACAGCCAAACAGGTCCGAGAGGTTGCACTCAAGTATTTGGACCCGGAAAGAGCCGCAATCGTGAAGATTCTTCCCGAAGAGAAAGGCTAAGAGATCACGACGATGAAGCAACCTCATGGTTGCTTCATCACATCTCTCCATTCCTGGCGACCATCATCAAAGCTCCCTGACACATTCAAAAACGCCCCTTCGGAGAGTCATCGGATGGCAGGCTTCGATGGTCCTTTTGGATCGCGGGCAGACTGCAACCTCGACAGAACTCCTGGCACAAAAGTCTCTAGCAAGCTGGGTACCGCCGGTTTGATAAGGAGATCGACAAAGCCCATTTCTCGCACTTTTTTGCGAGTCAGAGCTTCTGAATACCCTGTACACAATACGATGGGGATATCCGGCTTGATTTCCTGCAAAGCGGCAGCAAGCTCCAAGCCCGTCATCACCGGCATAGTCAGATCCGTTATCACGAGATCGAAGGTATCGAGACTTCCACGGACGCTTTCCAAGGCCTTGACAGGATCCGTAAAGATTGCGACTTCGTACCCTACGGACTCGAGAGAGCGTTTCACCAGTTCCGCTATCTTGTGATCATCATCCACGAACATGATCCGGTGGGTCCATCTCCTTTCCGAAGGACCCTGGCGATTCATCCCGTTCGTCTGAACCGTGCATCGAGGTAAGTACACATGGAACGCGGTTCCGTGGCCGAGCTCGCTCTCCACCGTAATAGCTCCTCCATGACTCTGTACGATTCCCAGAACCACGGAGAGTCCCAATCCTGTCCCCTTACCCACTTCCTTCGTGGTGAAATAGGGATCGAAGATGCGTTCTATAAGCTCGGGAGCCATTCCTTTCCCCGTGTCGGAAACGGTGAGCCTCACGTACGGGCCCGGGGTGAGGTCAGGATTGGCCAGCTCCTTGGCGCCCTCTTCTAAGATCACCTGCCTGACGCTCACCTCCAGGGTCCCGTGCTCTCCTTCCATGGCCTGGTGCGCGTTGCTGCACAGGTTCATGAGAATTTGATGCATCTGAGTTGGATCTGCCATCACCGTTCCCGAAGTCTCATCGATGTCGTGGCGAATTTCGATGGTACTCGGGATTGAAGCCCTGATAAGGCGAAGCGCCTCATTGAATACCCGGTACACCTCGATCGCCCTCTTCTCGTGCTCGTTCTGCCTGCTAAAGGTGAGAATCTGCTTCACCAGATCCGTGGCGCGACGCCCTGCCTGGACAATCTCGTCAAGGTCCGTCTGTGCCGGCGAATCTGCCGGGATGGATCTTCGGACCAACTCCGCGTACCCCATCATCGCCATGAGGATGTTGTTGAAATCATGGGCTACCCCTCCGGCAAGAGTCCCGATTGCTTCCATCTTTTGGGCCTGCCTGAGTTGTCGTTCGAGCCGGGCTTCGTCCGTGACGTCTCGCTCAACGACAACAAAGTTAATGATATGACCGGTCTTGGACTTCACGGGAGATATTGAGGCCTCCACCTCGTACGGGGTACCATCCTTCTTGAGGTTGATGAGGCGCCCTCTCCAGGCCAATCCTCCTCTCATTGCCTGTTTTGCAGCCCGTATAGCATTCCTTGCACTCTCAGGGCTCCTCAACGCGCCCAGGCTCTTGCCCTGCACTTCCGCACGCGAGTACCCGCTGATGGCTTCAAAAGCCGGATTTACGTACTTAATCACTCCCTTGTCATCAGCAATAATAATTGTTTCCGCAGCCTGCTCGAATGCCGTGATCATCCGGTTTCTATCTGCTTCGGCCCGCTTCTTGTCGGTCACATCGGTCATGATGGTAAGGACATGAGGCTTTCCGTCCAATTCGATCAGGCCGGCCGAGAGACCGACCACGGTCATCTTGCCGTTTCTTGCACGGAAAACCGTTTCAAAATCCTTCACCGACCCGTTGTCCATCAGGTTTCTGACCATCTCTTGCCTGTGGTCCGGCTTGGCCCAATGGTTGATCTCTGCCGCTGTCCGAGAGATGATCTCATCGCGGGTATACCCGGTGAGACGGCAAAAACTGTCATTGACTTCGATGAATCGCTCCTCGTCCAGGGTGACAATGGCAACGGCGGCAGGATTTGCGTGAAACGCGACGTTGAATTTGTGCTCAGATGAGCGCAGGGACTTCTCCATTTGTTTGCGCTCTATTATTTCACGCTTGAGTCTTCCCAGGCTCGCACGCACTTCTGTGGTCCGCTCGGCCACGAGGTCTTCCAGATGCTGGCGGTGTTTTCGAAGTTCCGCTTCAATAGAGGCCCGTTCTGTGATTTCGCGCTGCAGTCGCTCATTGATTTTTCGCAATTCCCCGGTCCTCTGTTCAACCCGTTTCTCAAGCTCTTTTCGCACGCGCTTCTGAAGCTGCAATTGAGCCTTTTCCAGGGTCAGGTCTTCCACGAGCACGAGAATGGACTGATCGGAGCCCCACCACAAAGATCGCAAATGGACTCGCGCCCATATCTTCTTGGGATCGATCCTCAGAACTCCTTCAAGGACCTGGGTCTTCCTGGTTTCGAACACCTTCTCTACCAGATCCCTCACCTGGGCTGCGGAATTGGAATCGGGAAACAGGGACGTGAACTGCTCTCCTTCGATCATCTTGTAATCGGGGCTGATCTTCTCACAGGAGAGATTAGCAAAGATGACCGCACGAGATTTTCCCAAAAACAATGCCGGAATTGGCAAAGCCTGCATCAACTTCCCGAATGCGGTGTTTTCGAATCCCTCGCTGGTGCCTCCCTGGTCAAACGAAGAATCCAGCTCCTCAAGCATACCCTTAAGATCTATCGATTCCGTGTGGTGAAGCCCGAGATCTACAATGGAACCTGGTCCGTTGTGTCCCTCATCCAAGTCATCGAGACTGAAAAATTGATGCTCGTCAGAAGACATCCTCCACCTCAAAGGGGACCTGGCGACGGTCCTTGCCTCATCCTCCGTCCACAGTCTAACATATACGAACTACCACAACTTACAAACCATAAAGATGGCCGCGAAAATCCACTGTCGGATGGCACCCCCGTCAGCGTACCCATGCAAGACGGGTTTCAATTCCGTTCCCACAAATCGCCGCCAAGCGCGCTGCGCAGCACCAAAGTCCGCATACGCTGAGCATCCATAACCAAATTATAGAGGAACTGCGAGAGATCACCATGGTAGGGGCAACCGGCGGTCGCCCTTAGAAGCTCGATACTTCCCAACCAGAACGGCCAAATCCGAGTCTCCCAACGGAGAGCCCGGACCTGGCAATGAAAATGCTCGCCTGTTGATCTCATTATACTCAGTACTCCCGGCTCGTCAATACAGGATACCGCGCTGAAAATACCCCCAATGTTGAGGGACGAGCTAAACGATCGACACAATCCGAACGACCGACCCACAATCATCCATCGCTAGACTCCAGGATGGGACCGTCGAATGACACCTCAGCGAGATGGACAAAGACAAAGGTTATTCCTATAATTTGGAAAAAAAATGGGGGACGACGCTGTTGAAAAATGGAATGAAGGAAATAGCGAGCGAGGAAGGGCTCGACGAAGCAACGCTTGGGAGCAAGCTTGAACGAGGCGTAGTGGCCATTTTCAAAGCTCCTCCCTATGGCAAAGCAATCGCTGTGGGTGAAGGTCTGAGAGTCAAAGTCAATGCCAATATAGGAACGTCCGGCGACCTGAGCGATGAAGACCTGGAGCTGAGAAAACTGGAAGCAGCCTTAAAGGCCGGTGCTGATGCTGTGATGGATTTGTCCACCGGCGGAGATTTGCGGTCCATCCGTCGAAAGATCGTGCGTGAATCAAGCGTACCGGTGGGGTCCGTCCCCATATACGAAGCCCTGGTAGATGCGACGAGGAATCGAGGCGGTGGAGAGTATATGGAGCCGGAAGAGATGCTGGACTCGATCCGTCTCCACGGTGAAGACGGAATAAGCTTTGTTACGGTCCATTGTGGAGTAACGCTTTCAGCCCTGAAGCATTTGGAGAACAAGCCCCGTGTTTGCGGGATCGTGAGCCGTGGCGGTAGCTTCATCGCCCGGTGGATGAGGGCGAACAAGAAAGAGAACCCCCTTTACGAACGGTACGATGAAGTCCTGGACATTTGTAAGCATTACGGAATGGTAATCAGCCTGGGCGACGGTCTCAGGCCCGGAGCTCTTGCGGACTCCATGGATCGGGCACAGGTGGAGGAGCTGGTCACCCTCGGTGAGCTCAATCGGCGAGCCCGTCAGAAGGGAGTGCAAGCGATCATTGAAGGGCCCGGTCATGTGCCGCTCGACCAAGTCGCAGCACAAGTCATGCTCCAGAAGAGATTGTGCGACGATGCTCCTTTTTACGTTCTCGGACCACTGGTTACCGATATCGCTCCGGGTCTGGATCATATAACCTCAGCAATAGGGGGAGCCATCGCAGCCGCAGCAGGGGCCGATTTTCTCTGCTACGTCACCCCATCGGAGCACTTGGGGCTTCCGGATGAGAACGACGTTCGTATCGGAGTGCTCGCAGCGCGAGCCGCAGGTCATGCTGCCGATATTGCTAGAGGAAGGTCGGGAGCGAGAGATTGGGACGACCGGATGAGCAAGGCTCGCAAAGAGCGAAACTGGGCCGAGCAAATCAGGCTGGCACTGGACCCAGAACTGGCGAGAGAGATCCGAGCGCGTACCTGCCGGGAAGATCACGAGACCTGCACCATGTGCGGTGACCTGTGCGCGTACAAAGCAGATTCCATGGTACCATTGTAATGGTCTGACAAGAGGTGGCCTGACTTGCGGCTCGAAACACGATCCCCCACGGACTGGCTTAAAGGCAACGTACGAAAGGCGGAGAATTCACGATGAAATGCGCACGATGCGATGCCACAGTCACGGAAACGGAAGCCCACGATCATCACGGTGAAATCCTTTGCGATGATTGTTATATGAACGCCTTGTCTCCCGTAAGGACCTGCGATCCCTGGGCTGTTCACAGCGCCAAACGCCTGGAAGCCGCCGGCACCCAAGGATTGCAGCTCAATGAGATCCAAAGCCGAATCCTGGATTTCCTGAGAGAAGTTGGAGAGGCCGAGGCGCCAGTCATCTGTGACCGTCTCCAGATAGATCCGGAAACGCTCAAGCGCGAATTTGCCGCGCTACGTCACATGGAAAAAGCACGTGGAAAACCCAAAGGTGACGGTACAGTGCTCCTATGCCTCTGGTAGAGGCTCTTGAGGAGCGAGCTCGAGAGAAAGTGGGGTACAGGGATCCACTAAGAAATAGGTTTTCACAAATACGGTTACGTACTTCAGGGTCATCGGCAAGAGGAACGACGATGATCACTGATTGCTTCATGCCCCGCAAAGGCATGTTAAGAATCGATTGCGATGGAGAGGTACCCCCTGTGGGTGCCCAGCGCGGGCACGAGGTCCGCCCCCCACAGTCCGAACGGATGTCCTGGCCAAGTACCCCGCGGCGCAGATACCGTGACGTATTTGCCTGAAAGTCCCTTGTTTTCCTGGCAAGACACCCATGCTATACCCGACGCCAAAAGTTCTTTCCGCTTCCCATATGCCAAGAACTCTTATGGGAGGTACGCAGACCGGTGGGACGGGCGTCTGAAACTGTCTCAAAAACCGGCAGTCCGTGATAATCGTGGCACACCCCCTCACCCTGACCCTCTCCCCCGCTTCGGGGGAGAAGGGATTATTCCGGCTCCCTCTCCAAGAGGAAGAAGGCTGGGGTGAGGGTGCCTTCCCACGCATCGACGCCCAATCGTGCTACGATGTTTGGTGTGTCCCGAGTCTTGAGACAGTTTCGTCCCGCCCGTCGGTGTTGAGGAGGAGAAAAGGAAATTATTACTGGCAACCCTTATACGAAGATAGGAGTAGGGCGAGTCGCAGCGGCTATCAACGGGTCCCGCGAAATCCCGGGGACTTTCACGGTCCATGGTGACTGCGAGGTCACAGATGTTTACAAAATGACGCAACAACCAAGTGAGCTGCCGGCCCTCAGGATAATCGGCGGGTCCTTCTCCTCAATAGGATCGGTAGCTTCTCTGCGCTGGTTCGGCTTGGACGGGCAACGGGATGTGTTGATGCAGGAGCCACGGGTGGTGACTTACTCCGAGATCAGCCTCTCTTTCCTCCAGGGCCTCGTACCAACAGATTCTTGCTGCCTGATGTTGCACGTCCCATTCGCACACTCGGAGCAGTCCGGATCCGCACACGGATCCAGATGGATCAGCACATCGACCTGCTCAGAAAAGTGTTCCCCGAATGCTCGCTCGAGATTTTTTACTTCTTTGTGAGCCTCCTCCAGGGGGAGGTCTCTGGGCAAGATAAGGTGAAAATCCAACTGGATGTGGCTGCCGGCGCGTTTTGCCCGGAGCCGGTGGATGTCGATCCAGAGGTCCTGCCTGTGCTTTCTGAGTACGGAACAGATTTCTTCCAGCAAAACCGGGTCAGATTCATCCATAAGTCCTCCGAAGGCGCCTCGGACCAGCGGCAGGCCAGACAACACAATGTGCGCTCCTACTGTACACGCGACGATGCCGTCCAACCGATTCCACCCGGAGAAATGTACAAGGACAAGACCGGCCACCACCCCGGCGGAAGTATACACATCTGTCAGGAGGTGTCTCCCATCGGCCTCGAGCACAATGGATTTGCCTCGTTTGCCCATTCTGAGAAGTGTTACGCCAAGGGCAAGATTCGCAAAACTTACCACGGTGAGGATCAACAACCCCCATGTGAGACTCGGCAGCGGATGCGGTGCCACGATCTGGCGCACGCCGTGGAAGAAGATCCCTCCTGCGGCAAGGATTATCAGTGCTCCCTCGAAGCCTGCGGAAAAGTACTCGATTTTTCCATGACCATACGGATGGCTCTCGTCAGGAGGCCTTGCCGACACGGTCAGACTTGCCAGGGCGAAGCTGCTGGCCACGACATTAATTATGGATTCAAGCGCATCAGAAAGAATCGCCGCAGATTCGGTGATCCAGTAAGCCGCAAATTTGGATCCGGTTATGATGACCCCCACAACGAGCGCAACCAGCATGGCGCGTTTTCCGGATCGAAATGTGCGTTGCCGTTGGGTCTCTTTGAGGCCCGGCATTTCAGAAGAATCGGGGTTTCTGTCTATCACCGATCAGCTCTCACCGGGAGCCTTCCACGAAGAACATCTTGGGGCTCCCCGTTTCTCGGAGAACAGCATTTGCTCAGAGTCCTTTGCTTAAGAGTTCTCCCGTCCCGGCTGCCAAGTGCCCCCACCAGATTTCCCTACGATCTTACGGTGAGTACCGGACACGTCGCGTTCCGAACCACCTTTTCCGCTGTGCTGCCGAGAAGGAAACGCTTCGCGCCGCTCCAGCCGTGAGTGCCCATCACTATCAAGCCCGCTGACTCCTCTCTGGCAAAATCCACAATTTCATCTGCAGGAGCGCCGGATCGAGAGAAGACTCTTACATTCTCCACTTCTCTCCTGCAGTCATTTCCCAGCAACACGAGCTCTTCTTCCACGCCAGCCTGAATATGCTCCTGGATCATGGCCAGCTCCTTTGGATACTGGGAGGCGAAACTCGGGTAACCCGTCAGCCGAGAGCTCACCACATGCAGGATCAAGAGCTCCGCTTGAAAGGCCTTGGCAAATTCGATGGCGAGTATGCGAGCCGGAACCGAATTCTCGGAAAAGTCGGTGCAGACAAGGATCTTTCTTGGGATCATTAACAAGGGCCTCCTCTTATGCAATCACTCAATAACTTTAGCACACAATACCGCGGGGCGAAACTCACAAATGACCGAAAATGCTTGGTCCATACAATCTTGGCCGGCGTGAGGGTTTTCCAAGATCATACCGGGAATGGTCTTGACATGGGAGTCAGGCCATGAAAACGTATCCAGGATGTGAGAGTGAGGTTTTCTGATGCGATTGACGAGACACATCATTGCAGCGATCCCTCTATCAGCAGTGATATATGCTGCTACCGGATCGTTGCACGATACCAGCGTGGCAGGACTGGCCAGTGTGCTTATCGACGTGGACCACGTGCCCGACTACGTCTATTATCGGGGATCATGGGGCGGGGTGAGAGATTTCTTCGACGCGTGCAACGGCAACCGCCTCGTGAGAACCGTTCTTCTCTTCCACTCGTGGGAAGCAGCAATACTGCTCGGAATTCTTTGTGTCATTGGGTGGCACACGCCCTACCTGTGGCCCATAGCAGTGGGAATGGTCTATCACCTCGCACTGGACAGCAACGCTAACGGAGTAAGACCTTCCTTCTACTGGCTGTCAGCGCGGGCTGCCCGCGGATTCAGGTTGGCTGCGTTCAGAAGCACAGAGCAGGATCAAACCTTCGTCCCGGTAATGTGGCAACTCCTGCTCTCCCCCCTGCGGACTCTCAGACAATCCGTAGACCTGGTTGCCGAAAAGACCCGCTTAGGTTTTCACGTCGTACCGGGAATACTGCATCGCGAAAATGCCCCGTCCCTGGGTCAACGAGCGCAGGGAGGTGGAATAGCCGAACATGGTTCGAAGAGGCACTTCCGCGCGGATAACTGAAGTCTTTCCTCGTGGGGAGACATCCTCGAGTCGACCGTGGCGGCTGTTGAGGTCAGCGATGATCTCTCCCACAAATTCTTCGGGCACAACGACCTCCACGGTCATGTAAGGCTCCAGCAGAATCGGGGAAGCTTTTTCGCAGGCCTCCTTGCCGGCCTGCGCCGCTGCGACCTTAAGCCCCAGCCCGGTCATCGCGGCAATGTCTTCTCCTACACTCTCCACCGTGACGATAACGTCCACAACCTCGTTGCCGGCTAATGCACCTGCAAGCATGGCTTCCCGGGCGCCCTGCTGCACGTACTGGAGACGCTCTGCTCCGATTACCTCTTCGATTCCGGGCACGGTGCGGATGGTCACCCCAGCCCCGCGGCTCGCAGGCTCCACCCGTACAGTCACATCTCCATGATGGTGCGTGTCGTGAATGTCCCGATCGAAGACGGTTCTGGCTACCGCCCGTTCCTGGACGGTCTCCTTGTACACGACCTGCGGTTTGCCAGTCTGCACGTTGACATTGTACTCCCGACTGAGGCGGTCCAGGATGATCTCCAAATGCAGCTCACCCATTCCGGATATGAGCAATTGTCCCGTATCCTTACTTTCGTTAAAAGTGAACGTGGGATCTTCATCCGCCAATTTCTCGAGGTGAGTCATCAGCTTTTCTTGATCTGCTCGGGTTTTCGGCTCGATTGCTATGGAGATGACGGGGGTATAGACGTCCAAAGGCTCGAGAACCAGAGGAGCTGACGGGTCGGTGAATGTGTCTCCGGTCTTGCCCTCTTTGAGGCCCACTGCCAGAGCAATGTTTCCTGCAGAAGCGGACTTGATCTTCTCCCGCTTGTTGGCATGGCTGAGGAAGAGTCTTGCCACCCGCTCTTTAACCCCCCGTGTCGCATTATATACTTCCGACTCCTCGCGGAGTACCCCGGAATACACTCGCACAAAGGTAGCCTTGCGGCCTTGGTCCATCATCACCTTGAACGCGAGCGCACAGAGAGGATCGTTCGCCTTCGGACGCCGCTGCTCTTTTTTTCCGGTGACCGGGTTGATACCTTCCACGGGCGGAACATCCAGAGGAGAAGGCAGATAATCAATGACTGCATCGATCACAGGCTGGACCCCAACCTGTTTGAGGGCGGACCCGCACAGGACAGGCACTATCCTGTTGGCAATCGTTCCTGCTCGAAGGCCTTTGATGATGTCCTTTTCCTCGAGGTCGTCATTCTCCAGATAGCGCTCCAGAAGCTCCTCATCCATTTCCGCAGCAGCCTCGAGCATGAAGCGCCGGGCTTCTTTGGCCTCCTCCATGAACTCTTGCGGGATGTCCACATACATAAAGCTTTCACCGGAGGTTGTTTGATCCCAGACAAGACCGTGCATCCGTATCAGGTCTATAACTCCCAGCTCGTCCGCGGAAGTTCTCATCGGGATTTGGACGGGCACGGGGTGTGCGCCCAGCTTCTCCCGCATCATCCTCACGGCTCGGTGGAAATCTGCGCCGATTCGGTCCAATTTGTTGACGAACGCTATCCTGGGAACCTTATAGCGTTCGGCCTGGTGCCAGACAGTCTCTGTTTGGGGTTCGACACCACCCACGGCACAGAGGACCGCGACCACCCCATCGAGCACCCGGAGGCAGCGTTCCACTTCAATGGTAAAGTCCACGTGACCCGGAGTATCGATCAGGTGGATTTCATGCCCTTTCCACTCAAACGTGGTAGCAGCGGAGGTGATCGTTATGCCGCGTTCCTGTTCTTGCGGCATATAGTCCATAGTTGCCGAGCCCTCGTCCACTTCTCCGATGCGGTGGATCCGCTTACTGAAGTAGAGAATCCTCTCGGTGAGCGTTGTCTTTCCGGCGTCTATATGGGCTGTAATTCCTATATTGCGAATCTTCTTAAGATCTTGGATCACGATGACTCCTGTCCGCTGAACCGACGCGGTTCAGGCACTTATGCCTCCTTCACACTCCAACCTCGTTCGAGAACCGGTGGAAAAAACGAGTATATTTTTCGCATGTTATTGAAATCTTGTCAAGCGTGCTAACCGAAAATCGGTTGCTTTTTCACCTCAGGACGTGCTAGGAAAAATCAGTATTCGTGGCTGAAATCTTCTGTCCGGAGACAAGATCATGGAAACTCTGGCGGGTTTTTTCGAATCGATCAATCAGGCTCTGGGAGTAAAAGGACCGGGAGAGCTGGTCTTCCATCCCGTGTTCCTCGGCATTTGTATCGTGGCTTTCATCTACTTCGTCTTCACTGGCATGAAGTATTTCGCCGTAGCCTTGGGAGGATTGATCGGCGGAGCGGTGATTGTTCATTACTGGTATCCGAAGAATACGTCCAATCTTACGGAATTAATAACGTTCCTTGGTGCCATGGGAGTCCTGGCTATAATCCTCGTATATATTGGATTTGTGCGTGATTGAGCCGTGGTCCTTGGCTCAGGCGCTCAGTGTAACGCACGAGACGCCTACCCTCCACTATAGTTGCAAGAATAGGTATGCTCTACCTCGTGGACGGAAACAATGTGATGGCCCTTCAGCGGGGGTGGCACAGAGATAAGGCCGCAGCTCGGAGAAAACTGATCTCGGACCTCTCCGTCCTTGCAGCGGATCGAAACGTCAAAGTGAGCGTTGTTTTCGACGGAGCACCGGATGATAAGTTTCCGGAGGGGAGTACGTATAAGAAAGTTCGTATCTTGTACGCGAGGGCAGGATCCAACGCTGACACACGGATCAAAAACATGGTACGCAGGTCATCGTTTAAACGAGACATGACCGTTGTTACGTCTGATCGAGAGGTTGCGGCCTTCTCGCACCGGCAAGGCACAAAAATTATGACCTCCAGTCAATTCAGGCACATGATTAACGAAGCCAAAGTCCACCGAGCTGAAAGTGAGCCAATGCCACCAGAAGGCTCCATAGACGTAGAAGATTGGCTGGATTACTTCCGGCGACCGGATCACTAAGTAGAGGATTTCAAAATTACGGTCACGTATTCTGCCACGACCCAGTCGGGAATTTGCGCTCTGAAGGAGCGCACCTGCAGTAGCCACAGGTTTCAACCCGTGGTTCAGCGCGTCACAACCACCAACCGAGCCTGAAAGGGTCGACCAAGAGCTTTCTCCTCGCGTGGTATAGGCATCGATCATGAATGAGCTTTGGCTTTCACACATTTCAATGGGGGACCCCTTCAGGGTCCTCGCTTTTTTGTTACCTAATTCCCGTGGGTTAAAACCCACGGCTCCTAATGGTATGCCCCTTCAGGGCATGAAGCAGTCACTGATCACATCATTCCTTTTCAATAACCCTCAGATACGTAACCCTACTTATGAAACCCTGCACTAAGTGGTCGACGGCACAAAATGCGGTACCGTATCTGCACCGCGATGTACGTGGTAAGCGCATCGTTGGCACCGTAGGGGCGGGCCTCGTGCCCGCCCTGGGCACCCACAAGGGGTGCCCCTATCGTCGTGGCAGATCCCGTGATCGCATTTGGGAAATGGCGTCCTAAGAGCCCTATGGCGAAAGTCCGGTGGTGTATCTCTGGGTTTCAAACGCCGCGAATCTTGCACTATCAGCAAAATCGGAGAAAATCAGCGTTATTGATTTCGTCCGTCCGGAGCTCACGTGCATGCCCTATTCTCTCACTGACATTCACAATGCCTTGCTGACCGTGCCGGAAGTCGAACGGCACAATGGGATCATGGCGTTCTCCTTGCGCGGTGGCGGGTGCTCACCACTTCCCCGGAACTCTCTTAATTTCTCGTATGAAAACGGGGACTCCCGATCCAACGTGCAACAAAATCTGGACATCTTGGCGCGACACCTGCACATTGAAGCCTCCCGAATTCTTACCTGCACTCAGATTCACGGTGATTCGGTGGCTATAGTGGAGAAGATTCCGGAGCAGCCTGTTCGGGCCGACGCCCTCATCGCAACGGTTCCGGGTTTGTTTCCCGGTATCCGAACTGCCGATTGTCTACCGATCCTCATGTTGGACCCCGTGACGAAGATTTCGGCAGCGGTGCATGCCGGGTGGAGAGGGACGGTGCTGCGCATTACGAGAAAGGTTCTCCACATCCTGACCGACAGGTTTTCCGTGGATCCGAAAGACCTAATAGCAGCGATGGGCCCAGCCATAGGTCCATGTTGCTACGAAGTGGACGACGCTGTCCTGAAGCCCCTCATGCAGGCACTGCCCACTGCCGAACGTTTCGTGCGAACGGTCCCGGCACGTCTCGAACAGAACCATGGTCCCGGCCAGTCGCGCAGCCGCAGACTGGACCTCCAAGCCGCAAACCTTTCGGAGCTGATCTCACACGGAGTTCTCATGAAGAACATTGTATCTGCCGACTTGTGCACCGCGTGTAATCCGGACCTCTTTTTCTCCCATCGTAGAGATGGCAATCCTTCGGGTCGGCATCTCTCGGTTGTCGGATTCCGGGAAGAGTAACGCGTCGGCTGGGCTGGGCGCTTGCAATAATGGACACATGTAGCGCAGCCCTGTAGTGCAGGCTTTCCGAAACTGTCTCAAAACTCGGGACACACCAAACATCGTAGCACGATTGAGCGTCAATGCGTGGAAAGGCACCCTCACCCCAACCCTCTCCCAGAGGGAGAGGGAGCTGGAAGAATCTCCTCTCCTCCGCTTCGGGGGGAGGGTCAGCGTGAGGGGGTGTGCCACGATTATTGCGGACTGCCAGCTTTTGAGACACTTTCTTCCAGCCTGAATCTTTGAAGAATGGCAGTCCCGCGTGCCGTGGGACTACCTTCCATGATTGGGATGCCTCCGACAGCCTGCGAGCCCCTATGATCTCGATCGTTCGAATGGATCTGGGGCGAAGAGCCGTATCATTCCACTGCCTTCCGCAATGTTTTCTCAAATTCCCCATGCGCTTTTGTCCAGGAATCTTCTTCGTCGCCCGCATCGCGATCGAGAGTCCACAGGAGCTTGTAGTAGCAGCCCATGAAAAATGTGGATCCCAGTGCGGAGTCTAGATGTTTCAGCACGGGCTTACCCTTGATGTGCAGACTGCCGCCTGCATAAATGGCACCGACCACAACCACGACCGCAATCAAGGCAATCAAACCATAGCTTCGCATCGGACGTCTCCCTCTATGCGCAGGATATGCCGCTCATTGAGCGCGGCACAGTGAGCTGGAGAGGAGGGCCTGATTTCTGACACAGACCCCTACGATGAAACTTCTTCGGGGATATGTATCCACAGCCTTTCGGCAAGAACGGACATCAACTTCATCCGCTCCGCTGCGCTCTTGTCCTTCTTGGCCAACTTCCGTCCATAGGTAGAGACAAAGTGCTGCAGTGCCTGAAAACATGAGTCCTGAACCTGGCGGAGATTCACCTGGAACGGCAGTACCTTCAGCAGTGATGTCGCAACTGCCAGTTCTCTCAGAGGCTGCAGGTCGTGTATCTCTTCGAGCAGTCGTCTGCTCATTCTCTCAAGATTCTTGCGGTAATGATATTCCATTGTGGAATGGTCCAGAGATACGTGGGTCACCTTCATGTCTTCCAGGATGGACTCAACATGCCGGGGATCTATAGGCGATGCTTCCAGGGCGCGGCGAAGCTGGGCGTTCAAAACGAACTCCGCAGCGGCTGCCAATTGCTTGGGCGCGGGCTTCCCCGAAGCAGCAAGAAACCGAGTCAGAGGAGCATGTTGTTCGTAGAGTTGAGCGTAAACCATTTCGGCCTGTTCGAGAGGGGGCTGCAATATCATTTCCAGCGCTCGGCGCTGCTCGTCTCGAAATAATGACGTCAGGGAGTAGGTTGACGACCCGAAATGCTTATCCAAGACGAGAATGGTACCCGGAAAATCCGCTCGTTCGAATGGATCGGAAATCTCCTCCACAAGCTCGCTGTAACGCGCTTCACCCTGATAGTCACGGACTCCGCAACTGATATTGTGATCTCCCAGGTGAAGCACCCCGAAACTGAGCTCACCTTCCTCGAGGGTGATTTCGGAGCTGAATGTGGCACGCCCCACGATGAGCTTGGCCCTGCCCGTTTGCCAGAGCTGCAGGTCCTCTTGCTTCACGCGATAGGGGCCGATTTGTGTCTGGCTCTCCTCACCTTGAAACAGCAAATCCACCGCGTAGTGTGCACACACTCGGGTCAGGTCGATCATGGCAGGTTTGACCCAGGTGTTGTACATGTGCCTGCCGTCCCGATTTTCGGGTATATTGCTCTTGGCACGTGCCAGCAATTGAACAAACCTGGGCTCCACCGCTCCGCCGAAGAGCTGTCTGGCAAGCTGAACCACGCGCGCTGCATACTCGATAATTTGAATGGTCTCAATTCCGGAAAGCTCGTCAAAAAACCAGCCGCAGCTTGTATACATGAGCATGGCATGCCGTTGCAGCTCCATGAGCTTCAGCACTGTCGTGGGATCGGGCGGTCTCACTTGCGAGAACGCGTGCACTTTGATGAAATTTCTTACATTCCCTGTGGAGCGATCCAATATGACACGGATGTAGTCATTTCTCGCGACCCACGGGTCCTTGAGCAGCTCTCCGCCTAGCTCTTCGTATGCAGCCTCGAGGGTGTCCCGTAACCAGTCCAGAGCATCGCGGAGAGGGGCACGCCATGCCTGGTTCCACTCGGGATATCCACCACTGTTGCATCCACAATCGCTCCTCCAGCGCTCGACACCGTGTATGCAGCTCCAGGAGCTATTCTGGAATATCTCTACCTCGTGAGTGGGCGGGTGCTTTTCCAGGTATTCACCATAATTTGTTAATCGAACTTGGTCTTCCGTCTCTATGCGGTGGAGCGCATAGGCCAGTGCCATGTCACCATCCGGATGATGATGGCCGTAACTCTCTCCGTCCGTGGCGATATGCACCAACTGAGGCCAGCGCCGTTCTTCCGAAAACGCCCCCATGAGCCTTTGCGCAAGCTCTTCCCCGTTGAACAGGAGATTCTCGAAGGCAATGGCCTGAGACACCGGGCCATCATAGAAGAACAGCGCAATGGTCCTGCCGGAAGGGAGTAAGCAGGAATAAGCCATTGTTGGATCGATTCTTCCTTCGGATACATCCTGCCACTCCGATTCCCCCAAGGGACGCACGCTCTTCGCTTGCCTGGGGGCCAAAATGGTGAACAGGATTCCCAGCTCTGCCATGATTTCAAGGCATTCCAAATCCACTGCTGTCTCTGAGAGCCACATGCCTTCCGGCTTGCGACCGAACCGGTGCTCGAAATCCTTAAGCCCCCAATATGTCTGGGTATACTTGTCTCTGCTGTTGGCCAGGGGAAGAATTACGTGGTTGTACACCTGCGCGAGAGCAGACCCGTGACCGGAAAATCTCTCACGGCTTTCCACATCCGCCTGTAGAATAGATTGATATACTTGGGGAGCCTGCGACTCCATCCAGCTCAATAAGGTGGGACCAAAGTTAAAGCTGATTCGAGAATAGTTGTTCACAAGGCTTATCATCCTGCCTTCATTGTCCAGGATGCGCGAACAAGCATTGCGAGCATAACACTCTGCAGTGATTCGTTCGTTCCAATCATGGTACGGGTACGCCGAATCCTGAACTTCCAGGGTCTCAAGCCAAGGATTCTCTCGGGGCGGCTGATAGAAATGCCCGTGAATGCAAATGTATCGTTCCATGAATCAGATTTCATCCTTTCGTGCGTACACCACCAGGCTGTGAGGAGATGCCTCCAATGAAATCGCGCCATGAGAGAGGAGCTCCAAAGGCATATTGCTTCCTGGGCCTGCCCATTGCTCTTCAGCGGAATCGAGACGCTTGCCCCACCGCCCGGAGGGGAACGGAGCGTCGATCCGGGCATGCTTTCCGCCGAAATGCATGATTATCGCGCTTTCGGCCAGCTCTCTGCCGTATGTCAACACGCACGCGGGATAACTCTCGAGACTCGTCACGTGATAGTCACCGAAATCTCGGGGTGGAATCCGAAGCTCTCTGCGGAGCCCTATGAGAGTCTTATGAAAATGAAAGAGAATTCCTCCGCGACCTTTCCGCCTCAATGCATGATTGAGCTTTGCACGTTGAAACGTGCTCTCCGATTCAGGATCCGGTGGCTTCCCAAGCCATCCGAATGCCCCGAATTCTTCTATGCGCCCTTTGCGAACCGCTTCTATGAGATCCGGATCTCCGTGGCTTATGAAATAGGGAAAGGGAGAGGGCTCCCCGTATTCCTCTCCCATGAACAGCAACGGAATAAACGGCGAGAGGAGCACTGTTCCGGCAGCAAGCTTCAAGGCTTCGTATGAAACGAGCCCTGTCAAACGTTCACTCTGGCATCGATTGCCAACCTGGTCATGATTCTGCGCGAATACCACAAAGTTCCGAGGAGATAAGCCTCTCGTTGCATTGCCGTGATTTCGCCTCCTATACGTGGAGTATTTCCCCGAATAGACGTACCCTTCCTGAAACGACCTTGTCAGATGGCCGATGTTGCCGAAATCCTGATAGTAACCGGAGTCCTCCCCTGTGAGGAGCGTGTGAAGAGCGTGATGAAAATCGTCGTTCCACTGGGCATCGAGGCCGTAGCCACCTAGCTCGGGGGAGCGAATAAGCCTCGAATCGTTGAGGTCACTCTCCGGAATGACGTAAACGCGGCGGCCGAGCGATCTGGCTCGCCTGTGCACGGCGTCTCCTATTTCTTGCAAGATGTGGACTGCCGAAAAGTCAAAGATACCGTGGACAGCGTCCAGTCTGAGAGCATCGATGTGGAGCTCGGTTACCCAGTAGAGCGCATTTGAGACAAAGTAATCCCGTACACCGTTACTATACGCTCCATCGAAATTGACGGCCGATCCCCAGGGAGTCCTGTACCGTTCCGTAAAATACGGCCCGAAATCCCACAGATAGTTTCCTTCAGGCCCCAAGTGGTTGTACACGACATCCAGCACTACGGCCATCCCTCTCCGGTGACATTCATCCACGAGGAGCTTCAATCCTTCGGGGCCACCGTAAGAGTTTTGCACGGCATAGGGGTACACCCCGTCGTACCCCCAATTGCGGGAACCGGGAAATTGAGCCACAGGCATCAGCTCAATCGCAGTGGCTCCCAAGTCCTGAATGTCGTCCAGATGTGTCCAGACCGCGTCAAAGGTCCCCAACTCCGTAAACGTACCGACATGGAGCTCATAAATCACATAATCTTCGAGCAGAATTCCGCGCCATGTACGGTCTTTCCATGAAAATCCGGACTCTACGACTTCGGACGGTCCGTGGACCCCCAGAGGCTGGTAGCGGGACGCCGGATCTGGTCGCTCAGTTCCGCCATCAAGCCTGAAGAAGTACCGATGGCCCGGGCCCACCTTGTCGATGGTCCCCAAATGATAACCGTGAGTCGATTTCTCAAGCCGTATCAACCGGTCGGAAGGCTCCACAAAGTGAACGTCCACCGTGTCTCTGAAGGGGGCCCACACACGGAACGTGCATTTTCCGTCTCCCAAATACTTGGCGCCGAGCTCCATATTCAAGTCCATATGTAATCCGGGATGAACGAACACCGAGGCGTCAAAGAGCGTCGGTCGATTGTTTCTCCTCTTGCAGCGAATGCTCCGTGTTGTCACCGACTCTTCAAGTACGGCATCATGGCCTCTTTCGCAAGCTTGTCTACCATCTCGTTTTCCCGGTAATTGTTGTGACCCTTCACCCAATGCCATTTTACTTCATGGCGAGTTGTTGCCTCATCGAGACGGCGCCACAGGTCCGCATTCTTGACAGGGGTATTCTGCGACGTCATCCAACCTCGCCTCTTCCAATTTCTGATCCATGCAGTGATCCCATTTTTCAGGTACTGGGAATCGGTTGTTATTTTCACCTTGCAGGGACGCTTCAATGCTTCCAGAGCTTCGATGGCAGCCGTCATCTCCATGCGATTGTTCGTCGTCATGGCAGCACCGCCGGTGATTATCTTTTCCGCGTCCCTGTACCTGAGGATCGCGGCCCAGCCTCCCGGACCAGGATTGCCCTTGCACGCGCCGTCCGTGAATATCTCCACAACGTCGCTCTCTACCGTTTCCGCACCCTTATTTTGTCGGGACAACTTGAACGATCACTTTCCGGTTTCTCGGCCCGTCGAACTCGCAAAAAAACACCCCCTGCCACGTCCCAAAGACGGGCGATCCCTGCGACACGACGAGATTTACCGAATTGCCTACGAGCGTACTCTTGATGTGAGCGTCGGAATTTCCCTCTACGTGGCGGTACGATCCGTTTTCCGGGACCAATTCCGAAAGCTTGTTCATGATATCCTTGGCCACAGCCGGATCCGCGGACTCGTTAATGGTTACCGCTGCAGTGGTATGCGGAACGTATACCACCGCGATTCCGTCACGCACGCCACTTCTGGAAATCACATCCCTCACTTTGGACGTGATGTCCAAAAACTCGACCCGGGACCTACTTCTCACATCCAGTGATTCCATGCACAAATCCTCCTCATCTCTCGACGGACAAGAGTCATGCTGTCGAAATATCCTCTGACGCGAAAAGGGCCTCTGCAAATTCGCCCGCGTGGAAGTCCCTCAGATCGTCCATCTTTTCGCCAACCCCAACAAACCGGATGGGAATCTTCAGCTCGTTGGAAATGCCCAATATCACGCCCCCCTTGGACGTGCCGTCCAGTTTGGTCAACGCCACCCCCGTTATCGGGACGGCCTCGTTGAAGGTCTTGGCCTGAAGAATAGCATTCTGGCCCATGGACGCGTCTATGACGAGCAGCGTCTCCTGCGGCGCTCCGGGCACCTTTCGACCGATCGTCCTGTGAACCTTCTTGAGCTCCTCCATGAGCGGGACCCTGGTGTGAAGTCTTCCTGCAGTATCTACGAGAACCAGCTCCACCCCCTCCTTGTTGGCTCTCTCTAGAGCCTCGAAAACGATGGACGAAGGATCCGCCTTCTCCTTTCCCTTCACGATTCCGCATCCTACGCGGTCCGCCCAGATCTGGAGCTGCTCCACCGCGGCAGCACGGAACGTGTCACCAGCCACTAGAAGCACCTTTCTTCCCGCTTCCTTGTGCCTCGCTGCTATCTTGGCTATGGTTGTGGTCTTTCCGGAACCGTTCACTCCCACGACCATCACTACGAACGGCTCGGAGCCATATCCGACCCTCAACGGCTCTTCCACCTGAGATAGCATCTCCTTGACCATGGACTTCAAGTGGGCGATCACTTTTTCCGGGTCATCGAGCTCCCGTCGCTTGATTCTCTCGTTCACGCTCTCCAGCAATTGGTACGAGGTCTGAACCCCGATATCCGCTCTCACCAGTATCTCTTCGAGACGAGCCAACACATTCTCATCCAGCCGCTTCTGTCCCAAAAGGGCCTCATCCAGGCTTCGTATAAGCCCTTTCCGGGTCTTTCTCAAACCGGAGAACAGCTTCAGAAAGCCCCGCTTCTCTTCGACTTCCGCATGCTCCGGCTCGGCTCGCTCTTCGGCAATCGGCTCAGGTGGAGTTGGCTCGAGCCTTTCGGCCTTCGACTCGCTGACAGGAATTGGCTCGGGCGCTCGCTCTTCCCGTTCCGGCTCCTGTAGTCTGTCCTTCTTGAACAACCGCCGGAAAAATCCCGGCTTCTTTTCATGTTCTTCAGTCATGTCTTCCTGGCCCTGGTCGTCTGACAATACCCCGCGGGTCGCGGGGGCTATGGCGGCGAAGTACGACCGCTCGTTATCGACGAGATTCTTTGTCTCACGGTCCGAGCACGGAACAATGCAGCGCTGCTCGTTGTCTCTGCAAACCAGTGTAACAGAATGTACCAAGCAGGTGGGGGATGGTCAAAGGAAATTTGTTAAAGTGGATTCTAGGGAATCACTTGAACTTCGCCAAATATCTTGCTATAACGATGCAAAACGCCCCGGGAGGCCCTCGTGTTCTGGAAACTCCGAAAAAAGAGTATCATTATCTCCGCCGAGCTCCACGACAAAATCGCCCAGAACTCGCCACCACTGTACGTTGCCGGAAGTGAGGTCGTCCGTATAAAGCGCGGGCACGACAGGAAGAAGAAGAGGTCGGGGCGGTCTTTCGATCCGCTTCTCTGCCTGGGCTCGTGAGCGCTAAATGGCCAGGACTGTCGGAGCAGGACGGGCTTCGGCCATTCCCGAGGGTCACCCGTACGTAGCGGCTGCTCAGGACTGTGGTCAATTGTGGATCGGGCTTTGAGACAGGCCGGACGAAAGCGGGGTCTGCCGTTCCTGCGTACCGGCAAAGCGTACCGGAGGGCGAATTGCCAAACAATGGGAGGCTCTTGCGGGAAGCGCGCAGGACTGTTTCTTGCCGAAGTCGCCCCTCAGTAGATTTTTTTTCAGAGAGTGGGACAGCTTGCCTGGCAACCGTGACTGTGAGGCGGATGATTTTCCGACGTGCCCCTCGTGTTGCATTCGTATCCACGTGGATTTTTCCCTGGCTGACCGCACTGTTGCTCGCAATCGTCTCGACCGAATCCTGGGGCCGCAGTGCTCTACCCGTCCCATCAGGCGAAGCATACCGTACCTACTGTGGCCTTGTTGCCCGAAGGGACATAGGCCGCGAAGAGTGGTTGAGGGTGGTCAATGCCATGGTCTGCGCGGCGCGAGCTGAGCCTCAGACCGGTCGCCACCTGGGATTACTCTACGGCGGTCGAGCCTGCCTGGAGCTCTTTCGCCGCGAAAAGAGACCTGAGGACCTGGCTATTGGGATACGACTCCTCAACGAATTCAAGTCTGTTACCCGCGCGGACGTTGACTGGCTCACGGCGCTCAAAGAATTGAAGAAGGCCCACTTGCTGCAACGCCAGATGGGCTCCCGTGTCAGACCCGATTTACGCTCTTTTCCCGGCAAGGCAACACCGACCACGGGGGACCGGCCGGATCCTCTGCACCATCGGAATGTGGACAGTGGCGTAGGGCAGGCTGCGCCGGCCCAAGTTACTCTCGGCACAGGCCGCGACAAGCGAACCGGCGCTTGCCAACCACGTACTCCCATCTCAGGCTCGCAGGTGCTCGAGAGTGAATCCAGACGACATTGTGGACCTTCGGGTGTGTGGCCGGAGCGCAAGGGACTGAACCCCACCCGGCCGACCGCCGCAATTCAGGGTAATCCGTTCTACCTGGGACATGCCGACAGATTTCCGCCTTCATCTTTTCCCAAGTACGAAGCTGCACTGCAACCAAAAGAAATTGCGGTGGATGTGTCCAGCAAGCCCGAACCCCCAGTTGCTGCGCCAACACCCAACCCTCCCCCAAGGGCAAAAGATCCAAAGCTCGATCGCAGGTTCCTGGTGGTGGTCGATCCGGGCCATGGAGGAAAGGATCCCGGCGCGGTCTCCTTGGACGGAAAGCTAAAGGAAAAAGACGTGACGCTGGCCCTAGCCAAGCGGATCAAGACTCTTCTTGAAGGTCCGCGAGGCGGGGGAGCGATCACAGTGTCTCTCACTCGGTCCGATGACCGTTTCCTCACCGTAGCTGAGCGGACCGCGTTTGCCAACGACGCGGAGGCCGATCTATTCATTTCAATCCATTGCAACGCGTATCCTGATCCCTCGGCAAGCGGGGTGGAGACGTACTTTCTGAGCAAAGCGAAATCCAAACGGGCCATGATGGTTGCTGCCCGGGAGAACGGCATTCCTTTGGCGACCATGACTGACCTGGAAGCAACGTTGCTGGACCTCATGGTAACGTCAAAGAAGAGCGAATCGGAGAGACTGGCTCAAACGGTGCACGAATCTTTGACGAGCCATATCCGGCTTCCCCGGTCACGCATGGATCGCGGAGTAAAACAAGCTCCCTTCTACGTCTTGCTCGGTGTCACCATGCCCGCAGTGCTTGTCGAATGTGCGTACTTGAGCAATAGTAGGGAAACCGCCAAGTTGGCTGACCCGCGCTATCTCGATCTCGTTGCTGAAGGGATAGCAGCAGGCGCGGAATCGTACGTAAAGGGTTTGCGTGAGGCACCCGCCGAGCGCGTCGACCCGTGAGAGGTTTGCTCATGCGATTCATATTTGCCGAGCACGATAGATCGTTTCAAATCAACAGGATCCGAGAGGGGCTTGCAGAGCATAGGAGGCGGGGAGAATCCGATCCCGGTCACTTTCAGATGCACCAGGCGTATGACGCGATTCTGGAGCAGTTGGCCGACCACTTTCTTGGATACTGGAATAATGGAGTGGCGGTCTTGGGGCTCGGCGGCTATGGAAGAATGGAGATGAGCCCGTACTCGGACATCGATCTGCTCTTCCTGCGACAAGAGAATCCGCCCGAAGGCATCTTCCGAGGAATACGGAGTATTTTATACCTCCTGTGGGATGCTCGAGTGGAAATAGGGCACTCGGTGCGCACTGTTGCGGAATGTGTGTACGAAGCAAACAAAGACCTTGCAGTCCTCACCTCTCTGATGGACACGCGTCTGATCTGGGGAAGCGAAGAGCTCTTTCGGGAGCTCGCCATCGAACGGGAGCGCCTCATCCAGGAAACCGATCCCTTCGATCTCTATCTGAAAATAGAGACCGAGATCCGCAACTCTTACGAGAAGTTCGGCCACACGGTCTATTTCGTGGAGCCCCATGTGAAAGAGGGGCCCGGATCGCTAAGGCACATTCAATTGATAGCCTGGCTGTCGCGCATGCTCTTTGGATGCGGTAACCTGCACGATCTCGCGATCGCAGGGCTCGTTGAGGAGAAAGCGGCATCAGAGGCGGAAGAAGGCCGTGCCTATCTGGCCGAGATCCGAGCTCGGCTCCATTTTCTTGCAGGTCACAGAGACGATCGCTTGAAATTCGAGGCACAGGACATACTGGCACGAGAAATGGGGTTCAAGGACACCCCCGAACGGCGTGGTGTAGAGAGCTTTATGCGCGAATATTATCGCCACGCATCCACCCTGGATTTTTTCGGCCGCAGGGTGTTGGCACGGGCGCGTCTGTTTCTGAGTCCCAAAGTGACGATCGGAATAAAGCAGCTCAAGCTGGAAGACGGGTTCTTCATGGGTGCCGGTGGAATCTACCATGAGTCTCCGGAAAATTTGACCGATCCGAAGGATATGCTGAGGGCTTTCCTGGCGGTCGCGAGAACCCGGTGCGACCTGGATACTAGACTTGCAGATCTCATCCGGACGAGGCTGCACTCTGTGGGAGACGAGAGCGTTGACGATCCCGAGGCAAATCGATTGTTCCTCGAGATTTTCGCGTGTCGAGGCTCGGTAGCGAGAGCAGTGACCGCGATGATGAAAATAGGTTTCCTTGAGAGATTCATACCCGATTTCGCGCGAGTCAGGTTTCTTCCCCAGCACGACGTGTACCATCAGTACACCGTGGACCTGCATACCATGGGAGTGCTTGAAAACATCGATGGTTTCGCGAAGCCAGAGGACGACCGGGAAGACTACCTCGCCAAGACCATATTCGCCAAATTGGAGAAGCCCGAGGTACTCTACCTGGCCGGTCTGTTCCATGACATGGCTAAAGGACGCGGTGCGGGCCATGACGTACGGGGTGCCGAGATAGCAGCCCCAATCCTGCAGCGATTGGGATTGTCTCAGGATGACATCGACGATGTCTGCTTCCTCATTCGCAATCACTTGGCCATGACACACCTGGCATTCAAAAAAGATCTCCATGACTCGGCGATGATAGGAAGATTTGCGGAAAACGTCATGCACCTGCACAGGCTTGACCTGCTTTTTCTCCTTACCCATGCCGACCTCAGGGCTGTGGGACCGACCGCGTTCAACTCGTGGAGGAGAATGCTCCTTGAAGAGCTCTATTTCAGGACGCTGGACGTGCTCGGTGGCGACGAGGCCGAAGGAGAGGACATCGCAGACTGGGTGGGGCAAGTCAAAGCGGTGGTGCGGGAATTGGTACCGGCGGAGCATCATGGACCGAGGCTGGAGAAGTTTCTCGCATCTGCAGGTTCCCGGTACTTCTTGGACTTCTATCCAGGAGTCATAGCGGATCACTACCTGGACATCATGTCTCACCTCAAAGAGCTGGGTCGAGAATCTTTCGAGCCCGGTGACGTGATAACGAGAAAGTCCGACCACTATGGATCACCTGCATTCAGCGCGGTCACGTTGATCACACTGGACAGGCCGGGCCGATTCTTCCGGATAGCGGGAACCATGTTTGCCAACCGAATAAACATCCTCAGCGTGTGGACGCACTCCGTTGGCGACATGGCCATAGGCACGTACCACGTGAACGACATTCCCGAAGGACCTGTAGATGATCCAGATCAATGGGCGAGGTTTCGAGCGGATCTCACCAAAGTGATGAGCGGAGAGGCGGACGTGGACGAGCTGGTGGCTGCTCGACGAAAGAACAGAACAGCTTTTGCCATTCCTGTCAGACCTCGATTCCCCGTGAAAGTGGAAGTGGACAACGCTGCATCCGATCGCGCTACTATTGTGGAAGTCTATGCGCACGACAGACCGGGACTCCTCTACGATATTACCAGGACGCTTTCCTCCTTTGGGTTGAATATAGCGCTTGCGAAAATTACAACCGAGGTGGACCAGGCAGCGGATATCTTCTACGTGGACGACGCCCGTGGGAACAAGATAGTGGATTTCGAGCGATTGGAGCAAATCAAGACGATCCTTCACCGGCATCTGGTTGAAATGGAAGCGGAGTACTTTGGCAATGGGGAAGCCACCACAACGTGAAAGTTGTCCGACCCCACCGCGGTGGGGATCGACAGCGCGTCTCACGAAGCAGGAGGGTCTTTCGGAATTGACCCTGGCTATCTCGGGGTACCTGGATCATCTCATCGTGGACCGTGGGCTTGCACCGCTTACCATAAGTGCCTACGCGGCAGACATGCAGGGGTTCGCCCGACACCTCGCTGCCCGTCACGTCCATTCTCCGGCAGAGGCGGATAGGGAGCACGTGCTCCTCTTTCTGGCTTCGCTGGACCGCCAAAGCCTTAGCCCTCGAACTCGCGCAAGAAAGGTGTCATGTATCCGAGGCTTTTTTCGGTACCTCCTGGAGCAGAAACAGATACAGCAGGACCCGTGCGAACACGTAGACACCCCGAAGGTGCCCAAGAAGCTCCCCGATCATCTTCAGCCGGAAGAGGTTGAGATGCTTCTCAAGGCAGCCGACCTTCGGGTGCCCGAAGGGCGACGTGACTACACCATGCTTGAGTTGCTCTACGCGACCGGCCTGAGAGTCAGCGAATTGGTCAATCTCGAGGTGCATAGAGTGGACCTCGAGATCGGCTGCGTTATCGTCATGGGAAAGGGATCGAAGGAACGGGTGGTTCCTCTTGGCATTCCCGCGTCAAGAGCTGTCATGCACTATCTGGAAACGGTCCGGCCCATCCTGCTCGGACAAAAGAGGAGCGAAGCTCTTTTTGTAACCCGCCGCGGCAAGCCCATGACCCGCCAATCCTTCTGGAAAATTATCAAGCGCCTCGCGAAAAATGCAGGGATACGCAAAGAGATCTCGCCCCATACGCTCCGGCACTCCTTCGCGACTCACCTCGTGCAGAATGACGCAGACCTGCGATCCGTCCAGATTATGCTCGGCCACTCGGACATCTCGACTACGGAAATCTACACGCACGTGGCTCAGCAGCGCCTCAAACATCTCCATTCCACCTGCCATCCGCGGGCATAATATCGGTTCATTGGCAGCAGACAGATGGTCCGGTGCCATATGCGGCTTGAAAATCAGTGGCCCCGGCCGGTACAGGTCTTTTCATCGGCAGGATCGTGACCAATTTTTTATGAAAAAGAGGAGGTGCAGCCATGAGAGAAGGGTATACAAAGCCGGATTTTGACGAGAGCCGGCTTTCAGAGCCTGCTCCGACCTCTCAATATACCGAGCACACCGAAGCTACAAAACTTGAATGTTACCAGAAGTGCGTCGGCGATTCGTGGGAATTGGAGAGCGAATTCGTGTGCGCCAGCGCATGCGGGCTCGACTAACTGCACGGTTTGCCAAATACAGTTGGGTAGTCTCGCGGCACGCGGGACTACCATCCTTCAAAGATGCAGGCTAGAAAGCCTGCACTACAATGGGGCTCGACGTATGCAACCATGTGGGGTAGCCTTTTAGGCTGCCATTCTTCAGGAATGCAGGCTGGAAAGCCTGCACTACAATGGGGCTCGACGTATGCAACCATGTGGGGTAGCCTTTTAGGCTGCCTTTCTTCAAAGATGCAGGCTAGAAAGCCTGCACTACAAGCCTGTGCTACGTGTTTGCACTACAATTCCGGCTGGTTACGCGCAATCCCTGATGGGCCTCGCTTCGGCTTCGGCCCATGGCATAGCTGCCCTGATCGGGAAGAAAAGGCAGGACCGGCTGCTCCAAACGGTCCGCAGCAAACTCCCGGCCCGGATTCAGCTCCAGAGCTATGTTGATTGCTTCACCCACGTGGTTAACGAAGTGCACGGTCATTCCTTCGGTCACATACGCTGGAAGATCCTGGATGTTAGGTCTGTTTTTGGCCGGAAGAACCACTTCTCGTACACCTGCTCGCCTGGCTGCGAGGAGTTTCTCTTTGACACCACCGATTGGAAGCACGCGACCCCTGAGGGTGAGCTCACCTGTCATGGCCACGTCACGACGAACAGGGATCCCCGTGAAAAAAGAAGCCAGCGCGACCGCTATGGTAATCCCTGCTGAAGGACCATCCTTGGGAATTGCTCCGGCAGGAACGTGGATGTGAAGGTCCGTCTCCGAGAGGACCCGATCCTCGATTCCATAGAGATCGCACGCGTTTCTTAGGAAACTGATGGCAGCCCTGGCTGATTCCTGCATCACCTCTCCGAGGCACCCTGTCAAGGTCAGCTCTTTGCGGCCTTTGAATCCGGTGACCTCCACGAATACGATGTCCCCACCATTTTCGGTCCACGCGAGGCCAGTTGCGATTCCCACCTGGTTCTCTTCCTCAGCCAGCTCATAGAAGTGCTTGGGCGGTCCGAGTAACTGCTCGAGGGTTTCAGGAAGGATTTCTTCTCGAATGGGTAGGTTCTGGGTAATCTCCCGAGCAATCTTTCTACAGATGGAGCCGATCTCTCGCTCCAGGTTACGGACTCCTGCCTCCCGAGTATATCCCCGAATGAGCATTCGGATCGCTTCGGGTGAGAACTGTACGGGGTACTCGCCGATTCCGTTCTCCTGTTTGGTCTTGCGAACAAGGAATTGACTGGCTATCTGCTCCTTTTCCTCATCCGTGTACCCGGGAATCCGAATCACCTCCATCCTGTCCCTGAGCGGAGCGGGAATCGTGTCCAGTTGATTGGCCGTGGCAATGAACATTGTGCCGCTGAGATCGAAGGGAACATCCAGGTAATGGTCGGAGAAAGCGTTGTTCTGTTCCGGGTCCAGTACTTCGAGCAGCGCACAAGCCGGATCGCCCCGGAAATCCTGCCCTATCTTGTCCACTTCATCGAGCATGAACACCGGGTTGTTCGTGCCTGCCCGGCGAATCTCCTGAATGATGCGACCGGGCATGGCCCCGATGTATGTGCGGCGGTGCCCGCGAATTTCCGCTTCGTCTCTGACGCCTCCGAGGGAAACGCGGATGAATTTTCTTCCGAGCGCTCTGGCGATGGATCTGCCTAGGGAAGTCTTCCCCACTCCGGGAGGACCCAGCAAGCAGAGAATCGGGCCGCGATGGGTATCGCGTAATCTGTGCACCGCGAGGAATTCCAGGATTCGATCCTTTACTTGATCTAATCCGTAATGATCTTCGTCCAACACCTGTTGAGCTCCGATCAAGTCCAGGTCATCCTCGGTGCGAGTCTTCCACGGTAAGCTTGTGAGAACCTCCAGGTACGTCCGCGATACCGTGTACTCCGGGGAGTGGAGTGGGATGCGCTCCAATCTCTGCAATTCCTTGGTAGCCACCTCGACCACGTCGTCAGGCATTCCGGCAGTACGAATCTTCTCTTGAAATTCCTTCACATCGGCGTTTACGGGATCATCGTTCCCCGAGAAATCCTTTTGCAGATTCCTCATTTGTTGCCGCAGACCAAGCTCCTTTTGGCGCTTGGCCAGAGCCGTTCCCGTGCTTGCATCATGTGCTCCGATCAACTTGGGATGGAGCGCTGTGATGTCGGCATGCAGATAAGAGAAGACCTTTTTGAGGCGAGCAACAGGATCCTCGATCTCAAGGAGGAGCTGTTTGGCGTCGGCCTTGAGCGACAGGTACACCGCGATGAGATCGGCCAGTTTTCCGGGATCCTCAGCCCGCTCGATCATGGCCATGGAGCTGTCGCTGACGGGACGTCCAAGGGTCAATGAGACTTTGAACAGTGCTGCAACGCTTCTGACGAAGCATTCGGTCAGCTCGTGGGGCTCCGCCAGCTCTGGCACAAGACTCACTTCTCCCGTCAGGTACGGTTCGGTTTGGATCTGGCGAACCAAGCGGATCCGACAAATGCCGTCAGCAATGGCCTTCACTCCTCCGCCTTCAATACGCACCACTTGTTGAATGCGCGCCAGGGTTCCGACCATGGAGATCTCTTCCGGCGAGTAGCCTGGCCGAGGGTTGGCCTTCTGATAGAACAGGCCTACAAGATTGTCGCCCCCTACAACTGATTCCGCGAGCTTAACCACTCGGGAACCCTTGAGAAAAAGGGGTATCATCACGTTTGGAAAAACAACCATATCCCTCAGAGGAAGAATAGGCACGACAGACGGAAAATTCCCCACTGACTTAAATGACTTCATGACAGAGTCACACCCATCCCATGGAAGAATACAATAAACTTTGCATAACCGTGTTACTTGTGTGGCGGTAACATACTCGATTTTCACAGAAAAGTCAAGGAGGACTGTTTGCTGCATACGATGAAATATGCTCGATTGCGACATTGCGCGCGCTATTGTTCCCAATTTTTATTATTTAAATCCAAATTATTGTCACGTTTTTCGCGTGTGAAGTCTTATCTTGCTTGCCTCGGCCTCCTCGCGAGGATAGTCTCACCTGTACGGAGACTGGAGCACGTCCCCTAAACGGGACGCTGGAATTCCACGCGGGAAAGGTCCCGCAGGAGCTTTTCCGCATTCTCTTAAAGGAAGGGGGCTTAACTGAAGGCCGCACATCCAAAGCAGTGTCTGTTCGTCGATCTGGGAATTATGACCGTTCCGGATCTGGAAAGGCTGATGACGTCCGCTGCAAGGCTGAGAACCGACGAAGCAATTCCTGACCTCCTGTTCTTCTCGGCCCATCCCAAGACTGTGGCGCTCGGGTTACGTGGGGGAAATGCAGGGCAACCCGAGGACTTACTCGTACCTGTCGAGCGTCTGCTGGAGGAAGGGATCGCGCTGACGCGGTCGGTCAGGGGAGGAGGAATTACCTTCCACTGGCCGGGCCAGGTGGTCTGCTATCCCGTGATGCTCCTGGGGCCTGGGGAGCGCGATATACCAGGATTCATGAATAAGCTCGAGGAGGTAGGAATCAGAACGTTTTCCCGGTTCGGCCTGAACGTCACACGGAAGCGCGATTCGTCCTCCCACGTGGGGCTATGGAGGGGCAACGAAAAAGTGGCATCTATGGGAATTCGGGTCTCCAAATGGGTGACAAGCTTCGGGTTCGTGATTAATGTTGAAGGCAACCACAGAGAATCGGCCTATGTGCGACCCTGTGGGTTGGAGGGGGTAGTATTGGCTACGATGGAGGAAATTCTCGGCCATGCTCCCCCGAGAGAGATGGTAATCGAGACGGTGAAGGAGAGCTTTGGAGCTGTCTTCAACAGGGTTCTAAAACCGATGCCGGCAGAGCTGTTGGACATGATCCGGTTGATCCATGCATCGGGCGAAGCGCCATTTGACCGATTAGGGGGTTGAAATGATTGATAAAGAGTTGATCCAGGTGATCGATCCCTCGGGAGACGTAGTGGATGAACCAGCGCTGGAGAAGATTTCCCAAGAGGATATGATCCGCATGTACCGCTTCATGGTGTTGACAAAGCTTTGGAACAACAAGGCCTTGAGCCTCCAACGGCAGGGGCGGTTGGGAACCCTCGCGTCCGTGCGGGGACAAGAAGCGGCCAATGTGGGCATGGGGATGGCGCTGGGACCAAACGACTGGTTCTGTCCGGCATTTCGCGAATATGGCGCGATGTTAATCCGCGGTGCGACCCTCAAGGACCTGTTTCTCCACTGGAGCGGGGACGAACGGGGAGCTCGGCCTCCTGAAGGATCGCGCATGCTCCCCGTGTGCATTACCGTGGGATCCCATCTGACTCACGCAGCGGGAATAGCCTGGGGTGCCAAGATTCGAGGGGAAAGAATCGCGGTTATGTCCAGCTCGGGGGACGGTTCCACGTCTCAAGGGGATTTCTACGAAGCCCTCAACTTTGCGGGAGTATTCAAGCTCCCGGTCGTCTTTGTCATTCAAAACAATCATTGGGCAATCTCGATCCCTGTCGAGAAACAGACTGCGTCCGAAACGCTCGCGGAGAAGGCATGCGCTGTGGGTATCGACGGAGTCCGAGCGGACGGCAACGACGTTATCGCGGTTTATCTCACAGTGAAACGCCTGCTCGATCAGGCCAGGTCCGACTTCAAACCCGCGCTCGTGGAGCTGGTCACGTACCGGCTGGGAGATCACACCACCGCTGACGACGCGAGCCGATACAGGAAAGAAGAAGAAGTGCAATCGTGGCTCAAGAAAGACCCCATAGACAGGATGCGAAACTTCCTCACGAAACGACAGGGATGGACCGAGGAAAAGGAGGCACAGCTCACCGCTGAGTGTAACGAAGAGGTCGAACAGGCGGTGAAGGATTTCGAGGCAACCCCAAATCGGCAACCGACGGCCATATTTGACCACATGTATGCAGAAATGCCGTGGCACTTGAAAGAACAAAAGGAAGAGATGCTTCGACTCCTGGGATCACAGGTGAGGTGAAACATGGCACGCTTATCAATGGTGGAATCGATCAATACTACTCTTCACGAGCTCATGGCAAAAGATGACAGGATCGTGGTCATGGGGGAAGATGTTGGCGTGGATGGTGGCGTGTTTCGAGCGACAGTTGGCTTGATTGAGAAATTCGGCGAGGAGCGGGTGATTGACACCCCGCTGGCCGAGAGCGCTATCATAGGGACTGCGATAGGTATGGCCATCTATGGGATGCGACCGGTGGCAGAAATACAGTTCGAAGGCTTCATGTTCAAGGCATTCGACCACGTTTACAGCCATGCGTCGCGTATGCGAAACCGCTCCCAGGGCCTGTACGGCGTACCACTGGTCATTCGAGCCCCATATGGCGCGGGCGTGAGGGCGCTGGAGCACCATTCGGACGCGCCGGAAGCCCTGTACGCGCATGTGCCTGGCCTCAAGGTGGTGATACCCTCGACTCCCGCGGATGCCAAAGGGCTACTGACCGCGTCCATCGAAGACCCGGACACGGTGATTTTCCTGGAGCCCAAGCGCTTGTATCGACTCTTCAAAGAAGAAGTGCCGGAAGGGGATTATCGAGTGCCTCTGGGAAAAGCCCGCATAGTCAGGGAAGGACAGGATCTCACCATAGTCACGTACGGGGGCATGGTGGCTGTCTGTGAGAAAGCCGCGCAGCACGCTGCCAATGAAGGGGTGGATGTGGAAATCGTAGACCTCAGGACGGTATGGCCGTTTGATGTCGACGCGGTCGTTCAATCGGTGACCAAGACGGGACGGCTCGTAATCGTTCACGAAGCCCCCAGATCGGTCAGCATTAGCTCAGAGATTGCAGCTACCGTTGCCGAGAAATGCCTGCTTTCCCTTCTCGCTCCCATCAAACGCGTTACGGGATACGACGTCATACCGCCGCTCTCCAGGTTGGAAGAGTACAATTATCCCGACACAGAGCGGGTCGTGCGGGCGATCCACGATTCAATGCAGTTCTGATTCCTCGAAGGGGGATTTCTGCCATGAGATACGTTTTTCGCTTACCCGATGTCGGCGAAGGGATTACTCAGGCCGAGATCGTAGAATATTTGGTAAAGGTTGGCGACACCGTCAAGGAAGACCAACCCGTTGTACGGGTGGAAACAGACAAGGCGGTAGTGGAGCTGCCGGCCCCCACCACGGGAACCGTCGTGGAAATCCCGTACAAGCCAGGCGATTCCGTAAACGTCGGAGACCCTCTCCTCATCATAGAGACAGAAAAGGAGGAGGCTGCCCTGGCAGCTCCAAGCGCGCAGCCGGCGGCTGCGAGGCCGGCCCCCGAACCCATACCTCTCCGTCCGATGCCGAGCGAAGCGCCACCTGTCGCGGCAGCGCCGTCGGCGAGGGTGCTTGCTACCCCGCACACTCGGCGATTGGCGCGGGAATTAAAGGTAGATATCGACACAGTCAAAGGAACCGGTCCGCATGGCCGAGTACTTGATGATGACGTACGGAAAGCCGCAGCAGAAGTGGCTCCTCCTCCGCCGAGAGCGCCTACTGCCGCTGCTGTTCAGGCACCCGCGACAGCCGGCTTTGACTTCGAAAAGTACGGCCCCACAAAGCGTATCCCGTTGAAGGGAGTGCGCAAGCGGATCGCGGAGGTTATGGTCCGGTCCGTGTCGACAATTCCCCACGTCACCCACTTCGATCGGGCAGACGTTACGGATTTGCTCACCGTGGTGGAAGAACAACGGGCCCTCGCTCAGAGTCGGGGAATTAAGCTAACGATCGCATCGTTCGTGGCAAAGGCGACTGCTACCGCGTTGAAAGAGTTCCCCATTCTGAACTCCTCACTGGACGAAGAAACGGGAGAGCTGGTTCTCAAAGAATACATCCACATCGGTATGGCTACGGACACGGAAGCCGGACTCATGGTACCCGTGATCAGGGATGTGGACAGAAAATCGATCCTGCAGATCGCGAGCGAGCTCCAGGACTTGAGTCGCAAGGCAAGGGATCGCAGCATAGACCTGGAAGACTTACGGGGTGGCAGTTTCACCATCACCAACGTAGGTGCAATCGGGGGAAGTTGGGCTACCCCTATCATATTCCATCCCCAGGTGGCGATCCTGTGCACCATGCGGGCGGAGCCCGTGCCAGTGGTGCGAGACAATCAAGTGGTGATACGGACGATCATGCCCATCACGCTTTCCTTTGATCACCGAGTCCTCGACGGAGCGGACGCAGGAAGATTCAGCAATTACGTGGCCGCTCTCCTCAGTGACCCGATGCGCATGCTCCTCGATATGACCTAGCGTGCTCGTAAGGATCGAGGCCGTACGAAAAATGAGCCGAAGGAGGACACTGCCATGGTTGTGGGAGACTTCGCCCAAGGCACACAAGTCGCGGTCATAGGAGGCGGGCCCGGAGGATACGTGGCAGCCATCAGAGCTGCTCAGCTCGGACTCGAAGTCACACTGGTAGAGCAGGATCTCCTCGGGGGAGTCTGTCTAAACTGGGGATGCATTCCTTCGAAGGCCTTGATCCAAGTCGCTAATCTCAAAAAGCAGATTGAAATGGCAGGTGTCATGGGACTCGTTACCGGCGGGATTTCCGTGGACCTGGCTCGACTCATGTCGTGGAAGGATTCCGTGGTGAACAAGCTTCGGGCAGGGGTGGAAACCTTGATGTCCAAGAACAAGATCGAGGTTGTTCGAGGCGCTGCTACGTTCACCAGTGACCGGACTTTCTCTGTGCAGAGTCAGGACGGAGTCCACAGGTACGAGTTCCAACATTGTATTCTCGCGACAGGCTCTTCTGCAGCACAATTGCCCGGGATCCCGCGGGACGGCCACATTGTGATCGACTCCAAGGACGCGTTGGAACTGCAGGAGATTCCGGAGAACCTTGTCGTCGTGGGAGCTGGAGCGGTGGGGTTGGAGCTCGGTACGGTATACGCCAAGCTGGGGAGCCGAGTTACGATACTGGAAGGAGCCGACAAGCTCCTGCCCATGCTGGATCGGGATGTCGCACAGGTCATGCTCAAAGCACTCCAAAGCTATAGCATCGAACTGATTCTGGGTGCCCGCGTTCAGGCAGTAGAGCGCCAGGACTCTCGGGGCAAGGTGGTCTATGCCACTGCAGACGGTGAAAAGACCATTCAGGCGGATCGAGTCCTTGTCGCTATCGGAAGGTGGCCGAACACACGAGGAATCGGCCTGGAGCGTACCGGAGTGAGAACAGACAAGCGAGGTCTGGTCGAAGTCAATCCCCGGATGGAAACCTCTGTTGCCGGCATTTACGCAATCGGAGACCTTGTCGCCGGCCCTATGCTCGCTCATAAAGCTTCTTACCAGGGTAAAGTGGCTGCTGAAGTCATCGCCGGCGAGCCCGCGGCTTTCGACGGGGTCCAGGTGCCCTCAGTGATATTTACGGATCCGGAGATCGCTGGCGTCGGTCTGACCGAATGGGAGGCAAAGAAGGACGATATTCCCATCAAGGTAGGTGTGTTTCCCTTCAAAGCACTTGGACGCACCCAAACCCTCGGCGAAGAAGGACGAGGATTTTCAAAGGTGATCTCCGATGCAGCGTCAGGAATCGTTCTCGGAGTCCACATCATTGGGCCTCATGCATCGGACCTCATAGCAGAAGGATGCCTGGCAGTGGCTTCAGCCTCCCACGTGGATGATCTTACGCTTACCATACATCCGCACCCAACGCTGCCGGAGGGCATAGAAGAAGCAGCCGAGCAGGTGGAAAACCGAGCCATTCACATCTTCAACCCGCCGTCAGCGACAAAGCGAAGCTGATATCTGATTGCCCCTCCCCCCTGGTAACGGGGATGGAGGGGGGCCAAGATCAGGGATCCACGCTGGCGGGGTCCCGCCGAATGTAAAGCGGCAAAGCAGTTGACACGAATCTTGACCGTATACTATAAACGGTAAGGGAGATCGAGCAATGGCGTCAGAGCTGCTTCGAGAAAAGCGGATCCTCGCCGTGGACGACGAATCTGACGTTCTTGACATTTTGGATGAAGAATTGCAGTATCACGGTGTGATGCTCGATCGGGCCTCAAGCTATGAAGAGGCCCTGCAGCGGATGTCGTCCCTAACCTACGATTTGGTGATCCTGGACATTATGGGAGTGCGCGGCTTTGAGCTCTTAGAATTTGCCGTTGCTAAGAAGCTGCCAGTGGTCATGCTCACAGCCCATGCACTCAGTCCTCAATCGCTCAAGAAGTCAATAGAGCTGGGAGCGCGGGCATACTTGCCCAAGGATCAGCTTGGTCGGTGTGTCCCGTTCCTGGAAGACGTTTTGGGTCTCAACCATCAGTCGGCCTGGAAATCAGTGCTCAAACGGTTAAGAAAGCCATTCAACAAACGATTCGGGCCCCACTGGAGGAAATCGGAGAGCGAATTCTGGGAAAAGTTTGAAGACGACTCTGAGATCAGGGAGTCGACGATTATTGATGCGTGATGGAAGGGCATTCTCGGACGGCATCATTCGGGGGTTGATCCGTGGCCATTAAGAACATCCAGACGGCACATCTTATCCATGACCTAAAGAACCCGGTCAACATCATCGAAACCGGTGCGCGGTCCCTGTTGGACAAGCAAGATCGATACGGCTCGCTGAGCCCGAAACAGGAGAAAGTGGTCCAGAGAATGCTGAGGAACGCTCTGAAGATCCGCAATCTTGTCAGCAGCATGCTGGAAATTGATAGAGCGGCCATGGGAATTGTCGAAAACAAAGAATGCACCCTAGCCCACATCCTGAAAGCGGCCTTTGTCGAGGTCTTCGACTTGGTAGACCCGGTGGTGTCCGATGCCCTGGAAGACGCAGAAGATCTGGAGGCCTTGCGAAGAGTCCTGCAATCCAACGATGTGTTCCTGGAAGGGGATGACGATCAGCTCGACCGAACCATCTGGACCGACGAGACGAAGCTGTGCCTGATAATCACTAACCTCCTCTCCAACGCATTCAAGTACAAAACCAAGAGCGTATTCCTCAAATGCAAAGCAGACGGCGAAATCGTGCACGTATCTGTCCGAGACGATGGGCCCGGTATCCCGGAATGTTACCATGAGCAGATTTTCGGTCAATATTTCCAGTGCATACGGGTAGATGGCTTTCCGGTGCGCGGCCATGGTTTGGGATTGGCTGGAGCCCAAGCACTTGCAGAAGCGCTCGGGGGGGAATTGTCGCTCTGTAAGGTCGCTCAGGGAGCCGAATTCCTCGTTCGCATCCGAGCATCCTTTAAGTAAACTTATCAAGCGGATTCTGGCTCGCGTGCCGTTGTCCATCGGATGCACTGCTGTTGGCCCGACTGTCTGCCTCACATTGAGAAGCGCTACAACTGCTGGCGCGGGCGTCCAGCCGGTCACTGCTAACCGTCAGAAACGGACGTCATCTCACCGAAAAAAGTTCTTGCATTATCACTCACATGTGATAGAGGGATTTCACTTCTCAACATACCCTTTCGCCGTGTTGAAAAGCCCTGAAAGGGGCGGCTGTTTTCAGCCGTTTTCGGGCTTTTCGTTTTTCTGGGACTTGTGAGGTACTTAGTACACCATTTGATGAACGTGGCAGCGTATTCGCCTCAGCCCTGTTAATGCAAGGCGGCTTTGAAACCCGCCCCTACATCGGCTGCTCCGGTACTACTACCGCACCGATCAACGCTTCGGCCGCAGGGGGACAGGTTTTAAACCTGTCCTGCGGGGAGGCTCGTTCCCCCTCCCCGTCATGACCCAATGATGATATGTATGCGATAGAAATCGATTTTCCTGCCTGATCGCGGTGACAACATTTCAAGGTGTCATTGCCTAAAAGATGAGGCCTAATTCGCCGAACCAACCCTCCAGAGTATGATCCATACGCAAGTCGTCCCTGTCCTCTTGAAATTGGATAAGCCTATACCCGCCCCGGGCAAATCCCCAACGACCGCAGTTCATGGGCACACTGAAGCGAAATCCGGCTTGGAGATCGTATCCGAATGTTCCATCCAGAAAAGCGAGGCCGATCCGATTGTCGCAGGACAACGTGCCTCCATTGCAGAGAGTCCTAATGCACTTCTGCACCTCGAGGCCTGTCATGACCATATGTCTGGTCCTGTCGACCGTCTTACCCTGATTCCTCGCGCAATGGTTGCTACTGTTCAATCGAAATTTCTGATCCATGAACATCCATGTTCCGAATACCGAGACGGACGCGTTACAGGTCACAATGGGCTGGTACATAATTCCAACCCGTTGATAAACGTGCTCCCATTTGGAACGGAACGTCTGACCCGGTAAGGAGGGATTCACGTACGTCTCTTCGACCTCAATGGGCATGATGGAATAGAAACACGACCAATGGGGCCGGAACTGATAGCGGGCCGAATACTCCATAAGCCATTTGTGACTAGGCAGTCCGATCCCATCATTGAAATCGACACTTGGGTGAGGTCCCACAAAGGGATCCGTCCATTTGAGGGTACCTCGAATCCGTGCGTAAAAAGCCTGAACTGCCAGCTCCCACTGACCCCACCTGCGCTGCGGCAATGTGCACACAGGCCCGCATGGCGCAGGAACCGGGGGACAGACCGAAGTCTTGCACTTGGTTATGGGTTCCCGGACGAACTGAGCAATACTCGGCACCGAGGGTGGCCACTGTGAGGCCGATGCCTGTATAAATGCCGGCTCTGACGTGTCGCTGTCGAGATCGTTTGGCGCGCCTGAATCAAGCAGAGCAATGCCTGGGGTTGGGGAATCGACAAGGACGCGGATGGAGTTTGCGGACGCGGCGGTGGATGAGAGAAATAAGATGCTGCCAAAGAAAATCAGATATACCAATGCCATACGAGGGTGTCTTCCCATGGTACCCTTCCTCCCAGCTCGAACTACCTGGGATAGCCTCATTATAACATTGGAATACAATGTCAAGAAAAAAGAACACACGTTACCAACATGTTGAGTCTGTGTTCAAGAATATGCTTTGACTCGCAACACAACAGTCGGAAACTCAACATCTTGATACAATTTTCTTATACAAGGTATAATATAAGTAAAATAACTCGCTGTGATATCACCCCTTTCGTGGCAAAATACCGCGCAGTCAACCCAATCGCGACCCCGTGGTTCGAGCTGGAATGCAGGTCACGCTCCGAAAGCTTCCCCCGATCGAGCATGAAACAACATACGATTCTCCGAATCCATGATACCGACCGCGCGTCGCTGCAGGCCTGTGCTAACTCAGCCGATACGGGCAATCCTCCGGAAAGGAAGCCACCATACCCGCCGCTGGCAGGCTGTGAGGCTCGTCTGAGAGGCCTGGATGTCTGTGGATTGGAACCTTATAAAACACGAGGTGTTAGGAGGGATACTTCTCAACATACCCTTCCTCCGTGCCAATCTATCTAATATTATGGAATTCCCCATTCCGGAATTAATGTCAAGAAAAAAATAAGGTAGTATTTCAAAATGTTGCCAATAAAAGCGAGATACCCCTTGAATATTATGAGCTCAGCGCGATAACATCCCGTTTTTACAACTAGAAATCAAGCCGTCCCCGAACCGCCTCACCTCCTCCCTCCCGTCCTCTCACAAAACCCTCTCGCCACTCACACCGGAACGGGACTGACGAAGAAGCCGTACAGCCCAGCCCCTTGTATTTGCTTGACATACCCGCTAAGCAGTGAGATAAGGAACCGAGACCTGGCTCGCCAAGAGAGGTCATCACACATTCCTCAGGGGGAGGTTGCTATGAGGAGGACAGTCTCTGTTATCGCAATAGCGTTGGCTCTGGGATTGATCGGGGGAATGGCGATTGAATCGCCGGCGTACGCCTGGTACGGATGTGGTCCGGGATACGCCTGCCCAATGCCTGCGCCAGTCTGCTACGCCCCGTATTGCGGACCGTGCCCTGGCTGGTGCCCGGCTGCCCCTTACTGCAAGATCAAGAAGCCCATGAGAGCAAAGGCAAAGGGCAAGCCAGCAGAGAAAGCGAACCCGGACAAACCGAAAAAGAAGTAGGTTTAGTGGTCGATGCCACAAATGCGGTACCGTATCTGCACCGTGGTGTACGTGCTGAGCGCATCGTTCGCACTGTAGGGGCGGGCCTAGGAAAATGTCTCAAAACTCGGGACACACCAAAAAGCGTAGCACGATTGAGCGTCGATGCGTGGAAAGGCACCCTCACCCCAACCCTCTCCCAGAGGGCATAGGCGTTAACTTCGTGGATGACATCACGTGATTTCAGTCCGTTGACTTAACAAGGACCCCGTCACCCCGGCGAAAGCCGGGGTCCATAACATATTGGAAGGACTGGAT
>JBFMDN010000029.1:0-67900 GCA_040753915.1 Thermodesulfobacteriota bacterium | reverse complement strand
CGTCATTCCGGCGAAAGCCGGAATCCAGTCCTTCCAATATGTTATGGACCCCGGCTTTCGCCGGGGTGACGGGGTCCTTGTTAAGTCAACGGACTGAAATCACGTGATGTCATCCACGAAGTTAACGTCTATGCCCCCGCTTCGGGGGAGACGGTCAGGGTGAGGAGGTGTGCCACGATTATCACGGACTGCCGGCTTTTGAAACACTTGCTTCAAACCCGCCCTCTCTTCAGGGCGAGCTCCAGAGAGAAATACCAGCGAGACGCCGGCGCTACGGGAGATCCTTAAAGGCCGAATTCAGATTGACAGCACTGGTCCCTCTATGCATAAACAATTGTCGGCACGGTGAGGAGCAGGTCGCGATACGGCAGTTTTTCTTGCCTTCTCAAGAACGCGGACACCAGGCCTTGAGGTTGAGACAGTGGAGCAAGAAGCGAAGTGGGGTATTTCCCGTGAGCAGGCCCTCGAGCTCATGGAAAAGCATTTGGAAACCGATGCCATGCGAAACCATTGTCTGGCCAGTGAAGCAATAATGCGGCACCTGGCTCTTCGCATGGCCGAGGACCCGGAGATGTGGGGGCTGGCGGGGCTTCTTCATGACCTGGACTATCATGAGACCCGAGACAGCATGGAGCAACATACCCTGGTCACGGAAAAGATCCTGGGGGCCAGGGGCGTTGATGGCGAGATAATAGATGCCATCAAGCACCATAACGCGGAGAATCTGGGACTGACCAGGAGCAAACCGATTCATTTCGCGTTGACCGCAGCGGAGACCATCACAGGGATGATTGTGGCCACGACTTTGGTCTACCCGGATAAGAAGCTGGCTTCCGTAAAAGCAAAATCAGTCAAGAAGAGAATGAAGGCCAAAGAATTCGCTCGCTCTGTGAACAGGGATCATATCTTGCTCTGTGAGAAAATCGGTATTGATCTGGACGAGTTTATCGAGATCAGTCTGAAGGCCATGCGCGAGATTAGTGACAAGCTTGGCCTGGCTTAATCGACAAATCCTGAAATCTCCATGACCTCACAGTCACAAAGGACCAGGAAAGCCCGCGCTTAGCGGGACCCGTCGATGGCGGCCTTGGGCCGCCCGACTCCCGCCTTTGTAGCGCCGGCGTCTCGTCGGTATTCTTGCCTCAAACTCACCCTGAAAACAGGGCGGGTTTCAAGAAACTGTCTCAAAACTCGGGAAACAGCAGAAAAAGTGGTACGGTGAGGGAGGATACTGCCCATGGAGCCCTCACTCCACCCTCTCCCAGTGGGAAAGGGCTCTGTCATTCCGGGCGGTTGCAGGTCCCCTCTCCCTTCGGAAGAGGCTAGGGTGGGGGAGCAAAAAAAGAAGCGTGCCACGATCTTAACATTTGCCGCAATTCCGAGACAGTTTCTCAAACCGGCCCCTACATCTGCTGCGCCGGTACTTCTACCGCAACGATCAATGCCCCACCCCACAGTGGGGGCAGATTTCAAACCTGCTCTCCGTTGAAACAGGCTTTCAATCTGCCCTTCCCTAAAGGGAGTAGTTTCCTAAATACGTAACCGTACTTATGAAATCCTGTACTCAGCGGCAGGTGCCGAGCGCGTTTTTCTGAGGAAATTCTTGAGCATGACCCACCCGATGCCCAGGTATTCATGGACAGCGGTCTCTGTAATCGACAGGTTGTAAGCTGAGGGGATGAAGCTTTTGAAATAGATACGCAACTCCTTGGTCTGGAAGTCGGTCGGGGCAGGGACAGGATCGAGGCCAAAGCCGCGGAATGTCATGAGAGATCGTTCCATGTGAAATGCGTGGGTTACCAGAGCAAACGGAGTCTTACCAAGCACAGGGGCAAGCAATCTCGCTTCATCGTCCGTATCCCAAGACTCGGTCTCCAGGATCATGGCTTCCCGGGGAACACCAAGCTTCATGGCCACCTCAGCCATGGCCTCCGCTGACGAGATGTCTGCATCCGTATATTTTCCCCCTGATAACACTAGCTTGCAGTCCCCTAACGCCCTCCAAAGGCGGATGCCTTCTACCACCCGCACGAGGGAATCGCAGCCGGTCGCTTCTATGGGATCCAGGGCTCCCCGCTTTATGCCTCCCCCAAGAACTACGACGAATCTAATGCCGTTTCCGGCCAACACCTTTGGATCGGCCCGCTCGAATCGATCCTCCAGCGAATGAAGCAGAAGTTGCCCCGTAATTCCAAGAGACGATATGAGCAGCACGAGCAGGGCTGCGACAGCCAACGCAAGGCCAACTCTTCTTTTCGACATACACGCGGTGGCAAGCATTGATGCGATCATCAGGACCAACGTCAAGCCCACCGGATATACGATTGCAGAAAGGATTTTCTTGAAAAGGAAGAGAGCCCAATCCATCAACACCTCTCAGAGAGAAAGCGACATAATCCGCGATGCACAAAGGTCACGAGCCAGCCGCAAAAGGCTTTTGTGCCCTGATGGTCAGAACTAACGAGTTGTCATTTTGTGCGAGCAAACCGCTCGGTAAAGGTCTCCTGAGCAGGTCTTGGCATACGCTTCATTGGACTGTTCTTCGCGAGTGATGATAGGAGCGGCCACGTCAGACGTGATGTCTTCCTTGCCCAGTTGAACAATCCCGGATGACTTGCGGCAACTCCAAAGGCTGCCATGACCATTTTTTCCGTGTCAGAAGTGTATCCCTCGCGTACAGCCCTTTCTCTCAGCCGTCGAATCAGATCGACCAGCGGTACTCGGACCGGGCACACGTCGGCGCACGAGCCGCACAGGGTGGTTGCATCCAAGAGCGGATAGCCTTTATTTAATCCTTCGAGCTCATTGGTAAGGACGATGCCCATGGGTCCCGGATACGTGGAAGCATACGCGTGGCCTCCGACGGCCTTGTAAACAGGGCACACGTTCATGCACGCGCTGCACCGTATACACTTGAGGATCTCGCGGCATTCGCCGGCAACGATTCTTGTGCGCCCATTGTCCACCAGCACGATGTGAACCTCCTCCGCCCCCGTGACCTCGCCAGTCTTTTTGGGTCCGGTAACTACCGACAAATAGCTGGACAACGGTTGGCCGGTGGCAGAACGGGGCAAGAGTCTGACAAATACGGCAAGATCTGCGAGCGACGGTATGACCTTCTCCAATGAGATCACCGCGACGTGAAGCTTCGGAAGCGTGGTGACCATTCGACCGTTTCCTTCGTTGGTGAAGAGCACGAGACTTCCCGTATCCGCTACTGCGAAGTTTGCCCCGGAAATTCCCGCGTCGGCCGCCAGGAATTCCTTCCTCAAAGTCTGGCGCGCTATTTTGGTAAGGACTTCCGGATCCTCAGAATAATCAACTCCCAATTTGTCAGCGAATAGTCTTCCCACCTGCCGGCGATTCTTGTGGATTGCCGGGGCAAGTATGTGCGACGGGTGTTCGCCGGCGATTTGCACGATGTATTCTCCGAGGTCTGTTTCGATCACCTCCAGGTGGCCTGCTTCCAGATGATCGTTGAGACGAATCTCTTCCGTGACCATGGACTTGGCCTTTACTACTTTGCGCACGCCGCGGTCCTTGAGAATGTTCAGCACCGTCTCACGAGCAGTCTGCGCGTCCTTGGCCCGGTGAACCACGGCGCCTGCCCGAGTCGCGCTGGCTGCAAATCGATCCACGTAAAACGCGAGGTTGTCGACTACCTGGAGGCGTATGGCGGATCCCCGGTCACGCCATTCTTCGATAGGCAAAGAGGCCAGCCCTTGGGCTCGTTTTTCAGCGAACGTGTCGGTGGCAGTACGCATTGCTTCACGCAGGGAGCTATCCTGCAGAGCCTTAGTCGCGTTTTCACGGAAATTTATTTTCAGGTGGGTCGTGCTCATGTCTCCTCCGCCGAAGTGCAATGACCGCCGCGCATCCGGGACAACTCTCCCTGGTCACTGGAGAAAAGTCCTAAAGTACCATCGTGGCCGTTGGAATAATAATATCCCCTCTTCCGTTCAATATGACGGGCGGGCCGCTCATCCTACTGCTCTGCAATCCTAACATGAAGTTCTCGACAAACGGGAATCCGCCACCACGTCTGGCCACTGATATAGCCACGGCATGGCCGCCCGGTCAAGGCAAATGAAGTGACAGGATTCCGGCCGTGCCAGCTCTTACACGCCACGCATATCGAATGCGTGGCAGTCACTGCGTCAAAAGCCGGTGAGTACGTGCCCGGCTTTTTTCTATGTTGATATGGAGGTTATTGTTCGACGTACCGGAGGGCGCGCTCACGTGGAACGAAGGAGGATCACTCGAATGAAAGGGATTTATTGGCTGCAGAAAATTTCATGACGCGGAATCTCTTTCACGCGAATTTTCGACACGATCCCATGTATCGACGGACCGGGGTCCCTTGGATAGGCGGTGGTATTGCCATGCCAGATGACATTGCAGGATGATTTCTTCAAGCCAGTCCCTGGCATCGCTCATTTCACCGTATTGACCGATGGCTTCCTCTGCCTCGGCCTTCTTCTTAACGACTTCATCCACTTTGACGAGAAGCTCGAAAATCCTCCCAAAGCATTGGTGTGCCTTTACCTCAAACTCCTCTCGCGTCGAGAACATCAATAGCTCTGCTCCTCTCCGATCCGTAAAGCCAGATCGGCCGATGCTGTAGACCGACCAGGAGGCCTTTCGTGGCAACCCGGCCGGCCTGCGCACTGAATTGTAGCGGTTGCCAACGAATTTTCCTCTTTCTGAGAAAAAGCGGGCCAGCGCTCTCTTCTCCAAGCGACTGCTATCCGCGGCCGTTTAATGCCTTCCAGGAACCTTCCGGTATCTCGAGCTCGCCGACCATGGCCTGGGCTTTCTCATTGAGATAGAACTCGTCAGGTCTATCCGGGCCGACCAGAACGAGGGGCCCCTGAAATTTGCGGGCAAAGTTCTCAATTGTGGTAGTGCCTCCAAAGTCTGCTCCCTTGGAGTTGTACCCAATAACCAGGACATCGTACTCCCCACGCTTAAAGCACTTCTTGAGCTCCCATTCGTTGCTGCCTTCACACAAGCGGAATCCTACCTCGGTGTCTTCTCCCAAGCGATCGTCGTATTTCATACGGAGCTCTCGATCCTTTTCCGCTATTAGCTCCGGACTGACCACAGCGGTTTCCTTCTTTTCAGCGTCCACGAATACCACGTCTCTCCGGATGGCGTACGGCGACTCAAGGAACTGAAAGACGTTCAGTTTCGCTTTGTGCTTTCTGGCTAATGCTAGTGCATAGTCGAATGCCCAATCTCCTTGTCTTGAGAAGATTGCGCAAAATCCCACTCCCTTCATGATTGCCTCCTGGGTTATCGAATCTCGTGTGATATTACTACACTGCCGCCTCCATGATATTTTCGTCGGCGGTATCCGTAATTGGTATCTCAATGGTAAATGTAGTTCCTTTTCCTGGCTCGGACTCGACTCTCATGGTTCCACGGTGCTCTTCCACAACCTTTCGCGTGATCACGAGTCCCAAACCTGTGCCCTTCGCGCCCTTGGTAGAGAAGAACTTGTTGAAGAGTTTTCGCTTAACCTCTCTTGGCATTCCAGCCCCATTGTCGATCACCTGGAAGATCAAGCTACCCCCCTCTCGTTTCCCAACGACCGTGATTATCCGAGCGTCCGGCCCTTCCGCTTTCCGGCACGCCTCGAGCGCGTTCGACACCAGGTTTGACAGGGCACTGTGAATTCCCGCCGGGTCGAGCGAGCACAAACCGAGCTCCTCCTGGAAGGCACGGATTAACTCGATCCCTTCCGTCCGGGTCCGGGCTTCATACAGGCTGCAGACATCTTCGAGAATAGTGGCAGGGTCGACGACTTGATGCTCCGGCTTCCGCTCTTTGGATGCGTATAGAATGCCCTGGACAAGATCGGATACCTTCTCCACGTTATTCTTGACCATCTGCCATCCTGTTCGAACGCGATCGTCACGCCCCCGAACCAACCCGGAATCCACCACGTACACTCCTCCTTGGAGTCCACAGAGGATGTTCTTTATGGTGTGGGACATTCCGGCAATTGTCTCGCCCAGCACCACTAATTCTCCCTGAAGTCTTTTTGTTTCGGTAATGTTGGTGCTCATTTCCATGACCAGGACAACTTGACCGTTTTCATCGGTAATGGGAGCCGTCTGTACCAGAACGTACGTGTCTTCTCCGTCGCGTCGCCAAAGCTCCTCAGAATGGTGCGATCCTCCGTCAGCAAACGTCTTTTCCACTGGGCAGTCGTCGCACCTTTGATCTCGCCTCTTGTAGACCTGATAACATTTTCTCCCGTTACAAGCCCCGAAATCCCGATCGAAGAGCTTGTTCGTCTGGACAATGTTGAAGGCCGGATCCACGACGGTTATGTAACAGGGAGCGTTCTCGAAGAGGTACCGATAGTCGTGCTCTTTTTTGGCAAGCTCCAGTTGCAGTTGTTTCAGCCTGGTCACATCCACGGACATTTCCAAGACCTCCGCGACATACCCTCTTTCATCGAGGATAGGGGAGGTCTTGACCATGACGTACACCTTCTGCCCTTGCAAGGACCACACCTCTTCAGACTGGTGTGACCAGCCATCCGCAAATGTTTTTTCCACGGGACAGTTCTTACACCGTGACGTCAGACCCTTGTACGCGATAAAGCAGTGTTTTCCTCTCAGATCGCCAAAGGTTTGTGCAAATGCGTGGTTGGACCGGACAATGCGATAATCCCGATCAACGACCGTGAGATAACAGGGCACCTCGTCAAAGAGCGCCTTGTACATTTTTCGGCTCGCTTCTAGCTGAGCGGTGCGCTCATTGATCTGGCGGCTCATCTCGTCGAATGCACGCTCGAGGTCTGCCATCTCGTCGCTGCCGGTCCTCAGTTCTCTTGGTTTATACTCACCACGCGCCATTCTTGCTGTCCTGGCCTGCAACTTCCTGATGCCGGGATTGACCAAAAAAATCACGGCCAGCCCACTTATTGTGGAGATGAGGATGAACAGAGCGACCGCAAAAGTGATAGTACGGCGGCCCGCTTTCCCGATTTCCTCGTACAGTCCACCGAGACGGACCTTCACTTCGAGGAATCCCAAGATTCGCTCGGATTCCGGATGAGCGTGGCACGCCGCGGTGGAACAGCTTTGAGAATTCACCAATGGATTAACTACCTGGAGAAAACTCTTGTCATCGGAAATCCAGTGCTGAATCGACGCGTCCCCGCTTTGGGATTTGATCGATAGATTCGCGCTGAAATCCGTTGGCGTGTTTGACAGCCTGGGCCGACTCGTATAATGCATGCGGCCCGAGGAATCGTAGACGTTGATCTCCTCGATGAAGTCTTCTTTCCCTACTGTTTCAAGAATCTGCCGTATGACTTCGCGGTCATTGGCCATCATGCCGTTCCAGATGGCTGCCTTGATGACCTCCGAATCCTTTACAGCGCCCCGTATCATTCTCTTAATGAGACTCTCTTCCTGAGCGGAGATACTGTGATAGGAGAAGATCAGCAAGGCCACGAACATTATGAGGCTCGCGTAGAAGCTCAGCTTGAAACTCAAGCTGCTGACAAACTTCTTCAGGAAAAGCATCAAACGTCGAACCATCCGATGAATCCTGGACACCAAGGCCGAGGAGCACTTCAGAGAACGGTTGCCCCTGAGATCTCTTCAGACAGAGCAGACTATCCAATGGCTTTGCGCACCGCTTCCATCAGCACGTTCTTGTCCACCGGCTTCTCGATATAAGCTTCAGGTGCTTTGATTGAGCGCTCATGTATCCATTTCTTGAAATCCATGCTCGGAACATCGTCTTTGCCGAATCCTGTCACCATAATGACGGGAATATCTTTGATTTCATCATCCTTGCGCATTTCCCGGTACATCTTGATCCCGGTCTTATTGGGCATCAAGAGGTCCAAGCTGACCAGGTCCGGCTTATCCTGTTTGCATCGTTGTAATGCCTCCTCCCCATCAGCGGCTGAAATTGTCTCGTACCCGTTGTCCTCGAACACCGTTGAAAGGTAGGTCACCATGTCCGGCTCGTCATCGACTACCAAGATTTTCTTTGCCATCCGAATCCTCCCAGATAATGAAGTTCCCGCTGTATCTTCCCGGGCGGAAACCACCACCCGCGGAAGACTTGTTTGATGCCACGATCTCCTGGAGAGATCGGCTGTCATTTCAGCACTATGGCTTCGGTGAGCAATTCGGCCAAGTTCATGACTCGAGCGCCAAGTTTGTAGTGCTCACTGATTTCCTTGAGTTGGTCCGTACAGTTGTGACAGGATTGCAGAATTACCGTGGCCCCTGTGGCCCGAATCTCATCCGCCTTGACCTTCCCCGCTGCAATTCGCCGCTGAGAGAACTCCGGCATGGCCAAGGCTCCTCCTCCGCCTCCGCAACAGAAGCTCTGTTCTCGGTTGTGCTCCATCTCGACGAAATCGTTGACCGCTGCGCGAATAACCGTCCGAGGCTCCTCCCAAACACCACCGGAGCGTGCGATGTTGCAGGAATCGTGGTACGTGAATCGCTGGCCGTCCCATACCGATTTGTCGAGTGTGATGCGGCCCTCTTGGATGATCTTTGCGAAAAGCTCCATCGTGCTGGTGATCTTGAAAGGAACCCCTCCTAGCCAATTGGGAAGCTCCCATCGCAGACCCCGATACCCGTGCCCGCATTCACCCGAAAGGAGGTACTCGCACTCCAGGCGTTTCATCTCATCGAAAATCCAGGAAGCGAACAGCTTGGCATCCGAATCAATCCCATTGAACATGGCGTAATTGGTAAGGTCCCAATATCTTGATGATATGGTGAAATCCACCCCCGCAGCATTTAAGACCTTTGCTGTGGCCTGTATCGTCAGTGGATAGTACTTGGGCTCCCGGGGATTCAGAGTGAGGAAGTACTTGGCACCCTTCTTGTCCAATGGAATAGTGAAGTCTTCGCAACCGTCTTCGGACTGGAGCTCCTCTTCAATCCATTCGATGGTCTCAATGAACTCGTCCTGGGGGACGGCCATGTTGTTTCCCGAATTGTAATGGGTGTCGATGGTGTCCTGAAGGTGCTGCGGAATCCTGCCTGCTTGACACATGATCCCCCGGGCTGCTCTCACAAGCATCCCGTAGTCCACGCCCATGGGGCAGTTGAACGTGCAGCGGCGACACATCGTGCAACCGCCCCACAATTTGTCGTACATCTCCTTTGCCAGCTCTTTCGTGAGCGGCTGTGCCCCCACAAAAGAGGGAAATAGCTTTGCCAACCAGTCGTAGCGCCATTTGTACCATTTCCGGAAACGGTCCGCCTTGTACGCGGGGAGCAGTGTCTTATCTTCAGGTATGGAACGGGTATAGTGGCAGGCGTCAGAGCACATTCCGCAGTGAATGCAGCCCGCTAAGGAAGTTGCCACGATTCTGTTCAGCTTCGAAGGAAGTAATTTCTCCATTTCCTCCAGTACTTCTGGAGTGAATTCTGGCTTTATCGGCCACTTGCGTCCTTCCTGTGTGCCAAGCTTCATCGGTCCCTGTTCTTGTTGATCCTTCGGTTTGATATGCGCCACGTCGGCCATCGCTTCTCCTCCATTCGAATATTTGAGTTGGCTACTGGATGGGGGTTCCATCAAGAATTGCGGTTCAATACGCCTCTCCCACCGAAGATCTGCCCGAACATGACTCGGCCGAACGGGTAGAGCACATAGTGTGAAATTTTGCTGAACGGGACGTACAGAAGGAAGAAGGTTGTCATGAGGAAGAAGACCCACATCCACCCGGTTTCAGGCTTTCCTAAGATCCAGAGGTACATCGTGACAAACCCCACGCCGAAGAAAACGGTCATCAAAGATATGGCGAAATAATCATCCGGACTGCTGATAATGCGAATCTCGGGTACGGTAACGCGGCGATATATGCGGCGCACGCCGATGAGAAACGCCAAGCCCATAAAGACCATGAACACGGTAGAAACGGCTGGGGTCATAAGTTTCGGAACGAGAGGAATAAAGAAGGTTGCGCCGATGGTCAGGAACACAGCGATGTGGAAGACGACGAATTCCGCGTAAAAGTACAAGTTGTTTCTAGTACTTTCCATGCCCCACGGCCTGATAACATTTGCCAGGGAATGCAGCGCGCCAGCGAATCGGTCCCCCTTGAGCTCGGCCTTTTCCGGAGGCCCCGGCTTCTTCATAAGTTGATAAATTTTCAGCGAATACATGGTTGCCATGAACAGCAGGCAAACGTATTGAACCGGTTCCTGCAGCACATACAGCGCGTAACTCACCTTATTCTCCATTGTTCGGATCTCTCCCTTCTTCATCAGAGTGTTTTCGTCATGGAAGGTGGGAGCCTCCCAGTATTGAATCTCAATAATCGTCACGGAGCCTTGATTTTCCCTCACCCCGAATCAGGGCTGTCTAATTTCCGACCAAAATGACCTGATGGTTGTACGATCAATCCCGTGGTTGATGTTATAAAATCCACAGTACCTTTAGGTAGTACGTCAGTCAAGAATTATTTTCTGGGGTCAGTCGTTTTTTTAGCGATCCGATCAATTTCCACGGTCATCATAATTCCCTCTTTGTTAGCAATTTGGTGATCAATTTCCGCCGTTTCCTGCCTTGTTTTCACACGCGGAAAAATCTCGCTCCCGCGTTGTCGCATCAGATCCCGTGAATCTCCGAACCATCAAGCCGAGAAGTCCCTGGGAATCAATGGCCAAAGGATTCTTGCACGTTCCGACCTTCTTTTCCTTTTTTCTGCCTTTGCGAGTGTGTTATCAAAGCTGAAGACCTCTTGCAGTGGAGCTCGTGCTCAGTCCCCCTTGGAGATTTGGCGTGGAGCTGTGCAGGTTTGTCCGATACCATGTTCGAGGCGAGCGGCGGTAGGTATCCATACCATTCGAGGGCTTCCTGGTCCCTCGTCGGTTTTCCGAGGTGAGGTGCCGCAACGGAGTGGAGAATGATTATCGGAGTTCCCAAGGAAATTAAGGAAGAAGAATACCGAGTCGGTATTGTCCCGGCTGGCGTTCGGATACTCAAAGAGCAGGGACATCATGTCCTGGTGGAACAGGGTGCGGGAGCGGGCTCACGAATCGCTGATGAAGAGTACGCACATGCCGGAGCAGAAATTCTGGAGAGCAAGTCTCAGGTTTACGGCCGGGCGGATATGATCATGAAGGTAAAGGAGCCTCTTCCCGAGGAATACGGATTGTTTCGAGAAGGTCAGATTCTTTACGCGTTCCTGCACCTGGCGCCCGCGCTGAATCTGACCAGTGTGTTACTCGAACGCAAGGTTATCGGGGTTGCGTACGAAACAATTCAGCTCGAGGATCTCTCCCTACCGCTCCTCGTTCCCATGAGCGAAGTGGCCGGACGCATGTCCGTTCAGGTGGGAGCACACTTTCTGGAAAAGACCCAGGGGGGGCGAGGAGTGCTTCTGGGAGGAGTGCCAGGCGTTCGGAGAGGAAGGGCCACTATTATCGGCGGGGGAACCGTAGGGAAGGCTGCGACCAAAATAGCTGTGGGACTTGGCGCGGATGTTTACGTCCTGGACATCGACCAAAGTCGTCTCAGCTATCTTGACGACATCTATGGCAACAAGGTTACCACGCTGATTTCGGATCGCGACAGTATAGCCTATTGCGTGGAGAACTCCCATCTCGTGGTAGGCAGTGTTTTGATTGCGGGAGCCAGAGCTCCCAAGCTCGTTACGCGAGACATGGTACACGCCATGAAAACCGGGACGGTTATCGTGGACGTGGCCATCGATCAGGGAGGCTGCGTCGAGACTTCCCGTCCCACTACTCACCAGGATCCGGTTTTCGAGGTGGACGGGGTCTTACATTATTGCGTGCCAAATATGCCTGGCGTGGTGGCCAGGACGTCCACATTCGCTCTGACAAATGTCACGCTGCCTTATGCGTTGAAATTGGCCAACTATGGATTTGCCCGGGCAGTGACCGAGGATCCGGCTTTGGCCAAGGGCGTCAATGTGTACAAGGGATGGGTGACTCACGAGAACGTTGCGCGGTCTGTGGGGCGAGAATATACTCCCCTGAGTGCTATTCTCTCATGAAGATCGTGGGCCTTCTCGATTCCTTTGAGGAAGGCTAACGTAGTCCGGAATCGGCAATCCGAACCTGTGAAAGGAAGTGCCACGATGGATGCCATGGATGCTATTCTTAGCCGGCGGAGTATCCGCTCGTACACGACGGAGAACGTCCCGGATGACCTCGTTACGCAATTGCTTCACGCTGCCATGAGTGCACCGACTGCAGCGAATCAACCATACCATTTCGTAGTGATTAGAGACCGACGGATCCTGCACGCAGTTCCTGAATTTCACCCTCATGCACACATGCTCAAACAGGCTTCAGTTGCCATTGCGGTGTTGGGAGATCCCTCCATAGAAACGCTCAAGGGAAGGTGGGTGCTGGATTGCGCTGCGGCAACGGAGAACATCCTGATCGCTGCCCATTCGCTTGGGTTGGGTGCATGCTGGGTGGGAATCTATCCGGTGGAAGAACGGATCCGTGGGCTCAGGGAGCTCCTTGGCGCGCCGGACCATGTGGTGCCCTTGTGCATGGTCTCTCTCGGATACCCTGCAGAGAAGAAGCAACCACCCCTCAGGTTCCGAGAGGACCGCATTCATACCGACCGTTGGTAACCGGCGGCATCTCAAGAGAGGTCGACCACTGGCAACAAACAAGAAATTACCTACGGTCCGGAGTCGCAGATTGCCATGAGCTGACTTATCAGTTCCAGGGTCTCGCTGTCCTCGGCACTAATCCTGGTTATCTCGAATCCCGCTATGTACGATCCGTGCTCCAGTTTTTCCCAGCGGCATTCTGCCGTGAATCGGCTTCGAATGCATTCACCTTCGGATACCTCGGCCTCCACCTGGAGCTCTCGGGGTTCCCCTACCGAACAGGGGATCCCTGCTACCTGACAACCGAACTTGGACAGATCCAGGAGTTGCCCTTGCGCACCTTTGTGTGCCGCGTCTATCACACGGACGTGCGTTATCAGGTAACATCTGCGGTCTTGGCGGGGGTCTTCGTTCTCAGGTTCAAGCTCCACTTCAATCATATCTTCCGGTGGTGCTTCGCGTTGAGTCATTCTGCCGGCGAAATCTTCGGCATTTAACGTACCGTTTTGACTGAGTATTTCTAGTATTTCCTGGTACTCTCCCGGGCGGATCCCGTACTTCTCCATGATGGGCACATCTCCGAGGCCCCGTTTGAGATCCTTAATGATGGCGGCCAGCTTCGCTTTCTTTATGGTCATAGCAATTAACCTCTCCATCGAATCTCCGCAACACCATTGACGTAGGAGGACTTGAGCCCACTTTCCCGAGGTTCACAACATAACGGTCATGAATTCGATCAGTCTCTCGAGCTCTTTCTTGTTTTCCGGCGAGATGTCCGTAATCTGAAACCCCAAGTGAGGCCCTTCCTCTTCCTCAGAGACCCATCGGCAGGTAGCTTTGAAGGTAAATGGCAGGAAATCTTCCAGATCTTCGGGCACCACCAATAGGTTCATAACCTCCCCCTGGAACGCTTTCATTCCGCTTACCTTCAATCCTTGCGGTGTGAGGTCCAATATCCAGCCATAGTTGCTCTTGTTGGAGACATCTACCACGGGCAGTTGGAAGACCGCGTAGCTTCTCTGTAGGAACCGATCGTCTATGACTTCGCACGTATCCTCATAGGTTGGTGAATGTTGGCAGATCTCGTGATATCCTATGGCCTTGGCCGAAATCAGCTTGCGAAAAGCACTCTGAAGGCCTCGGGACGAAAGACCGTATTTGCTCATAAGATCGAATTCGGACATGCCGGCTCGAATGTCTGAGAGAATCTCGTTCACTCTTATCTTGATCTTCTGTTTTTCGGATTGAGGGCTTTTCTGTTCCCTTCTGTCAGTCATGTACTCCTCCCCAACCGATCACAGGCTTTCGGGCTCGCAGCGAAGACTTTTCTGCTGCCATAGTCGTGGCAGTCAAACAATTGCATGGACATCCGGGGATTGGGTTCTCCTCCTCCGTGAACAACTCGTTCGATCCAGTGATTCATGGTCAATTGTGTCTACAGGTTATTATCAAGACATCTCCCCCTCTCTATTCACGGCATTGATACTCATCGAGTTTCATTCTTATCGCATGTCCGCGTAAAGTCAAACCAAAACGGAGCCCTCTCCCGGGTACTTCACGATTCTCATGCGAGTTTGTTCGAAGAGCATACGCTCAACGTTGACTCTACCTCGTGGAATAGCTGTCGCGCGCTAGCAGGTTCTTTCCTTGATCTCAAGGGGAGAAACCCGTAACCTTACCAAGACAGCGGTCCCATCCCCCGCGGAGGTAATCGTATGATTCCCCGACGAATCCTATTTTGCACCGATTTCTCGGAGAATTCCAAGCCAGCGCTCCGTGTCGCGGTTGAATATGCCCGGACTTTTGGTTCCGAGCTTGTGATTTTTCACGTTATCAATTCCTCGCAACTGGGGTATCCCTCCCTGGAGGAGGGGATGCCAGTCGACATTCGAGTAGCCCTCGAGAATATCCAGGAGTCTGTCAATAAGGCTTTGGAGCTGATCGTTAAGGAGTGCCGCGAGTCGGTTGAATCGGTTCGATCGGCCTCCAAAATGGGAAGCCCGGCATATGAGATAGCTCGATTTGCCGAAGAGAATGCGATCTCGTTGATTGTTATGGGAACTCGCGGGCTTACCGGCTTGAAGCACATCCTCATGGGCAGCACGGCAGAAAATGTCGTCAGAACCGCAGATTGTCCGGTGCTTACTGTCCGATCCGGCGGATGATTACTGCAGACTTCATGGAGACGGCTTTCCTGCACTCTTGCTCTGAAGCAAAGATGGTGGTAACCGAAAGAGTCTCAAGGCATTTTCAGACGTAGCGGCTGCAATCTCAGCTACAGTGACTCCCCGTACCTCGGCGACGCGTTTGGCTGTGTGGACGATGTATGCCGGCTCATTGTCTCTTCCTCTGAAAGGTTCGGGCGTCAGGAATGGGCAATCCGTTTCCAGCAGGATTCTTTCGATCGGCAAGTTCTTGACGATTCCCCTGAGCTGATCGTTCTTTTTGTAGGTGACCGTGCCCGGAATAGAGACGTGAAAGCCAAGCTCGAGGGCTCGACGGGCATCGGGCTCTTCCCCGGAAAAACAGTGTATGACACCGCCGCGCGGAAAAGGGGCTTCCTGTTCCAGCATGCGGAGCCCCTCATCGTACGCGTCTCGCAGATGGATCACGACTGGTTTTCCAAGTCGTTTGGTCAGGATTAGCTGATCGCGGAAGGCACCAATTTGTACATCTCGCGGGGAACGGTTGCGGAAGAAATCCAGACCTATCTCACCGTACCCTACTACTTTGGGATGCTGCGCGTACTTCTCCATTTCAGAGAGGGAGTCGTCCCCAATAGCCTTGGCATTGTGAGGGTGGAACCCAACGGAGGCATAGACCTGCTCGAACCGATCGGCTAGCTCTAGAGCAATCCTGACATCATCCAGGTCTATGCCAACCGTGATGATTGCCATTACCCCCGCTTCCAGGGCTCGAGTTACTACTTTCTCAGGCTCTTTCACCAGCGGATCCAGCTCAATGTGGGCGTGGACGTCGATGAGAGCCGGTTGATCATGGTCTCTTTCTTGTTTCTCGAATGACATACGGACATCCCCGTGTAAGGACGGACTTTCCGGCACCGTGAAAACCGGGCCGGTATCTTACTGTCCGCCAGTGGAATGAATATCCAGGAAGTAATCCTGGAGCCATTTCTTCTTGAGCTTGTCGAGCCGTCCGTCATGCCGAATCATGCCGATGAAGTTGTTGAGCCAGTTCAACCAATGGGTCTCCCCTGGCCGGACAGCCCATGCGATTCTCTCGTACGTGATCGGATCGAACCGTGCTACGAGAGATTCTGGTCGGGAAGCAGACGTGTATCGAATGAAGAACTCTTCGTCGATCAGGGCGTGGGCTCTTTTCTCGAGCACTTCGGTCACCGCGAGCTTGCGGCTTGGAAATTCTCGATACGACGCGAGAGATAAGACCTCGCGTACCGGGAGACCACTCAGACCGGACGCAGTGGACACAATGAAAACTCCCGACTGGTTCAGGTCTTTGAATTTCTGGAATCGAGCAGCGTTGCTCTTATGCACCAGAAACATTCTCCCCGTTTCCAAAATTGGATCGGTGAAGAGCACTTCTGCGTTGCGAGCTGGGGTCACCTGCATACCCGACATGATTACGTCTATCTCACCCTTGAGCAATGAAGGGATCAATTCCTGCCAGCTCAGACGAACGATCTTGAGGTTGACCATGAGATCGCGAGCAACCATCTCGCCTGCATCTACGTCCAGTCCTATGAGGCTACCGTCACTCCCGGTCATTTGAAAAGGAACATATCCAACTTGCATTCCCACCAGGAGCTCTCCTCGTTCTTTTATCGCCGCAATCACAGAACCGGTTGCCGCGTCTGCTCGCTTTCTTGTGACAGGTGTTGAGACAGGCTCCGATTTTTGGACCGGTTTGGGAGATTCCTGAGGGGGCGCGGAGCATGCTGCCACCCACAAACCGGCAAGAGCCAGAGCCAGTGCCGCGAGCACACGAATGGAGGACCATATTGGGACCCCCGAGAGGGTCGTACGACTTCTGCACATTTTAAGCTTTCTTGGAGAGCGCCAGTACACCGCTGTCATTACGGAATCACGGAAGGGCCGAGGCCAAGAGCACTCCTAACCGGTCCCTTTTTGAGCAGTTAGCAAATCCAGGAAGCTCTCGATTTGACGTTCAAGCAATTCCATGGTGTACAGCCGCGGATCATTGTGATCGGCTTCGAGGATGACACCAGGAACGCCCGTTTTCTCAGCCACTGCTGCTCTTAGTAGGGGGATGTCCTGTGATATGTACTTGCAGCTCCTATTGGAATGATAGAGAAATCCGTCCAGTTGGTACTGCTTCGCCATTTCGGAGTAAAGGTCGATCCGTCTGGCCAAGTGTAGATTGAACGTGTACAGATACTGCTCTGTGTAATCGGCCAAGGGGTCGCTCTCATCCACAGCCAATTTGCCCCATGCCCACGTGTAAATTGAGGTGACGACACTGGCACCTCGCTTCTCGAGAACGTCAGAAAGTCGGCGCAATTCGGGCCAGATGGGAAGATTGTCCCAAAACAGACGAAACCTTTCATTTTCCAATGCCCCGACCCCACGTGCCACTCGATCTTCGAGCTCTTCCACCATAGCCCCATAGAAATCCACCGCCGCCTGAGTGCCGCGTTGCGAGACTATGGGAAACATAGAGACAAATTGATCGAAAACTGTGATGGGAGAAGGCTTCATTGCTCCCAGTTCGAGCATACGCGTCCAAAGGTCTGAAGCTTTCCGAGAAAGCCTAATCGTTTCGCGAAGTTTGTCGGGGTCGAGGGGGGCGCCGGTGACACGTTGCACTATTTCGACCAGTTCTTCCAGTTGGGATCGGACGTACCGTTCCGCCGCGGGGTCTTGTTCTCCCGAACCTGAATGGGGGACGTCTATCAGCACCATGGGGACGTGATACATTCTGCCCAGCACTTCGAACCACTTGGTTAAGGTCCCGCACTGCGCGTTGCATACCAGCAGAAGATCAGGTTTGGGTAATCCCCAGGTTGGGCTGACCCCGGTCTTGATGGATCCGATATCGCAGCGGCTGTAGGAGCACAAGTCCATGGAATAGCCCATAGCTTCGGCCGCAGGGAGAACCTCTGGGGACATTTTCCGTGCGCCCAGAATAGCTGCATGGTTTTCGGGATAAACGGGGATCATGTCCATTGCGTAGAGGATCTCCACGGGAGTGAAGACATTGCAGTATGCAATGAACTTCTTATTGTGCTTCGCCATGTGTGCAGAGGTGAAATAGTCGGTCGTGATCTGCTTTATCTGTTTGAGAGCTCTAATGGGGTCCATTCGCTGTTCCTTCATTCATGGCAGGTCTGATGCGAGCATCTCCCGGAAAGCTTCCAGCCGAACCTCAAGCTGGCCGAGTGAATAGCCCCGGGAGGAAGTTTCCAGGACGAGTGTGGGAATCTGAGCGCTTTCGAGAGCAGCGCGAAAATCGGGAGTGTCAAATCCGGCTGCCTCGCAGAATTTCGGGTTGAGAAAGATCACTCCGTGAGCTCCACTGGCGCGGACACGGTCTACGAAAGCCGCTGTCATTTGTTCTGGATCCTGGTGATAGCCCGTGTACGGGGTTGTAGCAACATGGCGCGTGACCAGAGCTTCCAGGGGATCATCACCGACTGCGTCTTGCGCTACGGCCCGATAACCAGTCACGATTTCGTCTTCCACGACGAGCAGACCAAGGTTGTCCAAAAGATCCAGAATGTGGGGCGGATCCCACACTTTGCCGCGAACATAGATTGGAATTCTCGATCCCGTTTCCTGAACGGGCTCATTCCACGGTAAATCGTCCATCCACACGAGATGCTCGTCCCTCGGCATCCTGAGGGAAGCGGAAAACACCGTTTGCACGCGCTCCGACGTCCAGACCGCTGGATGTTCCAGCTTCATCTCATATGCTCTGCGAAGGGCCTGGCGGCTCCGGTTATACAACTCCACACTCGCAGCAAGCTCTTCAGTGCCGTTGTCCGACCCGGTGAGTTTCGCCATTGATTGGAAAAAGCGTGCAAATTCGGCTCGCAGGTATTCCTTGGCTTTCGGATGGCCTATGCGTTTGGGAAGACGCAAGAATTCATTGGTCATCCATGGAAAGGAATGAGTCCATATGTGAAACAGATTTCTCGTGGTATCACAGACATAGGGAATGACCATCCCGTCGAAATCCCCCAGCTCGCCGCTGAGAGCGAGCTCCAGGGCTCCCATGGAATGACTGCAACTGTACCCCGGAATCTGGTTCTGAGAAAGCCGGACTGGTACACCGGCACCTTCAATGGCTACCGGTAAAGCTCCTGCTGCGTGAATGATTTCTTCCGGGACATCCGGGAGAAGGTGACCCACGATCTTCCGTCTTGTATTCTTCTTCCACGCGCGGACAAACGGCCACGGAGATTCTGCGACCTCTTGAAACCGCTTCCACGGGTCATGTGTCTTCATCAAGTCCTCCAATTCGAGATTCAACCGGCGCAAGAAGGCTCATGACGCAGCCAGGGCTCCTCCGTCCACATAGATCGTTTGTCCTGTGATGAATCTGGCCTCCTCCGAGCAAAGGAACAGCACGGCTCCTACTATGTCGTCCGGTTCTGCCAGTCTCGCTAAAGGAATACGTGAGATGAGCTGTCTTTCCATTTCCGGATTCGCCCATATGGGTTGGCTGAAGTGGGTTCTCGTCATTCCGGGTCCCACCGCATTCACAAGAACGTTCATAGAAGCCCATTCAGTTGCCATGCACATGGTCAGCATGCGAACAGCAGCTTTGCTGGCGTTGTAAACTCCCATCATGGGGCCTCCTCTTTCGGCAGCCACACTGGTGATGTTCACGATCCTGCCGCCGCCTTGCCGCATCATGATTTTTGCTGCGGCTCTACTGAGAAGAAACATGCCTTTCACGTTTGTGTCAAAGATCTTGTCGAATCCGTCCTCACGCAAGTCTATGAGTGGCCTGAAAAAACTTCTCGCCGCATTATTGATAAGGATGTCCACGGCATCGAATGACGCAACGGTTGCGTCGACCAAGGCTTGAATCTGTTCGCTCTGCATCAGATCGGTAGTAACGGCCTTGCCTCGACCCTTCCGGGCTTCTATCTCCTTGGCCACGGATTCAATCTCCGAGGCAGTGCGGGCTGCCACCACAACCGCGGCGCCGGCTTCTGCCAGCCCCAGAGCAATAGCTCTTCCGATTCCTTTTCCTCCGCCTGTCACGATAGCGACCTTGCCTGTAAGATCGGGTCTGCACTGCATGGTGAACACCTCCTTCTCCGGGGCCCAATTGGAACCTCTATTCTTAATACGAGACGCGTCCCAGTGGCAATCGGAAAGAATAGGTCTCCATCCTTGAAAGGATTTGACGATTCACGATTTCTCATATAACCTTTTATGTCGCGGTTATTCTTTACTCTTTCCAACAATTACCGAGTTTCTCGCGGGCTGAGTGTTTCGGGTCCGAGAAAGATCGATTACGATTGGGATTCAGTCTCAGCTTCAAAATTGCTTTTGGTGTTATTTTCGCGTCAGTGCTCGTTTCTGTGGTCATTGGTTTTGCCACTACGTTCGGAATTCCCTTCACTGATTACAAGGGCACGTACGGCCACGAAAAAGTCCAGGTGCTCAAGTATCTGAATCTGGTAGCGGATCTAAAGAAGGAGCGCTTGGAAATCTGGCTCAATGAAGTCAAGAGCGATGTCCGGACACTGGCCAGCAACGAGACTTTGGCAAACGTTTTTCAGCAGAGCACTCCGGGATCGGAAAGAACCTCGGAGACCACCCATGAAGAAAGACAGAAACGCGTTCCTGTCACCAAGCTCTTCCAAGAAGTCCTGAGAGCTTATCCGCGCTATTCGAGAATCCTACTAGCCGATTCGGCCACCGGCCGGATACTGGTTTCCACCAAAGAAGACGAGACGAACGCTGCCATATCCCATTTCAAATCATTCGAGAAGGCTGCCTCTCAACCTGGTACGCTCGCTGTGGAAGTGGAGCGCGACCCGTTGGATGATACAACATACCTGATTGCGGCAAAATCGGTACGTTGGTCGGGAGACATTTCCAACCGTGAAAGAGCCCCCATCCTCCTTGTGTACGTTTACATGGAGAACTTTGTCAGGCCAATGCTCTATGTGGGCGAGGGATTGGGAGAGACCGGTGAAATCCTGTTGGTTTCTCAGGAAAGAGCGGTTCTTATGTCCCTCAAGTACCCCCTGGCAGACGGGAGTAGGGCCAGAGTGCTCGAGCATAAAATCGGCGCACCTCCTGCTAGGCTTGCTGCACAAGGTGGAACCGGCATAATCGAGGCTCACGACTATCGGGGTGTCCCTGTCTTGGCTGCATACCGTTTTGTCCCGATTGTACAAAATCAGGGATGGGGAATGGTAGTTAAGCAGGATGCCGGCGAGGTCTTCGCTCCTCTGTGGAAACAGATCGAGAGTGCAATAGTAGTAGGGATCGGGGCAATCGTTTTGGTCACCATGGCCGGTCTGTGGACCGGAACGCGAATTTCTCGCCCCATTCGCGTACTGAGCCAAACAGCAGAGGAAGTCAGCAGAGGAAATCTGGCCGCTCGATCCGAAGTCAAGGGACCCCCGGAAATAGAAGCGCTTTCAAGGACCTTTAATTCTCTCATTGATCATGTTCAGAACTGGCACGACGAGCTGGCTCGTCAGGTGGACCTTCGAACGAAAGAGCTCAAAGCCGCGAACGAACAACTGGCTCAGGAAATAGTTGAGCGAAAACGGATCGAGGCAGAATTGCGGGAGAACGAACAGCGCTTTCGGTACCTGTTCGAGAAGGCTCCAGTGCCTCTCCATTCTGTGGATGCATCCTTCAACATCATCCATGTAAGCGACAATTGGTTGGAGCTTCTCGGCTACGAACGGTCCGAAGTAATCGGGAGACGGCCGACTGACTTTCTCACGGAGGAATCTAGGCGCGAAGCCGAGGATCATTTCATACCGCATTTCCTTGAGACAGGAAAGGTTAAGGATGTTCCCTATAGGATGGTCAAACGGAACGGAGAAGTAATCGACGTGCTTCTGTCGTCCTCTGCCCGGCGGGATGAAGGAGGTAACTATCTCCAATCTCTTACCGCTTTTTATGATGTAACAGAATTAAGACGTGCTGAGCGAGCTCTCCAACAGGCCCATGACGAGCTCGAAATGCGGGTCAGTGAGCGTACCGCGGACTTGGCTCGGGCAAATGCTGAATTGGCTCTTCGCATCCAGAAACAAAAGGAGACAGAGAGGGAATTGCGGGAAGCTCTGGCCGGTTTGTCTGCCTCGAATGAAGAGCTTTCCCAGTTTGCGTACGTGTCCTCCCACGATCTCCAGGAACCCCTCCGCAACGTCATAACAACAGTGCAGATTTTTGAGAAAAGATATTGTTCAAAGCTGGATTCAGATGCGGATCGGCTTATTCGTTACACGGTTGAAGCAGCGGACAGAGCTATCAAATTAATCCGTGATCTCCTAGTTTATTCTCGCATAGGGGGATCCAAGCCTTCTTTCGAGCCGGTTGATTTGGAGGACGCCCTCCATTCATGCGTGGAAGATTTGGGTTCTTTGGTACAAGAGAGCAGCGCCAGCATAACACATGATCCACTGCCTACGGTCATTGCCGACAAAATCCAGGTGGAGCAGGTCCTTCGCAACTTGCTCTCAAATGCCTTGAAATTCAGGGGTAAAGAGCCACCATCTATTCACGTCTCTTGTGAAGAGCACGAGCGGATGTGGCATTTCAGCGTTTCGGATAACGGCATTGGGATAGAGAAGGAATACTTTGACAGAATATTTCTTATTTTCAAGAGGTTGCACCCTCCTTCCCAATATGGGGGAACGGGAATCGGTTTGACGATTGCGAAAAAGATCGTCGAAAGCCATGGTGGCAAAATCTGGCTTGAATCGGAACCTAACAAGGGCACGACTTTCTATTTTTCTTTGCCAAAGGGTTGAGCGATTTCGATCATCTATTGTAACGCGCACTTGGAATGGGGGTGGGTGGAAAGCGTCTTTTCATCCAGTCAGGTTTAGGACAAGATTGGCGGTGAGCAGCCTTGCTTCCAATATGCGCTTGGCGCATGAGATGACCCAAAAAATTAACGTTCGGCGTATATTCTTAGCGCTTACGCTGATGAACAACACTCTTGCACTCGCCGCTCTGCCTAATTTCTCCTTCATTAACAAGTGAATAAACGTCACCCCTTCTACGAATCCGCCGGGATTGGAGATGGTCAAACCGTCATCGTCAATTGACCCTACCATTGTCCTCAACTCCCATGTGGAGATCACCCCCCTCGGTATTCGCAAGTGCTACCACAGCCGTACCGAGCTCTCGACCAGAAAGCGGTCTCACCTCGCTCTTAAACTCGACTGTAAGCGTCTCGCCCTTCTCAAGGATGTTCGAGCAATCTTGTTCGTCCGCTATCATTGGCGGTTGCACTCCGGCACAGTCTGCACTCGTGACGGCTCTTTGCACTTTACTACGCGGCGATGCGGCGCGGCCGCGGCCAAGAAAATAGTTGAGATACCCTACTTATCCCATTGACATATAATGCCTTTATTTGATATGCTTAGGACGAAGCTGGTCGCACGGTCGGCAAAGGAGATATCATGCGCCTCGTTTTTCGCACAGCAGTCTTCATCGTTGCCCTGTGTCTCGTAGCGGGTATGACTTCGAGCCTTTGGGCACGGGATTATGACCCCCGCTTCATGAGAAGCTTCCCGCCCGGCTACTACGGGATGTGGTACTACGCGGAGCGATTCTTCGAGCCTCAGGACGCTAAACAGCCTCCCCAAGAGACCTACAGGTACGACAGGTATATGAGCAATATTACCGGGCTCCATTACCCCTTCTATCCCATTCCCTTTGACTGGGATTACGGTACGTGGCGCACGTTCAATCTGCCCAACTACAATACCAATGACTGGCACTGATACAACGCCGGGATCCTGAATACCCGGTGCCACGGCTGCCAGAGTTTGTGAACACGGTTCGGGAACCGCCCGAAATCCGGGCGCTTCTCGAAGCGCCTCTCCCGCGGGCATGCCACACCACGCGGCCCTAGGCCACTCTCTTCTTTGGCATGAATCGATCGATAGCCCTGCGCGGTCTGCCCATTGATTTTCAGCCGTAGGTCCTTTATGAGAATTCAGGGGGCACTCTCGCCCGGCGAGGGGATTCCGAGCCGTCACAGCGATGGCCATAGGATTTCTCTCGGAGCCCGACCCGGAGGAAGACACCATGATAAAAGAGTTCTTTGCAGTTGCTTTGACTGTCCTTATCGCGAGCGTGGGACTATGCCACGCGGATCGGACAGACGTGATGAAAACGGACCAGGGAGATCTCGAGATAACTCTACTCGGACACGGATCGCTCATGTTCAAATTCCAAGGCAAGGTCCTGTTCGTGGATCCGTTCAGCAAGGTGGCAGACTATTCGAAGCTACCGAAAGCCGACGTAATACTCATTACTCACGAGCACCCAGATCATACCGATCCTGCCGCGATCGCCAAGATCAGGACAGACAGGACACTTTTGGCCGCGTCGAAGGCAGCACAAGAGAAGGTCAAGGACGCCATAGTGATGGAGAACGGTGACACCAAGGCAGTGGGAGGCTTTCAGGTCCAAGCCGTGCCAGCGTACAACATTGTTCACAAGCGGGAGTCAGGCCAGCCATACCACCCCAAAGGCAGGGGCAATGGGTACGTCATCTCCTTTGCCAATCTGAAGGTTTACGTAGCTGGAGATACGGAATTCATTCCTGAAATGAAGGACCTCAAGGGGATCGACGTGGCTTTCCTGCCCGTGAACTTGCCATACACCATGACCGCTGAGATGGCTGCGGAGGCTGCAAACGCGATCAAGCCGCGAATTCTTTATCCGTATCACTTTGCTATGGGAAACACGGATGTTTCCAAGCTTCCAGAATTGCTGAAAAATGTCTCTGGCGTAGAATTGAGGATGACAGACAAGTCGGGCAAGTAAAAGGGATCGGAGGGTTGCCGGTTCGGAAGCCGTGACCGTATTTACGAAATGCTGCAGTCAGGCCCTGCAGAGCTTGTCAACCAGCTTCAGGAGGGTCGGTATCCTGTGCGCTCCGTCCATGAGCTTAACGCGCTCCGCAGCTTCCTGGGGGCTCATTCCGGCTGCGGTGATGTACAAAGGCCTGCGACTTCTCCCTCGAAAGACCCTGTGAGCATTGGGGGATCCCCGAAAAGGGGTCTTCGCCACTCCCACGACAGCGATCGAGCCGGCCATCGATCGGTAAAGATGAGCCCCGAGACCTGGCCTATCATCCGGTGCCAGCCAGACATATCCGTCTATGACGACGGTATGAAAGAGACCCCTTGCCTGATCGAGTATTTTCAGAAGGCACGGCAGCTCGCGTTTGTAGAAGCTGCCCGGCTCATAGGGGGCCGTCTGGCCGAGGAAGCCGCTCACCTGGAAATCCGGCTTCGGCACGCCCCAATCGCGAAACAGGATTGCTGCGCACCTGGCACTGCCGTGCCGGTAATGGCAGTCCGCGGCCGCGATCATGCCTCCTCCTGACAGGGTCTCATGGAGCAGTCCTGTTTGTGGCGTCATGCAACGTCCCCGATAGGTGTGCCTTCAGGAGGAACCACCAGGTGGCGAGGTACTCTTTGACCGCAATCTGACTCAGCAGGAGCCCATACGCCTGGGGCATCAAGGTCTCGTAATCCACGTAGACTCTCTTCGCCAAGAAGTCACACGGCGCAGGGATGGGATCGAGCCCTTGCATTCTGAAAAGAAGCAGTGACCGCGGCAAGTGATACGCGGACGTGACGAGCACAAAGGGAGCCCGACCCACGATGGATTTCACGAACCGAGCCTGGTCCGCGGTGGTCCAGGACTTCTCTTCAAGCACGATGGCCCCGCGGGGGACCCGCATTTCCATGGCCATGTCCGCAAGGGCGCGCGCAATGCTCATTTCCCGGCTGACTCCCGGCGTAGGGCCGCCGGTAACCACAAGCCTGGCGTCGGGTATGGACTTCCATAGCCTCACTCCTTCTATAAGGCGAAGCACTGACGGCCCGAGCCGATCCGCAGCGGACAGATCCCCCTCGTTGAGACTTCCGGACAAGACCACCACGTACCGGACACCCTGCCGTACAAGATTGTGAGCCTGTGCATAGGCAGGTACCTGGGATTCAATGGAGCCAATGAGCTTGAATCCGGTCAAAGGAAACGAGAATATCAACAAGACCGCCACACCCGTTGCAATCAGCGTCAAAGACCATATCCGACGGGACCACAACAAGAGGCCCATGCTGCACAGAGTCAAAGTCACTCCCACAGGGAACAGCAATCGAAAAATTATCTTTTGGAGGACAAAAACAGTCTCGGCCACGCAGCCTCCCGATAAATTATGTCATGATAGAACCGCCCTCGCGGCCTGGTGCTCGTGGTGCAAATACGGTTGTGTATCCGCTCCAGATTCGTTTAAGAAGGGCGGATGTGAACCCCGCCCCTGCCACAGGGATCTCGGCGCGAATTTTCCGTAGCGTCGGTGTCTCGTCGGTGCTCTTGCCTTGAGCTCTCTACGAGAAGATCGCAGGTTTCGAACCGGCTCTCACGTCAACATCGCCGGTCGGACCTGCATTCGCAGCAGGTCCCACGAGAAACGGCCCCGATCGTGTGGCTGCAGAATTATACCGTGGATAGCCTCCGAAGGGAATTGGAGGGGGCTGCGATGGATCGAGACATGTTGATCTCGGAGGCGTGTGCAGAACCAACGACGAGAAGAGCTTCATTTGCTGCAAGAGAGGTTCACGCCTGGGCCCATTGCATTTATCTGACAGATAGCTCTGGACATCAGCAACACGCCTTGCTATGAGGGTGAATCACGACAGAACGCCGGAGATGACTTTCCCCGGCGCCGATTTTCTCACGGAGGGGTCGATGGTGCCGTGCAGATGCGTGAAAAATCACTTGTTCGGACGGACCATGGGCTTGAGACTACTTGTAGTTTCCGTCGTAGCCGTCGTTTTCGCCGCGAGTCCGGCCCTGGGTCTATGGATGCCGTGGGCAACAGAGCAGGACAAGGTTTCGAAAACACTGAACGATGTGTGGGAAGCCCTTATCCGAAACGACCGCGCGGCCCTGAAACAGTACGTCATGGGCTTGGGGTCAGATCTGTTCATAGCGCGTGAACGTGAGATAATTGAGCGTATGAAGATCCGTGAATACGAATGCCGTCCCAAGAGCATAACCATCGATCCGGGCAACGGAGCATGGGCATTCGCAGATGTGGAAAAGATCGGCAAGCTCGAGAATGGGGACACCTTCTTCAGGCGAGACATGTCCGTTCTCAAGAAGGTGAACGGGTTGTGGCGCCTCGTGATCGAACCCAAGAAGAGTCGTAGAGATAAAGTGGATCAGAAGCAGAAGAAAGAAGAAGCATCCCCCGGAGAATTCGTTGAATCAGCAGAGAGGGATTCGGCTCCTGCAGGTCCTGTGCTGAACAACGTTCCCGTGCCGTCAGGTTCGAAATGACGAATGAGGACCATGGTTGCATCTTCTGCAAGATCGCCCGAAGAGAGCTTCCTGCCGACATAGTGTACGAAGACGAGCTCGTTGTAGGATTTTGGGACAAAAACCCTGTGCGCCCTATCCATATCCTGATAGTGCCAAGGGAGCACATTCCCACCCTTAACGATATTTCTCCGGACAATAAGATTCTGTCTCACATAGGCCAAGTAGCGGCCTCGATTGCAGATCGATTTGGGGTCGCGCAAAGCGGGTACAGATTTTTCATCAACGTCAATCGCGGAGGCGGTCAGGTGATCTTTCACCTCCACGCGCATGTTATCGCGCATAAGCCCTCCTAAGATGCTATGGGATTGGTTTCATGTCGAGCTTCTTGGATCCTCACTGCGTGTTTTGCAAGATCATTAGGAATGAATTGCCGGCCAGGAGAATTTACGAAGATGACCGGGTGCTCGCCTTCTGGGATGCGAACCCGGCTGCGCCGATTCATATACTCATTGTGCCAAAAGTCCATATTCCCACGCTCAATGATGTCCCCGAGGGCGACCCCTTGCTGATGGAGCTTGGAATGGTTGCACGAAAATTGGCCCATGACCTGGGAGTTGCTCAGCCGGGTTACCGGTTCGCGATCAACGTGAACCGGGGTGGAGGCCAAATGGTTTTCCATCTTCACGCTCACCTCATCGCGGGCAACGATGTGGGCACATTCATCATCAGAGCATCCATAGGGCTTGCAATCTTGTGGAGAAAGCTGGTCTCCGCTGTGAGTCCGGAGAGTCGCAAGACCTGAATATGGAGCTTGCTCTCTGGCACACGATCCTGTGGGTGACAGGGCTCCGGTCAGATCTTCGGATCTCCCGAAGGGTAAATCCTCCCTGATTGCAGGGTATTGCGCAACCCGCCGCTTTTTCCGCTGTTGCTTGACTCTTTTCTTTGCCACAGGCATCCAAATGTACAGGGATTTCTGGGACGACATTGAGAGTCATGTTGCGGCTCGTTTTCGGAAGCCACACTATTGCCCCAGCGGGATGAGCGCATGTCGTCATACTTCAGCGGGAACAGAATGGAGGAGGAGGCCATGTCGGAAAAAGAAGAATCCAAGAGGCACGAGAGCGCGGAGGAAAGCCGCGAGGCCGTAGACCCCACCACAGGAGAGGTATGTGCCGACATCAATGATCCGATCAGAAGAGTGTTGTGCAGAGTTTGCGGGATGCCAGTGGTGGGACAAGCTCCCTTCTGCCAGGAACACGAACCGCCGGTACCGTAGTGTTTTGTAGTGGAGCTCACTTATTACACCGTTTCACAAATGTGGTCGCGTGTTTGCTCGAGCTCTTTTCAGGAAAGGGAGCGTCTCAAACCTGCCCCCACAGTCCGAACGGATGCCCTGACCACGTACCATGCCGCGCAAGTGCGGTGTCGTAGGTATGTTCAACTGAAGGTCCCATGATTACCGGCGAGACGCCGGCGCTACGGAGACAGGAATGCCGCGGACTTCCATGGTCCGTTGTGACTTCGAGGTCATGGATGTTTTCGAAACGGTGTACGTTCCACGGGGCCCGGCCCAATTCGGGAGGCAGCTTCATCGGGAGCAGCAACGGAACGAGGCAATCTCAAGGACGCGTACTGCTTCCCGAGGAGATTGCTTCGGCCCAGGTCTTTTTGGGGACTCTATCGGGTCTCACTCTGTGGGAGAGATTCTGTCTTGCCCCGTACTAGGGCTGGTACGCAGGCTTCCCATAGCATGGTCTTGTTCGTTTTGTCCACGGACGCCCTTGTCCACGCGTCGGTCCGAAATCTGATAACAAACAAGAAGCACATCAACGCGATGGAAACGGTCATGGACCACCAGATCCCGGTAGGGCCTGCACCCACGAGGTGAATCATGACCAGCATCAGGGGTATCCTGATAATCCACATTCCTGTGAAAACGATTCGCATGGTGGAGAAAGTGTCCCCAGCCCCTTGAAGCGCACCGGCCAGAGAGACGCCGATGGCCAGGAAGGGCATCCCGACCATGTTGATGCGAAGATACCGAACCATTTCGTCATGCACCGCCTCGTCGTGACTGAGAAGAGAAGCAACTTCCGGCGCGAAAACGAACATAGCGATCACAGGAAGCGCTATGATTCCCAGGCACAATCCCGCGGTCACCTTGGCGCTCGCCCGGGCTCCGGAGGTATCCCCAGCCCCCAGCCTATTTCCCGTAAGTACCGCGGAAGCCATGTTTAGTGCGAAAATGGGAAGGAAGACAATGGCTTCAATGCGGACCCCTGCTGTCATTGCAGCAAGAGCGGTGACTTCCGCATGAGGAAGCTGAGCCACGAGGAAGTACACCACCAGCGTACCCGCGTTCCACGCAGTCTGTTGGATAGCAGGAGGGACTCCCAGCTTCACGAGGTTGTGAAAGCACCTCGGCAACGGCGTCAGCAGGGACTTCACGGTAACGCGTGCCGGCCCGCGGAGGATAAAAAACAGGTTTAATACCATTCCCAAAGAGGTGGCTATCGCGGTAGCCCAAGCTATGCCCGAGTAGCCCATAGCAGGAATGGGCCCCCATCCGAAAGGAAGAATGAAATCACCAGCCACGTTGGCGGCTGATGCAATGAAGCTGTTTACCATGGCGACAATGATTCTGCCGGAGGAGCGGAGAACACCGCCGGAGATAATCATGATGTACGTGGGGACAAGCACCAGTGAAAAGATGCTTACAAAGCGCTCGGAAATATCACGGATTTCCAAGGGCATTCCCGCTATCCGAACGATCGGACCGGGATAAAGCTGTGCTCCCACCGTAATCAGACCCGCTATCACTACTCCGAGGATCAACGAGTGGGCCGTCACATGTCCCACTCCTTCTGAGGAGTTTGCTCCATAAGCCTGCGAAATCATGGACACCGTGCCAACAGTGATCCCATTGGCGAGAATCATAAATGTCCAGTAAAGCTGGCTCACATAGCCGACGGCCGCGAGCACGTCCGTCCCCAGATATCCAGCGACGTACACATCGGCCATGCCAATGGAAAAATGAAAAAACATGATCAGAATCATGGGCCATCCCATGGTCCATGATTCGCTGAGCAGTCGTCGCACTTCCCTCATTCTGGAATCCGCTGAAGACGTCATCTCACGACCCGGGCCCAGAACTTGCCGTCAGGGACTGCAAAACACTGCCGAACCGACGTGGATTATCCGAGGCCCAATCAGAACATAACACCATTCTTTGCCCTTTTCGAGGTGCCCTTCCGCGTCGGCGGCCTTTACCAGGGGTTTCCCTTGAATTTTTGCACTGGCGAACCTATAGTCTCGTGTGACCTCTGTTGGCGAAGCGAAAGCGACTAGGACGATTTCCCGCCGCAATCCTGAGGGGTAGAGAAGAAAAAATCTCATGCCGAAACGAACCGATATCAAATCCATTCTCCTCATTGGCTCAGGGCCGATAATCATCGGACAGGCCTGCGAATTCGACTACTCAGGAACCCAGGCCCTCAAGGCGCTGAAAGAAGAGGGCTATCGGGTTATCCTCGTAAATTCGAACCCGGCCACAATCATGACCGATCCCGAATTTGCAGACGCAACGTACATCGAGCCCCTGAAGGCCGACGTTCTGGCAGCTATCATAGCAAGAGAGCGACCCGACGCGTTGCTCCCCACACTGGGGGGTCAGACGGCATTGAATAGGGCGGTGGAGCTGCACGAGCAGGGTGTCCTCGCTCAGTACGGCGTCGAGCTCATCGGAGCTGGGATAGAGGCGATCAACAAGGCCGAAGATCGTGATCTCTTCAAAATCGCTATGCAGAATATCGGTCTTGATTTGCCCAGGAGCGGATATGCCGATTCCCTGGACCAGGCGTGGAAAATTGCCCGGGAGCTCGGGTTTCCCAACGTGATCCGGCCGTCGTTCACCCTCGGCGGGACAGGCGGCAGCGTGGCTTTCTCGGAAGATCAGTTCGAAAGACTCGCCTCTTGGGGATTGGATGTCTCTCCTGTCGGACGTGTGCTTATCGAGGAGTCGGTTCTCGGATGGAAAGAGTTCGAGCTCGAGGTAATGCGTGACGGCATGGACAACGTGGTCATCATTTGCTCCATCGAGAACTTTGATCCTATGGGCGTGCACACCGGGGATTCCATAACCGTGGCCCCTGCTCAGACACTGACGGACAAGGAATACCAAATACTTCGCGATCAGGCCGTTGCGATCATCAGGGAGATCGGCGTCGATACCGGCGGATCGAATATTCAGTTTGCCGTGCACCCGGACAACGGACGGGTGGTGGTGATAGAAATGAATCCTCGGGTGAGCAGGTCGAGCGCCCTTGCGTCCAAGGCAACCGGGTTTCCCATAGCAAAGATCGCCGCGAAGCTGGCCGTGGGATACACCCTCGATGAGATTGCCAACGACATCACCCTCAAAACGCCCGCTTCTTTTGAACCGACCATCGATTACGTGGTCACCAAGATCCCCCGGTTTACCTTCGAGAAATTCCCCAGTGCCGACCCCTTGCTCGGAACCCAGATGAAGTCCGTAGGGGAGGTCATGGCGATAGGGCGAACGTTCAAAGAGTCACTGCAAAAGGCAATCCGGTCCCTCGAAATTGATGTGTTCGGGCTCGAGCCCCGTGTTCCCACAGGCCTGTCCCGAGATGAGCTTCTCAAACGCATTGCAAGACCCACTCCTGACCGCCTGTGGTATCTCGGTGATGCTATCAGGAAAGGGATTGAATTGGAGGCACTGTACGAGGCATCCGCCATCGATCCCTGGTTCCTGTCGCAGATACGCGAGATCGTTCTTATGGAGAGCGAGATCCAGAAATCCGAGTTTCTTGAGGGATTCGAAGCAGCGGAGAACCTGCGCGCAGCAAAATCTCTGGGCTTTTCAGACGTCCGGCTCGCTCAGCTTACCGGAAAGACTGAGGACCGAATCCGACAGATGAGACATTCGATGGGAATCAGACCCGTGTACAAGCGGGTCGATACCTGCGCGGCTGAGTTCGAGGCCTACACTCCTTACCTGTATTCCTCTTACGAGGAGGAAGACGAGTCCGGTGTGACCACACGGCCGAAGATCATGATCCTCGGGGGAGGCCCCAACAGAATCGGTCAGGGCATAGAATTCGACTACTGCTGCGTTCATGGCGCGTTCGCGCTAAAAGAGGACGGCTTCGAGACCATTATGGTCAACTGTAACCCAGAGACGGTAAGCACCGATTACGATACTTCCGATCGTTTGTACTTTGAGCCGCTTACCCTGGAAGATGTCTTGGAGATCGTACACAGGGAAAAGCCCACAGGAGTGATAGTCCAATTCGGAGGACAAACTCCCCTGAAACTGGCAGTGCCCCTGTGGGAGGCTGGTGTCCCCATTATCGGCACCTCCCCGGATGCTATAGACCGGGCAGAAGACAGGAAGCGCTTCAAGGAGATCCTCATCAAGCTCGGCCTTAAGCAGCCGCCGAATGATATTGCTCATTCATATGCAGAGGTCATGGACGTGGCGCAAAGGATCGGGTACCCGCTTGTTGTCAGACCCTCGTATGTTCTCGGCGGTAGGGCTATGGAGATTGTACATAACGAGGAAGACCTGAAGGAATACCTAAACGTGGTGGTGCAAGCATCGCCGGATCATCCCATTTTGTTGGATGGGTACTTGGCAGAAGCGGTGGAGATCGACGTGGACGCCATCGCTGACGGCGAAGATGTGGTGATTGCCGGAATCATGGAGCACATTGAAGAAGCGGGCATACACTCGGGCGATTCCTCGTGCTCTCTCCCTCCGTACAGCCTGGGACGATATCACGTGGATGAAATTCGCCGCATTACGAGACTGCTTGCACTGGAGCTCCAGGTAAAAGGGCTCATGAATCTGCAACTAGCCCTTGCCGAAGGAGAGATTTATGTGCTGGAAGTCAACCCCAGGGCATCGAGGACCATTCCGTTCGTCTCGAAGGCCATCGGCGTGCCTCTTGCCAAGCTCGCAGCCCGAGTCATGGCCGGCAAGAAGCTACGCGACCTCGGCTTCACTCGGGAAATAGTCCCCGATCACGTGAGCGTGAAGGAAGCCGTGTTTCCTTTCATCAAATTCCCTGGGGTAGATGTCCTGCTCGGCCCTGAGATGAAATCCACTGGAGAGGTGATGGGAATCGATGCGGAGTTTGGGCCCGCGTTCCTGAAATCCCAGTACAGCACAGAGTTTCCCATCCCCAAAGGCGGGAAAGTTTTCTTGAGCGTTGCGGACAGGGACAAGAAGATTGCGGTAATCGTCGCAAGACGCCTCCAGGAATTCGGTTTCTCCTTCGTTTGCACAGAAGGGACTGCTGCAGCTCTTCAGCAGGCAGGCATCCCGTCGATGCTCGTGGGCAAGGTTCACGAAGAAGGCATCTCTGATGTCATCGAGCTCATACGAAAGAACGAGATCGTGCTCCTGGTGAATACGTCCGCTGACAAACAATCTCGTAGCGACTCGTATCATATTAGGCTTGCAGCCCTCAATCACAACGTCCCGTACTTTACAACCGTCGCGGGTGCTAATGCATTATCCCTGGGATTGCGCTCCCTCCATCGCGGAGAATCCTTTCGAGTCGTCTCTCTGCAGGAGTACCACAATCTCAAGACCGGTACGAGGGTGAAAGGCAATCGGGGGGGATGCGAATAGGAATTCCCCTTTTGGGCAGAAAATCTACACCGGGGCGCGAATCGCCGGTGGGGCACTTATTGGTCGACGGGACAAATACGGTACCGTATCTGCACCGCGGTTTATGTGGTGAGCATCGTTGGCACTGTCGGGGCGAGCCTTGGCCCGCCCTGGGCACCCACAAGGGGTGCCCCTATCGTCGTGGCAGATTACGTGACCGTATTTGTGCCATTGAGCACTAAGTTCAGTGCTGAATCAGGAGACCCCACCCCACCCCGTTAACGGAGGGATCAGAGGAGGGCCGGTTGGGAATCCGCGACCGAATCAATGAAATGCTGCACTTAGCAAGTCGTCTCGCCCGTCTATTTTAAGGATGACGGGCAAGATGCCCGTCCAGACGGATCGTAATGCAAAGCGGACCCTGAAACGGATTCGTCAAATCTGCCCTTCCCCTGTTTCCGCGCTTCAACCCGAGCGTTCGCTCAAGATCATTGGCTTCCCCCCACGATCTGGCCATAAGGTACGCATTCACTTATGCGCGGCGGACAAAACAAAATCGTCAATGATTTCTGCTAATCGATCGTCTCCTTCCGCTCAAGAGTGAATGCTCACGCCACAAGATTATTTCTTCTTGAGTTTCGAAATGAATGAACGAACTGAATTGCGCTTGGAGGGTTTGACTTTCGGCTCTTTCTTCTCCTCTGTCTCTTGCCGCTTTGAACCTGGAAGCTCGCTTGGATCGAGTAGCTGAGTGTCGCCAACGGGGGGTGGCTCCTCGTCAAGAACTACGGTCGGAACTTGCGACGGAGTGAGGATGGACTGAAATAATTCCTGAGTGGTGAAGGCATCCTGTGTTTCACCGCCGCAGGCAGGGCAAACATCGAAGGGGGATGGGTGGGGATGACTGCAATGGGGACAGATGTACAGACCGGACAAGAATTCCGACTCCTTGGCCAAGTCACGCTGAACGGTAATCTCCCTGCGCCACGCAAGATCTTCGGGTTTAATAAGGTTCTGAACCAGTAATGCTTTGATGAGATTGACGAAATTCCGGGCGGTGAGCTGGTACTTGTTCCTTAGTTCCGCGTCAGTGAGCGGTGAACGAAAATCATTGAGAAAGCGCTTCAGAGGAACCTTACCCTTTTTCTCTTGGGGCTGCTCAGTCATCGTTTGCCGCACCGCCCGGAACTTCTCGTCTGAGATCGTTCCCTGAATTCGTCCGAGCTGGGACTGCTATCTTGCCGCATGTCTCTCAACGGTCATGAGTGAATGTGTACGCACACCCTCATCACACCGATAGTGGTAAGAGATCTCTGGATGGTCAGGCGTTTGAAGTCTGAGTCTACTTGGGTGAGGAAATATTTACAGCCTTCTTGAGGACAGGAGAATACTTCCAGGTGACAACCCGCCGAGCTTCCAGAATAAGCTCTTCTCCCGTTTGAGGATTGCGTCCTCTCCTTGAATGTTTGGACTTTACCGTCCATTTTCCGAATCCCGAAATCATGACGTCTTCGCCGTCAATGAGCCGGCCTTTGATAATTTCGAGTAATTTTTCAACAATCTCCGTAGCTTCACCCTTCATAAAGCCGCAGTCGTCCGCGATCTTTTTCGCTATGTCGGCCTTGGTCAGCGTCATATGTATCCTCCCCGGATTGCAATGCACGTGAACAGATTCTATCCGGGTCTTTATAGCAATCGAAATCCAGAAACGCAAGACATTTCTCAAACTTCCGCTAGAAAGACCCTACTCGTCACCATCACGGGCTGTTTCGTGCTACTACCGCTTCGGGTGGTCTATCGGGGAAAGAGAACCTATGTCTGCCGGCGTATGCGCAGCAGTTCGTCCTACAAGCACGGAAGATCCAGACACTGTCTGAGAGGCGTGGATCGCGTTCTGGCATGATTGGGTACGTCGCACATGCCGGCCACAATAGCCCTGGCGCTTCAAGGCAGCTCGGATCATTCCCGGGATGTCTGGCGGCCTGTACATGAACCGGATCCCGGTGCGGAGCCCCATGAGATTCACAGCCCGAAAATATCGCCAATAAGGCCTGGGGAACCTAAAAAGTGCAAAGACTACGGCTGCAGCGCGGGAAAACACCAGTACCCGCTCATCGAATCCCAGGTATACTTCAGGACAGAGTCCCGCGGCTCTTGTCATCTGATCGACTGCCATGTCCAGGTCGAGCCCCTCAGAAACATACCAGAGCGTTTCCAAGGGATTTGCACTCGCACGTATGAAGCCCTCATTGACAGCGATCTCCCAAAGCTTGGTGCCGGGATAGATCCTCACGCCAAAAAAGAAATGAGCCACGTGGGTCGCGGCACGGCCCTGCTTTTGAAGATTCTTCAGAGCAAAATCCAGGGATTCCTGCAGGGTGGCATTCGTCTCACCGGGACCGCCGATCATGAAAAACCACCAGGCAGAGAAAGCAGTACGATTTATTGCTTCCGCAGCCTTTGCCACATCATCCACGCTGAATCCTTTCCGATAGCTTTCGAGCATGGTTTGTGACGCGGACTCCGGCGTGATCATGAATGACCTGAACCCAGCCCTCCACATAAGGTCCAAATATGCTTTGTCCAAGTTTCTCGGATGGACCCCCATCGCGGTGAACTCGGCTTTCCACGGCCTGCGGACAATCTCTTCGAGTATCTGCACCGAATGATCCACTGGGTCATTGAACACGGAATCCACAAACTCGAACGTAGTGGGACGATACTTGAACAAAGCCTTTTCTATCTCGTCCACAACCTCAACCGGCGGCCGGAGCCTCAGTCGGTTGCCCTCCAGAGATTGATTGTATGTGCAATAAATGCATCGCTGTCTGCAGCCGCGCTTTGTCTGTATGTTATAGGAGCTTCCAATTTTCTGATAAGGCCGAGTGTCGATCCACTTTCCGAGGTCAGGGGCCTGACGCCCGAATTGGATCAGGGCGGGTTGCGTGAGATGGAATCGGCCGTCTATCATGAATCCGACTCCAGGTATTCCGGTGGGAGGTTCACCGCGCTCGATGGCTCCCAGCAGACGTACGAAACTTTCCTCCCCGTCCGCGACCACAATGTAGTCTGCTCCGAGCAGTTGGAGGACGTGCTCCGCCATGAGGCTCGCTCCTGACCCGCCAACAACGAGGGGAGCCGAAGTGCAGAGTCGAATGGTATTCTTGATCTCCACTACGTCAGGGAGGTACGAAACCGGATGAAGCATGTTGACGTTGTCGATGTTTCGTACCGATATTCCTACAACGTGGGGATCGAATTCACGGATAGTTCGGCGAAGCACGCGGCCGGGGTTGCCGGCGACAAAACACAAATCAAGGATTCGCACCTGGTGGCCGGCCTCCTCCGCGGCACCGGCAACATAACAAAGCCCCAGCGGGGGAGCGGCCAGGAGGTCCATCTTTCTATTACTGTTGACGAGCAAGACGCGCAATGCCCGGACCCCTTGTCGTACACTCATGCTCAGCGGTCGATTGCAACCGCGACCCAATATCGTTCGATCGACCTCACGTGAACCGGAACCATTCTCAAGCCACGGAGGCCTTCAGGCCGGATCCACAAATCATAACCCTCTCCAGTCCACCGCAAGGTTTCGATCCGTACGTCTTTCCAACCCACACAGTGAAACCCGCACCCCCATGCCTTCACTGCAGCTTCCTTGGCCGACCACAGAACCGCGGCTGCACTCGCCCGGTCTCCAGTCATCCTCTCCATCTTTGAGAACTCGCTTTCGGCGAAGACTTTTCCAAAAGGATACCCGCTGCCGAATTCCTGGGGCCATGCCACATCTACTCCGCAGCTCCACCCAGCCAAGCAGAGGGCTGCCCACACGTCCGAGAGGGAGTACGCGAAGGAAATGTTCGTCATTGGGCGGCCTCCAACCAAAAGAAGCGGCCTCCCCAGCGGTCCGGTAATAATCTCCGGGTGCTCGCTTTGAGAAGCTCCCTGGCGAGCGGACGCAATGAAACTGGCCCACAGCATCGAAGCGAGCTCTTTCTTCGCTGCCATCCGAGCAACTCGTGATCGCCGACTCCCTTGAAGTGGGAGCCGTGAACATACGAGTGTGCGACCGACACGCCACGATACAACCCCAATGGCATGTCCGCTTCCCACCTCACGCTGGGAAGCCGGAGCTGCACCCGCGGTAGGGCGCCCCAAGACCCTCATTTTGAAAACCATCTCATTCGCAGATCCTTGACCACCATCACCAAGCTTCCAGAATCATCCAAGGCCCTCGAGTCCCAAGTAATACCTTCCTGGTCTTGTTCGAGCATCCTTCCTTCTATACGAATCCTTTCTCCATCCTTGCAATGGCGAGAGAATCGCATCTCACCTATGGCGTATGGTATGAGATGTCTGTTCTCTCTGCTATCCCTCATCAGTATATAGAAGTTTGCCAACTGTATCAGCGCTTCCAGAAGGTATGGAGAATACTGGTACCGAGACTGCGAGAAGTGAGAAAAATCCTGGGATTGTCGATAGATGATGTGTCCGCCGATCAAAGCGGGACTCGTTCCGTCGAGAGCTTCTATCACTCGGTACCGCCCTCGCATATGGGTCTTTTCCGAGTATTTCCTATTCACTTCCTCATTGTCGATGGGACGCGTCTCTAGCCTCTCGGGCAAGACGGGAAAGTCCTGCAGCATCGCATCCAGGGACCGCGTTCTTCGTCCCAAAAGGACATGCGCCCGATAGTTTGTGCTTAACCGGTCCATCAGCCTCCCAGTGGGGGAAATCTCTCGAGTCTCAAGGCTCGCTTCGCATACAATCTCCGGCCCCTCAAAGTCTATCCGTTTGCACTGGATGACCGCCGGCCTCCCCGCATCAGAAGGACAGGCTATAATGTCCAGAAACCTTGCATTCCGCACCCCCAACACCTCGAGATGCGGATAAAGTATCCGAGAGACCTCCATGAAGGTTTCCAGGGCCATGATCGCTGAGACGAGAGGATGTTTGAGAAAATCGAACGGCTTATGGTCGTTGATCCACAGATCCTTTGCGTGAGTAAAGACCCGTTCGGCCTCAAGCTCTTCGCGAAGCACGTCCATGCGTTTCACTTCATCGATCATAGGAAAATCTTCCCGGTTGAACGCGATTCCGGAAGTAGCAATCATTTCCGGCTCGACAGGAGGCTCCATCGTGTCTATGGGCGCGCTTGGGAGGTCCGGTAAAGACCGCATGCACATGACCCATACGTCGTCCGCTGGTGCATTTATGAGCTCTCGATCGAACAGAGCTGCCAGCTCTTCCGCGCGCACGTACGTTGCATTCATTCTGGCCATAAGAGCCTTGATTTCCTCATCGTCTGCCATGCCCGCTCCTTCAATGGGCGGTAACATCAAGGCCTTGCATCGAACAGAGGCAGCGCGAGACCGCAGAAGACTCATCAAGGCTGCCATGGCTCGATTTCCCGCAGCGTAGTTTGCCTGGCCGGGATTCCCCTGAATCGCCGCGGCGGAAGAGAGACAGGTGAAGAAGCGTAATCCTCTATCCTTGGTGGAATCCAGAAGATTCCAGGCACCCAAGAGCTTCACGTTTACGACCGATTGGAAATCTTCCGGGCTCATCAGCTTAATGAAGTTGTCTTTAAGCACTCCCGCTGCGTGCACCACGCCGTCTATCTTGCCGTACCTGTAGACGATTTCTTGGACAACCCGGCCGGTTCGTTCGGCATCGGTAACGTCGCACGTGATGTACGAGGCGTCAATTCCGCGACTCCTCAAGTCTTCTAACGTGCGCGATATCTGAAGCCCGGTGAAAATCCTCGCTACTTCTCGGCGTCTCTCATCAGCCCCCAGATCGGGCCGCGAGGCGGACACAACCCGTGCTGCCGTCTCCTCGAGGCTACCGGGCTCAGCCAGAAGCTCTCTGAAATTGACGTCCGGATCGATTACCGTCCTTCCGAGGAACACCATGGCACATCCGAAGGGAACGAGGCTGTGCGCAAGAAACGGGGTGATTCCGTATGCTCCGCCGGAAAAGACCACCACGTCGCCCGAGCCCAGATCGAGCCTCTCGACTTCGCGGTAGACTGCATGTCTGACCTCTCCTCGGACAGTGGTGAGCACATCATTGCGAGCTATCAGTTGTACGGGCTTATGCCTGCGATCCAGAGCCGAGCGAATCACATTACTGAGATTCGATGCCTCGTCCACGTACACCCAGCGGAACAGGACGGATCCAAATTCGTGTACCGCACTAAGCAACATTCCCAGGGCACCCTCTGAAAGTATCCGACCGGGGCCCTGCTCTTGCTTCGTCTTCTGAATAACCAACACAAATTTCCGGGCTGGCGATTCCACGAACCCTTTGAGCAAACTAAAGATTCCCGCAAGTACGCGTGCGACGTCCTCCTTGGAGGCGAGCTCGCGTTCCAAGACGTCGTCCACTATCAAGATCAACCCGACGAGAGAAGAGACCTCTCCCAGCTTGTTCTCGGCCTGGGTACGTCCCGCTTCGGTTCGGAGATCCACGCCCCAACCTTCATCATCATTCTCGGCTTCAAGAATACTGACAGGGACGATAGTCGCTCCATAATCTCGGCGTATGATGCCACCCACTTCCCTCCGGAGTCCCGTTCCCCCTACTGCTGCAGCCACAATCACCTGATCGAACGGATTGAGCTCTAATGGCTGAGGGTCTCCCTCCTCAAGGGGCGTCTCGCAAAATACGACCCTCTTGACAGATTGAGTAGGACCCTCGAGCGAGGTGGGGGCTTCCACGTGCTCTGCTGCTGGAAGAGACTTCGATGCCAAGACTCCGTCGCCCTTTCGGCGCAGGACCTCGGAAATCCTGTCCGATATGTCGCGAATAGTTCGCACATCCATAAAATCTTCAAGCTCGATCTTGATCTGGAAATGACCTTCGAGGGAGTCCATAATGACAGGAAGCCTGCTGGATCTGATAGAGAGATCCTCCCTCAGATCCATGTCCGGCTCTATTTCATCCCTTTCATACCCGGTCGCGTCCATGATGATACCGATGACCACGTCGATGACATCTTCACTTCCAGCCTTGTCCTTCATGTCAGGCGACTTGGCCCGAGCTGGCGAAGCCACAGGCACGACGGCAGCCGGAGCCTTCATCACACGTACAGGCTCAGCAACCGGCACAGCGGGCAGAGCGTGACCGACGCTTGCGCTGGGGAACATGCTCTGGAGTAGAGCATGCAGATCTTCTTCCCCAAAGGCAGGATCATAATCTCTACGAATCGCTGCCAGTATGGCCGGTCTCAAGAACCGGCCGAAGCTGTCCAGGACGAAGGCATTGATTTCCCTCTGGATGATGGCTTCCACTGTGGGGGGCGCCGCCGGAAGAGCTACGGCTGTTCTCGGCTGCTGAATGGTCACAGGTGAGCTCTCAGATTCCGCCACATGTGCCGGGTAGGAAGCAGTCAAGGTCGACACGCTCCCCACATTGAGATGTCCCCTCGCAAAAAGCTGGGCCAAAGCCGTCTTGTACACTGTTACTTCTGCAGAAGGTAAACTGGTCTGTATGCAGTCCGCATCCTCGATGGTGTCACCAATGAGGTTGCTTAGTACTTCCCTGGGGCCTATCTCTACGAATACCTTGATCCCAAAGTCTTTAACCAAGGTTTCCACATTGTGCATCCACTGGACCGGTGATTCGAGATGAGCCATCACGGTGCGTTTGATTTCGGCAGTATCACTGGTGAATGGCTTCATGGTCGTGTTGGAGATAACCGGTATACGCGGAGGGAAAAACTCCAGGCCCGCGACAAACTCTTCCAGCTCGTCATGAATACATTTCATGATAGGAGAGTGAAACGCCATGCTCACCCTGAGCTGGGTCGATCGGAAGCCCATTTCCTTGATCTTTGCTCCAACATTCTTCGATTCCTCGGTTCCTCCCCCTATCACGATCTGGTGGGGAGAATTGAGGTTCGTGATGTACACGTTGTCATACTGGGAGAGTAGATCCTGGATCACCTCCATGGGTGCATCGCAGGCGACCATGATTCCTGGATCCACATTCATCTCGCAGGCTTTGTCCATACATACCGCACGCTTGTTTACCAAACGGAAGCCGTCCTCGAAGGAATAGACTCCGGCGAGGCATAGAGCGGTCAGCTCGCCTAGACTGTGTCCGGCCATGGCTGTGGGACGCACACCGAGGGACCACAGGTATTGCGACATGGCATATTCCATGGTGAACAGAGCGGGCTGCTGCCATCGTGTCTTCTGGAGATCCTCCTCCCGGTCGTAAAACAAGAGCTGGAGCAGATCGAAATCCGCTACTTCCGCGGCGCGATCCATCCACTTTCTAACGATGGGAAATGCCTCATAGAGCTCTTTTCCCATCCCCGCGTAATGGCTTCCCTGCCCAGGAAAAACGAAAGCCAAGGGCGCTGGAGGTGTATCGAGACCCACATGGATTCCCTGCCTTGCGAGTGCGCGAACGCGTTTGGCTGCCAACGGGCCCCCATTGGACAGAGCCTCGCTCTTCTCGACGACAGCGCGGGCCTTTTCTTCGGATTCGGCCAGGACAGCGATCCGGTAGGCATGTGATTCAGAACGCGCTTTGAAAAAGAAAAGATCTTCGGGCAGATTCGCGGCAGTCTCGTGTGCGGCAGATTGCTGCGCAGAACGACTCGCCTCCACGAGCACGACGTCTTCTCCGTCCCTTGCCTGTTCCACCTGGACCACGTAATTTGAGCCTCCAAACCCGAACGCATTCACCTGAAGCCGCCGCGGAAGACCGTTGCGTGTTTCCCATTCGGAAGGATCCCTACGAATTTCCAGTCCTGACCCATTGACGACGATTTCGGGATCGGGTGTTTCATAATTCAGATTCCCCGGGAATATCCCCGAGTTCATGGCCATGATGCCCCGTACCAGACTGTTCAGTCCGGATGCACCCAACGTGTGTCCGATCTGGGACTTGAAGGATGTCAGCACAGTCCTGTACGTGCCCTTGAACAGCGACTTCAGAGCGTTAACTTCCTCCACATCGCCTTGGCGGGTACTCGTCGCGTGGCATTCCACGAGATCGACCCCGTCGGGTCCGTAAGACGCGTCCCTGAAAGAAGCTCGAAGGGCGATCTCCTGGGTGGAGCTGGAGGATTCCACCATGCCGAGGTTATTGTTGCTTGCGCCCATGGAGGTGATATACGCGTGCACGGGAGCTTGCCGCTTGCGGGCAACGGATTCACGCTCGATCACGATCATCCCGCCGCCCTCTCCGAGAACCATGCCGTCTCGATCGGCATCGAAGGGCCGACTGAATTGCTCCGGAGGTCTTTCCGTGCCGGACAGACCGGCCAGAGCACCCAACGCGGAAAACTCGAGAAAATGCATGGGTGTAAGGAATTCCTCAGCTCCTCCCACCACGGCAGCGTCGATGATGCCATTCCGTATCATTTGATAGGCGCTGTATAGTGCTACCAGGGCAGTCGCACAGGCCGCGGAAACCGAGAAGCTTGGCCCCATAAATCCATACTTATTGCAGATAAAACCGCCGGCCGAACAGTTGAGGCGTCCAAGCAACGTGGTATCATCAATGACGATGCGTCCCGCCTTGACTTCTTCCTCGACCACTTGCCTGGCCTCGGGTGAAAGACCAAGGACATTGCCAACGTGAGAGGCTATGGTCCGTGCGCTTGCGCGGACGATCACGTCCTCCAGCGTGGCAGCGGCTTCCCCTGAATTCTGGGAAATGAGCACCGCAATACGCTCCCGCGGTATGTCTGATGCAAGAATGCCCGATTGTTCGATCGCCTTTTTTGCAAGCCACATCGTGATCTTGGTGGAGCTCGTCATGGTGCGGAAATCCTGGGGAGGAATCCCGAGCTCCTTTCGAGAAACCTCGATGTCCTGGAACGCGGCGACCTTGCAGTAGGTCTTCTCGGGCATGCGGGGGCGAGGATGGTAGAAAATTTCGTGGTCCCAGCGGGATGGCGGGACAGGGCGAATGCCGCTCTTCATAGCAAGGCTGGCAGCCCACACTTCCTCGGGACTTTTCCCCAGAGCGTTGACGACCGCCATGCCGGTTATTGCGATCCGTTCCGGCACTCCCTCTCCCAAGATTCCGGGCGCCACGCGTTTCGGCATTCGGGTGACTGCCCGGCTCGGGATGTCTTCCGCCAATGGCCGCGGAGCCGCAGCCTCGCGAATTGGACCGAGAAAGGGCAGCCCCTCTGCCAGGGGTCCTTGAGCCAGCTCTTCGTGTAGGGCTGTCAGGCTTCGAGGCTCCGAGAGCGCACCAGCGCATGCACCGCTCATAAACTGTCCTTGTTCGAGACACGCCGATTCGTCCAAGGGCGTCCCTTCGGAGCTCAGCCCCCGAGCCGCGACGAACAGACTGCCCGCGCTGAGTGCTTCTATCTGCCTGCGGAACGATGCTTCATCCTGAGATCCCGCGGCAAAGTCCCTTTCCAAAGAGCAGATCGCCTCTATCTTCGGTGTCTTCAATGACCTGACACGCAGTCCTGTCCCTTCGCCCGTCACCGTTGTGTCACCGGGGCTGGAATCCAGGATCATTCGTTGATACAGAGACGTGAGAGCACCCGTTGCCACGATTTCGGGTGTGGTGAGGTACACTGTACCCATCTGGATCGCGTCTGCTCCGAGCATGGCCGCCATGAAGGCGGTCTCCCGATTGAAGATCCCCCCAGCCAGTACGATCTTACGCCCCTCGAACATACCCGGCTCCCTGGCTTTCAGATCGAGGAGGACTTGTGAGAGGGTCAGAGTGCTATGCTCCCCTACATGACCGCCAGCTTCGCTCCCCTCACAAATGACTGTCTTTACCCCGGCCTCGAAGGCGAGCTTCACGAGATCTTCATTAGGAGCGATATACATGACGTCGATTCCGTCAGCCATGAGGTCCGCTGCATGCGACGGCTCCCCCGCGGCAATTACTGCGAACCGAGGTCTCGTACGTCGAATCCACGCTAACTGCTCCTCCCGATAGGGATTTTCCGCCAGAGTAATCACATTCACCGCGTAAGGCCGGCCCTCCATAACTTCAGGCAGCCTTCCCAACTTGTTCTCGAGCACTTCGCCGTTCATGAGCCCCAGGGCTATTGTAGGCAATCCTCCAGCCTCCGATACCGAGCGAGCGAACGCGGGTACGTCGGTGATCCAGGACATGGCGCCCTGAATGAATGGGTACCGGGTGCCCATTTCCTGTGCAACGGCGCTGTCCACGAACGCAGCTATTTTGCTTGTCGCTTCAGCGCAGCACTGTTCGATGGCTGAGACAAATTCATCGACTGCCCTCTCTGTAGAAGATCCGAAACGCTGGGCAAAGGAATCGGCAAAAGCTGCCTCCACACCCAGAGGAATAAGTTGATCTTTGCCAAAGGAGGCCTCGAGAGCGGGCACCGCTTCAGACTTGATCCGCTCGGCAAAGAATCGCCGCTGTTCGTCCCTGATCTCACTTCCGCACAACGAGCCGGCAAATTCCCTGAGCTGCCTCACCGCGACGGAATTTCCCTTGTTGAACAGGCGACATGGAACCCCCAGGTTCAGACCGGTAAGATCTGTATGTCCGGGGCGGATGCTTTTCACCCTACTCTTAATCGTTTCGTCCACAGCCACGAGATCGGTGAGCCAGTGCAGGCTCTCGAAAACCACACCTGCAGCTCCTGTGCAAAGGAAGGCACTCACTGCCTCCGGAGTTGCCAGGCCGCCCCAAACCATGAGTCGAGGGGGATGCGATTCGCCGGCTAGCATCCGCCGAGAAGAAGAGTACAAAGTGAAGAGGTTTTCGGAGCTCACGAATCCGGAGGCCTCGCTGCCTTTGAGAGCCAAAGCGGGGACCCGATGGGCATGTCCGAGGATGCTTTTCAACACTTCCAGATCCGATACAATGGGGATCACCTTGATCCGGTCCGCAAGGGCTGCGATCCTGTTGAGGTATTCATTCACCGGCATGTGCATGAGGGAAGGATGGAGCTCCACCCAAAGGGTAGAGATGTCGGTTTCCTCTATCAAGTCCTCGAGGTCGGGTTGGACCAACATTGATTGATCGATTTTGAGATCGACTGCATCGGAGGAGGCGTCGGCCTGCAGAAGAGCCGGTCCGGCGCTCTTGGGATCTATGGAGGTGAGGTCGAAAATGACCCGGGTCTTGGTCTGTCGCGCCATCTCCACCACGGAAGAAGTAATTTCCTGGGGGCGCCAAACGAAGGCAATCACGGGCTTTTCGGTGTGGGTTGTCATGATCGTACCTCTGGTTCTCAATTAATGAGTTAAACACAAATCATACCATAGGATCTTTCGCGGCAAATGGAAAAAATGGCCAGCCCTGCGAATGCCATGTTTTTTCACTTGCCTGGAACGGGACCCTCGTATAGAGTTCTCTATTCAGGTCCTGATCCTGACACCTATTTCAGGGCAGGAAAGAAGCGGACGTCCGCACTCGTCTCGGAGGCACGATGGTCCAACCCATGAAAGTTCTTGTCACAGGAGGTACGGGATTTCTCGGAGAGTACCTCATCGCCGAGTTGCTCGAGAGAAACCATGTGGTTTGGGCCCTGTACCGGAATGAATCCCGCAAGCTGGACACCATCAGATTCCTGGGAAGTCTTGGTCTGCCCAGGAGCGCTGGCAGTCTCCGATGGTTCAAGGGTGAAATCCTGGACATCGACAGAGAATGGGAAAACTGGTGCCGAGAATACGAAGGGCTCGAAGAAGTGGACACGCTCCTCCACAGCGCTGCTTCCACCCGCCTGCACATGGATGAATTCGGGGAGCCGCGCAAAACCAATCTGGGAAGCGCAAAGGCCCTGTTCAATCTGGTTCAGCGCAAGCCCATGGCTTGTCATCTGATAAGCACTGCCTACGTTTGCGGACTGATCCAAGGAGAGCGGATCTTCGAGGTGAATCACCCGCGGGGCGATTTTGTCAACGTGTACGAAGAGAGCAAGTGGGAGGCCGAGCAGATATGGATGGGCAAAGCCACTCTTCTGAGGCCTTCCATCATTGTCGGCCATTCCGAGACCGGGCGATGTACTTCTTTCTCAGGGTGGTACATCCTCTTTCAGGCAGTGCACCTCATGGATCGACTCATGCGGGATGTGCCGGAGTCCCAGAGGATGAACCTCAACATCAATATTCCAGCCTATCGCGACGCCACGACCAACATCATTCCAGTGGACTACGTGGCCAAAGCCTCTGTCAGGCTTATCGAAAACCCGGAAAATCACAACAAAATCTTTCATCTCAGCCACCCCGATCCGCCAAGACACGATTGGACGCTGGATTGGGTCGAAAGACGCTTCCGACTGGGAGGACTCCAGTTCGCAGGCGCGGGCGCACCGTTTACTCAGCCCCGCAACAACACGGAGCGCATGGTGTGGCGGCAGATGCAAGCCATCCTCTTTCATTTTTCTAACAACCCCGTTTTCGATCGAACCAACATCGATAGGGCTCTCCCTGACCTAAAAGTTCCCCCCATAACGGAAGATTATGTTAACAAGCTCGTTGATTATGCAATCGAACAGGACTGGGGACAGTCTTAGGTGACACATCCCACTTCCTCCTGAATTTGGAATACCTCCAGGAAGGTAACCGCAGCGGCTTCCCCGTAGGATCGACCGCGAGGCGAGGCCTGCTGCAAACCGGTCGGTATGGCCACGGTGTCAAGTATGCGGAATAGTTAGCCGTTAAAGGGGGGATAAAGGGAGGGGCTTCCGGACGGGTATCTGTCCGTCATTCTTAGCAATAAACGGGCGAGCCGCCCGTTCTACCGCGTATTCTGAGGGGCGAGCGGCACGTTCCGCCGCCTGTCCTGAGGGACGAGACCCCCGTTGTACCGCGTGTCCAAACGGGCGAGATCGCCCCATGGACCTCTGTCGGGAAGATCAGGCTGGATTCGCTAGGAACCGCGAGAAAAGCCTAGGTTTTTCCGGGGGATAATACGGCGAATCAGCCTCCACATCAGTGCAGTAACAATGCCCAACAGAGCAAGAATTGCTGTCACTCCGGCTATCCAGAAGGCTATGGCTCGCCGCTCCCTCATGGGGTTTCCGTCCCGGAGATTCGTTCCTTGCCACTGCCAGGGCGGACTGGCATGGGGCTGCTCCCAGATGCCGATTTTCGCAATCCTGGCATTGTCTTCCAGATACTTGAAGCCGCGCTCGAATGGCACGAAGGGACTGTACCACCAGGCGAGCCCCTTCTTCAGCATTTCTTCGTTCAAGGATTCACCTTCTTCCCCGTGTATCCAGACGAAAGCCTGGACACGATTGTGCCGGTCATAGGGCCAAATCTTGGGCCTATACCATGGTCCCGAAACTTCGCCGGGGAGCGGTTGAATCCGAACCGCCTTTCCCAAAGCCCGCTGGGTGATGTACTCCTTCGCAATCTTCCCGTAAGCCTGAGGGGGTGAGGGACTTCCCACAATAGTTTCCTCGTTTCTCGATTCCCTCTCCCCTGATGCCGTGTTGCCACCAAGATCGGATGCCCCCGGATAAGAGATAGGCGCATCGATCCCATACAGACGGACCGTATAAGGCTTGCCCTGCTTCTCGACCTTGATCTCGTCGGCCCGCACTATCTCGACAACTTTTCCCACCCAAGGAGAATACACCCCCGGATAGAGAGCCGAAAGCACGACGATCAACACCCATCGGGCGAAATCCATGACATACCCAAAGATCAAGTCCATGGAGTCCTCGCTACGTCTTAATCGCATCCACGTGGTTGTTCTGTAGCGTCATTGTCAACGCAGGGTTCAAGCTCTAAAGCACTCACACGGAGGCTATCGAAACCCCGATCGCCGCGCCAAGCACAGTAGCGACTACAGGGTTGCACCAAAGGGCTCACCCCGGCCCTGAGGTCGTCGAGCTCAGCAAGTACAGCCCGAATCCTACTCCCGCTCCGACGAGGCCACCCAATATCATTTTCATGGCAACATCCGATCTCGCTCCATTTATGCTGCCACGCATTGAATATGCGTGGCACTCATTGCAGTTGAAAGCCAATGAGCCTTCGGCCCACATGTGGTCATCATAGGGGTCGAGATTTCCCATCAGCGCCTGTGCAGTTCCTGACTCACGGCCAACACGATAGTGGAGCTCGGCCGTTACCTTCACGCCGTCGTTAATGACTCGCTATGCGAATCGGGTTCCGACCTGTTCTTAATGCGGTTCACTATCCCTGTTCCCGCGGGAGACAGTACATTATATCTATGGTAAAAGGACTGGCTCGCTTGTCAAGAGTGTGTCAGCACAATCAGGGCCCACGTGCCTCCAAGAAAGGGAATCTTCCATGTCGGAACAGTGGAGTAAAGAAAAGCTACTCGAGTTGAGCGGCTCATTTCTCCTGAGCCGCATCCTGATCTCCGCAGCGGAGCTAGATATCTTCAGCAAGATAGAGACCGAACCCCGGACCGTTGACGAGCTGTGTCAGGCCGAGGGCTGGGACCCAAGGGGATTGCGGATTCTCATGGATGCACTCGCTGCGCACGGCTTGCTTTCTCGGTCTCAGGAAGGGCGGTATACAATTCCCGCTTCCCTCGTAGGGCTACTTTCGTCGACCGGCACGGATACGGTCCTGCCCATGGTGCTCCACCGGGGGCGCATGTGGGAAAGCTGGTCAAACCTGACCCGAATCGTTCAGACAGGCCGCAATCCAAATCCGATGGGGATAGATGCCCGATCAGACGACGAGATAGAGAGCTTCATAGGAGCTATGGAGGTGGTGGGGCGTATGATGGCGGGAATAATAGCCGAGTCCGTTGATCTCTCGAGCTACGCCCACTTACTCGATGTGGGGGGCGGACCGGGCACCTATTGTGCGGCATTCCTGAAACGGGCGCCTCACATGAGAGCAACACTTTTCGATCTGGAACGAGTTGTCAACCTGGCGCGCAAACGGCTGGCCGCGGAAGGATTGCTGGAGCGCGTCAAGATCGTTGCGGGAGACTACTCCACAGATGAGCTGCCCCCAGGACATGACTTAGTCCTGTTATCCGCTGTCATTCACAGCAATAGCAGGCAGCGGAACCAGGAGTTGTACGAAAAAGTCTTTCGTTCCCTTGGGCCGGGCGGGATCGTTCTTATTCGAGACTTCATTCTCGACCAGACGAGAACATTTCCTCCGGAAGGAGCAGTGTTTGCAGTGAACATGCTGTGCGCGACACGGGCAGGTGATTGCTACACTTTTGATGAAATTCGGGAAGACCTTGAGAGAGCGGGCTTTGTCGACGTACACATGCTCAGGGAGGGCACTAAGATGGATCAACTCCTGGTGGCAACGAAGCCATAGCCTGAAGCCGAGCACAAGATTTCGAAAGTGCGATCGCGTGTTGTACCGCCGAATTCACTGTGGGGCATGTCAAGAAGGGATTGCGATGTAGGATCACCCCTTGTAGGTGCCCAGGGAGGGCACAAGGCCCGTCCTGGACTACACTTGCAAGGCTGGACTTCCCTAAAGAAGGAGCTGTTTTCCGAACACGGAAACAATTTGCACCAACGGGTACCTGGTGATCCTCACACGCAGCAGTAAGGAGACTGGGGCAATTCTATGGCTCACTGCCCCTATTCTTCGGTGGCAGGCGGCCCGGGAATGCTCCTGACGGGTCGGGGCTTCTCCTTTCCAAACTCGAAGCGCCTGTGAACAGGAGGCTCCGGTGAGGCCTGGGGCTGCTCCCGAACTGTCTCCGGTTGGGGACTCACGGCTGGAGGCTGAGCTCGCCATACCGCGCCGGGCCTCATCGGAGAAGACCGTCGAGCTGGAGGCGCTTCCATCACAGGGCCGTTGACCTCCCGCTTGAACGCTGCCTTGCTCACCACTCTATTCGGCGTCATTGGAGGAGGAGGCGGACAATCGGGTGGTGGTGCCGGATTGGGCGACTGGTACCGCGGCGCAAAATCCTCCGGCTTGAACCCAAGATGCTGCATCATCTCCGGAGGGGGATAGTAATACGGCGCCCAGTACACCCACGGTCCGAATCGGAGGTCCGCCGAGGAAGTGGCAGGCATGAGCGTGCTAAAGGCCACGGCTAAGACGATCAAAGGGACGATTCTCATATGCTTCATCGCGACGCCTCCAGGTATTCCGACTCTTCGCTGAGGTCTGGTGTCCATCGAACGTGCGAGGACGTCCGAAGAGCTCCAGGAGACCCTTTCGGTGCCAGCCAAACGACTCCCGAATCTCCGGACTTTGTCGCACGTGGAAAGCAGACCCACTGTCAAAGTGATCTGCAAACTGCCACGCACAAATCGACGGAAGACTTGGCCGCGTACTGGCCGGACGCTCTAACATTGGGATCTGGAGTCTGCCCAGCATACATGTTGCCAGTGGCAGGCCGTCCGCGGCTGCTCCTATGGTGTCAATTATACCAATTTCATCGAGCGCTTGTCAATGATTCTCAGAATACGCAGAGGGATGTGTAGTAAGTACTTGAGTTAGAGATAAAATCCTGATAGCACAGTGTGGGAAGGGGCCGTGCAACGACTATCGTTCATGCGCGGATGCATAAGACCCCGCGGAGGCGTTTTGTGCCAGCGAAAGTCTATGGATCCCGTGGCGAGCTGATGCAGAGCTCGCAAAGCTCCTGAATACTTGCGGTTCCTGCGCACATCACCGTGTCAGCACCTCCCCAATAGATCTTCACCGTGTCGTCGTCCTCCGGAACAGCGCCACAGGTGAAAACCACATTGTGAACATAGCCCGTGACTTCCCAGGGATCTTCAGGTTGGAGTATCCAATCATCAGCGATTCCGAGGACTTTCTCCGGGTCGTGACGACTGTGCAGGGCGCACCCCAGTCTGTAGATCGCCCCATCCATAGTTTCGAAAACCCCGTGGTAAATGCTCAACCATCCCTGTTCAGTCTCGATCGGGGTCGCGCCTGGGCCGATCTTCATCTGGTCCCAGTGGTACGGTGCGGGTTTCATGACAACGCGGGAATCTCCCCAATGAATCAAATCGGGAGAATAAGAAACCCAAATTGACCATGGAGCAATTTCGGAGTGCGGTCGGTCCAGCCGAGCGAAACGCTCACCGAACTTCTTCGAGAAAAGGACCACATTGCGGTAATCCGCTTGCGTTATGATGGCAACGCGTTCGACCCTCCTGAAGTCCGAAGTCTTGGCGAGACACACTCGTACACCGTGTCTCGAGTAAGCACTATAGGTGATGAAGAACTCTTCTCCGATTAAGCAGATTCGGGGGTCTTCAATGCCATACTCCTCGTACTCGGCGAAAATCCCTTCTGTGGAGGGTACCATGAAGGGCTGTGCATCAACACGAAATCGGAAGCCATCGGTGCTGCGGGCTAGACCAAGGATTGAGCGCCCGTTCCTTAAATGAGACCGGAAGACCAGAATATAGTCGTTCTGTGTCTTGATTGCGCCCGCGTTGTGCACGGTTTCAACCCGGTACGGCACATGTTCTTTTGTGAGTATGGGATTACCATCGTACCTACGGACCGGCCAGTTCCTAGATTTCATCGGCATTTCCCGCTCTTCCATAGTCGTCTTCAAATCGCTCTATGTCATCTTCGCCGAAATAGTCTCCCACCTGAACCTCGATGAACACTACTGCCTCCTCTCCAAAATTCGAGAGCCGGTGTTTGGCTCCTTTGGGAATTACGATCGAATTCCCCGGCTTGAGCTGGATCTGGTCGGAATCCAGGGTCACGAGGGGATTTCCACTGACGACCGTCCAATGCTCCTCTCGCCTCCTGTGACGTTGCAGGCTCAGGCGTTTGCCTGGAAAGACAACTATTCGCTTGACCTTATGATCGGGAAGGCTGGAGAGAACCTCGTAGTATCCCCATGGCCGATGGTCTTCTCTCTTCGTTTCTTCCAGGATCTGGCGGTAAAGCCGGAGGTACTCGTCCACCATACGATCCCTGGTGAATCGCTCCTCGACTATTCTCCTGCAGTCACGGCGCGAGATCTCCGGTATGCGATTCACCGCTTCAACCGCAGCAGAAACGTCGTCAACGAGGAAGCCATTGACCCCATGACAAATGATTTCCCTCATGGAACCTCTTGGGAACGCGATAACCGGCAGACCGCACGCGTTGGCTTCGACAACCGACAAACCGAATGGCTCGTCAAAGCTTATGGGATGAAGAAGAGCGAGCCCCCCTCCGAGCAGCTCATTTCGCTTCTCGGGACCCACGCTGCCAATAAAGTGGGCTCGTCTGCCATCCAGCAGAGGCTCCACCTCGCGGCGGAAATACTGTTCATCCTGGACGACACCAGCGATGACAAGATCCCGCCCTGCTTGTCTTGCTATTTCTATTGCTTCGCGAGTACCTTTTTCAGGGTGGATACGTCCGAAAAAGAGCAGATAATCCCCTGGACTATCCTTCATGGTGAAGGACTCGATATCAATGCCATGATAGACAGTCGCCAAATACGTCAGCTCCGGCGAGCGATCGGCGTCGCTTATGGACACGTAATGGACCTTGCCGTTATATTTCTTGTATACAGGGAGAATTTTCTGAGACGAGAATCCATGAATAGTAGTAAGCACAGGGGTTTTTGTCAGACCAGAATAGCTGAGCGGGAGAAAATCGAAATGATTGTGGATCAGATCAAAATCATTGGCCATCTCAAAGAGCTCGCTAATGTGCAAGCACTCCCAAACCTTGGGATCTAATGTCTTGTCCTCCTCGTAGGGCCTGGGCACCACAGCGTGCAACGTTCCCGATGTCACAGAATCCGCCGATGCAAACAGGGTTACGTCCACCCCCCGGTCTACCAGGCCCTCAGTGAGGAGCGAAACAACCCTCTCCCACGGTCCGTAGTGTCTCGGAGGAGTTCGCCAGGCAATAGGCGAAAGCATCGCTACACGCATATCGAAATCCTCCTATTTGCAAAGGTTGCATATTGTCACTCATTGAGCATGGATGACATTCATCATAAGTGAAAACCCGTGAGCCTTCGCTTGACGAGGCAGCGATAACGGAAGTCAAAGTCTCCGAAGCGCGTCTGAGAACCTCCACTACTATGGCCGACACCAGCGAAGAGCGCGCTGACAGCTCCTCTTGCTCAGTTGGTCGTGACTCAGTTGTTGAATCGGGCTCAGACTTGTTTCCAATTCGCTCAACTAGAGAAGGTGCTCGTATCCTTTCACTTTGAGTATCTCCTGCAATTTCTTGATATCCTGAGCATGATCCTTTCTGCAGATCATGAGTGCATCGGACGTGTCGACTATGATCAGGTTCTCAGCCCCAATGAGGGTTGCGAGCTTGTGGGGGGAGCTCACTATGCAGTCCCTGCTTTCCAACGAAACGACGTGCCCCTGGACAGCGTTCCCGTCACCATCACAGTCCCAGACCAATTCAAGAGAGGCCCAGGTACCGACGTCGTTCCAGTCAACGTCAATCGGCATACAAAGTACATTGTTGGCCTTTTCCATGACACCGTGGTCGATAGATATGGCGGGAATCCTTTCATAGGCATTTCTGATAGCAGCGGGTTCTTCGGCTGTTCCCAGTGAGGGTGAGATCTCCCTAATCGCATTGCTCAATTGTGGCAGGTGCGTTTCAAGAGAGGCTATGATGTCAGATGCCTTCCAAACGAACATGCCGCTGTTCCACACGTACTTTCCGGACGCAACGTAAGATTCTGCTCTTGCAGCATCGGGTTTTTCCACGAATTGAACAACCTTGTACACTGAATTGGAGCCGGTCTCCGAGTAGGGTTCTCCGATCTTGATATAGCCGTACCCCGTCTCCGGACGATTGGGTACGATGCCGAAGGTGAGCAGATACTCTCCTTGAGCCACAGTGTCAACAGCGAGTCTCAGGGCCTGGAGAAACTCTGGCACATTGCCTATCAAGTGGTCGGCGGGGAGCACAACCATGATCGCGTCCGGGTCACTTTTCCTCAGCTTGTACGCGGCGAGAGCAACACATGCTGCTGTGTTCCTCGCCATGGGCTCAGACACAACCTGACGATCGCTCAACTCGGGCAATTGATGCTTGATCTCTTCCACGTGGGATGCGCCGGCAACCACCATGATTTGTTCGTGGGGGATCATGGGAGTTATTCGCTCCACCGTGGCCTGAATCATGGTTTTCCGGCCCGCTATGGTCAGAAACTGCTTGGGTCGATTCCTCCTGCTATGAGGCCAGAAGCGGGTACCGCTCCCGCCCGCCATGATTACTCCGTGAATCATGATACGCCAACCTCAATACAAGTCTTTATCCTCAAGAACAGAGGCGTCTCCTTTCCAGCGCATTTGGCCTTGCCGGCGTCCCAAAGAAGGGTAAAGCAACGGGGAGAGAAAGGCTTAGGGGGACGGGTGTCTCCCTCGATATGAGAGGGGAAAGAAGCGTCGAACCGCCAATGCACCACAGTCCCAAGCTTGTGATCCCAGCGTTGAGCCCCTTTCGCACTCGCACCTTCGACTGCTCGTGCGTGATCGCTCGTCCCAGGCCAAGCCTGTCTCCGCCGCATGCGCGTTCCGGCTTTTCCTCAGGAATTTGTACTGCGCGCAGAATCGATCATGTCAAGTCCCCCCCAGAAAAAAGTCTGACGGCCCCATAAGTTGGTGTTTTCCCAAGATGTTAGGCCGATGCTTGCCATAGCCGAGGGCCAGAGTCTGCCCCGCCTCATGTCCATCGCCTATTGTCTGCGTCGTTAGGGCAACTCCCAGTGTAGCCCAATGTGGTTCCTATTGGAGACGATAGAAGCGCGTTGAGCATGCAGGAAAGCATGTGGAAAATATCTCAAAACTCGGGACACACCAAAGATCGTAGCACGGTTCAGCGTCGATGCGTGGAAAGGCACCCTCGCCTCAACCCTCTCCCAGAGGGAGAAGGAGCTGGAAGAATCCCATCTCCCCCGCTTCGGGGGAGATGGTCAGGGTGAGGGGGTGTGCCACGGTTATCACGGACTGCCGGTTTTTGAGACACTTTCGGTGCACCTGCCGAGCCCGCACCAATGTGTCGGAGTAGCGTAAGTGGGCTGCTCCGAACCACCGATACGACAGGCCCATGGGGATTGACAACGATCAATCCGATGCACATCACGATAACCAAAGCCATGGGCAAGTACATGCGCGTCATTTTTTGTAACCGACAAATAAGGAGTAGTCACGCCCTAAGACCGGGACACAGATACCTGCAACAGGAGGGTTGGAGATGAAGGACAAGGCACTCTTTACGGGATTGCACCCGCAAATGGACTTGGTCTACGTTGCCACATCTGTGCCTCGAAAATGCGGAATAGCCACCTTCACCAAAGACCTAGCCGACTCGATTTCCTCTGAAATCGCCGGATTGCCCTACCGGGTCGTTGCGCTGACGGATACGCAGAACGGGTACGATTACCCACCTGAGGTGACGTTCGAGATCAGAAAAAACGAGATTCGTGACTATGCGAGAGCTGCCGAATACCTGAACGGATCTTCGGCCCAGGTGGTTTCTCTCCAACATGAATTCGGCATCTTTGGCGGAGAAGCTGGCAAGTACCTCTCCGTGTTGCTCAGTTATCTACGCAAACCGGTAGTCACCACGTGTCACACTATTCTGAAGAACCCACCAAAGGAGTACAGAGAGTCGTTCGAGCGGGTGATCGAGCTTTCGGACAGGCTCGTGGCAATGAGCCCCACAGGCGTTGAGATCCTCCGCGGGGTGTACGATGTTCCGGAGAACAAGATCTCCCTCATCCATCATGGAGTCCCTGATGTCCCATTTGTTGATTCTAACTTCTACAAGGATCAGTTCGGAGTAGAGGGGCGAACCGTTCTTCTTACCTTTGGGTTGCTCAGTCCCAACAAGGGCATCGAGACGGCCCTGGACGCTCTGCCCCTGGTAGTCGAACGATATCCCGATGTGATATACATAGTCCTGGGAGCCACTCATCCGGAAGTACGACGTGATTCCGGTGAAGAGTACCGCCTTTCTTTGGAGCGTAAGGTCAGGGATCTGGGACTGGACAATCATGTGGTCTTCCACAACAGATTTGTGGATTTTGAGGAGCTCGTTGAATACATTTGTTCATGCGACATCTACGTAACGCCTTACCTCGCCCGGGAACAAATAACCTCTGGAACCCTGGCCTATGCAATGGGCGCGGGCAAAGCAATCATTTCAACACCGTACTGGTACGCGGAAGACATGTTGGCCGATCAGCGAGGCGTCATAGTTGACTTTGGAGACAAAAGAGGGCTTTCTCAAGCTCTCATCGACTTGATAGGCGATCCTGTCACTCGAAACAAGATGCGCAAGAAAGCGTACGAATACGGACGGCTGATGGTCTGGCGCGAGGTGGCGCGACGGTATGTGGAGCTCTTTCAAGATGTGCTCAAAGAGAGGGAACACAGAGAAGTACGACTGGTGTGGAAACCACAGATGATTCCACAGTCCACCCTGCCGGAAATCAAACTGGACCACTTATTCGCACTGTCTGACGATGTTGGCCTGCTTCAACACGCAGCGTTTGGAATTCCGGATAGAGATCAAGGGTACAGCGCTGATGACGTTGGCCGATGTCTTGCCACTCTGATGAGCTATTACAACCAGGTGAAGAGTGAAACGATTCTGCCATTGATCCGAACGTACATTGGTTTTCTGAAACACGCGCAAACCGATACAGGACATTTCCATAATTTCATGACCTATGACCGCCGATTCATTGATGAGGAAGGCACCGATGATACTCTCGGGCGGGTCACGTGGGGACTCGGTACAGTGGTCAGGTGGGGTCCAAATCAGCGTTGGAGGCACCTGGCTCAGAACATGATGGAGAAGGCTTTCCCGAGGCTCGAGCAACTCCAATTTCCGCGCGGCAAGGCCTACGCGATCCTGGGTTTCCACCATGTGTTGAACAGGTTTGCTGGGGCCAGCCGCTTCCGATGGCTTCTCGAAAAGTTCGCGGATGACCTTCTTGCGTCATACGAATGTCATGCGACGGATGGGTGGTGCTGGTTCGAGGATACACTGACCTATGGAAATGCTAAGCTTCCTGAGGCTCTGTTCCGGGCCCACCAGGATACGGGAAGACAGGAGCTACTCGACGTGGCGGTCGAAGCGCTCGATTTCCTCACTCAGACTCAATGGAACGGCGTGTATTTTGAATTGGTCGGAAACGAAGGGTGGTATCCGAAAAACGGGGAAAAGGCCACCTTCGGTCAAGTACCTGTGGATGCCGGTTACCTAGTGGAAGCGTATGTGGCTGCATACCAAGTGACCGGCGTGCACAACTACCTCGTCCACGCGCAGCACGCGTTCGAATGGTTTCTGGGCCGCAACCGGCTGAATGAAGCTCTGTATGATTTCGCTGACGGGTCCGTGGCTGACGGGATAGATTCGAGCGGCGTCAGTGCCAATCAGGGCGCGGAAGCTCTGATTTCCTTCCTTCTGGCGGTGATCGGGCTATCCGAGCTCAGATCACAACGTCTAACAGATGCCAGACACCATAGTACCGAACGTGCCCGGCCACTGCCTACCGTGAAGTCGGTCTCCGCGCAATAATCGGGGTTGAAATCGTCCCTCGACTTGAGGTATCAGGGGGCCATGCATGTGACCAATTTGACTGGTTCAGCGCTGCATTTCTGCCCATGCTGGTACTCTTCCACCTCTGAGCGGCCATGGCTAAATTCATGTCGCCTGGGCGAAATGCTGTTGTCGAGGGAAATCGAATGAGCACATCACAACCGATTGTCATGATCTCAAGTTACCCGCCACGCCTGTGCGGCATCGGAACCTTTGCCGAAGAAGCCCGGGAGTTTATCCAGAAGGCTAATCCCGACAAGGAGGTTCTCGTAATAAGCCATACTGATGGATCCGGCGAAGGAGTATACCCTCTCATCGACATGACTCGTAAGGACTGGTGGGTACCTGTGTCGGAGAAGATCAAAGAGTTGCGCCCTTATGCGATCCATCTTGAGCACGAATATGGTCTGTACGATTATATCGATCCGCGCGGACACGGTGACGGAAACGAAGGGTTTTTGAGTCTTCTGAGCTCTCTGAGCGAGTTTCCCACTGTGGTTGAACCTCACACTGTCCACGGAAGATTAACCGATTTTGAGGCCAACTTCATCTACCAACTCTGTCTGCGAGCGTCTATCGTGCTGTTGAAATGCCATTATCAAAAATGGCGACTGGATTGGAACTTCATGGGCCGCGGCTGGAAAACGCCACGCAATGTCATGGTGGTGCCTCATGGAGCACGGCCTGACCGCCGCTGGGGAATTGAAGACGTGCCCAGCCTCCGACGGGAAATCGGGCTCGATCGATTTCCCTACCTTGGACCACACATCATCGGGCTGGTCGGCTGGATACAGTCAAACAAGCGATGGGACATACTGACCTCGATGTGGGAGGAGATCCACGACCTGATCCTTCAAGAGTCCGGCCAGGATTGGGATCTTCTGGCAGCAGGCTCCATGAGGGATCCCAATCATCTCAAGGACTATCAAAATTACCGCCACCAGGTTGAAGTCTTGGAGGAGAAGGGACTGGCGCACTATTTTGAATTCATTCCGAGAGGGGACATCTACTATAAGGTGATGGCCGTTTGCGACTTCATCGTTCTTCCATCCATAGATGAAACTCAGTCTGGCACCTTGGCACGAATTATCGCTCTCAACAAACCATTCATCACAACCGCTCCCATGGAAGGGCTGACGGCTCAAACCCTGGAAAGTGGAGGAGGACTCCTGTTTACCACGAAAGCGATGCTGAAGAAAGAGGTTGTGCGATTGGCTTGCGACGAGGATCTCAGGCTGCAACTGGGCGACAACCTCAAGAAATACCTCGAAGAAGTCGTATCATGGGAGGTCGTTGCCAGACAATACAATGAAGCCTACGCTCTTGCACGAGAGTCTATCGACACCGGTACTCAGATAGAATTGCCGCTTGAGTTCTAAGAGTCTCAGTGTATGCACGTGGAGGAGGAAAGTGTCTCGCAGTAATGAGCTGTTTCAAAGGCATCCGAGAAATCCCATATTATCTGCCGATGACTGGCCATACCCGGTCAACTCGGTATTCAATGCCGGCGCCACTAAGGCTGGCAACGAGCACGTCCTTTTGGCCAGAGTGGAAGATCGTACGGGCATTTCCCATCTGTGCGTGGCGCGTAGTCAGGACGGCGTCGGAAATTGGAGGATAGATGAGACCCCATCTCTTCTGCCGTCTCCCCAGACGCATCCGGAAGAAATGTGGGGAATAGAGGACCCAAGAATTACGTGGTTGGAAGACCTGGGGGCCTGGGCAATTACCTATACAGCGTATTCCGAGGCAGGCCCGCTCGTCTCGCTGGCAATCACAGAGGACTTCAAGGCTTTTCAACGCCTTGGCCCGGTGATGCCGCCCGAAGACAAGGACGCTGCATTGTTCCCCGTGAAGTTTGGCGGCAGGTATGCCATGCTGCACAGACCCGTGTCCGCATTCGCCGGAGTTGACAAACACATCTGGATTTCCTTTTCACCCGATCTCAGACATTGGGGAGACCACCGAGTCCTCATACGTGCCAGACGTGGAGGCTGGTGGGACGCAAACAAGATTGGCCTATCTCCACCACCCCTGGAAACACCGCAGGGGTGGCTGATACTCTATCACGGGGTTCGCGAAACGCCTGCTGGGTGCATATACAGACTCGGTCTGGCCCTCCTGGACCGGGAAGATCCAACCAGGGTAGTCGAGCGTTCGGATCAGTGGGTGTTCGGTCCCCAAGAATCTTACGAGACCAATGGAGATGTGGGAAACGTCGTCTTTCCCTGCGGTTGGATCCTGAACGGGGAGGACTTGTCCCTGTACTACGGAGCCGCCGACAGTTGCATAGCCCTGGCTTCGGCCCGATTAAGAGACGTGTTGGGCTTCTTGGAAGATCATCCGGGCACATGACGACCTCATATCAATTGCCAAAAGCTCTGTCCGGCTCCCACGAGTCGAAGACATTTCTGGGACGATCGCCCACGAGTAGAACGGGCGTCTGGCCCATCATTTTTTCCCAGAGAAGAGGGTTGGGCAAGAGGGTTGGGCAAGAAAGATCGGGGTGAGTCACGCTACGGTCAATCGCTGGGAAAATGGGCGGTTTTTGCCTTCAAGATTGGCGCTGAGACAAGTTGAAGCCTGTTGCGATGGAATGATCGAAAGGGGAAGGCTGCCGCAGGCGAATGAATATAGTGAGACCTGCCAGCCATGACCGAAATAGATATATGGACACATTGTCGATGCGACCATTTCGAGCACATAGAAGGAGATTCTCTTGAATTGGCATGTGACAACCTGATTCTTGAAAAGATCAACCGGGTATTCAATCGTGCTGATGCAGACATCGTGACCAAGGCCTGCGCCTTTGCAAAGGAACTGGGGTGCGGGATCGATTCAGAAGCATTTCGCACCGCCGAGCTGCTCGTCGACCAAGACGCTGACGCGATCACCGTAGCCGGTGCCATGTTGGCTCCTCTTCTGTGGCAAGGTCTTGTCAATCTCGATGAAATTCGTCAGCGCTGCGGACAGAAAGTCTCTGCTACTCTCGAAGATCTGGGGCCCCCTGCGATTCTGCATTTGGATACCGAACGGTATCGCCGACAAGATGTGCACAATTTTTTAGCATCCCTGGCGGGTACCCCTCGCAAGGCCCTTATTCTCATCAGTTTTCGGCTGTTGGCTTTGGAGAGGGCCATAGCTCGCAACGAGCCCCACTCACGTCAAATGGCTCAAGAAACGCTCGACCTGTACGTGCCCATCGCCAACCGGTTGAGCCTCGGCGAGCTACGCCGTCGATTGGAGGACGCGTGTTTTCACATTCTGGACCCGGCGGGTTATCGGCGCTTGAGGCAGGAAGTGGCTCCTATTCAGGCCGAAGACGACAGGTGTCTGAAGATCCTCATGGAGGGCGTTCGACGCCTGCTGGCGAACAACAGGATCCAGGGCCGCGTGCAGGGGAGAACGAAGAGCCTCTACGGCATACGACGCAAGATGAATCGCACGGGGAAGACTCTCGCAGAGATAATGGATCGAATAGGGGTGCGCGTCATAGTCCAATCGGTCCCCGAGTGCTATACCGTTCTGGGCTTGCTGCACTCGCATTTCAAGCCCATTCCCGGGACATTTGACGACTACATCGGACTTCCCAAGGACAATGGCTACCAGTCATTGCACACGTGTGTGTACCCCGTCCGCGAAATTTCTCACAAACCCATCGAATTTCAGGTACGCACCGAGTTGATGCATATGGAGGCGGAACACGGGACGGCGGCTCATTGGCGCTACAAAGGCGAAATCGCGTCCGCAACCACGGATCGTAACCGGGAGAGGTGGATGCGAGGACTGGTACGTCAGCACGATAAAGCTGCCAGTGCCGAAGCATTTATCGAGCTCTTGCACCGCCAGGTATTCAGTGGCCAACTTGTAGTTTTCGGAAAAGGGGGGCACATAGTTCGCCTTGGCGAAAAGGCCACGGTTCGTGATTACCTGGCCACGTCGAATATTCATGTTTCCCGGGGTGCTGTCGTCAAGGTAAACGGCAGAACCGTATCACTGGACAGGGTTCTTCGGGATGGAGACTCGATAGAGATCGTCGCTGGTGACGAACGGGTCCCCAGCAGGCCTGAAAGGGACGGATCGGCCAAATCGAGTCACGGCATAGGGGCTCAGGCGCCGTTCGGTACGGTGGTTGGCAACCAGGTGCTGCCAAAGGGAAAGGCCACGTGCAACCCTCCATTACAGGAGAGTTGACTTTGAGCCGCCCATTATCCCCCTCGTGGTCAAGACACAGGGGCATTGGGCGAGCACGCCGATAAACTTTTTGCCCAGGAGGTTAAGAGGTCTGCCATGCGAAAGCGCGTACGCACTTTCCGCTATGACGTGGTTGGGAGAAAAGTGGCGCGGAAACATTTCGAGCTCTTCGGCAATGGGAAGAAGCAATGGAAAAGCTCACCTGAAGCTGTCCCTCCCGCTAAGACAGTGGTAACCGCCAGGAATGAGCTTCCCCAGGTCAAGCTGGATCATCTTGTTCGGCTCACGGACGACGTCGGGATCCTCCAACATGCCAAGTTCGTCGTGCCGGACCGTAACCACGGGTATTGCACGGATGACAACGCCAGAGCGCTGGTCGCGGTGCTCATGGCACGGGATATAGCTGCCGACTCGGCCCCCATCACAGACCTTGCATGCACCTACATCAGCTTTCTCCATCATGCTCTTAACCAAGAGAACGGCAGGTTTCGCAATTTCATGGGATATGATCGGCGATGGCTGGAAGAAGTCGGGTCGGAGGACAGCCACGGTCGGGCGATTTGGGGATTGGGTGAAGCAGTTGCGTTGGCCGAATCGGAAGACATTCGGGCGGCGGCGCAATACGTATTTGATGAAGCCCTGCCTGCAGTGATAGATTTCACCTCTCCCAGAGCGTGGGCCTTTGCCCTCGTAGGGATCCATGCGTACCTGGGAAGGATCGACGGTGATGGCGAGGTCCGCCGTGTTCGCGACAAATTGGCTGACAAGTTGCTACAGCAATATCGAGAGAACGCAACGGAAGATTGGCCATGGATCGAAGATACAGTTACCTATGCCAACGGGAAAATCTCTCAGGCCCTCATCATTTCCGGCCGGTCGTTGCAGGAGCTCGAGATGATACAGGCCGGACTGGAGAGCCTCGAATGGCTCCTAAACATCCAAACGGACCCTCAAGGCCATTTTGTTCCCATCGGCAACAATGGCTGGTATCGCCGAGGTGGTGAAAAGGCTCGGTTCGATCAGCAACCCATCGAGGCTCAGGAGATAATCGAGGCTTGCTGCGCGGCCTACGAGGCCACTGATGATCAAAAATGGATCGCGGCCGCCCAGCGTTGCTTGGACTGGTTCTTCGGCCGTAACGACCGGAACGTGGCACTATACGATCGCAGAACAGGAGGCTGTCGCGATGGACTCCAAAGCGACGGCCCCAACCGCAACCAGGGGGCCGAATCGACTCTCGCCTGTATCCTGTCACTGCTCAATATTCACCGACTGGGATGCCATGAGACTTGCATGAGGTATATCACGGAGGCATAAATGATTTGCGGCCCCGGTAGTCCTCTTGGACGCTACCTATTGTTCATAGGTGACGCCGGGGCCACTCCGATCGGCCTTGAGGGAGCCCCTTCATAACGGTCGCCCGAGGCTATTGTTGGCAACCACTGACAAGAAAGAGCGTACTTATCAGACTGCTGTCCGACCTGGGGAATTCCTGGGCGAGAGGGAAGTTGCCCTCTAACCTTCCTTCGTTTATACTCAAAATGGGAGACCTGCACGCCTTGACTGTCGTGATCCGGAAAGGAGGGACCGCCGATGCCCGTCACGGTTCTGATCGACAGGACATTCAAACCAGAAGGTCTTCAAAAAGCGTACGAAGTCATTGTTAAGCTTCGATCCCTGGCAACCCTCGAACCCGGCTACATCTCAGGTCAAACTCTTGTTTCTACGACTAATCCGAACAGGTTGGTCGTCATGAGCACTTGGGCCACCGTGCAAAACTGGAATCAGTGGCGAGACAGCGAGCTGAGAAAGCAGCAGGTCCAGAAACTGGAACCTCTTTCAGAATCGCCCGAGAAGGTGGACGTGCTCATGGTTGTGGTGTAATAGGGTAACAGTTTCATTTGCAAGGCAAACAACGGCTTCCACCTCATTATTAGGCAGATGCTTTTCGGTCGCGCCTCGGCGTGCGCTCTCCCTGACTGGCAGGCAAGATGCAGGCTGTAAAGACCGCATTTTCGCGAGGTCGGCGTCCCGGCCATGCATAGGGAGAGCTTTTGGCAGCCTATGGCCCGGAATTGACGATATTCTCGGGGACCATAAGCTCGTCTTCGATGGCGCCGGAGACGCGTCCGATAACGCTTCACCCTTTTCTACCACTCCCTGTGCCGCCCTTCGCCGCAAGGTACAGCACATTGTCGCTCGATGAGATCCGGTCCTGGCAGTCTTTGCTGTCCGGCGAGCTTTCAGCGAGCGCCAGGCGAAGCATCCATACACCAATATAGACCCTCATGAAGTTGGAATCATGGGACGAACGGCAGTATTCGTCAAACCGATGCTGTTGAAGCGGATTGAATCCCAGTGCTTCATAGGAATCGTGTGTCCATCGGTAAAAGACTTCCAGGTCCAGAGGGTCAAGGCTTTCGCCCTCAGCAATCAGTCTTGATATCTGCTTTCTCTTCTGGTCGGAAATTTTCACAGATTGACTCCCCAAATCGAGTCAGCGGAACGCCGGGAAAAGCGGTTGGATTCCGATTTACCTGGTGCTCCGCCGCATCCCTGGAATTATCTGGCCATCATCATTTTTCTCCCGTGGGCAATCGCTCCTTTGCCCAGAAAATCAGCCAGGAGATCCACCTGTTCCGGCGTCAGCTTCGCGAGGTGCTCCCTCTTCATCTTGAGCTCCTCACCCATCACTTCCGCACTGAGCTTCGTAATCTCTTCATCCCATTTCGCAAGCTTGGCCTGATCTATTTTGCCGGAAATGAGCATGGTTCTTTTCTCGTCGCGCAGCCCCATTAAGGCATTTCGGGCTTTCTTGGTGCGCTCCTGAAAATCCACATACGCGAGCCGCATCTCTTTGAGCTGATCGTCTGTCAGCTTGAGCTTTTCAAGAAGAGGCGGTGGAGCACCCCATACGCCGGGGAAATCGGGTCCATGGGGCGGAGGACCTGGAGGCGGTCCGGGAGGTCCACCAAGGGACGGTGCCCCATGAGGAGGGGGCCCCGGCGGCGGCCCGGGAGGAGCGCCGAAAGCCGGTAAGCAGAGAGCTGCAGTTGCAAAGAGTCCAAGAATCAACACCACGGTTGTTTTCTTCATCAAGTCCTCCTTCACTTCTGGCGGTTGATTCGCCGCGTTGGCGAGATCCCACGGCCTGCAGGCGTTAGGACTTCGTTTGTCTGAAGATAATCTAAACTACAAATGTGGAAGAAATATGGAGGCTCTATGTTAACACTGTGGAGTCGGTAGTGGAGCGCCTAATACAAAATCGAAACCTTCATGGGAAATCATCTCCGGAATCCGCGGCACTGACACTGAGCTTATAACCCACCCCGTACACAGTCCGTATGACCTCTTGCTGAGGAAGCTTTTCCGACATCTTCTTGCGCAAGTTCTTAATATGCGAGTCGATAGTTCGTTCGTATCCATCGAAATTGTAACCTTGAACAAGATTCAAGAGCTCTCCTCGAGTAAATACGCGATTTGGTCGTGCCATCAATGCCCTGAGTAGAGCAAACTCATTTGGGGTCAAGTTCACCCGCTTTCCGCTGACACTCACCTGACGCGTTGCACAGTCCATTGTGATCGGTCCCACGCGGAGTTGTGGTTCTGCGGGTTGAGGTTGGCTGCGTCTGAGCACGGTTTTGACCCGTGCCACCACTTCCCGCGGGCTGAACGGTTTGCACACATAGTCATCTGCTCCCAGCTCAAGACCGAGAACCCGGTCGATCTCATCAATACGCGCGGTGATCATGATGATGGGAATATTGGAGAATTTCCGTATTTCCCGACACACTTCCATTCCGTCCATCCCCGGCAACATGATATCGAGAAGCACCAGCGCGGGAGCGTTCTTCCGAATTTCCGCAATGGCCAGATCCCCACGCTCCACAGTCGTGACAACGAAACCGGCTCGCACGAGATATTCCCGCAGCAACTCGGCAATCTTGCATTCGTCTTCTACGACCAATACATATTTCCTCACCATATGTCCCTCAAGTATCGATTCGTGCTCGCAGGAGCTGAAACTCGATCGAAATCAACAATCCTCCCAAAGACGAATGTGCCGCGCGAATTGCTCCGCCATGCCCGTTCACAATTTCCTTGCATATTGAGAGACCGAGGCCGCTCCCCTCTAGAGCCCGACTTCTGGATTTATCCACCCGATAGAGTCTGTCACAAACGCGGTCCAAGGCTTCGGATGGGACCCCTGGCGAGGAATCCTCGAAGACGAGCGTGAGCCCTTGGAGCGAGCAATAATGACTGATGCGCAACACACCCGGAGAATCGGTGTATCGAATAGTATTCTCGATCAGGTTTGAGAACAACTGGCACAGCCGGTCTTCATCCCCCATGATTACAGGACCTTGGCCCCAAATGGAATTGGCCTCGAGGTGAATACCGGCCTGGGTCAGCCGTGTCTCGAATGCATCTATCACGCGTCGAAGAATTTCCAGCGGCTTCACAGGTTGCCTTTTCTGCACAAGGTTCTTGGAATCCGCTACGAAAAGCAGGTGAAGATCGTCCACCAGCTTGCCGATTCGGTTTGTCTCGTCATGGAGCGACGCGAGCCGTTCCGCGCTCATTTCTCGCACACCGTCTTGCATCGCCTCTATTTCCCCTCGGAGAATGGCCAAGGGGGTTCGCAGCTCATGGGCCACATCAGAGGTCCACTGTTTCCGGAGCGATTCGTTCTTCTCCAGAGCCTGTGCCATCGAATTGAACGCGGTTGCCAGCTCGCCCAGCTCATCGCTGGTTCGCACGTCGATCTGCGTGGCAAAATTGAGGGAGCTCAGCTCCCTGGCGGCGTGTGTCAACCCTTTGATTGGCGCGAGGATGTGCTTTGAAAGGAAGAAAGAGGTCAAGCCTGCCAGAGCCAAGACACAGAGTGCGGCCACGCCTATGGCCCTCGTCTGCTCCTGGACAAAGGCGAGCTCCAGCGGGTGAGACCGGTGCTTCAACGGCATCAATCCGAGCCATCCTCTGGTCTGTCCATCCACATCAATCGGGCGCAGCGAATATCCTCGGAAAGGAAACCCGGGAGGCCCGGCAACGAGCTGCTTGTTTTCGTCGAATAGAGCCAGGCGCGGCCCGATCCATTCCTTTCGCGGCGGAGGGGGAGGAGGACCAGGGGGGCCTGTCCTCAATTCTCCATTTCCCCTGAATTCTCGCGCTTCACCCATGTTCGAACGCTCGGGCCGCGCGAACGGATCTCCAGGAGAGAGATCTCTCTCCCAGGGTGCCCCATAGCCACCGAGGCCGGGTGGCGGGAACGGTGGACGGTGACCCGGTGTATCCGGCAAGTAGAGCCAAATGAATCGGTACCAAACGTTCGGGTTTTCTCGAAACTGCTCCCATGATTCCTTTTCCTTATATAGAGCGTCAAGTGCCCCTACGAGGTCGTCTAGTTGTCTCATCTCCACTCAGCGATGAAGAGTGATGAGAATCCTGTGGTGAGGTAGAGACTGGTTGTAGTGACCAGCCGCAGGAGGTCAGGCCCTGGGGACAGAGCTAATCTTGTTCGATGATTTTGCGCATCGAATAGCAGGAC
>JBFMDN010000028.1:0-68124 GCA_040753915.1 Thermodesulfobacteriota bacterium | reverse complement strand
AGCACTCGGTACGCCTAAGGGCAGAAAACCCCGGATAAACAACTTGAAACTCCGACTAGATTCCCTCTGATGACCCTGCTCGGAAAAATCCTCAGTCCTGAACGACCAGCAGCGCGGAACGTAGGTCGACTCATTTCTGTCGTGGAAGAATTTGGCGTTCTTCTCACTTACCAGGCTACTGGGCCCACTTCACCATTACACCTGTAGCTTCCTTCAATTCACGAGGGACTGCACTCCCAAGAGTCTGCTGGCTGGTGGGGGAATTCTTGAAGCAGTGAAGGCCACCGTTTCTGAAAAGAGGATTCGCCGGGAGCGTAACGGCAGGCTCGAATCGACAGATATCAGTCATGCGCCTCGTTCGTCGGTGACGCGCAAGAATATGTAGTGGTCTTGTAGCGGTTGCCAAAAATAGCGTCCGTTTCTCCCGTTCGACAACGATAATGGATACCACGGAGATTAGGAGAGGATTCGAGTTTCGTGGACGCTATCGAAAATATGATGCCGCCTCCACGGCTGCGCGGTTGACCCACTGGCGGTGGCAACGGCGAGAATGGCGGAGAGGGCCGCATCCGGGCAAGGGCGGGGTTGAAACCCGCCCCTACAACCACTGCTACGGTACTTCTACCATCAAAAGCAACGATCCACGCCTCAATAGGGGCAGATTTGAAGCTGCCCTTTCCCAAGAGAGGCCACCATAAATACGTAACCGTACTTATGAAATCTTGTACTTAGGCCGTTTCCCGGAGGACGGCGCAGCAAATCACACTTCAAGCCATGAGTGGGAATACAGGGAATGACCCAGGAGTAGCTTGGCCGTCTTCACGTAATCCACGGCTTTCTTATCCATTCCGCTCGTGTCGACTTCTTCTCCGTCCATGACACGGCCGACGAGGGATTCTAACTCCATTTCCTGGTCGTGGGCGATCCTGACGATCTCGTCGTCAAACCCATCGAGAATGGCTGAAGTGATGCCGCACTTCTTGAGCATGCACAGGTATACCTGGTTGAGGATGTCACGCAGCTCGTCCGGGGAACCGTTGGAAACATTGGAGAGCCCACACGTCGATTGACAGCCAGGGGCCAGGTCCGGCAGCCATTGCATAAAGGTCGTACATCCCTGTAGCTCCTGCTGCTGCGAAGAAACAGGGACGACGATGGGATCGAACCAGATCTTTTCGAGCGGTATCCCATATTCCGCGGCCTTTGTCATCATGCTGTCGAGCAGCATGGCACGCTCGTTCTCATCGCGGGGGATGCCATCAGGGCCCCACATGAGCCCGACCATGTCGCAGTCGTACTTGGTCACCAGCGGCATCTGAAGATCCATGCGCTCTGGTACCGCCATAATGGAATTGATCACGGCAGGTCCACTCTTGGGAACGTAAACCTGTAATCCTGCTTCAATGGCTTCACTGTTCGTAGTGTCGAGGAACAGAGGGAGGTCACTGACTTCCTGCACGGTCTTAACGAGCCATTGCATCATCTCCGGTCCGCCCTTGCGCGCAGGCCCCAGGTTGAGATCCAAAAGGTCCGCTCCTCGTTCAGTGAGCTTTTCTGCCCACTCCTGGATCGGCTTGGGGTTTCTCTCCCTCATGGCATTGCCCGTGTACTTGGACATTATGTTTATGTTTTCAGCCACCACCTTAATCATCGGCTTACCTCCTGATTGGGGTCCTATCCCAGGTGCACTCAAATAAGAATAGACAGAAAAGTTACCACATTCCTGCCTGAGATCAAAGGCCAATATCGCGTTTGTTCAAGTGAATTTCGATATGTAGGGGAAGGGCGGGCGCCCTTCCCTGGTAGCTGGTTGCCAACCAAACGGACTCGGGATTATGCGTAATTCTGGCGGAGGTACGCAGGAATGTGAGCACCTTCCCTTGGTCCTATGGCGATCTGCCAATCAGGCAGCTCCTCCTCCAAATCACCGCTTATGATCGCTGCGGCACCTGGTATGATCAGCTTTTTCGTCTTGACCTTTTCTTCTATTCCCGATTTCTTCACGAACGGGCCGATCAGATCCGCGACGAACTTGCCGGCAGCCCATGCTGTGAGCACGGATAGACCATCGGTGTTCAAGACGAGAAGCCACGACGGAATACGGCTGGATTCGATCTCCCCAGATACTATGAAGTAGGTCAGCGAGAAATTGCTGGTTATGAGGATCGGGGATTCTTCTCCCGGATTGCCGATTGGATAGATGCCCTGCTCCGTTGTCATGGGACGCTGCGGATCCGTGAAGATGTTCAACCGCTGCAGCAGAAGCGGAAACACTGTCTCGCCCCTGAAATCGCTCAGGATCGCGATCCCCCCGTATTTGGAAATGAACGTACCGGCCGCAATGACTTCGTCCACGGGATTGTCCGCCATTTCACAGGGAAAAACGATTGTCGGGAATCCGAGGGGGCGATAGAGCTTCTCCAGGGCCAGCCTGCGGATCATAACCTGGTCTCGGAGCGCAGCACTTAGGTCTCGAGTACCGGAGTCCAGTACAATATCTTTGAAGCCCTGATCGATTAGTTTCGCGCTGAGGCGAGCCACATCGCCCACCTTGTCAGCCTTAACGGTGATAGGGCAATTGTGTTCTTTGGCCAGAGCGGAAAGCTCTTCCAGATTGCTGCTCGTCGCGGCATACAATAAGGGCCTTTCCTGGCCAACATCGGCGAGGGCTGCCTTGAACGCGTCAATGCTGTCACTCATAAGTATAACCGCGGCCCCCGCGTCCGACGCCTTCTTGGCGATCTGCGCGAATCGAGCAGGGTCGCCCCCGTCCTTGACAGCAATCGCCTCCGGCCTCAACGTGAGGCCTACGCGCTCGTACGAAAGCTCTTTGAATGCCTTGAGCTTCGAATCCACGGAAGAATCATCCTCTGATGTGGCAATGAGGCATCCAAGTACCGTGGGATTGTTAAACGTTTTTTCATGCCGGAATAGAACTGTCTCACCACCAGCTTTCACAGCTTTCTCGCCTTTGCCGAACTCTACGGTACGGATCGGAGGGGCGGACGCGGACGCGAGCTGTTCACGAGCTTCATCGGAGACATAGGGGCACTGATCCAACTCCGCCTTGCCGGCTGCCAGGTTCATGGCGAAGGCAAGGCACGTCGGAACACCGCACTCAGCACAATTCTTTTTCGGCATCAGCTTGAAAATCTGAATTCCGGAAAGCGCCATAGATTACAACCTCCCCATCGAGGGCACGTCCTCAATGCGTCTATGTCGTGTAGTGTCTGCGCCTTAGCTTCGCCAAACGAGTGATCGACATCCGGTCGATCTCAGTGTTTCTGCCAGCACGCTTTGTCGACCACGCAGGTACGTAAAGCTGTTATCGAGACACAACACCATCAAGTCAGAAGAAAAGTGACGCGAGGGGGCCTCGCGTGGCGGGACCCCCTACACAGGTAAACCAAGAAGGAAAATAGCCTCAGAATTTCTTAACCCACGATCGGGTCCATCGTCAAGGCAGGATGTTCTTTTTCCTGCAGGAATGGGTAGATCTCGTCTTCGGTCACACCCACTGTCTCATCGGCTATTCTGTCCGCCAGATTGGACACACCCATTTCTTCGCCGCGGGCGTTGATCTTTTCCCGCAGCATCTCTTTGAGAGCCTTCGGCAGCCAGACCAAACGGAGAATGCCGCCTTCGGCTGCAACGAATTTCTTGGAGCCGATGTACAGCTTGCTATGTCCGACGAAGCCGGGCGTGATGTTTCCACCGCCAGCACTACCTGCCAGGGTGGTGAATTTCATTCCGCACGGGGTCGGGCCTTTGTAATCGCGGTCCACACTCATGACGCCGTTGCAGACCGGTAGCACCGCCGCGATGCATTCGAAGCACCCACAGGAGGTCATAGGATCTTCCATAATGGAGTACGCGTTGTACTTCTGCACCTTGCCGCGGGAGGCTCTCTCTACGAATTGGTTGACGCCTTCCCATTGACCCAATCGCTCGTCGAGGACTTTGCCTTTTTCAATCGGCTGGTTGGGACCGGTCGGGTTGATTTCGAAAGAAGCCTTGCAGTCCAGCCAGTTGTAAGCACCGCACAGGCCCGTTCGTTCCGGAGTCACGACACACACGTGGGAGGGCGCAAAACTCTGGCACAGTGTGCACGAGTAGAAGATGGGCTCATCCTCGTCCGTCATACCCTCCACACGCGCATCCCTCTTGGTATAAGCGTCCCTGGCCTGGGCCAAAAGCTTGTCCACTTCTTCCTTGTCCGTGAAGATCTTCACCTGAACCTTGTCAAGCACGGAACCGAAGTCCTGGTGATACTTGGCATGAAGGATGGACCCGATATGGGAAAGGGTGAATCCCTTTTCAACTGCGCCCTTTCCGATGCGCACCCACGCGATATCGCGCTGCCCTATGTGCATGAGACCCTGGGCATAGTTAATCAAGTGGTGGATCTGGCGCTCGAGAATCGGCTCGAAGTCGCTCTGCATCTTTCGGCCGGCTACTTCAACCAGAATGCCCAGCGGTACCCGCGTGCCGGGCTGCATATCTTTCAGGTCCGGGCCAATGAGCTCGACCTTGCCATCTTCCACCTCGTTCATATCCTTCATGACGGTAAGTTCTACGGCCTGGGTCTTGCCACCGCCCGCTTCCATGAAAATGTCTTCCCCTCTGATGCGCTCACCCTCGAAGGCAGGTCCGTACGCTACCGGAACGGGAACTTCCGTAACTGTCACCTTAAGACCGCGGACTTCGATGGCCTTTGCAACGATTTCGCTGTGGGGAATGTTGGAAACCACGTGCTCGTACGTGCACACGCCTGTGGGCAAAATCTGTGGAATGGGGGTATCAGCGATCGTAGGGAAACCGTAGTTGATGCATCCGGCTGCTGCTGCGTACCACTCGTCGGAGACATCGCCAAGGGCGAGTACAAATGCGAACACACGGTCTTTATTGTAAATGAGGACCTTTCTGAAATCTCCAGGCTCGATACCACCAAAGCTCAATGCCGCACGGGTCGCAAAACCTACGGCAAAGATCGCTGAAGAGATGTCCGGTCCAAAGGGCACGAGACGAGTCGGCCACCCGATCTGAACACCAGCGTCTCTCAACTGCTGGGAAAAGGTGGTACCATTGTAGTTCGCGGCCATGAAGACGTAGAGGTTCTTCTTCTGGAGCTCGAGTGCCATTTCCGCCGCGACTTCCTTGCTGGGCGCGGAGCCGACTATGGCAGCAAAGCCCGGAGCGGTCCCGTCCACGAACTCTACGCCTCTTTTCCGGAGAATAACGTCGTCCGCGGCGCCAAGCCATAACTTGTCATCGGTGGGATCCTCCGCGGGAAGGTAGAAATCCGGGTCTTCCAGGTACCGAATTGCTTCGATAATTTCATAGTTAAAGAGGGAAGCCATTCCCGCATCCAGTACCGGCCCGAGGTAAGGCAGGTGAGTCTTTTCTCGTACCAGCGGAGGAATGAGCTCTTCCGCGCGATCGAGCACCACACCCGCGTCGCCGAGGCATTTCACGGGGAAGCCCAGAATTCCATAGATGACCGGCAAATAGTACCCGGTGTTGGGAAACCCGATCTCTTTCTTTTTTCCGTACTTCTTGACGGCGGTCTCGTATCTCTTCCTGGCCTTCTCGTAGACCTTGTGAGCGCCAGCTATTACATTGGCAGCTATAATTTTTGACACTGTATGTATCCTCCTGTCGAGCTGTCGGCTATTCTGGGACCAGTATCTTACCGGTCACACAATTGAGCGGGGAGAGCATCATTCTCTCCCCGTGCCTCTATTCACAAGCTAGGCGATCTCACGCCTCATAGCCATATCCATGAGCACGCGCTCTCTGGCCTTGTCTATTCCGAGCGCCTTTCTCTTGGCGTCGATGTGTTCGAGACACCGCTTGGCCATTTCGTAAGGATCTTTTTCTACAAAGTCCCAGCGTCCTCCATAGACCTTCTCAATATCTTTGAACAGGTAGTTCGTGCAGATATCCTCGTTGATGGTGGGGAATCCAACACCAAACAGGACATAACAGCCTGATGCGACGAAGTACTGACCGATTGAGACGGCCTTCTCACTCATCCACTCAGGTGCCACACCAACGGCTGGGATCTCCGAAATGTCGTCACCCAGTCCGCCATCTCGCACCACTGCAGTGGCTGCTATGAGGATTCGAGAGTTGTCCACGCACGATCCCATGTGGAGAGCAGGCGGAATACCTACAGTTTCGCAGACTTCCGCCAGGCCTGGGCCGGCGTACTTGGCCGCTGCTTCCGGTGTGAGCAAACCTGCCTTGCCAAGTGCTATGGCTCCACAGCCTGTTGTCAGGACGAGCACGTCCTTCTTGATAAGCTCTTTGGCCAGCTCTACATGGAGGAAGTCATGGTTGATGCGGGCGTTTCCGCATCCAACGATCCCTGCCAGCCCTCTGATGCGGCCATTGATGATATTATCGTTCAGGGGCCGGTAGCTGGCTCGGAACATGCCGCCGAGCAGGTAGTTGATGGTCTCGTGGCTGAAGCCCACTACCATATCGTGCTGCTCGGTCGGTAACGAGACCTTGTTCTTGTCCCTGTTGGGGAAATTGTCTATGGCATCCCGAACAATTGACTTGGCAATCTCCAGCGCATGATGCTCGTCGAAATCGTAGTGCTTGTACGCTCCCTGCATCTTCGCAATGGGGCTCGTGGTAACGATCTGGGTATGGAAGCACTTGGCCAGCTCTGCCACCCCCTGCATGATGCACTGAACGTCAACAACCATTGCTTCCAGAGCGCCTGTTATGATGGCCAACTCCTGCTGGAGATAGTTGCCGGCGATGGGAATGCCATGACGCATCAGAATCTCGTTTGAGGTGCAACAGATCCCGCCCAGACTGATCCCGCCGGAAGCACCCTTGCTTTGGGCATAGGCGATCATCTCGGGGTCCTGGACTGCCTGAACGATGATCTCGGAGAGTGAGGGCTCGTGACCGTGGACGATAATGTTCACGGTGTCCTCTTTCATGCACCCGAGATTGACCTTTCCGAGGATGGGAACAGGCGTGCCGTACAGGATGTCGGAGAGGTCGGTCGCAATCATGGAGCCACCCCACCCGTCTGCCAATGCGCATTTGGTGGCCAAACGGATGATGTGCTCCATGTCCTGGTTCACGCCCATGTGGGTCATGTGCATGACTTCCACAACCGGTCGGTCAATTCCCGCGGGAATCACGTTTTCCTTGCGCCAGATTTCTTGACGCTTCAGAGGGGCCCTCTTGACGTTGGAGATTTCTCCGTCCTGCTGGCCGTATTGAGCCAGGGCCTTCTCGCCCACCTCTATAGCGATGTCCTTGATCTCGCGACCATCGGTTTCGACACCGAAATCCATAGCCACTGCCAGGAGCTTAGGAATGTCTTTGATCTGGTAGTCGGGAAGCTCTCCCTTGGCGGCATGGAGAAAAGTGTGAGCTACGTGACGGCCGTGGTCGCTGTGGGCAGCCGCACCGGCTGCGATCATTCTCGCGAAGTTTCGAGCAGCAATGGTCTCGGGAGTAGCACCGCACAAGCCACATCTCTTTTTGCGCTCCTCAGGCGTCTCGGTCTTACCCTTGGGGGGAAGTACTCTACACGGTCCCATGTTGCAAATCTTGCAGCAGGTGCCACCCTTTCCGATGGGGCATGCGGACAACACTCTCGCTCTGTGGAACGCGGTGGAATAGCCGCCTTCGTCAGCTTTCTTCAGCCCTTCTAGCGTGACGGGGTCGATAGTGTGCTTGGTCCAGTCCGCAGGGGGAATTTCCTTTTTCTTCAAGGGTGGGGCCGCAACAGCGGGAGCGGCCGCAACCGGTGCAGCCGGGGCTGCGGCTGGAGCGGCTGCAGGAACCTGACCGGACACCAATGAGGTAAGACCGGTTGCCAGGTTTTTCACTGCCCTGAATACTCCTGCCATCTCTTTAAGGCTCTGAATATCGTCCTTGGTCAAAGTGCCCATGAGCTCTATATCTTCCTCCTGTACCGCTGCTGCAGCGGCGGGTTTTTCCTTCGGGGGCGGCGCTTCCACCTTGGGTTCCGGTTTAGGCGCCTCGATTTTCGGCTCAACAACCTTCACCGCGGGCGGCTCTTCTTTTTTCGGGGGTGCTGGCTTTGCCGCGGGTGGTGGCGTAGCCGCTTTTTCAGCCGGCTTGGGAGCTGCTTTTGGCGGTGCTGGGGCCGCGGCCTGAGCTCCCAGAGTCAGATCCACCTCCATGGATTCCAGATTCGTTTCGATCATGATGTTGGAAAGATACTTGCGGATATGCTCCAGCGTCTTGGGGTGCCTCAGAATGAGGACATCAGCGCCGGCCTGCAGCGCGCTCAATGCAGTGATTGCCTCCAGGTTGATACCTCGAATCGCTGCATCTCCCAGCTTGGGGTCTTCTGCTGTCGGGAGCTTCGCCTCTTTGGTCTTCCACACTTCTTCAGCGATGTTGTTGACGATCGGATATTGGAGCTTGTCGTCGTTCTGGGTTAGAGCGGCTTGTCGGATACGCTCCATGATGGAGTAACAGTACTCCATACCGTAACCCACACCGCCCGTGGTGGGGTCGATAAGGATCTTGTTGTTGGGAACACCAAGGTTTTCCAGGAGAATGTTGAGTTGTTTTGCGAGGTTGATGTCGATAGGGGTGTTCGCCGCTACCACGTGCTTGTACGCTATAGCTGCAGCGCCGACTTGCTTGTAGTTCCCTTCGGTCACGGGTCCCAGGACTACGTTCAGTCCCGCGCATGCTTCTGCTACTGCTTTGAGCACTTCGGTATTCTTCTCGTCGTTGGATGTCCCCCAAACAATGAGCGGAACGTTTATCGCTTCTGCCACTTTTTTGGCAACTTCCGCGGCCTGATCGGCGGGCAGGTTCTTGCCGTTGGGATCGGTGCCAGCAAGCCATAGAGCCACAATATCCGCTTTGTACTCGTCAACACACTTCTTGGCCCACGCCACCGGATCATTCAAAACGTCCTTGAACGGAGCCAGAGCCTCTTCGGCCCATTCCTCGGGAACGATATCAAGGACTTGCAGCGCCAGCTTCGGCGCATTGGGGGTCTTGCCTTCAAACGAGTAGAAGTTGTAGCTGGTCTCCCCTCCCACAACCACTTCACATCCCGGCTTTCCCAGGGTAATCTCACGAATTTTTCCCGTGTACTTTGCCTTTGGCAGTTCAGCCATTGTGCCACCTTCCTTATCACTATTCTGGGCGGAAATTCATGTGTCAAAATCAACTAATGATTAAGCCGGATTCTTTCGCTTTTCGCTTCCAAACCAATCGGACGAGCAAAAATATCGTTCCGCGGTCGTGAGGTATCTTTTCACCGGAAGGCTTTCGTCCCCGATGTTCACGATTGAGATGTTCTTGCGCCACTGGTACCGGTCCTTGTCGGTGCCGGCCACGTATTCAGGCATCAAGATATTTACCTTCTGGCCATCGAATCTCTCTTTTTGCTCAAACTTGTCGGCCATGAGCGTACTCCTCTCTCTATGTCGGATCGTCCTCTAAAAGTGGGCAATTATGCCACCGGTTTTTGATTCCCAAGGAAGTAGGGTGCGACGGGATAATGCGGCTATATTATGAATGAGAGTACTGCCCACTGCAATCATTTTTTGGATTTTCCGCATAGATACCACGAATTTAGAAAAGGTATGCGTACTCCCTCGCCTCGTCGCTCCTCCGTTCGCCCCTGTCTTTCCGTTACTCGCCACCCTTCCCAATTGCCGAAAAAATTCCTCGAATGCGCTCCATCAGTGCTTTACTCAAGATTGCCGTTGCACTTCCTGCCCCAAAACCTTTGTGAGAGATACGGTTCCTGAGATTTCTAATGCGGCTTTCAATGCATCAAATCGCAGCGGTCTGTCTCAACTTTGAAACTGGGCAACGCATCGTGTCGTAGATCCGGGTCACCCCCCCGATTGCCGAATCTGCCACGTCGCTCAGTATGAATCACAGCCTTACCGACGGCTTAGGCTGTTCAGAAAGAAAATGCAGGCGGTTCAAAGCATTAACCATCGCTCTGGCGCTCGCTACCAGGATGTCTTCGTGAGCACCTTTTCCGATGGCGGTTCTGCCCTTTTCTTCCAGGCGGACGGTCACTTCACCCAAAGCATCTGTCCCGCCGGTGATCGCCTTTATTTCGAACCGCAGGAGTTTCGGCCTGCGTCCCGTAAGTTTCAAGATCGCGTTATAGGTCGCGTCTACGGGGCCGTTTCCCAGTTCCGCGTGGTGGCATGGCTTACCCTCGATTTCCATGCGGACTGTAGCGGTTGGAACGACGTCTGACCCGGACATTACGGTGAGAGATATAAACTTGTAGGTCTCCTCCGGGCGGAGTATCTCTTCCGCTATGATCGCTTCTATGTCTTCGTCGAAGATTTCTTTCTTGCGATCGGCAAGGTCTTTGAACCGCTTGAATGCAATATTGATCTCTTCTTCAGTGAGCGTATACCCAAGATCCCGTATCCTCTCCCGAAGAGCATGACGGCCAGAATGCTTTCCGAGCACCAGAGATGACTTTGAAATTCCTACCGTTTCCGGATCGATGATTTCGTATGTGCTACGGTCTTTGATCAAGCCGTCTTGATGTATGCCAGCCTCGTGGGCAAAGGCGTTGGCCCCTACAATAGCTTTATTGGGCTGCACCGGGATACCGGTAATGGCCGTCACCAGTCGGCTCGTATGGAAGATTTCTTGTGAAACAATGCCCGTGTACAGGCCGAAGCTGTCGAACCTCGTCTTCAGGATCATCGCCAATTCTTCGAGAGCAGCGTTTCCAGCACGCTCGCCTATACCATTGATCGTGCACTCGACTTGACGGCATCCTGCCTTCAGAGCGGCCAGGGAATTGGCCACTGCAAGCCCCAGATCGTTGTGGCAGTGAATCGACAATATTACGCTCTCTATGCCCGGCACATTCGCCCGCACGGTCCCAATCAGGTCGGCAATCTCGTCGGGGTAAGAATATCCGACAGTATCAGGAATGTTGATGGTGCCGGCGCCCTCTTTGATTGCCGTTTCTATCACGGTGCAGAGGAATTCCCGGTCACTTCGGGTGGCATCTTCACAGGAGAACTCCACCCAGTCAGAGAGAGACCGTGCCAGGCGGACCGCTTGTCCCACCCGGTCCAGGACAGCTTCACGAGACATTCTGAGCTTGTATTTGAGATGGATGTCGCTGGTTGCTAGAAAGGTATGGATTCCTGGATGTTGCGCTTTTTCTACCGCTTTCCACGCGGCTTCAATATCTTCAGCAACCGCTCGCGCCAATCCCACCACCCGGGAGCTCTTGACCTCCTTGGCAATACGACGTACGCTTTCCAGGTCCCCTTCAGAGCTCGCTGGAAAGCCGGCTTCTATGATGTCCACCCCGAGCTTTTCGAGCTGGCGCGCCAATTGCAGCTTTTCGTGCTGATTCATGGATGCGCCCGGAGATTGTTCTCCGTCTCTGAGGGTGGTGTCAAAAATTAAGCATCGTTCGGCCATCTTGCCTCCGCGTGCACCGCCCGCAGGTATCTTTTCTTCTCTACATCGCACTGGGAAAAATTGCAAGGAGCGGCGGGGGTTTCCCCTGGGTTTACCTAAAGAAGGCTCTGATTACTGGCGAGACGCCGGTGCTACGAAGACAGCAATCGGGGGGCCAACGGCTGCCATTGACGGATCCCGCGAAGCACCCGCCTTCTACCAACTTCCGGTGTGTGCCGGAATGCCGCGGCCTTTCATGGTCCGTTGTAACTGCAAGGTCATGCATGTTTGCGCAATAGCCGTTGACTGTCCGGCTTGCGGCTCTCCTGTTACTGCGGGGTCGCGATCCCCGGACATCTTCTGCCCTCAAGGCGGTGTTCCCTGATTCTGCTCCTGATGAGCCCAGTCGGGCTCGGTCTTTTCAGCCACAACGAGCTCTTCTCTTTGACGCCTCTTCCTTCTGATATATCCGGTCAAGAGCAGGAACGGGCCGGAGACCACGTATGCGGCACAGAGGAGAAACGGGACGACAAAGGGGGCGGCTGCCACAAGAGCGAGCAGAAGCACAAAGGCGACCGTGGAGCTGAAGGGCTTCTGCTTGACGAGCGTGAGGTCTTTAAACGCGTGAAACCGAACAACACTTACCATAAAGAACGAGAGCAAGTACGTGACGATCATCAGAGGGATAGCGTGTTCGGCCGGATCGAGATCCGCCTTGTGAAAAAACAGTACCGTGGTAGCTATCATCATGGCCGCGGCCGGTATGGGAAGGCCCACGAATCGCTTCGGATCTATGGCTCCCGTCTGCACATTGAATCTCGCCAGTCTCAGGGCACCGCACGATACAAAAACGAAAGCGGTCACCCAGCCGATCCTTCCATACGGGGACAGGGCCCACATGTACATGAGAAGCGCGGGGGCCACGCCAAAGGAGATTACATCAGCCAAAGAATCCAGCTCGACACCGAATCGGGTCGTAGTCTTGGTGAGACGAGCGACTTTGCCGTCTATCCCGTCGAAGAAGCCTGCCACCAGGATCAAGGCTGCTGCAATTATGAAGTCTCCTTTGATAGAGGAAACGATGGAATAGAAGCTGAAAAAAATGCTGGTGAGCGTCAACAGGGAAGGGAGAATGAAAATCCCCTTCTTCATCTTGTTGATCTGGGCTGCCTTCCTCTGTTCCCTCCTCAAGACCTCTTCCGGATCCGAGGAACGTTTGCCCTTTTGAAAAAAAGGCCGTTTTTTCCGAATTCGCGCAGCCATGGGAGGGCACCTGCTTTCTTGAGCAATCGCCGATCATTGTAACCAGGTTAAGACGGAACTTCAACCGAATGCGGCACGTCAGCTTCCCGCTCGCGCGCTTTTTTCGACCGAGGCGTTTGAGAATCTCGCGATGACAGTTTCGCCTGCTCTCACACGATTCCCTATTTCGACTGTGATGGTGAAATCTTGGGGGAGATAGACATCGAGCCTGGATCCGAACCGAATGAGACCAAAGCGATCTCCGAGCCTGATTTCGTCGCCTTCGGAGATCCAACACGCTATCCGTCGGGCGATCTTTCCCGCAACTTGCACAACTCCGATAGCGCGGCTGCCTTTCAAAATCATGGCATTCTGTTCGTTCGTCTTGGAAGCTTCCGGCTCGCGCGCATCAAGGAATCCGCCCGGCCTGTAAGCTATTTTTTGCACTCTGCCAGTTATGGGAGCGCGATTGACGTGCACGTTGAAAATTGACATGAAGATACTGACTCTGGTGAGCGATTCATCTCGGATGTACTCAAAGGACGCGTCGCGGACTATCTCGACCACCCGGCCGTCTGCCGGAGAAACAACAATCCCTTCTTCGGAGGGGGGGATTCGCTCCGGATTCCGGAAAAACGCGGCAATCGCTAAGGAAATCAGTAGGAAAAGAAGCGAAACCCACGGATACGAGTACCACCACGCCAGCGCGGAAATTACCGCCGGCACGACAACGAAGGGGATACCTTCTCGAGCCACAGGTTCGTAGTGCCCCACGTGGGAGATCATTCGTGGGTTCCCGTAGACTTGGGGGTCTTTTTCCCTCGAGGAATGGCCAGTGTTCCGGCCCGGATAAGGTCCACGATTCCGATGGGGGCCAGAAGCTCGAGAATGGCCTCTATTTTTCCCTGACTGCCTGTTACTTCCACGGTGATAGTATCGGGGGTGACATCCACGACCTTTCCACGAAAGATGTCGGTAATCCGCAAGACCTCTTCCCGTTTTGTATCCGTAGCCTTGGTCCGGACCAGGATCATCTCTCTTTCCACGTAGTCGCCAGAAGTGAGGTCCTGGACTTTCACCACATTGATAAGCTTGCGCAGTTGCTTGATGATCTGCTCGATTATGTGCTCGTCACCGTGGGTGACGATCGTCATCCTCGAATAGCTCTCATCCAGGGTCGGGGCAACGGCGAGTGATTGGATATTGAATGCCCTCCCAGAGAACATGCCGGCCACCCGTGCCAGTACACCAGGTCGGTTTTCCACCAACACCGAGATAACGTGCCTTGCTTCCACTGCTACACCAGAATCATATCCGAAATAGATTTTCCTGCAGGAACCATGGGATAGACGCCTTCTTCCCGCTCCACAACAAAGTCCATAATTACGGGCCCGTCCGTTTCGAGGGCCTTTTGGATGACCGGAACCACCTCTTCAGGGTTTTGGGCTCTCAGGCCGACGGCCCCGTACGCCTCCGCGACTTTCACGAAATCAGGAGCAGCCAGCATGTCCGTATGAGCGTAGACCTTGTCGTAGAAGCGTTCCTGCCATTGTCTCACCATACCGAGATAGCCATTGTTCAAAATGGCGATCTTAACTGGCAGGTTGTACTGAGCCACCGTGGCCAATTCTTGAATGTTCATCTGGATGGATCCATCGCCTGCAACGTCAATGACCAACTTGTCCGGAAAAGCCACCTGAGCTCCGATAGCTGCAGGGAACCCGTATCCCATGGTTCCCAGGCCGCCTGACGTTAGAAGCGTGCGGGGATGATCAAACAGGTAGTACTGAGCAGTCCACATCTGATTCTGTCCGACTTCGGTAGAGATGATGGCCTGCCCTGCAGTCATTTCGTAGAGCTTTTCAATGACGTACTGCGGCTTTATGACCTTCGCGGTTCGGTCGAACCGGAGCCGTTGCTCGTTTCTCCACGCGGTTACCTTGGCGTGCCATTCTCTGAGCTTTTCCCTGTCTACCACAGGCTCGCCGTTCTCTCGAAGTACCGCCAGGAGCTTGACCAGCGCATCTCTTGCATCCCCTACTATGGGAACGTCCACCTTAATATTTTTCTGGATGGACGTAGGGTCGATGTCCACATGGATTATCTTGGCACGGGGCGCAAACTCGTCCACGGGCCCGGTTACTCGGTCATCGAATCGAGCGCCCACAGCGATGATCAGGTCTGATTCCGAGATGGCCATATTGGCACGGTACGTGCCGTGCATCCCGAGCATTCCTAACGACAGCGGATGCGTACCAGGAAAGCCCCCGAGACCCATGAGCGTCATTGTAACGGGAAATCCAGTCATTTCGGCGAGCGTCTTCAGCTCTTCATGGGCCCTGGCAGTGATTACTCCTCCTCCAGCGAGGAGAACGGGCCGCTCGCTGGTTCTTATCAGGTCTGCGGCTCTTCTCACTGCCGGGAGGTACGCCCGTACGTTCGGCTTGTATGTGGGGAGGTTGACCGACTTGGGGTAATGGAACAGAGCTTTGCTTTGAATTACGTCCTTGGGAAGATCTACGAGCACAGGTCCGGGACGTCCCGTCTTGGCGATCGTGAACGCCTCTTTGATCGTCCGCGCCAGGTCTTCGACCCTTCCAACCAGGTAGTTGTGCTTCGTGCAGGGCCGCGTGATGCCGACGATGTCCGCTTCCTGGAACGCATCGTTGCCGATAAGAGCTGTAGGAACCTGCCCTGTGAACACCACGACCGGAATGGAATCCATCCACGCGGTAGCCAACCCCGTGACCGTATTCGTCCCTCCCGGTCCTGAAGTCACAATGCATACACCGGGTTTTCCCGTGGCTCGAGCATAGCCGTCCGCAGCGTGAACCGCCGCTTGTTCATGTCGCACCAGGATAAAGGTGAAGTCCTGGGCAAAATTGCGCGCCAAATCATCGAAAATATCAATGACTGCTCCGCCTGGATATCCGAAGATCGTGTCAACGCCTTCTTCTTTAAGCGATTTCAAAAAAATAGCGGATCCTTTGATCTCCACGTACGTCACGTCTCCTCATGTGATACTACGGATGCTCTTCGTGTTTCCTAAAGCTTACGGAGTCTTACGAGAATGCGCTCGATTTGATCTCGGCCTTTAAGCTTCTTCTTCTGGATTGTCTTTCGCTCGATTTCTTCGCTGGGCGAAAGATAAACCCGCTTGTTAAAGGCCTCCAATTGTTCCTCGAATTCCAGATGCTCTCTCCACAATCTTTGTAGTTGCGGATCCTGTTCCTTCCATCTTTCGATCAAGTCCAGGTCCCTTTGCTCCATAAGAGTCCCTCTTTGATTCCGCGTATTCTCTGTTTTTTTCACTGTATACGCTTGCCGCGCCTATTTGTCAACCGATGGGGCTGCACTGCGGAGCTCGTCTGCGGATCCTCATCACTTTTCGGCCGCTTTCTCGGTACGATGCGGTGAGATAGGACATGAAACGCACCACTCTTCCATATTGATACCAAGGCCGCGACGTGTCAAGATAGGGCAGACGACGTGGTCCTCCGGGACAGGGGATTTCTCGTTGGGTGAACAGAGGCGCGGCGTACGAGAGAGGACCGTACTTCGTCCGAGAGTCCTCTGATTACCGACGAGACGCTCGTGCCATGAAGAGAGGGGTAGGGCCGTCCGTGGCCGCCATCGATGGGTCCCCCCAAACGCGGGATTCCACCAGCTTCTGACGTACGCCGGAATGCCACTGACTTTCATGGTGCGTTTTGACTGCGAAGTCATGGGTGTTTGGGTGTTGAGACGCGTCCGGGCGGCGTTCCGCACGAAATCCACGTTCGTTCTTTCAGCCCCTTGCAGGAGAAGCAAACACTAGTGCTTGGTTCACGATTCCTTTCCTTTGTTACGATTGTGGTATTGACTTTCCTGTTCCTATTCGCGGGTCGCGTATGGGCTGAGACGACTTCAAAGGGATTAAGGGGAGTGGAAAGACCCAATTCGGGCAGGTACGAGACAGCGTCTGTGACAAGTGGGATTTCCAGTGGCGGAGATATCGAGCTGGATCCGCTTCACCGGAAATTGATCGGAGATGTGGTAGCCCTCCTGGAGAAGCATTTCGTGGACCCAGTCTCCCCTCTATTGGTCCTCCAGACGGCACTGAAGAGGTTGAGTCTCACATTCCTGCCCATATGTACGGAATCGGTAAAATCCTTGAGTGACTGCCCAGGAAACCCGGAAGAATGCTTTGTCGACGCGATCGAAACCATGAGCTGCGCCTGCAACCTTGATCCTGGTCGGCTTTCCGAGACAGCTCTTAGGGGAGTACTGCACGAGCTCGACAAGAACGCGTCGCTTCTGGACGCTACTATGCAACAGGAATTGACCATAAGCGTTTCAGGGAGATTTGGTGGCGTGGGAATGGTAGTAGCTCCTCGAAACGGCGATTATGCTGTGGTAGCGCCCTTTGACGGCTCTCCCGCGTACAAAGCCGGAATCAGGACCGGGGATACCATATTGGAGATTGATGGTCGATCCCTCCACGGTTTGCCCTTGGCTGACGTGTTGAGCCTGGTGCGAGGGCCTGCGGGCTCAGTTGTTCGATTTACGGTCAGGAACAGCCAGACAGGGACCGTAAGTGTGATGCGTGTAAAACGTCAGACCATACGGATCGCTCCTGTTCGCTCTCTCTTGCTGGAGAATGAAATAGTCTATCTGCGGATCGTGAATTTTCAGAATGGAACAGCGGTCCAGGTACGCAAGGCGCTTTCCAGAATGCTGGCTCGAAACCCACGGCTCAAAGGTCTGATCCTGGATGTGCGAGACAACCCGGGAGGACTACTCGAAGAAGCAGTTATGGTCGCTGGCCTCTTCGTATCTTCCGGTGTGATCACCTCGGTCCGAGGCAGAGACAAGGGCTCCGAGCGCAAGATCCTTGCGAATTCCTCGAGCACTTTTCCGGGTTTACCCATGGTAATCCTCATTAACAAGGGATCTGCGAGCGGTTCGGAAGTTCTGGTCGGTGCGCTTCAAGGGAGGCCCAATGTTCTCGTGCTTGGAGAACGTAGTTTCGGCAAGGCATCGGTGCAGGCCGTCTTTCCTCTCGAAAACGGTTTTGCTTTACGGCTAACGACTGCCCACTACTATACGTCTGACGGGCGCAATATAGACGGCGTGGGACTGGAGCCGGACGTGACCATGGTTTCGCCGGAAGTAATGGCTCAGGAGAAGCTTGGATTCTCCAAGCCCGAGGAGCTTCTTAGAGATGCGGCAATAAGGAAGGCTTTGAGCTACCTCCAGAAAGAGGGTCCGCTACCCCGGAGTCCTTTCCCCAATTGGTTCTAGAGTACTTTCTCACACCACAATGACTCTGCCTGCACCGTTGTATAACCTTTTTTGAAAGGAGCGAGCGGGCGACTATGCACAGATCTCCAGAACATGTTAGAGTGCCTTTCGTACTCTCAGTATACTTATGGTTCGTCTCAAGGCAGGAGAGATCGTGACCAAACAAGATATGTGGTGGCATTGTGCCTGTGGCGCCAGAAATCGCTTGGCAGCGGATACCGATAAGCGGGGAGAGAGGGTGTGTACCCACTGTGGCTTGAAAGTGGAATCCACTCCCGAGACTCCTGAAGACACCCAGATGGTGAATATTGCGGAAATGGCTCGTATGGCCCAGGAGGGTCTTGACATAGGAGTTTCCGGAGAGTGGGACACCTCGTTGCGGCAGAGCTCGAGCCACAGAAAGGAACGAGACGATTGAGACACCATCTGCGTTTCTTCGTTTTCACTAGGGCAGGATCTTGAGCTCAGCCGGTCGGAAACGAGCGTCGTTCGCTCATGGTGGTTGCTGGAGCGGATGAAAGCGTCGTTTTTCATTTTCCCCTTGACTGCGGTTGTTCAACTGTGGCAATAAACCGCTGTTCCGATTCCACGGTTGTCGTGTCTCTAGAAGCATGATGAGGTGGGATCGATTTTCGTTCCTGGAAAGGTGCTGGATACGGAAGGAATGGTCTCGATTTCTCCATTTTGTCGGAGAAAACGGTTCTTGTTTCTTGCTTTCACTCCTGTTTTCGTGTATATTTCGTGTGCCTTTCTTGGGAACGTGTGCGTTCCATTTATTCGAGGTTCAGGAGGTTGGACGGGCATGAGATTGCCGGGTGGCCATGCTAGAAGGCTTTTTCTTGGATTTTCTTGCTCGACAATGTGTCTCGTACTCTTCGCCCTGTTGATCGCTCACAATACTGAGGCGGAATCTTCAAGCGTGGGCAAACCCTCACTAGATAACTATCCTCTCACCATAGGCATTCCTTCAAGTAATCCCGAACGGACCATTGACTTTTACAAGAAGTTGGGATTCAAGACTTCCCCCGAGCTATCCGGACGACTGGATGTGGTTTGCATGGAAAAAGAGGGAACCCCGTACAAGCTGGAAATCTGCCACAACAAATTCAGTGAGGCCGGTCCCCTTGCCGGGGGCGTGTCAGGAATGAGCTTCCGGGTCCCGAATTTGGCTCTCGCTGTCGAAAATCTCAAAAGCAAGGGCCTGCAATTTGCCGAGACATGTGCTCAAATGGACGGGATCCAATATGCTTCACTCAGAGATCCGAACGGGATAAGCATCAGATTATTCCAGCCCTGATGGTGCCGGCGATTGCCGCCGCCCCCCCCTGCAGCACGTCACTGCCACAGCTCCCCGTTGATCCGAGCGACGTCCTCCTTATTCGGGGGGAAGGGGAAATTACGGATTTGGTTGCCCGGTTTCTCGTTACCGTAGGGGCGGTTGCACGCCACGCGTCCATCCGGCCCGGGGCAGCCTGAAGTCTCGAACGGTTCGCCTCGGGCGATGATGGAGTCCAAGTCCGTCTGCGGGATTCCAAATCCGACAATTCTGTCCTGATTGTCAAATTCGATTTCTCCGACGCGGGCTCGGTCGTTGTCTATGAGCCATCGAGCCAACTGAATCCTCCGATAGGTACCCATAGGAGGGGGGAGCTCACTTTCCATGGCCGATCCCGGCTCGGGGAAAAAGGAAAACAGATGGGTGCTTCCACCCATGCTCCTGGCACGAGAAATGGCCTCGACCATTTGGCGCTCGGTTTCACCTAGTCCACAAATGAGATGCACACCGGCCATTCCCTGGCCGAAAACTTCGAGACTCTCCTCGTACGTCCTCCAGTATCGTTGCCACGAGTGGGGCCCTCGTACCGGCTTTCCCCGATGCTGCGAGAAGAGACGCTCCGTGGCGCAATCTATCGCTACGCCGATGCGTTCCGCGCCCGCTTCCTTCATTTTCCAGAGATCGTCTTTCTTGAGAACCGACGGAGAGATGAGGAGAGAGATTGCCTTGTCCGTCCTGAACGCGATCTGACGACAGATTCTTAGCACGTCTTCTCTTGCTCGCGGGTGTGTGATCATGGAAATGCACACTCGAGAGACGTATGACGGCGTCCTGATGATACGCTCTATCACTTCCTCCAGCACGTATGCTTTCCAGGGGACACGAATGAAGCTCCCACCTGTCCTCCACTGGTTTTTCTCACCAGCAAGGCCGCAAAAAGTGCAATTTGCCTTGCACCCGCCGTTGTAGGTCATCAAGAGGTTGATGCATCCCAATCTCGCGTTGCGATAGAACCAGCCTTGGACAAATCCGAGGGTCATAGCCGCTGCCAACGACACACGAACGTATTCGGGAGTCTCCGGGATTTTTCCGGGGATTTGGGCTGTGTTTGCCGATTGCAAGGGTCCATCCTCCTTTTCTGCCATTCAGGGCTCTTGGCAGAAGAACCAGCCGTTGCTTCCAACGGAATTGTGCACAATTCTGTTGCACTGACAATACCTTAGTCCAGTGAGCAGCAGGTTTCTCTCCATTCCACGGTGAGACCGCGATCTAGGGCCTCTTCCACCGCCGCTTCTGACGGAAGGGCAATGGAATTCACCCCTGCTCTTACTGCGAGACGATCCAAATTCCGCCTGTAGTGGCCTCTGGGTCGGGCACATCCCAAGCTGCAGAGTCGCTCCGGCATGGATATCCGGGCTCTGGCGATGAATGCTGCTACCGTGTCCCAGGAGGGGGGAGAAATCGACGCCATGGGTGTGCCTCGCGTAGGCATGAGCACCACGACCACGTATTTTCGTCCCGGATACTCGCGTATGACGTCGAGCGCCCGGTGCTCCGCTCTCATCTCTCCGAAGTGGACACCGAGTATTATGTGCGGCACGATTTCCAGGTCCACCTGCGCGAGCGCATCGAGGGTTCGCCGTATGCCATTGACTGCTCCCGGAAGGTGATAGACCTCCACAGCGGTCTTGTCATCACAAATTATATCCACAAGCGCCTGATCCACTCCCGATTCTTTGAGGGCTTTCGCGTGCTGCCCGGTGATCAAGCCCGTATGGACCGTGATTTTCAGTCCGGTACGCGACTTGAGGGTGGCAATTGCCTCGAAGAAGCGTTCCCAGGGCAAACTTCCCTCCCTGTCGCACCCGCCCGAAACGAGGAGACCAAGATCTCCTCGCTCCGCTGCTGCAAGGCCAGCCGCCATGAGACTTTCCGGCGTTGGGGTTGGAGGCATGGTGGTGAGAAGAGTGCCTTTACAATGCTCGCATTGCAGCTCGCACCCGGATCCCGTAATGGAGACCGCCCGGTATTTGCCACGTTTGCCATCCACCACGAACATACCTGGCACGTAGAGCGTCAGCACGTTACCGTGCATGGATCGGGAAAGCTCCCAGGCCTGATTCTCGATCTCGCGGCTCGATGTATGCACGCTCGAGTGCAACTGCGCCTTTCGGGATTTTGACACACATCCTCCGTCATTTTGCGGCCGTGAGTTGTTGAGGCCGGACTCTTCGCCTGTACCCCTCAAACGCAATCCAGCTCTCATGGCAGATGGTCACAAAATCGGGGTCGTGCCATCGTCGCACCATGTGCTCACGCTTGGACAAGGCATGATTCAGCACTGCTGCGTAATGCCCTTTCACTTCCGCTTCATACTTCCTCAGGGGACTCGCTGTTCCCTCCGCAAGAGCTTCGGCAACTGTCCTTCCAGCCAGAGTCCCAGAAATCACTGCCTGGGGGATGCCTGCGCCCGTGATTGCATGAGTCAGGCCGGCCGCATCTCCGCAGAAGAGAACATTACCACTGACGAGAGATTCTCGAGGTCCCGATACCGGAATCACTCCGCCGGAGCGAGCGAGCCACCCTGGTTTCACCAGGTTTATGGCATAAAGGTATTCGAGGAATTCTCCGAGAGCCGAGTGGGGCGATGCGCCCTTTCTGCGGCTGACTCCTATTCCGACATTCGCCACGGGTCCTTTGGGAAATACCCATCCGTATCCATCAGTTAAGTCTCTGTGAAGGAACACGTACGTCCTTGTGTCGGATCTGACCAGAGGGGCCTCCACTTGAGTTCCTATCAGTACTTCCGGGCGTTTCATCCCCGCAGTGCGAGCAATGCAAGAAAGGGCTCCATCAGCAGCAATGACGTATTTCGCCCGGAGAACCACTTCACGGCCCCCGCATTGTGCAAGCCAACCGGATTCTTCTTTCCTGACAAGTCGTGTCCCTGACATGACCATGGCTCCGTGGGACGCAGCCCTTCGAGCAAGGTGACGATCGAAGCGGACTCTGTCGATGATAAACCCCGGTGAATGAGTTTCAGCTCTCCTCCCCTCGGCATCCGTAAAACGCGCCGGCCCATGGAATTCTCGTCGAGCTTCGTCCCAGGAATCGACTATGATCGTTTCCATGACATGAACCGGCTGAACGATCGCGGCCCGGTCCATCTCGATCTCACCGAACAGTCTGGAGGGAACGAACTCGCCGCAATGGGGCTGTTCGCCTATTCGGGGTTTTGCGTCTATGAGCAACGTTTTCGCACCCAGACGAGCCGACTCGGCGGCAGCGCAAGAGCCTGCTGGGCCGGCACCCACGACAAGAACATCCCATGTCTCAACGGGCAGTGGCATGGAGACGTCTCATAGTTTTCTCAATAAGAGACAGGTTGAGGTAGGTCTTGTTATCGAATCTCCCCTTGTATGCCGCCGTTCCTTTGCCCAGATCGTAACATGTCGTCGAGTCCAGATTCACTATCACCCCTCGCGCGTTTATCTCCTCCATCTCGCGCCTGTGCTTCGAATAGAATGCCTCGCAACAGGAGCCCACGTAGAGCCCTTCTTTTCCTTCGCACTCCTTTCTGAGGACTTCCATCAAATGCTCGAAGCTTTGGACTGTTATAGGGTTCATATTAAAGCTCTTGGCGAGAGCAAAGCATTCCGCTATTTCGCATGCTCCACATTCGTCGCATCCTGGGATTTCCCGATATGGACACGCCAGGCTCTTGGAGCAGTACGGTAGGAGAAGCCACCGGGGCCGTTCCCCGTACAACTCCTTGGGGCTCACATTGAGCAAAAAGAGATCATTGACGTCTTGAGCCGAGAGCTCTGCATCCACCAGCCGCCGTCGTTCACCAGCCGTGGAGATCGCTGCAGCGACCTCATGGGGCTTGATTCCCAACAAACAGCCGTCGTACGAATCGAAAAAAGACAAGACCGTACTCCGGAGGGAATCCCCGTCGATCGTCACCCCCACGAGCGCTGCCTCGAGGTCATGTACGAAGCGTTGGGGAAGCGCGAAAAAATCACCGGTAACCAGGGCTTGTCTCACTCGCCGCCCGCCGGGGGCGAGCCAAAGATGTACCCGAAGGGTCCCTGCTGCGGTTTGCATAATCTCTCGAAGGGGTTCGGACTCATCGGCAGGACGTGAATGGGAGAATATCCATTCTTCTGATTGAAAGTACGATATTCGAGCTTTCAGTAGCTGCTGTTCTTGATCCGTAAGCCCCGATGGCACCAGTCGGATGCCGAGTGCGTCAGTGAACGCACTGGCAAGTGCCAGTTTCACCAGATCGACCTTAGGTGTGGGGCGCATCAGATCCGAGAGGAAACAGATCCTCTCCATGAGAGATTCGATTTCTCGCTTCTTGAGCTTTTCCACCGGGACGCGCAGCGCTTTCAAGAAAAGCTCGATCTCGTTTTGGACGAGCACCGTTCCCTGAAACATGAACCCCCCCGATATCACGGTCCCACCGGTTCCCGAAATCTTTCTTCCTTCCACCTCGATGTCGTTGCGGGGCCGGAATTGGGCAGGGATGCCCAGGCGGGAAAGACCTTCCGCCGCGATGGAACATATGTTGAAAAGGATTGCCTCGTATGTTCCTGCAAACGGTGGCTCGCCCGGAACACCGAACATCTCCCATCCCAGGGCAGATGGTTGGAACAAAATGGCCCCACCGCCCGTGTGCCGGCGGTTAATCTCTATTCCATGCTCGCGGCAAAAGTCGACCCGGATTTCGTGGCTCACATCCTGATGATACCCCACGAGCGCGGCTGGAGGATCAAATTGGAGGAATCTCAGAGTCGGTGGCGAGGCACCTCCAGCAACTTCACCGAGCACTATCTCGTCCAGGGCCATATTGGCCGCTGCTGAAAGCTTCCCGGTGTCGAGCAGACGAAACTCCTTCATGCGCTGCTCCTGACCAATTCTACGCTCATCCTGCTCCCTTTCGTACTCTCGATTGTGCGTGAAGAGGACCGTCGAGGAATCCCAGCGCAGCTTCGTGAACTGACTCGGAAATGGTCGGATGAGGATGGATCGTGTTCACGATGTCCTCGGCTGCCATACCAGCACGGATCGCCAAAGTGAGCTCTCCGACGAGCTCCGACACGTGGGGCCCCATGAAGTGGGCCCCTATGAGCTTTCCGGTGTCGAGATTCTCAATGAGCTTGATCAGACCGTTGGTCTGTCCCGCTGCCTGGGCTTTGCCGCTGGCAGCCAGAGCAAACGAGCTTGTGCGATACCGCAGTCCTGCCGATTGTGCCTCTTGTTCCGTCAATCCCACCCAGGCTATCTCGGGGACGGTAAATATACAGGAAGGAACGACCTCGTTCATCACCCGCTTCGCGCGTCCCGATATTATCTCCGAAACCAGCTCCCCGTGGTGCGAGGCTACGTGGGCCAGCATCTTTCGTCCGAGCACATCACCGATGGCATAAATGCCGGGGACCGATGTCATTAGTCTCTCGTCCACGGCGATGGCTCCTGCATTCAGGGCAATTCCGAGGCGATCGATGCCGAGTCCGCCGAAAGAGGGGCGTCGGCCCGTTGCCATCAGCACTAGATCCCCATCGAGGGTCTTTTCCCGGTCTTTCTTTGTGTACGTTACTCGCAGAGTTTCTCCCTCTCGCGAAATACCTCGGACCCTGACCCCCACTTCGGTCTTGATTCCCCGTCCCGCCAAGAGGGATCCATAGCGTCGTGCTATTTCTCCGTCCACCTCGACGAGGATCCTGTCCAGAGCTTCCAGCACCGACACCTGGCTTCCGAGCGCGGCGAACATCGCGGCAAATTCTTGCCCTATCACACCCGCGCCAATGATGACCAACCGCTTTGGGAGAGATTCCAATTCAAGTATTTCCGTGGTGGTAATCACGCCTGGGAGATTGGACCCAGGTATGGGAGGAACCCATGCACAGGACCCTGTAGCAATTACGATATGACCTGTGGTTAACTCCGTTCCGGAGTCGCTGACCACCAGACCGGGGCGCGGAATAGACGCGGAGCCCTTGATGAGGTCCACTCCCGAATCCAACAGGAGCTTTTCCAGGTTAGACACCATTTTGTCGACCACGGCTGCTTTCCGCCTGGACATGGCCGCAAAATTGACCGTGGGAAGCTCCGCGATTATTCCGTCACGTGCGGCGCGATGAAGCCAAAAAACTCCCTCCACGTCTGCAAGTAACGTCTTTGTGGGGATGCAGCCTTCATTAAGACACACACCCCCAACTTTGTTTCTTTCGATGAGAGCAACCCGGAGTCCCAGATTCCGGGCCTTCAGCGCTGAGACATAGCCACCCGGGCCGCCCCCGATGACAACCATGTCATGCGTGTACGCCATGGCGATTCCCTTCCCATTTCTCAAGCACTATAGCGGTTGCTGAGATTTAGGGGTCTTGCCGCATTCAACCTCGGCGCGGATATCTCCAGTCGATCGCGCGTGGAACCAGTCTCCGGCGCTACCGTTGTGCCGGCGGAGCCTGGTCCGGTCCCTTCTCTACTGCCGGCATGGCGTCCAACACTTCGGCAACTTCTTTGGAGACATTGGGAATCTGTGGACCATATGCGAGGGCACTATCCCAAAGGATTATGGAGAGTCCTTGTTTCTTAGCCACTTCTTCCAGGGCCTTGGGGATCTGATGCTTCAGGACATTCTGAACAGACCTCTGCTTGAACGCAGCTTTGACGCGAACATCGTTCTGCCCGCTCTCCAGCTTTTCAGATTTTTCTTTCAGCTCTGTTCTCAGCGCCTCCTCCTCCTCGGGTTTGAGTGCTCCTTTTCCCTTTCGCAGCTTGTCGTTAATCTCCTGGATTTCCTTGGCCACGATTGACAACTGTGCCTGGGCGTTCGTACGCAGCTCTTCGATTTCTTGCACGGCCGCCTTGAGCCTTTGGGACGCGTTGTACACGTCGGGGAGGCTCACGTGCCCAAGCTTGAGGTCCTTCAGATCTGTGGCTTCGCACCTGACGGGAAGAAACAAGGCTCCAGAAACAAATAACGCCGCACAGATCCCTATCCTGAATCCCTTACCAATACTCATGATCTGCTCCTTTCCGATAATTCCACCGAGCATAGATGAAACAGGGCCGAGTGTCCATGAGGAAAATGCCCGCGCAAGGGAGAGGCGACCGGCGGTCGGCCTCTTTACTGCTGGCACGAGGAGCCGGCATCCGGATTGGTGTCATTCCCTGGTGAGAATCCGGTAGAACGGGCGTCTCGCCCGTTTATTGCTAAGGATGACGGGCAAGATGAAAATGTCTCAAAACTCGGGAAACAGCAGAAAAAGTGGTACGGTGAGAGAGGATACTGCCCATGGAGCCCTCACCCCACCCTCTCCCAGAGGGAGAGGGCTCTGTCATTCCGGGCGGTTGCAAGTCCCCTCTCCCTTCGGAAGAGGGCCAGGGTGAGGGTGCTAAAAAAGAAGCGTGCCACGATCTTAACATTTGCCGCAATTCCGAGACAGTTTCGGATGCCCGTCCCACTGCAGGATGCCCGTCCTACCGAGAAAAATCCGTAGATTGTGCAGATTTCGGAGATGGGGTTTGAAATGTGTCTTTGCAGATGGGTGGCTTCAGATCCGAACTTTCTGCAAGAGAGTTTCAAGACAAGAGTACCGGCGGGACGCCGGCGCTACGGAAGACTCGTGCCGATAGCCAGTGGTAGGGGCGGGATTCCAACCGGGCCGGTCTTGCTGAGTACGAGAGCTATCGAAGATTGAAAAGAGTTGACACGGCAGATGATATGGTATAATGAGGATATTCATATGTATTGAAGAAGTTGGGAGGTATTATGCGGTTATCTTATGCTCCAATTATCCTTGCAACTGTCCTCTTTGCACTGCCCGCTGTGAACCCCACCGTGGCTCACGCCACTGATCTGGCTGCCAACGCGAACATCTTCTTGTTTCCTGCACCCCACCCGGTGGCGCCCTTGGTTCTGAAGACACCAAACGGGCAGACAGTCTCGTTGAACAATTATCGCGGCAAAGTAATCCTCCTTCATTTCTGGTCCATAAACTGTCCAGCGTGCCGGTATGAAGAGCCGCTCCTCCATCAGCTCAAACAGACTTTTTCCCCTGCGGATTTGGAAATCCTCGGGGTGAATCTCGTCGATCCTCCTCAGGCGGTTATAAACCATGCATCAACACATGGAGCACCCTTTCCCATCCTGTTTGATGGGGGCCAAGGATACGAGCTGAAAGTTGTGACCATGTCGGGAAAGAAGACGGCGTTTCTCGTTAATCCGAGCAAGGAAGCGATCCTGGAAGTCCCTGGCTTTCCCACGACGTACATTGTAGACAGCCAGGGAAAGGCGGTAGGATACAGCGTGGGGGCTGCCCGTTGGAACGACCGATCTGCATTAGCTTTGATACAGTCACTGGTAACGCAGCGACGGTCCTTACCGGGCATGGGGGGAGAAATTCCTCGCGCGGGACGATTATCCATGAACGGAACGCGATAGTACAAAGGTTATTGAGGTTTGCCACGGCTGGGACGTTTTCCTGCGCAGCCGCATGATCTGTTTGTCACAGTGGGTTCAGTGTATCGAGACGTCGAAACACTGTTTTGCCCTTGACAATTGTTTTTTCTGTTGCTAATCGTTGAAGTCGAGTCTTAGGCGCGTAGCTCAGGGGGAGAGCATCACCTTGACGCGGTGAGGGTCTGGGGTTCAAATCCCCACGCGCCTACCACGTAAGCACCGATCAGAAGGCAGCGAGATACCTCGAACCTTGCAGGAGGAATGGCACGTCGATGATACTAAACGGGTCACCCAACCCATCCAGCCGCCGTATTGCGAACTTCATAGCATGATGCCGGTCATCGAGATTCAGGTCAAGCGTAAGTCAACATTCTATCCATCAGGCATCGCCACCGCCGAAAAATTGCGAGAGAATCCTGTATACGAGGATGTTGTTTCCCCGGAACTACAGAGTCGAGGGATCGATCTTGCGGTCCCTTTGAGCCGGCCGAGAGAGGTAGACTCTGCGATGTTTGTTTCTGACCGGGGATTGAGAGCTTGCCGGGATTGTACCCTGCACATTATGGGTTTGCCATTCTACGTGACCACGACGGCCCATCACCGCGTGAGCGGGTACGAGGGGCTAGTGGTTAACAGGGTGATGTGCGGCCGCGTGAGCGTGCAGGAAAACCCGAATATGCAAGAGGCCGGCTCGCGGATTTGTGACTCGCGGGAATCAGACGTTCCCGAGCGTGACCATTCTTGGCCACAAGGCATTGGAGAATCGTGCTTTTGGCACCAGCAAGCAGAGCGAAGAGACAATTGAGGAGTTGGGCGTGGATAAGTTTTCGGCATATTCTCACGGAGAAGTGGCAGCTCGTCTATCAGGAAAAACAATGATAGCGACAGAGGTTCTATTACCAAGGGGGGCGTTGTAGATGAGAGGAAGACCAAGAGGTGCCGTGCCTGCGGAACCCAAGGTCAGGGTGAACCAGAAGATTCGAGCCGACAGGGTGAGAGTGATCGCCCCAGAGGGCGAACAACTCGGAATTCTTGACGTATCGACGGCTCTGAGAAAAGCTGAAGAGTTTGGCCTGGACCTCGTCGAAGTTGCACCGAACTCCGATCCCCCAGTCTGCAAGATAATGGACTATGGGAAGTATCGGTACGAAGAGAGTAAGAAGGAACACGAGCGAAAGAAAAAGCAAGCCACCGTAACCCTGAAGGAAGTTAAGCTAAGACCGAAAACGGAAGAACACGACCTCGAATACAAGGTCAAGAAGCTCCTGGAGTTCCTTTCCGAGAAGAACAAGGTAAAAGTGACTGTCATGTTTCGTGGCCGAGAGATTACCCATCCGGATCAAGCAAGAAAATTGCTAGACAAAGTTCTGGAGATGGTTGGTACTGAAGGGGCTGTGGAACAACCGCCAAAGTTCGAAGGCCGCAACATGACGATGGTGCTAGGTCCGAAATAGGGCAAGGTCGGTTTCGGATGGCCAGGAAATGGCCTTGATGGAAGGGAAGGGGTGGACCTTTTCCGAGTATCGGTCTTTTGGTGCTCGGAATAGGAACGCTGATTTCTCGTCAACGCCTCGTCGATCGTGCAATTCGGAATCGGATGTGCACGGAAGGCCCCAAGCTAATGAATGAGAAACGGAAGTTCACTCGGACCCCCTTTGAGACGGAAATTCGAGTGGTTACTGATGATCATGTGGCCATATCCCATCGCCTCAGAGATATAAGCCTTGGCGGGGCGTTTATTGCCTTGAAAACACCCCTTCCCGAGGGCGCCCCCTGCATACTGCACATTGACTTGATCGGTCCCAAGAGTCTGCTAAAGATTGAAATCGAAGGGGAAGTGGTTCGTAAGGAGGAAGAGGGCATGGCAGTAAAGTTTACGAGAATAGATCTGGATAGTCTGGTTCACCTGAGGCATCTTATCAAGGTTCACTCACAGGACCCGGAAACTATTGATATAGAATTCGCCCAAGAAGTTCTCAAAGTTCAGTGAGCCTCGCTGTCTCCTCCCGGCCATGGTCTCCAGCGAAAAATCCATGCGAGAACAACCTGAAATGAGCGTCGAATCTGAACAGTCTTCCCCCACGGTTCGGCAGCACGATCCGGTGACTCTTGAAGTCTTCGCAAATCTCTTCACTTCGGTGGCTGAAGAAATGGGTACGGCTCTTTGTCGAGCAGCGCTGAGTCCAAATATCAAGGAACGGCGTGACTTCTCATGCCTGATCTGCGACCGAGGGGGTGAGCTTGTGGCCCAAGCCGCGCACATTCCAGTGCATCTGGGAAGCGCTCCTCTTTCGGTTAAAGAAGTTCTGAGGACGATGGCTCTCGAGCGTGGGGATGTGGTCATGCTCAACGACCCTTTCATGGGCGGCACACATCTGCCTGACCTGACAATGGTTGCGCCGGTCTTCCTGCGTGATTCCGACATCACGCCCACATTCTATGTCTCAAATCGGGCACATCATGCCGATGTCGGTGGAACGTCTGCGGGTTCGATGCCTATATCTGACGAGATCTTTCAGGAAGGGATCATCGTACCGCCGTTGCGATTAGTCAAAGCGGGCAAGCTGGATGCCGATATCCTGGCCTTCTTCCTTGCCAACGTTAGAACTCCCAGAGAACGAGAAGGGGATATTCAGGCTCAAATTGCATCGCTGAACAAAGGCATCCGTCGACTCGAGGAGATTGCTCGCAGACGTAGTGCCGAGGAAATGGTTCTGTACGCGGATGCATTGAAAGACCGGTCGGAAAGAATGGTGAGGAGAGTTCTGGCGTCCATTCCTGACGGGACTTATGAAGCTGAAGACTACCTGGATGACGATGGTTTCTCTGACTCCCCTATTCCGCTTCGAGTGAGAATCGTTGTGGAGGGAGAAAACGCGCACGTGGATTTCACCCCATCTGGTGCTCAGGTCAGAGGTAATCTGAACGCGGTCAGGGCAATTACTGTATCCGCGGTCTTGTATGTGTTTCGATTGATCTTACCCGAAGAGATCCCAGCAAACGCGGGGACTCTCCGACCGCTTACGATTACGGTGCCCGAGGGATCGGTGCTCAATGCCAGGCGCCCGGCAGCAGTAGCAGGCGGAAATGTGGAGACCTCTCAAAGAATCGTTGACGTGCTGCTCGCTGCTCTTGCTGCTGCGAGACCGCACCTGATTCCGGCAGCGTCGCAGGGGACGATGAACAATGTCACCATCGGCATTGCTCATCCTGATCCGACTCAATCTTTTTTCGCGTACTACGAAACCATAGGAGGTGGAGCCGGTGGCGGACCGCTCGGCCCTGGGGCTTCTGCTGTGCATACCCATATGACCAACACCATGAACACTCCTATTGAAGCTCTCGAGGCAGCTTATCCTCTCCTTGTCGAGAAGTTTTGTGTAAGACGAGGCTCAGGAGGTAGAGGAAGACACCCTGGAGGAGATGGTATTCAAAGAGATTTACGCGTCTTGAGGCCCGCGATAGTGACTCTCATATCCGAACGGCGGAGATTCCCTCCCTATGGCCTGAACGGAGGTTCTCCGGGAGCGTGTGGCAAGAATGTGTTGATTCGCCATGATGGCTCGGAGGTAGATCTACCGTCCAAGGTATCCTTTCGTGCAGAGGAAGGGGACGTGATAAGCGTGCAGACCCCTGGGGGCGGAGGTTGGGGAGCAGAATCGTAGCAGCAGATGAGGTGCTGTTGTGAATTCTCTCGTTGTCTTGGTGTGACGGGCATCCTGCTCGTCATCCTCAGCAATAAACGGCCGGGACTCCCGTTCTAGCGGGAGAATCACCGGCTACGAAATCAAGCGATACTCGCCACTTACGGGCTACGAATCCGCCGAATCCCAAGCCCATGAGCAACCCGAGAAGATCATCTCAGAGCGGCAATAATAGCAAATCCCATGTGCCACCGAATCTCATGGATCCGAGAGCTCTGCTATCGGGCTTCTGCATTGCGCTGCACGCGCTGACTCTTCAATTGATCCACCAGTGAAGGCGTGATATGTACGCACCAATGAATAGATCGAGAATTCAAGGCGTGTTGGTTGACGTAGGGGGCGTGGGCGTGCTGATTCAGGGCCCCCCAGGTATCGGCAAGTCTCTTGCAGCTCTGCACTTGATGAGCAGGGGCCACAAGCTGGTTTCCGACGACTTGGTGCAAATTTCAGTTTCCGAAGATGGGAAGCTCGTGGGTATGCCGGTAGAAGAACAGGTGAGAATCGAGGTTCGGGGTTTGGGAATCTATCGCGCGAGAGCTCTGTTTGACGAGGGAACTTCGGCCGCCTCTTCAATCGATTTTGCCGTGAATTTGGAAACGTACGATCCGCTGGTGGACGTAGGTCGAACTGAGCCGGAAATGACGGCGATTCAAATCATGGGATGCGAATTGCAAAGGATCAGACTCCCTCTCACCAGAGGATCTGATCCGGCTTTACTCATCGAGTTGTTGGCCAAGCTTTTTCGCTCGCACGGGACGGTGAGACAGTGGAAACCAGAAGAATAGTAATTGTAACGGGGCTTTCAGGATCCGGGAAATCTACGGCTGTCAACGCGTTGGAGGACATGGGGTTTTTCTGTGTGGATAACCTCCCCGTGGATCTTCTCCCAAAACTTCTGGAGCTGACGGAATCGAGCGGTACTGAACTTACACGAATAGCTCTTGTCATAGACCTGCGACAGCCAAAATTTTTCCCTCGTTACTCGACTATCCTCGATTCTCTCGACGAAGCCAAGACCCCGGTGGAGATTCTTTTCCTCGAGGCCCGGGATGATGTGATTGTACGCAGGTATAGTGAAACGCGCCGCCAGCACCCACTTGCAGTGACAGGCAACCTGATCGACGGTATAATCCGGGAACGACATGAGTTATCCGAGATCCGGGAACGTGCAGAGTGGGTGATTGACACGTCCAATCTGACTGTACACGAGTTGCGAGAGGAGATTCGCAAGCTTTTTGGCTCTGTTGACGGCCGTGAGCTCAAGATTGTGGTCAGCTCGTTTGGGTTCGGGAGAGGGCTGCCAATGGAAGCGGACCTCGTGCTGGATGTCCGATTTCTCCCAAACCCGTATTTCGTCGAGGATCTTAAGGCCAAAGACGGCCGGAACGCTGATGTGGCCCAATGGGTTATTAGCAAGGAGACCACTAAGGAATTCATTGCAAAACTGGAGGACATGTTGAGCTTTCTCTTACCTCTTTACATGCAGGAAGGAAAGCAGTACCTTACTATCGCCGTAGGGTGTACTGGAGGGCGTCACCGATCTGTGGTCGTAGCGGAACACCTGTCCAAGTTCCTTCTCCGCAAGGGTTACAGTCGCGTTGAAGTGAAGCATCGAGAATTGAGCGCCTGAGGCGTGCCCACACGGTGATGGTGTCGGGCAACTAATAGAAATGAGCCATGATTTTGGGAAAGAAGACAATGATCGGCATTCTGTTGGTTACTCATGGTGACCTCGGACCCCAATTCATAAGCACGGGAAAACTCATTGGTTTGAGTTCAGACGAAGCGCTTATGGCTTTGTCCATCGATCCTTCCGAGTCTCCCGAATCGGCTCGGGAAAAGATTGCCCACTCGATTAAGCAGGTAAATCGAGGACTGGGAGTGCTCATCCTTACTGATTTGTTCGGGGGGACCCCAACCAATCTCTCCCTGACTTTCCTCGAAGAAGGGAAGGTCGAGGTAGTCACGGGATTGAACCTCCCTATGATGATCAAGGCCGTCAATGGGCGAACCAATCACGACCTTCCTTCTCTGGCAAAACTCGCCTCGGAGGCCGGAAAAGAGAACATTTATCGGGCTGAAGAGGTTCTGCGTCACAGACTGTCCCGGAGGAATACGTTTGAACAGCAGCCGTGACAGCTCTGAGCGAGTCGTGCTCAGGTTATAGATATGCCGATTGTGTTGGTGCGAGTGGACGATCGCTTGATCCATGGTCAGATCCTCGAGAGCTGGGTGCCATCCACACGCGCGCAGGAGCTCGTGGTGGCCAATGACTCCCTCGCCCAAGATCATGTTCAGCGAATGATCATGCAAGCAGCCATTCCCTACTCAATCAACTTGATTATCGACGGAGTTGAGCGAATAGCATCGTGGCTCAAGCGGCCTGATGGGCGTGATTTGAGGAGACTTGTTATTGTCGAGGATCCTATTGATGCGTTACGGTTGAAAAGGAGTGGGGTCTGCTTCCACGAGCTCAATTTGGGGAATCTTGCGACAAGAGAGGTATCTGTTTGCCTGAGCCGCTCAGTCTACGTAGGAGGTAGGAGCTTGGAAGCATTGAGGACGATAAAGCGGGAAGGGGTGAGGATCAATATCCAGTCTGTACCCTTTGAGAAGCCTGTTGAGCTGCTTGAAACAAGTCTTCCTGAGGGACAGCTATAGAGAAGCCCGTTTAGATTCTTCTTCATGCTCCAATCCTGATCTAAACGACGGACGAGCCGGCCAATAGGATGCATGAGCCGGTTACTCTCTGGTACGTTATGCTTGAGAAAGCCCTCATAGCAAGCGCCGTCGGAGGCTTGATCTGGCTCGACAGGTATCAAGTCTTTCAGTTCATGATTTCCAGACCGATCGTCGGCGCTACTGTCGTCGGCGCAATTCTTGGAGATCTGTCGGCCGGAATCGCTTCTGGGGTCCTTTTCGAATTGCTATGGCTCAGGAGACCTCCTGTAGGAGGATTCATCGCTCCTGACGTGACGCTGGCATCAGTTGCTACAGCGGCGGTGTCGGCCTGTGTTCGGTCTGCTACGGACTTGGGCCTCACCGCAGTGGTTTTTGTCTGTTTCTTGTTCTTGTTGCCCGTTTGCTTCGCCGGACGAAAGATGGATGAACGTCTCAGGCTCGGGTTAGGCAAGATCTCGCGGTCCGCTGCCAAATTGCAGACCGATGGTCGCGATGCCGTTGTGTGGCTTCACATAGGTGCTGGCCTCGCTCTCGGCTTCTCGCTCGCTTTTTTACTTCTCGCTCCCGTGATCTATATAGGTGCGGTTGTGTTGTCAAGATTAGCCCCACTCATACCCCCCATTCTCGATAGGGCTCTCAGCTTCGGTTATTTTTCTGTTCCTCTCGTGGGGATTGCAGATCTCCTACTCGGTCTGGAAGACAAGGAGACAATAGTGCTATTTGCTCTCGGATTTCTTGTAGCGTTGGGGGGGGCTCTCATCATCCATTCTTGATCAGGAGAGCTTATACAGATCTCGTGACGACAGATTTGAATCTCAGAATTCGACGAATGATGCATTCCGATCTCGACCAGGTTCTGGAAATCGAAAGATCGTCCTTTCCGGCACCATGGACCCGGTCGATGTTTCAGGAAGAAATGGCCAATCGCAACGCGCGGCTCGTCGTTTTTTTGGAAGACAATCTATTGGTAGGGTATCTGTGTTTCTGGAAGGTCTTGGACGAAGCGCATCTCATGAATATAGCTGTGCATCCCAATCGCCGCAGCAGAGGCTATGGGACGTACTTCATGGAAAAGCTGGAGGAGCTTTGTCGAAAAGACGGTCTGAAGAACATCATTCTGGACGTCGGTCGACGCAACGCCCCTGCTAGAGCTTTGTATCGGAGCCGTGGATTCCACTCGATCGGCTTCAGAAAGAATTACTATACTATAGGTCAAGATGACGCAATCGTGATGGAGAAGCGCTTGGATGACGTTCCGAATCTGCCATCCGCCGCTGAGGAATTGAAAAATGAGTAATTCCCTCCTGCTTAAGATTCTCTTTGTCTTCTGTGTCGTCATCGCAGTGGTGCCTCTCACGCTATCCCTGAGTGGCGATCCCCTCATCCACGGTTCTCCCGATCGACCAGAGAGGCTTCAGGAGCGAAAGAACATGGTGGAAACCCAGTTCCAAGGCCTAGGGCGAACGACCATTTCCGATAGGCAGGTTCTTGACGCAATGTTGAACGTGCCGCGCCATCTGTTTGTTCCCGAGCAATACAGGGCAGCGGCATACCAGGATAGTCCGCTCCCGATAGGGTACGGCCAGACAATTTCCCAGCCATATATTGTAGCGTTGATGACCCAAGCACTTGATCTGGAACCTGGGATGAAAGTCCTGGAAATAGGAACCGGATCGGGTTATCAGGCCGCGGTGTTAGCGAAAATCACTAGAGATGTCTTCACAATGGAAATTATTCACCCCCTCTGCGAATCTGCTCGGCAACGGTTGAAGCACCTGGGTTACGACAGCGTCCGAGTGAAATGCGCTGACGGATACGACGGATGGCCAGAGCACGCTCCATTCGATCGCATTATCGTGACTGCTGCCGCATTGCATGTCCCCCCCGCCCTGTTCGAACAATTGAAGCCCCATGGAAAGATGGTCGTCCCGGTCGGAGGAGTGTTCGAAACTCAGCGCCTCCTGTTGATAACCAAAGATGGAGATGGTGCTCGAAAATCCTCTACGTTGAGCCTGGTCCGGTTTGTCCCTCTTGTGAGAGGCGCAACTCGTGACAATTGAGTGCTGGTGTTCACGAATGGAGTATCGCGAAAGCAAGAATGGCTTTCGATTCCGATGTAATCAAGGCTCGTTTTTTCGCGATCGTCCCTGGTTGCCTGCGGAACACTTAGACCATCCGGTCTGGGTTGGCTACTTATTTGCTCGGAAGGATCTCAACAAAAAGAAAGACGTGGGAATGAGCTAGTATCACATGAATTTCCCTGCTGTTTCTCCGCGAGGCCTTCTTGTTGCGGTTTTCTGTGTCTCCGCTGCGGTCATCGGATGGCAGCTCGGTCTCATGCGGTGCCTTCTCATCTCCAAGTACCATCACTTTTCCTTCTTGATCATAAGCTGTGCCCTATTAGGCTTTGGTGCGGGAGGGACGGTTCTCGCTCTTTGGAAAGGTTGGTTTCACCGAAGTGCAGTCGGAGTCTTTCGATGGGCTACACCGCTGTTCGGTATCACAGTGGCTTTCTCTTTCCGTGTGGGGGAAGCGCTTCCTGTGCGAGTCTATTTTCCCCCTGCGGACGCAGGTAGCACCGTCGCGTGGTGGATGCTGTTCTGGTTGTTGCATTGTGTTCCGTTTCTGATCGCAGGGTTGCTGATCGGCCTCGCATTGATGATCGAGGAGAAAAATCCTCAGCGAGTCTACGCAGTTAACCTTACCGGCAGCGCCCTGGGAGCGCTGGTCACTATTGTCCTCCTCAATTTTATCCCTGCGAACGGCCTTGTAGCGCCTCTCGCGCTTAGCGTGTTGCTGCCTTCATTCCTGCTGCTACCACCGATAGGCAGCAGGACAAGGATACCGTATTTCATCGGATTGATTCTTGTTAGCCTGGCGTTTTGTGCGTCTCTTTTGGTCGGGGTAGATCGATTGTTTCCGCTTCGGATTGACGAGTATAAGCCGTTGGCGTACGTTCGGCAACTCGTTGATCAGGGTGCGGCGCGATCGGTAGTGAGTTTTTCGGGCCCGAGAGGCAGAATCGACCTTTTTTCGAGTCCCCATTTTCATACGCTGCTATCGTTAAGCCCCGATGCTACTCCCCCTCCCATGGACATGCTTTTTCTCGACGGTTTCGGGATAGGATCTGTGCTCTCCATTGATGACCCGATGAAGGCGCGATTCCTCGAGGGAACCCTTATGAGTCTTCCATACCGGCTTATTCGACCGGAAACTGTCCTTATTCTGGGAGATGCCGGAGGATTGGGAGTTTGGCTCGCGCGACTGAGCCAAGCACGATCCATTGTGCTCGTTCAGCCAGACCGGAATATCATTCGTGTTTTGAAGTCCCATCCGAGTAGGGTTTTGGAGGATCCCCGCGTCCGCGTAGTAATCATGGAGCCTAGAGCATTTCTCGATTCCACACGCTTGTCTTTCGACCTGATTCATTGTGCCGCTTTGGAAGGATTTGCCGCTGGATCGGGGGGCATAGGGGCTTTGCGAGAGAATTATCTGGCTACTGTCGAAGGATTTGCTGCATCCCTTCGCGTTCTTACCCCGTCAGGTATTGTGTCGGTCGTCCGGGGAATTCAGGATCCACCCCGAGATAACATCAAGATTCCTGCCACTTGGATTGAGGCTCTCGAAAGCAGAGGGGTACTGGACCCCGGGTCTCATCTCTTACTCGCCCGAGACGAGCTTTCCATGGCAACCCTTGTACGAAACGCTCCAATAGGCAAAGAACTGGTGGAAAAATTTCGGAAGATTTGCAGGACAATGTCATGGGATACTGAATGGTTTCCGGGTGTTCAGCCGGACGATACTAATGCTATCCACGTTCTTCCAGGCCCTGAGGTATCGGGTGTATCGTGGTACCACTACGCCATGGAGCAACTGCTCTCGGACAAGAGAGCGATCCTTTATCGGACGTGGTTGACCATCGTAGAGCCCGCGATAGACGATAGGCCATTCTTCTATGATTTTTTCAAGTGGAAAGCGGTTTCCAAGCTTCGGGAAGCCTTTGGTCCCCTGTGGCCGACACGGTCGGAGATGGGTTATCTTCTGCTCTTGGCAGCGGGGGCGTGGTGTGTGTTGGTAGGGGGTATTCTCCTGCTCTTTCCGCTGATCTTTCTGGTACGGTGGAAAGAGGTGCCGTCTATGGGGACGCTCGCCCTCACTACCTCCTATTTCGCTGCGCTGGGAACGGCATTCATGCTTCTGGAGATGAGCTTCATTCAGATGTTTACCCGATTTCTGGGAGATCCGGTTCTTTCGGCTGCGTTGGTAGTAGGTGGGTTTCTCATTTCTGCAGGCGCAGGGAGCCTCGCCGCACCGCGCATAACAGCGGTCTTACCGGCCGGAATTTTGCCGGTCGGTTCGGCCATAGGACTCCTCGCAGTTCTTGCCACTCTGGGACTACCCCTTCTCTTTTCGTCAACCGCTCATTTCTCTCAGGTTGCAAAGATCGCTTTTGGGCTCGGAATTATTTGTCCTCTCGCATTCCTCTTGGGAATTCCGTTTCCATGGGGCATTGCTCTGCTCCATCGGAGAGCTCCTGCAGTGATTCCTCTAGCATGGGCCGTGAATGGCTTCGCCTCGGTAATCTCTACGTGTGGAGCCGTCTTGTTATCCATGACCGTCGGGTTTACCGTTTTGTCTTACCTGGCAGCCGCGGTCTATGCGGGTGCAGGGTTCTTCTCACTCGCGCTTGGCCATGAACGGACATGATCTTGATGTGCTAGTTGAACGCAAAAACCTTTTCCTCTCCCCCGGGAGGGGTAATAAAGAGTTGGAGGCCATTGGGACCTTTGGTGTGAAAATAATCGAGAAACATTTCGTGGCTACCGGCTGGTAGAGCGATTTCCCCCGATTCTTCTCTGACTTTTCCGATACCGTCGGCATTGACGACGATCTTCTTGCCTATAATAAGTCTAGCGCCGTCTCTGCAAACAATACGGAACTTGTATGTGCCCGTCTCTTCTTCAGTCAGGGAAAATTTCACGTAGAATCGCAGGCCTAGCCAGTCATCTCGCTGGGGAACTCCAGGGAAGTATTCCGTTCCTCTGTTCAACGGGTAATCGATCGCCTTAGTGAAGAACATGCCTGCAGGAGATATCTTGTTGAAATTAGGGAGTTTATTTACGCCTGGCTTGAGGAAATAGACAAATGCTGGGATGAGGCTTAATTTCCCGCTGTCGGAGGCATATCCCTCGAGGGATTGAGCCGGAGCAAAGACCTGTTCTTTCTTTTCGGGCTCTGTTACAAAGAGCTTGAGCATGGGCTCTCCCCTGGCATGAAAATATTCCACTGTTATTGGATAGTTTCCCTGCTGGAGAAAGGCCCACCCGAGCGCCCCCCGTTCACCGAGCTTGGAACCGTCTGCGATTTCTGTTATCTCATCTTGCCCAATAATCAGTTTTGCGTAGTTGTCGGCAACAAGCCTGAATGCAAAGATTCCCGCTCCATCAACCGGAAAATATCCTTGATAGCGAACTGCTACCATATCTCTTCGTCCCGGAAGTCCCGGAATGCCTTGACCGCCTGATATGCTTAGCTCAGGTGCTATGATTCGGCCTATAGGGCTCAAGCGTGATAGATCCGGACCCTTCGGGTAATTCCCTTGGGGGACGAAATAGACCTGCCCCCATAACACGTCATAGGGCCTTTCCGGTTCTTTCCACCCGATCAACCCCTTGCTGACGGAAAAGAGTTGCTCCTCTCCTAGAGGTGACTGTACGTAGAGCTGTAGAACAGGGGCACCGCTTGAGTTGAAGCTGTCGACAACTATTGAGTGGACGCCTTCGGCCAAGTGTACAAAACCCGATTTGGAGAGCGGCTCATGAATTCCGTCGATTTCTATGATGGTCTTATCATCGACGTGCATTCGTGCCCCGTCTTTGGCATGCAATCTCCACTTGAATATTCCTTCTCCAGAGACCACGAACATGCCTACGAATCGCATGCCTAAATTGCTCACGTCCTGAGGAAGGCCTGTAGGCTCTTGCTTCGATCCCTGTTGATGAAGATTGATGACGTCCGTTGTGAGGACCTCAGCCGGTTTCAAAGCACTGAAATCGGGCAGAGCTTTGATCCCCTCGGGCAGCTTGTACACATTAACCGAGAGGGTTCCTTTGGAAATGGGAGCTGTTGCAGCCACCGGCCCGCGCGGCTGCCTGGCTGGTTCTCGTTCCGGACCTCTTGGGCTGATGACTTGTTGGCTTGGAGGTCGCGCTGGACCTTCCCGAAAGATGAAGGGGGTCGCTGACGGCTTTTCTTCAGTCTCGGTCTCCCGTTCTTTTATCTCCTGTTCCTGTCCGGGCCGCAAGGGTGGCTGGCGAGGCACATCCACTTCTTGGGGGACAGACTGCACATCAAATTCTTCGATCTGTCCTGCCGGAAAATCCAGGGGAACCTTTTGCGTGGAGCCATCTTTCTTCTTGATAATGAGATAGTCCGCACCGAAGCTTACCGTGACCGCCATTATGATCGTGGCGGCAAGGGCTATGCCGATTACTCGTAGGAAGGACCTATTCATCTCTTTACCTCATTCCTTCCGTCACAGGGAGTGCTGGACCCGTCTCGGGAGAAGATCCACCCCTGGGGTACGTGCCGTGAGCCGAAGCCCTTATGGGTTTCGGTGATATTCTGTTTACCCGTACTGCCCTTCGATTCTGAGAGTTCTTTCGTTGATAGCGAACAGGTACGGACATTTATGTATAACCCACTTGTATCATAGCAGTATGGCCGCAAGGGTCAACCCTTTGAACGAGCTGCTTCACCGTTTTCGGCCGCGTGCACGCTCCGAGAGCAAGACTGAACACTTTTTCGTCATCTGCAAGCACCCGATTCAAACGGTAGGCTCGGATCGTTTTCCGACGGAATGTTGATCTCCGGTTCAGAAGCTTGGACAATCTCCTCGCCTTCTTCTAGCTCGGCTTCCGTGTCGGGCTTCCATGCGGAAGGATACCGTTCTTTGAAGTTTACGTGGAATGGTAAGAATTTCAATCTCGCCACATCTTTAGCAAGCCGAGTGGAGGTTTCTAAACCGATGAGGTCGCGTACTCCCTGAGGTGTGATTGATTCTGAAATTGCTTCTGCCGAGAAGTAGCGAACATTGAACGCGCATGAGGCGAGTGGATTGAACAACCGCTCGGCCGAAACAATACCGCTGAGATCCGGGAGCACTTTGCGCTCGAAATCCCCCTTGGCTTCCACATACACCAGATTGGATCTGAACCGATAAACCCCCATGATTGCACGAGCCTGATTCACAAAATTCTTTCCCATGAGGATCACCATCACGTTAAGCACAATGTCTGCGAGAAGGCCAAAGAGATGGAGCCTGAAGAAGTCTTCGTATCCTACGGAAAAACTTGGATATTGCGCTAGGATGATTTGGAGAAATCCCACAAGAATCATAACGGATCCGAGAAAAAGACTTAATGTCGCAGCGGTACGGGAATACGTCTTGACGTACTCGGGAAAGCTTTCGATGAGTGTTCCAACAAGGGATTCTCCGTCCTGGCACCGTACCGGATTGGATCGTGAAATTCGGTTTGAGAAGCCCCGATTTGCGAACATGCGGGATCCTTCTTCCAATATTGAGAAGAAGACGGAGGGATGCCCTTTGCCCTCCACAATCATCGAGTCCATCTCTCGTGTTGCGTCAGGTCGCCTGAGTGGGATCAGACTTAGAGTGATCGCGAGCTTAAGGATGCATACGATAACAAGAAGATTGTAGAAAGGGGTTGGAGACGGTATCACGTATCCTGTTCCGAGCCCTATGCTTTCCAGGTACGGTGGAACCGTTTCCAATGTCTTGAATCCGAAATGGATTAGGATGCCGGCTGCCGCGGCTTTCCAAATGAAACGGGTGTTCCTCTTAACTATTTCTCTTGGTATTTCAGATATATATCTAGCGTTCCGCCATAGTTTTCCTATGATAAAGAACAAGAGAGTCGGTGCCCGCTCGTAGGATCGGATTCGTCCTTCTTTTAGGCCGAGAGAAATATCTTCCGGACGGTAATAGTCTCCCACCTGGGTTAGGGTAAGGCGTGGACTGAAGATTTCCCTGAGACCTCCTGTCAACCAGTTCAGACCCACTATGATACCCGCAAGGGCGGCTATTGTTGTGATGAAGGTTCCGAGGATGAAAGGGATATAGTTGAGAATAAATTCATTAACCTGCTCTGGGAGCCGTATTGGGAAGAACTCCCTTAATTCGTACAACCGAGTGACGGATCCAAGGCTGACAAAGATCCCTAAGGAGGTTATGACGATTCCATAAAGAAGGGTATGATTCGGTAATTTCAATATGTTTGAGGAGTTTCGTGAGAAAAGAGAGAACATGCCTGACCCCGGAATTCGTTCTTGCGGATGCTTTATCAGATCGGATATATTGTGTCAAATAAAAATGTTATACTGATCAATAAATACATTGGTTTATCTTTTGGGGTCCTTTTGGGAGATACCGGTCCACCACGATTTGGGGTTTATGGGCAGGACGGATTCCCATACGGTGCAAGTGCAGTTATGCAGAGCTTGTTTACAAATATCTTTGAATCTGGTATGGTTGGCTCGTTTTGGTGGTGGTAATCTCCCACTGCTCGACAAAGAGAAGGAGGATATCGGGATGAGCGTAAATGACGAAGGGCGTCGTCCGGTGGAAGATCAAGATCGGACCGCAGTGGGATGGACGACACTCCACTCCTGGATCTTTCTTGGAATAGTGGCACTGGGTCTTATCGTCATCGCAACCCAGAACAGGTACCATTACTTGAGCCCGTTGGGTCTTGGCAAGGCCTACCGGATCGACAAGTTTTTTGGTGGGATTCAGGAATTCGATCCGGAAAAGGGGTGGCTTAAGGCTCAGCTTCAGACTCCTCCTCAGGCTGTCTCGATGATGCCGCCGTCGAGTATCCCCGGTACGCCGCCAGGTGCCATGGATTTGCCCTCGTCGGTCCAGCCTCCCGGGGCTTTGGAGAAACTTCGGTCAGATCTTCCCACCCCTGTTCAAGGATCCCAGGCAGGGGAAAGCAAGGGCTCGTACGTGAGAGAACAGGAGCTTACCCAGCCCTCTGGACGTGAGTCACTGCCCACGCCTTCTCCGCGTCAGGAATCTGTTGCGAAGCAGGAGGAACTGAGTCAAGCCGAGAAGTTTGCTTCGTTCAAGAAGGAGTTCCCCGACTTTGGCAAAGATGAATTTCAGTTGGCCAATGACGATCTTTATCCCGACTGGAAGGCCAATGTGAATCCCAATGGAACATGGAAAGAGTTTCTCCCTGTTTACGGCGACTTCATCCAATGGTGGAACGATGCTGGATCGCCACCCGAGCCTGGATTCAAGCTGTGGAAGGATTACTTGAAGTCGGGAAGGTAACCGAATCACTCGTCGCGGTCTTTGTGGGATGGATAGTGGGAGATGATTCCACCTGCTCGGTGCGAGAGTTGTCCATCATTCTTTGACAACCGCAAAAATCATTCTTCCCGCAGGGGTTTGCAGGACACTCGTGACGGTCGTCTCAATGGTTTGGCCTTGATATTTCCTTCCATGCTCCACCACCACCATGGTTCCGTCATCGAGGAATGCCACCCCTTGAGCAGGCTCTTTTCCCTCTCTGACTATATGGACCTTCATGGTTTCCCCTGGCAGCATGATTGGTTTTAGGGCATTGGCCAGTTGATTGATGTTCAGTACTCGGATGGAATGAACTTCTGCCACCTTGTTTAAGTTGAAGTCATTGGTAATTATGGGGTATCCGGTTTCCTTGGCTCTTTGAATCAGTTTTGGATCAACGTCAGCCATGGCGGGATAGTCTGTGTCGTCAATCACCACGGTGACAATCGACTGTTTCTTTATCCTGTTGAGAACATCCAGTCCTCGTCTTCCGCGCGTTCTTCTCGTGGGGTCCTGTGAATCTGCTATGTTCTGAAGCTCTCGCAGAACGAATTCCGGAATAATGAGGTCTCCGGACAGAAATCCCGTTTCGCATATACCAGCCAGACGTCCGTCAATAATGACCGATGTATCAAGAATTCCTATGACATGGCGAGCTTGATCCTGCGCGATCTTATCCCTTTTTCTGAATTCCCGTGCCTTCGCCTTTCCCAGCTCCATTCCCATTAGGACGAAGATCACCAGTATCAGGGTACGCACTGTCGCGGATGCTCGCGGATCTTCCAGGATTGCAGGAAACCCTGAGGTTAGGACAGACGCTATGACGATTCCTATGAGGATTCCCGAAGTTGCACCCAAGAGCGAGTATAAGTCCCAGCTTAGGGCATAGCGGAGAAGCAGGAGTGCCACGACGCCTAGCAGAAGTCCTGCTGCCAGCCCTATTGCTATCCCCAACCATGTCGTCCAAAGCGCTATAGTGGTGACCGCACCCAAGCCCATGCATGACAGAATAAGAACCACAGAAGCAAAGGCACTCGGCCGCACGGATGGGGTCCTTTCTCTGTATTTTCGAGATTCGTTTAGGGGAGTGCCTAGCTGGTACTCTCGTCAGAGCTCGGAAGGGTCGCAACTGACTTGAAAATATTGCCTATGGTCCGCTCTATTTCGCTCTCGTCCGTTCGCTTGGCGATCGCAAGCTCCTTGATAAGGAGGTTCTTGGCCTGGTCGAACAGTCTACGCTCGCCATGGGAAAGATCTTTGCTCTCCTTGAGAAGACTGAGATCGCGAAAAACCTCGGCAGCCTCAAATATGCTTCCTGTACGCATTTTCTCCTGGTATTCACGCTGGCGGCGATTCCACGTCTGTGTATCGGTCTTAAGACTTCTCTTCTGGAGAATATCAATTACCCTGGGGACTTCCTCTTCTGACACGATTCGCCTGACCCGGTTTGATAAGACCTTGTCTACAGGAAGTTTTATAACCGGTCGAACATTCGCGGTTTTTATTTCTGTCTCCAAAATATAGCATAATTGGTCAGATCCACCTATGCGCTCGGTTTTTATATCCATTATTCGCGCCACGCCGTGGACAGGATAGACTACTATGTCTCCTATCTTGAACATTTCTCCTGATCCGGTTGTCATGATAGACTCCACTAACCAGCTTCAGAAAGAAGTTAGCTAGATTCCCCCGTTTTTTCGCAAGTAAAGGTCAATGTACCATGATGAATGCATCCTACAGTGTTAGTCCGGGGGGTTGTTATTCGCGCGAGAACAGGATACAATGTGGCCTCTTGGTCCTCTGGTCGGGATTGCTCCGTTCCCTCAAATCGGGGGGGAGCATATACAAGGTGTTGTGGTTTGTCAACAAAAAAGCACAATATGGAGTGAATATGGGTCCCTACATCCTATGCCTTGTGACCATTGACGATTTGGACAGAGGAGTTGTCATCGCGCGCGCTCTAGTGGAACAAAAACTCGCGGCTTGTGTCAACATCGCGCCTGAGATTCGCTCAATTTATTTCTGGAAAGGACAGGTTTGCGACGAGACAGAGCGCCTCTTGATCGTAAAAACCCGGCAGAGCCTGTTCCCGGACGTTCAGCGGATCGTGCGAGAAATGCACCCTTACGAAGTACCTGAGATTATTAGTTTTATTATACAAGATGGCCTGCCTGAATATCTGGGGTGGATTGATGAGGTCACCAGGGAATCTACATGATCCTCGGGAGATTATTGAGGAATCTTGTAGGATCTTGGAAGTCAGCCTGCCAATCAACCGAAATGAGAAAATTCTGCATTACCTCTCCCTCCTCGCCCAGTGGAATCGGCGAATTAATCTCACATCTCTGACCGATCCCGTTGATATGACTATTTTTCACATCGTGGATTCCTTGACGGTCTTTAAGGTGATGCCCCTGGGATCAGGGTTGCGGATTCTCGATGTGGGAACTGGAGCCGGATTTCCAGGAATGGTCTTGAGAATTGCCGATCCGGGTTTGAATCTGACCTTATTGGACAAAGATGCCAAGAAAATTGTTTTTCTGAAATATGTAGCGCGCGAATTGGGGCTTACAGACCTAAGATTTCTTCACAGCACCCTGGACAAGCTCCTTCGGCACCCTCCGTCTCCTTTGTTCGATGTGGCGGTATCTCGCGCTTTCTCCTCTGATCCCAGTGTACTCACTCTGTTTGTCTCGCTGCTGAACCCCGGAGGATCTGTCATACGGATGGCGGGTCCCGGCGACACTCTCCATGGAACCCCCCCCGTTGGCTTGCGAGAGGACCAAATCTGGGAGGGTATTCTACCTTTCTCCAGTAATTTTCGCAGAGTAACTCGTTACAGCCTGATGGCGTAACCGCGAGTATGGCTCGGTGTTCTCGAAAAGACACCGAGTACAGAATTTCATAGGTGCGGTTACGCATTTGGGTAATTGTCCTCTTTGGGGAAGGGCAGGTTGAGAGCCCGTCTTAATGGAGAGCAGGTTTGAAACCGCCCTTCCCTGAGCAGCGCTGAGTCAAGTACTCGACCATATTCATGAAACGGTATACTAAGATCCATGCCAGGTCATTTTCTGTGCACGAGGTAGCGGCACAGAGAAAAAGACCTTTTCCTCTCACGATCGGCAGATTTGTATTGGTTCGCCGGTCAAAGTATGATAAGAGGGTCCCCCGGATCATAATAGTACAATATCTTGTGGGTTAACGGTCATGGGACGCGTTATCTGCGTATGCAACCAAAAGGGAGGGGTCGGAAAAACCACTACCTCCGTGAATCTGGCTTCTTGCATAGCTTTGTCTGAAAAGCGCACGCTCCTCATTGACATTGACCCACAATCGAATGCAACAAGCGGCTTGGGCATTAGGCTTGCACCAGGGGAACCGTCGGTGTACGGCTTCCTGCTCGGATACGAGCACCGTGAAAATATTGTAAAATCCACGGAGCTTAGCTATTTGGAGCTGATACCGTCGACACAGGATCTCACTGGCGCTGAAGTAGAGCTCGTAAGGATGGAGGATCGGGACAAGATGCTCCGGAAAGCTTTGGAGCAGATAAGGATTGATTATGATTATATATTCATCGACTGTCCCCCTTCGCTTGGATTCCTTACGCTCAACGGCCTCGTTGCGGCAGATTCGGTTCTTGTTCCCATCCAATGTGAATACTTCGCTCTCGAAGGGGTTGGAAGTCTTTTGCAGACCATTCGTCGCGTCCAGTCATTTCTGAACAAGAGCCTCTCCATAGAGGGATTTCTGCTCACCATGTTTGACGCACGAAACAACTTGAGCCATCAGGTTGCCCAAGACGTCAAGAAAAACCTTGGTAATCAGGTATTCAAGACCATTATTCCAAGGAATGTCAAGCTTTCCGAATCCCCCAGTTTCGGTAAACCCGTCGTCTTGTACGACGTGACGTCTCGGGGAGCGCTTAGTTACCTTGCATTGGCAAAGGAGATCATGGATGGTCAAGCCGATGGAAACAACCAAGCGGCGCACGGCATTGGGGCAGGGGCTTGATGCCCTCATACCTCTTCATGAGCCTGTTGAGTCAGTGGATCGGGAACATAGGATCATGCACATTTCGGCAGATTCCCTTCTCCCCAATCCATATCAACCTCGGCGGTCTTTTGCTGAGGAGTCTCTTATCGAGCTCAGTGAGTCGATACGGGAGCGAGGGGTTATTCAGCCCTTGATCGTCCGGTCTGTGGGCGAGGATCGATATGAGATCGTGGCAGGTGAACGTCGGTGGAGAGCGGCCAAGATTGCCGGATTTACCGTGGTTCCAGTGATCGTGCGGCAAGTTTCCGATTCCGAATCCCTCGAGATAGCACTCATCGAAAATCTTCAGCGGGAGGATTTGAATCCCCTGGACACCGCCGAGGCGTACGACACGCTCATCAAGAAATTCTCTTACACCCACGAGGACCTGGCAAAGCGTATTGGAACCGACCGCTCCAACGTGACCAATTACCTCCGGCTCTTGAAGCTTCCCGATCCCATAAAGGACCAGCTTCGCCAGGACCTCATTACCATGGGCCACGCAAGAACACTCCTCGCGGTGGACCATCTTCCTACCCAGCTACAGCTTTCGGGAAAAGTCGTGAAACGCAAGCTCTCAGTGCGAGAGCTGGAGCGAATCGTCCAGAATTACAAGAATAGAAAGGAGAATGACGACGACGCTGCCCCACGGAAGGCCCCTCATCTCATAGACTTGGAAAACAGCCTCTCCCGACTTCTGGCCACTCGGGTTGTCGTCAAAACAAGGAACGATGAGTCAGGGAAGTTGGAAGTGCATTTTCATTCGAAGGAGGAGCTCGAGCGTCTCCTGGAGATGCTGGGGTACTCGGAAAATTTCTCTTGAAACCCCTGCCCCCACGTGCTAATCTAAATTGATATATCTTATCCAAAATACAGGATTTTTTGCTTATGGATACGCTCTGGGAGCATTGCAAACAGGTGCTACGGACCAAGGTGAATACTCATGCCATGTCCACCTGGCTGGATCCCATCGCGTGCGAGGATCTCTCGGAAGATCGCATTCTCCTGTCCGTGCCCAACAACTTCTTCATACTCTGGATACGTGACAACTACCTGGAAACCATTCGACAGTGTCTCCATGAGATAACCGGCCGGCGATTCGAGATGGATTTCAGATCTCGGGACGAATTCGCGAAAGCGGCTGAGTTTCAGCCCACGAAGCAGCCTCGGGATGACATCGAGACCCCTATGAGCATAACCGATGAGTTTGCTCAGATCCGCAATCTGAATCCGAGATATACCTTCGAGAGTTTTGTGGTGGGCGACTGCAACCAATTTGCTCGGGCCGCTGCTCTCGCGGTGGCCGAAAACCTCGGGGGATCGTACAATCCTTTGTTCATATATGGTGGGGTGGGACTTGGTAAGACGCACCTCATGAGCGCGGTGGGGTACGAGGTCCTTTCACGAGACAAGAGCAAGAGGGTGTATTTCAGCACTTCTGAGGAATTCACCAATGAGATGATCAACGCGATCCGGTACGATCACATGAGTGATTTCCGAAATAAATACAGGACAGTTGATCTTTTACTTATTGACGATATTCAGTTTTTGGCGAAGAAGGAACGTACCCAGGAGGAATTTTTCCACACGTTTAACAGCATTTATGAAGCCAGAAAGCAGATTATTATCACATCAGATAGATTTCCAAGCGAAATTCCAGATATGGAGCAGAGACTCAGGTCTCGGTTCAGTTGGGGGCTCGTCGCTGATATGGGGCCGCCTGATCTGGAAACCAAGGTGGCTATTCTCAAGAGAAAAGCCTTCGAGGACTCCTTCGATCTTCCTGACGAAGTGGCGTATTTTCTCGCTGAACAGGTGGACTCCAACATCAGAGAACTGGTTGGGTATTTGATTCGGGTCAGGGCTATGAGCTCTTTGCATGGGTTACCCTTGAGCGAGAGTCTGGCCCAGCAGGCGCTGCGGGAGATTCTCTCTCGGAAAGTCAAACCGGTGACCATTGATTCCATCATCTCTCACGTGGCAAAGGCCTTTAACGTGAAACCTGCGGACCTGAAATCCAAGAAGAAGCATAAGCTCTACTCTCTTCCCAGGCAGGTCGGCATGTACCTGGCGCGAGAGTTGACAGACATGTCATACCCTGAGATTGGGGCCGCTTTTGGGGGAAAAGATCACTCTACTGTGATTTACGGGGCTAAGAAGATTGAAAAGACTGTGGAAAATGATCTGGCGCTGAGGATTCAGGTCGAAGCTATCAGGAAAGAAATTCGCATGTGAGAAACATGTCTGGTACATGTGGATAGGTTGTTGGGACGCTGAACGTCCCCAATTTCGGCCAAGATATCCACAAGAGGTGTCCAAATCTATCCACCGGGAATTCACAGCGCAATTCCGTATCCGAACAGGCCTGCGGGCATCTTTTCACAAAATTCACAGGCATTACTCCGACGGCTTGTTTTCTTAGATATATTAAAGATAAGGAGAGCATCATGTTCTTTGAAATAGCGAGGGACTCTCTTCTGGATAGTCTGTCAAAAACTGTGCCCATAACAGAGAAGAGAACGTCTCTACCGATTCTCTCTCATATCTTGCTTGAAGCGATGAATAATACTGCAACCTTGGTTGCCACCGATCTCGAAGTGGGTATCAAAGTGACCAATGAATGCCAGGTCCGAGAATCTGGGACTCTGGCTCTTCCATCAAAAAAAATGTACGAAATCGTGCGAGAGTTAGGATCTTCTATCATAGAAATTAGTACCTTAGATCCTTTCAAGCTTGTTATCCAGGCTGGTCAGAGTGTATTTCAGCTCTCGGGAATGGACGCGGGTGACTATCCAGCATGGGCTTCACCGGAAGAAGGATCAGAGGTGTCGATTTCTGCGGAGAAGCTCCTGTACATGATTGACAAGACCATGTTTGCCGCATCCTCTGACGATTCTCGATTCAATCTCAACGGAATCCTCTTTGAACGGGATGAGAACAAGACAAGGTTTGTGGCCACGGATGGTCACAGGTTGGCACTCATCAGCGAAGAGCTCGGATTGCCTCTGGAGAGAAACGTGGTTGTTCCAAGAAAAGGTATTGCCGAATTGCGCAGAGTTCTTGAGGGAGTCAAGGAAGAAATTGTCTTTGGTATTGAGAATAAAAATCTTTTCGTGAAAACGGAACGATTTCTGATGACTGTGCGTCTTATTGAAGGGGAATACCCGGATTATAGGAAGGTCATTCCAGCCCCCGGAGACAATTTTGTGAAAATCAACAGACAAAATCTCATCAAGACCATACGCCGTGTGGCCGTATTCACCTCAGACCGAAACAAGGGGGTGACTGTCCAGGTTGTCCCCGGAAAGATGGAGATCACAGCTCAACACCCGGACCTTGGAACCGCACGGGATGTTGTGGATGTCCAATACGAAGGAGCCGAATTCTCGGTGATCGTGAATGCCTCCTACTTGCAGGAAGCGGTGAATGCCGTAGACACGGAGATCATGTATCTCGAGTTTCAAAAAGAAGGCTCCCCTGTAATTCTGAGGCCGGAAGGGACCGATACCTACTTCAATTTGGTAATGCCCATGCGAAAATAGATCCGCAGCAAGTCGGCAGGAAAAGGAAGCGAAAGAGTTGGAAAAGGAAAGCACTTACGGAGCAGAACATATAAAGATCCTTGAGGGGCTCCAGGCCGTTCGAAACACACCGGGTATGTACATCGGTAATACAGGTTCAGAAGGCCTGCATCAGCTCGTCTGGGAAGTCGTGGATAACGCTGTGGATGAGGCTCTCGCCGGATACTGCACCCTCATCTCGGTCACCATACATCTGGATTCCTCAGTCACGATCGAAGACAACGGACGGGGGATACCAACCGAAATCCACCCGACCGAAAAAATCCCCGCTGCAGAAGTCGTTATGACTATGCTCCACGCAGGAGGAAAGTTCGACAGCGGGAGTTACAAGGTGTCGGGCGGTCTCCACGGTGTTGGAGTATCTGTAGTGAATGCCTTATCGGAAATCCTAAAGCTGGAAGTGCGGAGGAATAACCAGGTTTTCAGGCAAACGTACCGCCGGGGCAAGAAAGACAGCGAATTGGAAGTGGTCGGCACCACCCGGAGAACAGGCACAAAGATCACATTCAAAGCCGATCCCCTTATCTTCCAAGATACTGAATTGAAACATGAAATAGTCGCAGCCCGGCTTCGAGAGCTCGCATTTCTCAACAGAGGATTACGGATAGAATTTGAGGATGAGCGTTCGGAAAAACCGGCGGAAGTGTTCCAATACGACGGAGGGATTGTGTCGTTCGTGGAACATCTCAACAGAGCCAAGAAGACCATGGACGGCGAACCCATCTATATTTGTGGCGAAAAAGACGGCAACATGGTGGAATGTGCCATCCAGTACAACGATGGCTATTCTGAGGAAATATTCTCTTATTGCAATAATATAAATACATTCGAGGGAGGGACCCATCTCTCGGGCTTCCGAGCCGCGCTCACGAGAACTATCAATTCCTATGCAGCTTCGCACGGATTTCTCAAGAACGGAAAGACACAGCTTTCCATAAGTGGAGAGGATTTGCGAGAAGGACTTACCGCGGTCTTGAGCGTCAGAATGTTCCATCCCCAATTCGACAGTCAGACCAAGTCCAAGCTCGGCAATATGGAAATCAAGGGGATCGTGGAGCAGCTCATCAACGAAAAATTGTCCGAGTATCTGGAAGAACATCCACAAGTCGCCAAATGGATAATTCAGAAGGCCTTGGAGGCGAGTCGAGCCAGGGAAGCGGCGCGAAAAGCCCGGGAATTGACGAGGCGGAAAAGTGCTCTTGAATCGTCTGCTCTGCCAGGAAAGCTCGCGGATTGCCAGGAACGGGACCCAGCCCTTTCGGAGCTTTTCATCGTGGAAGGCGAATCAGCGGGGGGGTCCGCGAAACAGGGGCGTGATAGACGTACTCAGGCCATTTTGCCTCTCAAGGGGAAAATTCTGAATGTAGAGAAGGCCAGGTTTGACAAAATCCTACAGAGCCAGGAAATTCGAACCCTTATCACAGCTCTGGGAACCGGAATTGGAGAAGAGGACTTCGATATCTCGAAAATCCGGTATCACAAGATCATTATCATGACGGATGCGGATGTGGACGGATCTCATATTCGAACACTGCTTCTCACCTTCTTCTTCCGGTGCATGCGCGAAGTCATCAATCGAGGCTATCTCTATTTCGCACAGCCTCCCCTCTTCAAGCTGAAGAAGGGCAAGGAAGAAATCTATGTCCAGGACGAAAATGCCCTGGAAGACCTGATTCTGAACAACGGCCGGGAGCAGATCAAAATCCGTATGCAGGACAATAGGCTCCTTGAAGGCTCAACTCTCATCAATGTCGTAAAGAACCAGCTTCGGATGGAAAAAATACTCGACGTGTTCGAGAGAAAGAACATGGACCGAGTAGTCTTGAAGGCATTCGCTCAAGAGGGTTTGCGTCAGGAGACACTTGCAGACCACGATCGAACGGTCCAGATTGTCGAGCAGGTCACTGAACGATTGAAATCGTCCCATCCGGATCTGTCGGTGAGCACAAGTATCAAGCAGGACGAGGAAGAGTCCATGTACTACGTGGAAGTGAATTCACAGAGACATGGGCTCACCACATGTACCATTATCGATTTCGCCCTGACCGAATCCCCCTCGTTCAACGAAATCGTATCAATCACGAGGAAAGTCAGGGAAATCGGGGAACCGCCGTTCTTGGCAGAGCTGAACGGTGCGTCCCAAGAAATCCACTCCTTTGCCAGGCTTGTGGAATTCATTATGGAACAGGGGCGTAAGAATCTTTCTATTCAACGGTACAAAGGTCTGGGAGAGATGAACGCAGATCAGTTGTGGGAGACCACGATGAACCAGGAAAACAGAAAGGTTCTGCAGGTCACCATTGACGATGCGGTGAAAGCCAACGAGATTTTCTCGACCCTTATGGGTGATCAGGTAGAACCGAGGCGGGAATTCATAGAGAGAAACGCCCTGAACGTTGTAAATCTAGACTACTAAGGAGAGGATTTCATAATTACGGTCACGTATTCTGCCTCGACGTAGGGGCACCCCTTGTGGGTGCTCAGGGCGGGCACAAGGAAACTGTCTCAAAAACCGGCAGTCCGTGATAATCGTGGCACACCCCCTCACCCTGACCCTCTCCCCCGATTCGGGGGGAGGGGATTATTCCGGCTCCCTCTCCAAGAGGAAGAAGGCTGGGGTGAGGGTGCCTTCCCACGCATCGACGCCCAATCGTGCTACGATGTTTGGTGTGTCCCGAGTCTTGAGACAGTTTCCAAGGCCCGCCCCTACAGTGCCAACCATGCGCTCACCACGTACCCCGCGGTGCAAATACAGTACAGTATTTGTACCATCGACTACTAAGGAATCAAAGGCTGGGGATTTCGCTTTTCCGAGCAATCCCGAGGCTCCCGATCCTCCGATACGCGAAAGCAGGAACCGAAAGGGTGACGTGTTATCCGTTGCCGATAGAGGCTCTGACTGAGCTCTTGGTCCTAATAGAAGTAGACGAGCTCTCCAAAAACCCCAGACCAGGTCAAATCCATTTCAAATGGATCATTAGTCCGCAAATCAATGATAGTGTAGCGCCAGCCCGCTCGCACCGCAGTCGAACCGAGAACGGTCTCAGGCGTCCGCACACCCCCCGCTATCTCAAATTCAGTGACTCGAGTCTTGTCAATGACAGGCCAACGGGCCCGAGTATCGAAGCTAAACGAGAGGCCACCCCGACCGGGTGGATTAAAAGCAGCATGAATCCCAGCCGTTATCGGGCGATTCCATTTGATGTATTGCGTTCCCACGAGAGGAAGCTGGACACCGAATTTCGGCTGATCCCACGTGACGTCCACATTGGCGCCGAATCGTAAGGAATTCCGGTTCAAAAAATCCCAGTCCGCTCCAACACGGAAAGGCGGCCAATCGAGATGGCTGTTCCGGTCGGTGCTGAGAAATGAGGCGTACGCGTCATAATGGGCACGGAGGGAAAGATTAGCGGCCTGCGCTCTCACCATCAACTCTATGACAATGAAATCATTATCATATCCAAGATCTTTATCTAGATCCAGAGAAATACCCAGATGTGGAGCTCTAAAGGTTTTTTCAGTAACCCACGAGAAAGCAGGCCTTGCCTTTGCTTCCCCTTGAAAATACGGAGGAAATACAAATGGACTCAGTGGATTCGCCAATCCGGGAACATTGTTCTCAATGATGTTTCCTATCGGAGGAAACCAGGAAGAAGGTGGAGGCACGGTCTGTGAAAAACAGGGCGCCCAACCCTGAGCAGCGGAAAGGACGGCCACACATACGCATTTGAAAAGAAAGCGGAAGTTAGGTAGAGCTGCCATGACTTCACCGGAACCGAGGGAGTCTGAGCCGGACATCAGGAAAATAATAGAAGAAATTTCATTAGAAATCAACTAGATTCTAAGGTTATCTGGCTCAATCATAGAGGTTAATATCATAATATTTTGATTTTTGTAATTAAAAATCAATTCGATTCCCCATACACAGCTTCGTAGTCCGGATGGACTACGCTAATCCTCGACCAAATTACCAAGCAACTGCGACCTACCACAGCAGCAGGGGCGAACAGCGATCTCCCTGAAGGCCATGAGAGATATCGGTCGCTGTCGTTTATTCCATAGAAGTTTCCGCCTTTGGCGACACGACTCCTTGATAGAACGAGCATGGTGCAGTGGGACGGGCGTCTCGCCCGTCATCCTCAAATGAATGGGCAATACCGCCGTTTTACCGGAATCCGGAGCAAACAGCGCGGTGATCCCGAGGCTTGGGCTTCTTGTACCCCCAAGTCGGAGGACGACCACCAATCGCCTCTGCCATCCGAATCAATGAGGCTGATGACCATATGGTGCGGGCCAAGAGTGTACGGCCGTCGGAATAGAGCTGTCACGGAATGCCTATTAGGGGTTGACATCGTTCTTCAAAGCGGTTATGATGCGTCTCGGTGCGGGAATAACTCAGTGGTAGAGTGCAACCTTGCCAAGGTTGAAGTCGCGGGTTCAAATCCCGTTTCCCGCTCCAAAAGAAATCAGATATATCAGTGGATACCCCCGAAGGAGGCCGAAAAGCTTCTTCGGGTTTTTTCGTTCTGAGGTACAAGAGCGATGCCGTGAGACGGCATATTAAGTCTTGACATATTTAAGATTTTGCTTTAGTATAGCGATGGATGTATTCGACATCATGGATTTTACGAGTTTTTCTTGACATCGCATGAGTCCACAGGAGGACGTCGATGAAATCAAGCCTCGTGGCAGCAGCCCTTATCCTCACGCTCATAGCGTCTCCCGGAAAAGCCGTCTCTGGAACGATTCCGGAAAAGAATCACGATCTTATCCCTCAATTCCACAACATCATCTTTCTCTTCGACGTCTCAGATTCCATGATGGCAGGGCACCAGAAGAATTTCGACCACCCTCGGATATTCATAGCACGTCGGGCATTTGCACTCTTCAACCATATGATGCCTCATATCCCGCGTTGGCAGTATGACATGAATACTGCCCTGATAACATTCGGAGATTGTGAGACTCCCCGATTGCTCAGTCCTCTTGCGCCATGGTCACGTGAGACGTACGGGAAATATTACAATCTTCTTGAGCAACAACAGTACGGACCGCATCCCACAGCTACCCTGCAGGACGCGCTTCAACTGGCAGGGCAACTGATTGGCACAGCGTGCGGTCGCACCGCCATCGTAATCTTCACTGATGGAGGAAATCAGGGTGAATGTCCTCAAAAGACCGTAACTGCGTTGAAGGATCTTTACGGAGAAAAGATAGGGGTCTACGGGGTTTTTTTTGGAAACACTGAGGTCGGATGGAGAAACCTGTTCGAAACCTGCACATTGGGAGGAGGATATGCCAGGGCCTGGGAAGAAGTGAGGACCAAGCCTCAGATGAAGGAATTCGCGTGGGACATCACGGTCCGGGAGATTATGTTTCCATACCCGGAAATCTTCTTCAAAGCTGACAGCTCAGACCTGTTGCCTTCTGAGGCACTGAAATTGGAATCAGTGGCCAACTTCCTCCGCGCCATTCCTCAGTATACTCTTCAGATTGATGGCCACACATCATTCATCGGATCTACGAAGGCGAATTACAAGCTTGCTGCAGCCAGAGCCGAGGCAGTGAAAAAAGCACTTGTCACCATGTACCAGATCCATCCCATGCGCATCAACGTCGCATCGTACGGTGAAGAGCTTCCCAGGTATGATAATCAGCACCCGGACGACCGGTACAAGAACAATCAGGCCTACCTGTACTTGAAGCTGCCGTTGAGAAATTTCCCCTATGACGAAAAACATCTGCACACTTTTGGCATAAAGGCCGTAGGAAACGTCTACAACAATATGGAACGAGTGGGCGATGAAGAATGGGCCTGGCCCGAAAAATCGGTCCAGGACACAACTTTGCCAATAAGATCAGCCAGATAGCACGGATGTGACCAAATTCAAGAAGCTCGGAAAATTGTAATGGAAAAACACGTTTGCCCTCCATGGGTGGGATATCTCCTCGTCAGTCCACTCCGGAGGTGGCTCCAAAATCCGTATAAGATCCTGGCACCTTATTTGCGAAAGGGACAAACCGTACTTGACATAGGAGCGGGAATGGGATTCTATGCCATCCCCGCCGCTGAGCTGGTGGGGAGTACCGGTCTTGTCATAGCGGTTGATATTCAAGAAGAGATGATGAAGGGCTTGGAGAAACGCGCAAGAAAAGCAGGTGTTTTTGATCGCATAGAACTGCGGCTATCATCGCCGAAAGCTCTGGGGGTCTCTCAGGAGGTCGATGTCTGTCTAGCATTTAACGTGGTCCATGAGGTTCCCGATCCTCGAGCACTGCTCTCGGAAATCCGGTCGATCTTGAGGAAAAAGGGGCTGTTGCTGTTCTCAGAACCTCGGTTCCACGTGTCCGAAGCCGAGTTCGACAAGAACCTGGATCTTGCCTGCGACATAGGGTTCAGCGTACAAGAGAAATCAACCCTTGCAGGAAGATCGGCAGTTCTCGTGAATTGATGATAGAAGACGCCGCAGGGGACATGCCCTACAATCTGACAATGGGTTCAAGGATAACGTGCGAGGATCAGGATAAGAAGAGAAATTTGTCGTGTTTGTGCTTCAGGTCGCGTCTTCAGTCCAAGACGCGACCATGATCGCTCTTAGAAAGCTTACCAGATAACTTATTGTTACTACACAATTTTTGCATTCAGAATTTCCTATAGACTTGGTACAGAAAATGCTACCCCTTTCGTATCTCATGACCCCATAAGAGGGATCTTTCCGTCCGGCTTGCAAACTCCGGGCGGGCTACTATTACAAAATGACTAATCAATTGGGTCGGGAGGTCGCTGATAGTGGATCCTGAAATGATCGACGGAGTAATTGAAGCAGGGCGTGAGGGTCTACAGAGGGATTTTGACGAATCGTCTTTTCTCATTTGGAAAGAGCAGGCCAAGCAATGTATCTCTTGCATCCTTGGATCGAATCACGCCTATAATCAGTATCTTGAACGGTACGTACCGAAGAGAGGACCGCGCAATATTTTGGCCGCGTGCGGGATTCTGTGCGCAGTGAAGGAAATGGCGTGCTCTGGCTACCCAGAGGGCGACCGGCGATCACGTCTACAGTAATGACGGTCAAAGTCTCTTAGTACTTCGTTCCACGAATGATGATGGTCGGTTCCTGAACCATGGATAGGAGGAACCGGGGCCTGTGGATTACAGCGATCGCCACAGGACAATCCGGTAGAACGGGTGTCTCGCCCGTCTATTATTGGGGTGACGGGCAGGATGCCCGTCCCACTGCCAGATACCCGTCATTGTCAAACAGGAGACACAGCTTTCGGTGTTGACGATTGGTGGCTTTGTGCATTAGAGTATCTTAGTTTTCCAATCGAGAAGGATGAAGATGTCTATGATCAGAGAGTGTGAAATTGTGTGGCACGGTCGCGGGGGTCAGGGGGCAGTCACTGCGGCGAAGATCCTCACTGAAGCTGCATATTTTCAGGGATTTCGAGGTGTAAGCACAAAGCCTACGTATTTCTCCGAACGGCGAGGTGCTCCAGTCAGTGTCCATACGCGCATTTCCCAGGAACCGGTTCGGACATTTTCAAACGTGTCAAGCCCCGACATAGCTGTAGTCCTGGACGACAACTTGTTGGAAATGGTGAACGTCACGGGGAACCTCAAGGAAGGCGGTCTATTGATCGTGAACTCTTCAAGAAGGCCCAATGAGCTCGGCTTAAACGGCAATTTCGTATTGGCTGTCTCCGACGCGTTCAGAGCATCCGAAGAAGCTGGGCTCGTTGTCGAAGGAAACGTGTTGATTTCCACCTCGATTCTTGGTCCTTTTGCGGCAGCAACGGATCTGGTGGATTTACAGCACATTCGAAACGCGGTGGAAAGGAAGTTCAAAGGAAAAGCTGCTGAACGCAATCTCAGAGCATTGGAGCTATCGTACCAGGCAACTCAGATCCATCCCTGTTTAGCGCGTGTTGCGTCTGCAGGTGTCTGATCTCGATACCCCCACAAGACAGCAACCAAAATCCGGAACCCATGTCACAGGAGCGAACGGTTTCGTTTGTTCTGAGTCCGAAATTTCGTTTCGAGGATTCGATGGCTGATAAGATACGAGAAACTCTGTTGGCCGCGTCAAAACCAAGTCCCGGAGAAGCAGGAAGAACCGGAGACTGGCGGTCTCAAACCCCGGTAATAGACCAAGAAAAATGCTCCCAAAAGGACACCTGTCTCCTCTGCTGGCTCTATTGTCCGGACGGCTTGATTTCCCGGCGATTTCCATTGGAAATCGATATCGAATATTGCAAGGGATGTGGCATTTGTGCGGAAGAATGTCCTCGTAAAGCGATTCGCATGATCGACGGACGGGATCCCGATCGAGAAAGCCCATAGACTAACGGGAACGTCTCCAGTCTGAAATGGACGGAATACGCCCACATCGGATACAGGCATCGGCCGCTAGTCGGAATATTGAACAGACCGGAATCGTGAATTGAATCATCGAAGAATTCTGTTCGACGATCGATCGGAGATTCCACGCTTCAAGCAGCATTCTCGGAGCGGTTCCCATGTCACCCAGGACAACATGATGACAGATGCACGAATCATTACGGCGAATAGAGCAGCGGCTCTGGCAGCAGCACGTTGCCGGGTTCAAGTAGTGGCCGCATATCCCATAACCCCTCAGACTCCGGTAACCGAAGCTCTGGCAGAATTGGTGGAAAGCGGAGAGCTCAAGGCAGAGTACTTGACCGTCGAGAGCGAGCATTCAGCGATGGCGGCTGTAATAGCCGCTTCACAGATGGGAGCCCGGGTATTTACCGCGACCAGCGCCAACGGACTCCTGTACATGCACGAAATGCTCCATTGGGCTGCTGGTAGCCGCGTTCCCGTGGTCATGGCTTGCGTAAACAGAGGGGTAGGGGCACCCTGGACCATTCTCAATGACCAACAGGACTCCATTTCTCAAAGGGACACCGGCTGGATTCAACTGTACTGCCGGAACGGCCAGGAAGTGCTTGATACCATTATCCAAGCCTATAGGATCTCGGAACAAGTATATGTTCCGATCATGGTTTGTTACGATGGATTTGTCCTATCCCACGCGAGCACGCCCGTGGAAATTCCCTCACAAGAGGAGGTTGACCTCTATTTGCCTCCGTTTACAGGGCTTCCCGAAATCTCGGTAGGACAGCACATGAACGTGAATCCGCTGATCCTTAGCGAACCGCGACAAGACCCGGAGGGGAACATTCGGCCGGGATACATGGACCTGAGGTACCGACTTCATCAAGATATTCTGGCGGCTGCCGAAATAATTGACCGAGCCGACGAAGAATTCGGGGAGATTAGCGGTCGGCGGTGGGGTGGTGTTACCTGGGGTCACCGTTTGTCTGACGCAGAGCACGCGATCGTGACCATGGGCTCACTTGCATCGGAGAGCACTGTTGCAGCCGATGCACTTCGCAAACGTGGGCTGAGAGTCGGAGTGCTAGGAGTGAGGGCATATAGGCCGTTTCCTGCTTCTGCGCTCCAGGAGGCACTTGCTAACGTCGAGACCGTAACCGTGTTCGAGAAGGACATAAGTTACGGATATGCTGGCGCCCTTTCCTGTGACCTCAGAGCCGTCCTTTTCGATTCGGATCTGAGACCCAAGGTTTCTTCTTTCGTGGCCGGTCTCGGAGGTCGCGACGTGACGCCTGAACAGATAGAACAAACGACCATGGAAGCCATTACGGGAAAAACTTCCGTCGGCTGGATGGAAATACGCGGGGAATAAAAGGGGTTGCAAGATCGGAATGGTCTGTGCAGCGACCCCTCTCGGAACATGGCGACTCCTTTCAAATGGAGCGATTTTACGACCAGGAACTTAAAAGGAATTTAGGACAAGACAGAAATGGCCACGAAATCAGCCAGACAACTACCGTCGGAAGAGTACATCCTCCCCGGCACGCGCTCATGCGCGGCCTGTGGTCTCATGCTTACCTATAGACATGCGTTGAAGGCACTCGAAGACAAAGCGATCGTAGCGGTTCCTGCAAGCTGCATGACGGTGCTTCATGGCGTTTATCCCCTGACCCCCGTCAAGGTTCTGTGTGTAAACAATCCCTTCGCGGCAACAGGAGCATCCGTTTCCGGAATTGTAGCCGGGTTGAAAGCTACGGGAAAGACGGGCTACACGGTAGTGGCCTTTGCAGGAGACGGAGGAACATACGATATTGGGATCCAAGCACTGTCCGGGGCCTTGGAACGGGGCACCGATTTCATCTACGTTTGTTATGATAACGAAGGATACATGAATACGGGAACCCAGAGATCCAGCGCCAGCCCTGCAGGTGCCATAACCACTACTACCCCGATACTTGCCAAGCTACAGCAGAAAAAAGACATGGCTCGCATTGTGGAAGCTCACAAAATTCCATACATAGCCACAGCGTCTCCAGCCTTTCCATTGGATCTATTCGACAAATTTGTCACAGCCAAAGAAATTACCGGCTCGAGATACATCGAGGTCCACGCCCCTTGTCCGCCAGGCTGGGGTTTTCCCAATAAGGACCTGATTAAAATCGGAAAACTGGCTGTGGACTCGGGAGTCCAGGTGTTGTATGAAATACGTGACGGAAAATTTCAGCTCACGTCTCAGTCTCTCCGCATGGCAGAAAAGGGTCGTAAGAAGACCGTGTGGGATTATGTCAGGGGGCAGGCTCGCTTCGAAAAAATGTCCGAAGAACAAATTCAACGTCTCCAGGACTTCACCGATCGGAGATGGGAGGAGCTCCTGGAAAGACACGAGAAGGACTCTGCAAAATAGAGCCATGACGCTTGATATAATGCCGGAATTCTTCTACTGCAACCGGCCGGGTTCACCGGAGGATTCCACCATTGACAGTAGAGGGCTCATGGGGTACATTTGTCCCGTCGTGGGACCGAACACGTGGAGCGATCTGTCGCTCTTCAAATCCCACCAGTTGACTAGCCAAAGCGCCCGTAGCTCAGTAGGATAGAGCGCAACACTCCGGATGTTGAGGTCGGACGTTCGAATCGTCTCGGGCGCACCAACAAGGCTCAGGTCTTGTTTCTTGACAAATCTATGAGAACAATGGTCTGTCAATAGACCACCGGCCTAATCTGGACCGATCAGGCGAGTTTAAGCGGTGATAGGAAGATCAAGAAACAAGACCTGACCCCAGCAATCGGTCGAGCTCTGAGACTATTCTTGCGTGAATCTCCTCAGGGGCAGCGTCCCCAGGGATTCTCACTATAGAGGGATCACTGAGCTCGGCGTAGATCTTGGCCACTTTTTCCAGGTCCGCGGCTGTCTCGAATGGCGTGAATCCGTCGGGACGGCTGCCGTGGATTCTTGCGAGCGCTATTTCCACGGAGACCTCGAGCAGAAAAATTACGTCCGGCCACAAGGCAAAAGAGCGATTGATCTCTATGATCTCGTCCGGGTCCAACCCTCTGGCGCCTTGATATGCCACCGAGGAATAAACATACCGATCGCAGATTACTGTTGCACCCCGATTCAATGACGGAATGATGACCCTGTTCAGATGGTCCTTTCGGTCCTCGGTGAATAGGTGGGCTTCCTCTTCAGGCGGTAATCGTACGGTCAAGGCTCTGATTTTGCTACCCACCACGCCGTCCGACGGTTCGGAAGTGAGCACCACCGGTATGCCAGTTTCTCGAAATCGATACGCCAGCAGACGTGCCTGAGTTGATTTTCCCGAGCCGTCAATTCCTTCAAAAACAATGAAACGGGGACGGTTCGGCACGGGGTTGCCCGTGCCGGATCGAGAATGCTTCATAAAGAGGTCCTCACAGGCTGAGCATGGGTGCAACACATCTCGTCTTCCAGCAGGGGATGTGCAACACAGGGAGATGGCAGGATTAGTCCTCGCAGTGCTCTCTGTAAACAGAAGGCAAGCTATTTTTGACCTTCGGCCGGTTTCACAGGCGGTTCTACCAGGATTTCGTTCCTTACCCACACCGCCTCGCAATAGCTGTGAATCCTCCTTCGTAACTCCAGATCGAGACGTTCCTTGGTCAGGAGCAATTCGTCGGGATTTGAGGTATCCCACCGCCTGCTCTTGTCCTTGAGCTCTTTTCTCAGCTTGTCCTCGTACCCCTTGATCGGTCGAATCTCCAGATGATAGACAGCGAAGCCATTCTCTTCTCGACAGATGTAGTACATGGTCCCGTTATCGGTAATCCTGATGGAAACGAGTTTTCCGGAGGTAGGGACCTTCGTGTACACGTTTTCGTAGCGTATGGCTCGGTACTCACCCAAGGCATTTTCCGCCAAACCGAATTCCCCGGCGACGAGGCTACCGCCCTGTACTATCAAGAACAGGACGGCACATGTGGTGACAATCAGTCTCATGGCGTTCGACCTTCTGTTCAAGAGATCGCTCTCTGATGCAGATTGGTGTTGAGAATTACAGTCCGAGGAGTCCCAGGAGGATCTCTTTCAGATCTCGGAAATCGATCTTCATTTCTTCGGCTATATCCCTCGATTCTCCCGGCCCGTATCTAAGGCCAAAGTACGAAGGAATGACCACGCTTCTATCCGCACAATATTGGACGAGAGAGTGCTTAGCCATGGAAGCTATCGGATGTCCTCCAATTTGAGCTGCCCAGTGAAAATGGGGACCATCCCCCCCGCTGTCGCCGATGACGACAAGCTTCGCCGGCGGAAGATTTAGCGATCGAAGAACCGCCTCGGTGTTCTTGGGTTTGTCTTCGATTTCGTTGACGAAATATCGCTGTTTGTCTGCATTGAACATAACCAGAGGATTGGCAGAGACCACTGGCACGACGGGAAGGAGCCCCTTGGCCTGGGCTCTCTCAAAGTAGCCGTGGGTGCCGGTGGAATTTATCATGAACAGAATGTCTCGATCGAGGCACCACTGAATTAAATCGGGAACGCCGAGGTATGTCTGAAACGCGGCCTCGAGGTACTCGTCCATCTGGTCGCTGGTAAGAGGTGCAGGCAATATCGTCTTGATTTGTGAAATCGCTCCGTCGAGCGAAATGAGGTTGCCGGTGTACTGGCTAAAGACTCTGGCAAGATCGGACTTGAGATCTGGGTAGAGAAATGAAATTGGATCGAAAGGTCCGTTTGGCGATAGGCATTCACTCCAATCGGATGAAATGATGGCCCGATACGTACCCGAAATCATGGATTCCTCCTCGGATTTGGCTGCCCTTTTTGGATTTGCTCCCAATTTCTCCAACCTTTGAGCATTTCCACAGGGCGTCGCTACTTTCCCCCTTTTTTCAGAGAAAGGGCCAAGGGGGATTGTCCTCGAATGCGTAGGCGGATACGTCCATACACGGTTTTTGCTTGATGTTCAACGATTTAATTACTATAATTAGCACTTCAAGAAGGTTCTGCAAACCGGAAGATTATGCAACAGCCTCATAGCCTTGAGGAGAATATATCATGGCCAAGCTAAAAGATCAGACCAGCCCTCAGGAATTGATGGAGCTTATCCTGGGGGGAACGATGAAGTCAGAGATCATAAAGAGATTCAGAACCTCTGATGAAGAATTGGCCATAATGCTATTACCGCTCTATCGTAGCGGTGATATAACCAAGGAAGAATTCAACGATTTCTTCAAGGGAACCGCGCTTACCCCAAGACAGCCGCAGCAGCAGGAGCAGGAGGTTAGCGCGAGAGGGCCTTCCCAGGAAGACCTTCCACCCTCGGAAATAGTGAGATCTCTCGCTGCGGAACAACAGGAAACGGCCGAAGAGCCTCCACCCGCAGAAGCTGAACCTCAGCAAGTCGCACAGGCGCCCGTGGAATACCCGACAACGCAAGCGGTCGAAGCCCAGCCTCAACGTGAGACTCTCCTCTCCGATGTCGGCGAATTAGAGATGCCTCCCGAAGACGATAGTATGGAATCCGCTCCGGGAGATGCCCCCGAACCAAAGGAAGCACCGAAGCACGTGTTTCTGATCGAGAGAATACTGAAGCGGCTCGATTCCATAGACCGTCGACTTGCAGCAATTGAAGGCAAGTTGGGCTCTAATTGAAGCATTTCTCAACGTGTATCCAACCGGGATTAATGTCGCGCATATTCAGTGTGTGGCAGTATACGACCTCCCTAACGTGTGGTACAAGACCCGTTTCTATCACTATCAGAGAACCGTAGAAATGCCGGAAGACTCGAGAGGACCCATGGGGATTCTGGTCCCGTGAATTCCGTGTTAGAAACAGAATATAGGGCTTGGCTGCAAGCGTAAACGAAAAAAACGTGTTTGGAAGGAGAGTGGTGTGACGGCAAATGCTGCCCCGTTTCTCGGGTCCGCTTCTTCGATAGTGCTTCCCGGAAAGCCCGCATTGTTGGGCTGTCCCCTCGACATGACGGCTACCTTTCGGTCAGGAACGGGGGACTCCCCCTGTCGGATTCGCATGGTTTCCGATTCGATAGAAACGTATTCCCCCTTCTTGGACGAGGACCTCGAGGATTTTCCATTCGCGGATGTCGGGGACGTGGATCTAGCTGGGTGCGCCGTGGACGAAGCATTACAAAGCATCAAAGAGACGGTCGCCCATATTCTAGGACTCGGAGGACTGCCTCTTTGCCTGGGAGGGGAGCATACGATTACACTTCCAATCGTCCAAGCACTCGCTGAAAGAGTACAGAACTTTGTGGTACTGCATCTCGATGCTCACAGCGATCTGCGTGACTCGTACGAAGGGAATCGTACGAATCATGCCACGGTGATGAGGCGGGTTAGTGAAATAATAGGACCGAACCGACTGATTCAACTGGGAATTCGCTCTGGAACCCGGGAAGAGTTTGCTTGGATGCGTCAGCATCACACTCTGCTCCAATGGATGGCTGGCTCGGAAAAGAACCTGAGGAGGAAAATCGCAGGGGCGCCAGTGTATCTGTCCGTAGATCTTGATGTTCTGGATCCCGCTTGCTTTCCCGCTACAGGAAATCCTGAGCCAGGGGGATGGTTTTACGAGGATTTTCAGCGTCTCCTTCCCGTGCTAAAATCTGTGCCTTTGATAGGCGCGGACGTGGTAGAATTGAATCCGGGCCTTGATCCTTCGGATGTCGGGAGCATTACGGCCGCGAAGGTTGTACGAGAGCTGTTGCTCACCTTGGGCAAATGACGCGCACAGAAACTCGTGCAAACACCATCATGAATGACGCGCATATTCAATGACTCACGGCAGCGGGAATGGACCGATCTTTCGGTTGACACGCCGGATTTACGCTGATAGAGAGAGATCCAAACTACAAACCGAAGGACAGGTCTATGGACGGTCCGGCTCAACGTTTGAGGCTCCCCCTCTTTTTCCTCACTGTGGCTATTCTCTGCCTCGTGGGATTTAATTGCACAGCATGGGGGAACGAAGTTGCTGCAAAGCGTGCTCTCAAGAATGCCTGTCCCGATTTGATAGACCTCATCCGAGAGCTGACTCCGGCGGTTGTGAATATTTCCATCGAGCGTGACATTGTACAAAAGAGCTCTACTGCGCCGCCGCCTCTATTTCGATCTCGACCGGGGAGAGGTGAAGATCCAAATCGGCTGCGGGATCGATTCCAGACAGACAGTTTGGGGAGCGGGTTCTTCTGCGATTCAGACGGTCATATTGTGACCAACGCCCACGTTGTGGAGGGAGCGAGCAAAATCCTTGTCACGGTCTCTTCGGGAAAGGTGTTTTCCGCCAAGCCCGTGGCCATTCATCCGAACGTGGACCTGGCTCTCATCAAGATTAACAGCCCGCAGAAAGTTTCTAGAGCCAAGATAGGCGATTCCGATTCCGTTCAAGTGGGAGAATGGGTCTTGGCAGTTGGAAACCCTTTCGGGTTGGGCAGGACTGTGACCGTGGGGATCGTCAGTGGTAAGGGCCGTTTCATAGGGCTGGGAGCTCACGACAATTTCATTCAAACCGATGCATCCATAAATCCCGGTAATTCCGGCGGTCCTCTGTTCAACATGGCCGGTGAGGTCATCGGCGTGAATACTGCTATAATCGCGGCGGGCCGAGGAATCGGGTTTTCGATTCCAGCCAATTATATTAGGGAATTAATCAAGTCCAGGGGAAGCGTGGATCTCCCGATACGAGGTTGGCTCGGGATTTACGTTGATGATGTGACCAGCGAGCAGGCACGAGAATTGGGACTTGGGTCTCAACGCGGCACCGTTGTAGATGAAGTCCTCAGCTCGACTCCAGCCTATAATTCCGGATTGCGTAAGGGGGACATAATACTCGAGGCCGACGGACATCCGGTCCGCAACGGTCGCCATCTCTCTCAGATAGTTGCTGGCGCGAAGCCGGGCGACGTCCTCAAAATGACCGTAATCCGAGGAAATCAAAATCAAACCATAGACGTTGTTATCGGCAAGTCTCCGGAATGATGAGGCAGGCTCGCAAGGGGGTGAGAAACTGTCTCACAATCGGGCAGTATGCCTGAATCAAGAGACGTTACTGGAGGCGCTGTTCGTGAGCCCGAAATCGGGCCGCTTCTCGAAGCACCCCTACAGGCCGATCTCCACTGACACGATGGCAACACTGGTCACTAAGGGCCTTTTCTTGTCTACCCTCGTCGTGATACGGCAATTCCGGTGCTTCACGATCGTCTGTCTGCCGTATCGAGGACTGCATGCCCCTGTGCAGGCTCCGAAGGCCCGGAAACATGGGTACGTATTTACGCCAGCTTCTTGTAGGGCAGCGCGGGTTCAGAGCGTGTCTCAATACAGGGCAGGTTTGAAGAAAGCGTCTCAAAAGCCGGCAGTCCGTGATAATCGTGGCACACCCCCTCACCCTGACCCTCTCCCCCGAAGCGGGGGAGAGGGGATTCTTCCGGCTCCCTCTCCCAGAGGGAGAGGGTTGGGGTGAGGGTGCCATTCCACGCATCGACGCTCAATCGTGCTACGAGTTTTGGTGTGTCGCGAGTTTTGAGACATTTTCTGAAACCTGCCCCTACAACTGTGGCCTAGATCGCGGGTCAAAAAAAGTGAAAAACCTCGTTGTTCTTGAGAGATCAAGAAGATAGAATGCTTTTGTGAAAACGATTCTATCACCAACGAGGTGACGTGATTATGGCACAAGGGCTCCTTCCTTTC